>CAZMXG010000086.1:0-30133 GCA_964570175.1 uncultured Heliomicrobium sp. | reverse complement strand
CTTGAGCCTTACTTTGGCGAGAATTCAAGCGTCCCTACAGGACGCCGTAGGAAGATTCCGCCACCCGGCGATGAATCGCCGGGCTAATTTCAACCGTCCCTATCGGGACGAAGAATCTGTCAAACGCTTTGTAAGATTTACCGTCGCGTAACACCAGTTACTTTATTTCTTTCCCGGAGGCAGCGGGAAATTCTGGAACATCTTACTCAACGCTTCGTGGAGCGCTTTTTCGTTCTTTTCTGGTTTGCTGCTGATGGTTCCGTTGGCGGTGCCGCGCCAGACGAACTTCTTCGCGCTGGGATCGCCAATGTCCACCATCAACTGTCCAACCGGGATTTTGTCCACGGTTGCGGTTCCGGCTCCAAAGCGCCATCCGCCAAGCGGACCTCCCCCCATGGTGTTGATCGAAACCTGCGTGTCAGTAGCTGCGTGGTAGGCAATGACAATGTCTGGATTGCTTTCCGCCTTTCGCAAACCATGTAACGCAAGCTGGGCTTCGATGCCCGCCACAATTCGTTGATGAACCAAGGGGTTTTGCGCTGGTGTGCCTTTGATCCAGGCGAAGGTTTTGTATTTCGAAAAGTCCGCGGTCTTGTCGAAATCCACGCGCACCTGTTGGGCCAGCGCGCTGCCAGCAACAATTGCCAGCAAGCAAACGCTTGCGATGATGCTTGATAACTTCTGAACAATGTTTCCGTTGTATTGGTGTTTGATTGTCATATCCCTGTTCTCCTGTTGTGAAAGTTGATCGTTGAAATGTTCGCGTCGGGCCATCCGGCCATCACTGTATGTCAGCCGTCGCTGAATCCGATTGATGATCTTGTTCCAGCTTCCCGCCGCTTTTTTGACGATACATGCTGTAAACAGCGCCTAGCAGAATCAGCAGGCAAATGCTGCTGAAGCCCATCATGGTGAGTAATATGAATAGTTCCATTGTTGATCCTTCTTCTCCTTTTTCTTGAGCCATACAGGCTTCAAGATTGCTTGCAGAACGCGCTGCAATCGCATCGCAATCGTTTCTAAACGCTCTGCCTCAAAGCTGCGTTTTTCTTGCGACGTTTGTGAGATTGGCAATCGCAAGGCCAAAAAGCCGAAGACATTGGCACGTCAATCAAGTCCGTGAAGAGAAACGGGTTAGGTTTGTTGTGAAAAGCGAGATGTCGGCGAGTGCCGAAGAATCGTGTGCCCAAATATTGGCGAGTGCCGAATTGTAGGCACTGCCAATCGGCATCAAGTTCGCGTTAACCTTGATGCGCGCTTCAGGCGACGGTAGATTGGGTTTTCCGCTATATACAATTTGAAGTATGTGCGTAATTCCAAGACGGGGAATTAACCGCAAAAAGCACAAAAAACACAAAAAGGTCTTGTGGCAAATTAACGCTAAAAATTCTTTTGTGCCTTTTGTGGTTCCTTTCAGCGATCTGATTTATGCACTCTTCATATAATTTGATGATCTGCGCTGAATTCGCGCATTTTCCGGAGGACAGAAATGGATGCTGAGTTACAGCCGCCGCAGCCGGACGACAAGCTGCGGCGATTGGGATTGCTGTTGGATGTTGGCAAAAGCATTGTTTCGCATCGTAACCTGCGCGACCTGATCGGCGTCGTGTCTGATTACTTGCAGCAGGTGATCAACTGCGATGGCGTCTGGATGGCGCTGCTGGATTCGACTCCCGGACATTTGCGTGTTTACGCGCTGGATCCGAAGTTGCAAAAGAAAGCCGTGGCCGCAGAAGGGCAGGTGCTTCCAATGGCAGGCAGCCCTTCTGAGTGGGTGATGAAATCACTGCAAACCGTTCTGGTCACAAAGGCAATGATGGAAAATTCGTCATCGCCAATAGCGCGGAGCATCGCTGCGCAGGGTGTGCAGTCTGGCTGTATTGCTCCGCTTGTTTCGCAAGGCCGCGCGTTGGGGACAATTGCCATGGTCAGCCAGCGTCCCAACGCTTTCACGCAGGAAGACGCCGACATTTTCAGGCAAATCGCCGGGCAAATTGCCGTCGCGGCAGATAATGCGATGAACTTCGAGCGAGCATGCGCCGCTGAAGGCAAAGCTCAGCTTCAATACGAACGCCTGCAACTGTTGCTGGACATTAATAACGCGATCGTTTCCAACCTGAATTTACCGGAATTGCTGACTGCCATTTCCGCAGGGCTTCGCCGAATTGTGCCGCACGATTTCGCAGGGATGGCGCTTTACGATGCAGAAGTGGACCAGTTGCGAGTTCAGGCGTTGGACTATGAACGAAACCTGGAGTTGTTCGGCACAACGGATTTAATTCCTTTGAAAGGCACGGGGTCTGGAAAGGCATTCAGTTCCCGGAAGGCCTTGCTGATTCCTCAGTTTCAGCCGGCTGAATCACCCATAGAAATGGTGAGGTTGATGACTGCGGCAGGGTTCAAATCCAGTTGCCACGTGCCGCTGATTGCGCGTGACAAGGTTCTGGGCACGCTTGATGTGTTGAGTTTTCGACCGAACGCTTTCACAGAAGACGATGCGGAATTGCTGACACAGATCGCGCAGCAGATTGCAATCGCTGTCGAAAATTCACTGGCGTACCGCGAAATCGAAATGCTCAAAAACAAACTCAGCCAGGAAAAGCTGTATTTAGAAGAAGAGATTCAAACCGCGCTGAGCTTCGAACAGATCATCGGCGCAAGCGCGGCGCTACAGCGCATCCTGAAGCAAGTGGAAACGGTTGCGCCAACCGATTCCACTATTTTGATTCGCGGCGAAACCGGCACAGGCAAGGAACTGATTGCGCGCGCCATTCACAACTTGAGCGGACGCCGTGAACGCGCAATGGTCAAAATCAACTGCGCGGCAATTCCGATGGGGTTGCTGGAAAGCGAATTGTTTGGCCACGAAAAAGGCGCGTTTACCGGCGCGATTTCGCAACGTGTTGGGCGATTCGAACTGGCAAACAAAGGAACGCTTTTTCTGGATGAAGTTGGCGACATTCCGTTGGAATTACAACCCAAACTGTTGCGCGTTTTGCAGGAACAGGAATTCGAACGCCTGGGCAGCACGCGCACACAACGCGTGGACGTGCGTTTGGTGGCGGCGACCAATTGCGACTTGCAGCAGATGGTTGCCGACAAACAATTTCGCGGCGACCTTTTTTACAGGCTCAACGTCTTTCCCATCATGCTGCCGCCGCTGCGCGAACGGCGTGAAGACATTCCCTTGCTGGCGCGCTTTTTTGCGCAGAAGTTCGCCCAGCGTTTGCACAAACAACTCGACACGATTCCCGCCGAAGCGATGGCGGCGCTGACGCAATACCACTGGCCAGGCAATATCCGCGAACTTGAAAACGTCATTGAACGCGCTGTCATTCTTTCGCGGGGGTCGGTGCTTGAAATCCCGCTTCATGAAATGAAGCGAGGCGATAAGGCAACGGACAAAAACGGGCCTTCGACCAGCCAGACGCTTGCCGCCAACGAGCGAGAACACATTCTGCGGGTACTGGAGGAAACCGGTTGGGTTATCAGCGGGCCGAACGGCGCGGCAACACGATTGGGCGTCAAGCGGACAACTTTGCAAGCGCGCATGCAAAAACTCGGCATTACACGACGTTGAAGCTGTGGCATCGGTTTTTATTTCCTCTCAGCCGCGAAGTGCCAAGGCGAACAGGCCAGACGCCAGCAGCGATGCTACAGCTCGCACATGATTCCAGGCTGTCCAGCTTGCCTGGTAATTCGCCCATAGCTTGTCGCTGTTGGGGGCTGCCGGTTCAACCGCAGCAAGAGTGTTGTTCAACGGCACGTTCAAAAACATTGTCACCGCAAAGGTTCCGATCAAATACAGCAAACACCCAATCAGCAAATAAACTGAACCAGACGAATGCCACCGCGTCAGGGAATGGGCAAGCGTCAGCACGCAAGCCACAGCCGTTCCCAGAAACACTGTCATGAAAACGGGATTGATCACGGCACGGTTGACTGATTGCATGGAGGCCATTCCTTCGGCGGCAGGCAGGCGGGCAAAGGCTTTCATCACAAAGGCGGAAAACGCGAAAAAGACTCCGGCCATCAACCCGCACCCCAGCAATGTCAGGAGCGCCAAAATCGTGCGCAACTCTTCAACCATACTTGCCAATCCTCCTGTCTTTCGAAGTCTCGATTGTCTCAGGCAACTGCACGCTTGCGCCGAATTAAAGCGTCAAGGCTCCAGTCGCCACCGCCACGCGCCGCTATATAAAGGAAGATGAAACAAAACAGTACCGCAGGCAATCCCTGGTTCTGAAGCGGCCATCCGCCCGCAGGCGCATGAAACTGCCAATAGGCAACCGCCATCATGCCGGACAGCAAAAACGCGACGGGCCGTGTCAGCAGTCCAAGCAAAACCGCGATGCCGCCGAAAAATTCCAGAATTCCGCCGATGCCGGTTTGCGAAAGCAACGGCGGCGGGCTGGACTGGCCCGGCATTCCACCGAGCCAGCCAAAAAGAATCACGCCGCCGGATTGAATGAATAAAAAGCCCGCGACTACACGCAGCAAAAAGTATGCAATCTGAATCGCTTTGTCTTGAAACATAACCCTCCATCTTTACGACCGAAATTTGTAAATCAAAGAAGTACTAGCTTTACCCAAATGGGTTTTCATCCGCGCTTGGACCATAAATCGAAGGCAGCGGCACGTCCAGCAACCGCAGGTAAACCGACAACTGCCCGCGATGGTGATACAGGTGATTCATGCCGACGGTTCGCATAAAAGCGATGCGCGGCAGGGCCATCAGCACATTCCCATCTTTGGTCAGTGTCCAAATGCCGTTGGCGGTAGCGTCGTCCCACCCATTGAGTACTTCTTTAGTGTGGGAGATGGAAGTCTCGAAGGCCGACAACAGTTGGGATTTGGTTTCAGCAGCGGGCGGGTTTCCGAAATTGGGTGCTTCCACTGTTTCAACCGATACAATATCCGCCACTTGTGCCTGAGTTTGCGCTACGTGGAGGGCAAGTTGACCCAACGTCATGGATTTCGGATGGGGCCGCCACCCAAACTGCGCTTCCGGGACTCTCGCCAACACACGTTTCGTGGTTGCTGCTTCTTGATCTATTTCCAGTAAGAATGAATCTACAATCCGCATTTTAATTCTCCTTTCAAGTTTCTTGATGACCTCTGTTTGTCTTCACAGGTGAATCGAACGGCACTCGCCACATTCGACAGCCACCGAAAACATTTTGTGCCGATATTTCGGTAACTGCCGACATTTCGGCGGCAAAGGCTTCGGCACTCATCGGCACAGCTTTCCTCGCAAGCGCATTTCGCCAGCCTAACTTCTTTCCATTCATTGACTTGCTAGAAGTGCCGAATTTTCCAGCGCTTTGGCAAAGCGATTGCCCAATTGAGAAACGTTGAAAGGCAAATGGATGCGGTGCAATTGAGACGCATCTTCGAATGAAATCAAGGGCTTTATCGCTCAACGAGAAGGAGGGAAGGCCAATGTTGGAAATTGCAGTCTTTGTTTTTACCGCGCTGATATTCGTCGGAGTCTGCGCATTTATGTTGGCGCTGGGGATTTCCGATTCAATTGGGAAGAAATGGGGCAATACATCCTCTGGCTTTATCCCGACCAGGAATGAGAGCCGGAGTCGCGCTTGGTAGCGCCAGCGCTATGAAGGTTGAGTTGCCCTTGAAGAATAATCATTCGCAAAGGGCGAGTTATGAGTAAGTCACAAAATGACAATCCGTTCGCGTTTGAAGTCTGTCTGCAATGCCAGGCTGTCATTCACGAACACGATCGGTTTTACCGCCACTGCGGCATTGATCTTGGCGAACCTGTGGGGAAATTGGCCACGGCCAATTTGCGGATTCGCCAAATAACAACAGAGCTGCGCAACGGTTCGTCAGCTTACGCAACCGTGCCGTTTGCGGGATTCGACGGCCGTCGCCCAATTTCGGGGCCGCTGGTCAAAGTGATGACAACGGAATTGATAAAGCCGAATCGCAACGAGTTTGCGCGACGCGCCATGCTCGTTCTCATCGCGTTTCCGATCTGGCTGATGATGGTTTTGCTTTCGCCGCTGGATGCTTACGCAGCGATAAAAGCCATTGCCAGGCAAATTTGAGGGACGGGTATGCTGAGAATCACGATTCGCAACGAAGCAACAACAACACGATTCATCGTCGAAGGAAAACTGGCGGGACTGTCAGTGGAAGAGTTGAAAAAGTGTTGGCACAGGGTCGCAAGCGCAGGCGCAAGTTTGCCATTGCTGGTGGATCTAACAGCAACGACCCTGATTGATTCCGAAGGAAAAGCCCTGCTGACCGAAATGCACGGCCAAGGCGTGCGGCTGGTGGCAGTGGGTTTGATGACACAGGCAATCATAGAGGAAATCACACGTTGAACAACGACAAACCAGGAGGGAACGATATGACGACACGAATGATTCAGTTGGTTCTTCTGACGGCTTTGCTCCTTTGTCCGGGGCTAGTCCGCGCCCAGCAGGCTTCGACGGAGGTGTTAACGCTGGAGCAGGCGATTGAACTGGCTCTGCGCGATAACCGGCAAGTCAAAAATGCCGCATTGGAACTCAGCAAATCCGAAGACCGATTGGCTGCCGCGCGCACCTATCGATTGCCGGAATTCAAATTCACCGCGATGGGTTCGCAGTTGCTGAACAAGATTGATTACACATTCGAACGGGGCGTGTTCGGCAATTACCCCGGCATCGGGCCGATTCCATCCACCGATACGGTAATCAGCACGCCGCGCCGCCCGACTTTTGTCATGGTCGGCCAAATCAATCAGCCGATTTCGCAGCTTTATCGGATCGGCCTGAACCTGAAACAGCTTGACGCGGGGCGAGAAATCGCCCGCCAGGAAGTCCGCGCGCAGCAGCAAGTCGTCATCAACGACGTCAAACAAGCTTATTACGCAATTCTACAAACGCAGAGCGCACTCGGCACGATGGCGGAAACGATCAAACTGTACCGCGAACTTGACCGCGTGACCGGCGATTACATCGTCCAACAGGTGGCGCTGAAATCCGAAGGTTTGGAAGTCAAAACCCGGCTGGCGAAATCCGAATACGAAGCCCAGGAATTGACCGATCAATTGGCGTCGCAAAAAGAAAAGCTCAATCAATTGATGGGGCGCGATATTCACACCGAATTCAGCGTCAGCGTGGCACCCACGTTCAGCCGCTACGAAGTTGACGTGGTCGCCGCGCGCGCAAAAGCCATTGAGAACCGGCCCGAAATCCAGGAAGCGCGGTTGAAGATCAAACAGGCGCAATACGACAAGAAGATCAAAAAGTCGGAATACATTCCCGATGTCAGTCTGAGCTTCAGTTACGTGTCGCCGCAAAACATCAATTTTGCGCCCCGCCAGATTTCCACCTTCGGCATCACGCTCAGTTGGGAGCCGTTCGATTGGGGACGCAAAAAACGCGAGCTTGCCGAAAAGGGGCGGAGCATTGAACAGGCGGAACAGGCCGCGCGGGAAACCGAAAGCTCCGTGCTGATGGAAGTCAACGCCAAATTCCGCAAGTTACAACAAACGCATCAACTGCTGGCCATTGGCCGCCTGGCCGAAGAAACCGCGACGGAGCAAGTTCGCGTCGCTTCGAACCGGTACACGATGCAGGCTGCGCTGTTGAAAGACGTGTTGAATGCGCAGAACTCACTGGCCGAAGCCAATCACCAATATCAACAGGCGCTGCTGTCCTTCTGGGCCGCCAGAGCCGATTTCGAGAAAGCAATCGGAGGGGAACAATGAGAACGAATTTTATGAGAACGAATTTTGCGCTGATGCTCGGCGCGCTGTTTTGCGCCACGTTCTTAACGGGGTGCCGAGAGAAAACCGCGACAGCGGAATCCGCGCCCGTCTCTGTCAAAGTCAAAGCTGTGGAACAGAACTCCGTCAGTAATGGTGTGCGGTATTCCGCAGTGATCATGCCGCATTCGCAAGTGGAACTAGCCTTCAAGGTCGGCGGTTACGTTGAGGGAATTCAGCAGGTGCGCGGCGTGGACGGCCGGATGCGCGACATACAGGATGGCGACGTTGTCGCGAAAGGCGCTGTGTTGGCGCGGTTGCGCCAAAGCGATTATGCCGTTCGGGTCAATCAAGCCGAAGCGCAATCTGCCGAAGCGAAGTCGGGCCTGGATTCCGGGCAATCGCAGTTCGCCGATGCGCAAGCCGCCGTCGCTTCCAGCAAAGCGCAACTTGCCGAAGCCGAAGCTGCGTTTGGAAAAGCAGGATTGGATTTCGAGCGCGCAAAGAACCTCTTCGGCACTCAGAGTATGACCAAAGCCGACTATGACGCTTCCAAAACGCAGTTTGAAACTGCGCAGGCCAAACGCAATGCCGCGCGGTCACAAGTGGCGATGCTGGAAGCCAGAGCCGAATCTGCGCGTGCGCAAATTGAAATGCTTCGCGCCAAGGTCAAAGGCTCGCAGGCGGTGATCGCCGAAGCGAGCATTCCATTGCAGGACACAGCGCTTCGCTCGCCGATGAATGCCGTCGTGCTGCAAAAAAGCGTGGAAATCGGCGCGCTGGTTTCTTCCGGCAAGCCGGGATTTGTGGTTGCCGATATGTCTTCGGTCAAAGCGGTTTTCGGTGTGCCTGACCTGGCTGTGGCGAAGATGCAATTAGGAGCGGAACTAGCCGTGACAACCGAATCGCTGCCCGGCACTGAATTTCGCGGCCAGATTTCCCGCATTGCGCCTGCGGCGGACGCGAAAAGCCGCGTCTTTGAAATCGAAGTCACAATTCCAAATCCACATCAGGCGCTGAAATCCGGAATGATCGCTTCGCTGGAAGTGGCCGCAAGTGAGACGGGCGCACCCGCGCAGCCGGTCACGGTCGTGCCGGTTTCCGCCATTGTTCGCGCCAAAGATCAGCCCGGTCAATACGCCGTTTTCGTCGTGGAAGAGAAAGCCGGTCATTCAATCGCCCGCTCGCGCATCGTCAAACTGGGCGAAGCGCTTGGCAACACAATGGTCGTGCTGGAAGGCGTCAGCGTTGGCGAGCGCGTCATCACCGCTGGAGCCACATTAACGCTCGACGGACAAGCCGTGCAGGTCATTCCGTAACTTGAAGATGCTGGATGGTAGATGTTGGGTACCAGGAAGAGTCCTGAATGCTGGGCTTTGCTTCCTGGCATCTAACATCTGGCATCCGGCACCTATTCCGAGGAAAAAACTTATGTCACAACATCGCAGCGACGAAGACATCATCAAAAAAACACATAACACTTCTCGGTTTTTTGTCGAAACGCGCCACGTTGCCTGGGTGCTGCTGGTCGTCACTTGCCTGTGGGGCGCTTATGGGTACTGGGGCATGCCGCGCCGCAAAGACCCTGAAGTCCAAGTACGGACGGCGGTCGCCCTGACGCCCTGGCGGGGCGCAAGCGCGGAAAAAGTTGAACAACTTGTCACCAAGAAAATCGAAACGCAGGTTGCTTCCAACGCTAAAGTGACAAAGGTCGAATCCATCTCGCGCACGGGCTTGTCGGTGGTTTATTTGGATTTAGACGAAAAGCTCAAAGAGACGGGCAAGGAACTTGACGACATCAAACTCAAGCTGGACGGCATTCACGACTTGCCGGATGGCGCGGGGCCAATCAACTTCATCAAGGATTTTGGCGATACGGCGGCGCTAATGCTGACCGTCGCCAGCCCCAAAGTTGAAGATCTGGAAATCGAATTGCGCGCAAAAGCGATTCAACCTGCGATTGAGCAGGCGCGCTCGCAAGCGTCATCCGATGGAAGCCGGGTTTCGCTGGTTGTTTGTTTGCCGCAAACCATCGCGGGTGGCAATTTGCAAATGGTGCGCAAACATCGCGATCTGTTTGTCGAATACCTGCAAGAACAAAACGCGCTGAGCGACGCTCGATTGCTGGAAGGCGCTGGGTTCATCGGCGTGGATGCGGCGGTCAGTCTGGACAACGCAGCGTTGCTGCAAGCGGCGGAACGCTTCGTCCGCGAGCGGTTGCAGATCGCCGAGTTTCATCCCGACGCCTGGCCGCTGGCAGTGATCCGCGATCCGGGCGAAACGCGTACGCGGCTGGCAGCAGTGGCAGGCGACAAGTACAGCTACCGGGAACTGGATCAATATACAGACCTGATCGAGAAGAGCATGAAGACGCTGCCCATGGTTTCCAAAGTCAGCCGCACTGGGCTGCTGGATGAAAGAATTTTTCTTTATTACTCCCAGGAACGGTTGGCGGCGTATGGCATACAGACTTCAAAGCTGCCGGATATCTTAAGCGCGCGCAATATCACTTTGCCGGGCGGACAGCTTGAAGCCGAAGGCAAAAATCTTACGATTGATCCGACCGGCGAATTCAAAAGTGAAAAAGAAATTGGCGATGTGGCTGTGGCGTCTTCGACCAACGGCGCGCCGGTATACCTGCGCGATCTGGCGGATGTGGTGCGCAGTTACAACAATCCCCCGACCTTTTTGAACTATTACAATTGGCGTGACGCGCAAGGTGCGTGGCATCGCACGCGCGCCATCACTTTGTCAGCGCAAATGCGTTCCGGCGAACAGATTGACAAGTTCGGCACGGCCATTGACGCCACACTGGCGGATTTGAAACAGCGGCTGCCGGGCGATCTGGTGATGGCGCGGACTTCCGATCAACCTTTGCAAGTCAGCGAAAACGTAAGCC
Source organism: uncultured Heliomicrobium sp. (assembly GCA_964570175.1). Classification (GTDB taxonomy): domain Bacteria; phylum Acidobacteriota; class Blastocatellia; order RBC074; family RBC074; genus RBC074. The sequence goes on along the minus strand of CAZMXG010000086.1, from coordinate 19,517 downwards.
TGTTTATGAACAGTCTGTATGAAGCCATCATCCTGGTTGTCATTGTTTCGTTAATTGGCTTTTGGGAATGGCGTTCGGCGGCGCTGATGGCGCTTTCAATGCCGATCACGCTGTTGATGACGTTCGGAATGATGCATGCGCTGGGGTTGGACCTGCAGCAGATTTCAATCGCCAGCTTGATCATCGCGCTGGGGCTTTTGGTGGACGATCCGGTGGTGGCAGGCGACGCAATTAAACGCCAGTTGGCCCACGGGCAGCCGTCCGTGATTTCCGCGTGGCTGGGGCCGACGAAACTGGCTTCGGCAATTATGTATGCCACAGTGACCAACATCGTCGCGTATCTGCCGTTCCTGTTGATGGGTGGTGCAACCAGCGAATTCATTTACTCGCTGCCAGTGGTGCTGACTTGTTCGCTGGTGGCTTCGCGATTGGTTTCGATGACTTTCATCCCGCTGCTGGGTTATTACCTGTTGCGGCCCAAAGCAGAACCGGACATGGAAGAGCGGCGCAAAAAAGGCTTTGCCGCCTTTTATTACCGCATTGGCAATGCTGCAATTAACCATCGTTGGAAATTCCTGGCTGGCGCGCTCGCGTTTCTGGTGCTAGGCGGCGTTTTCATGAGCCAGCTTAAGCCGTCCTTCTTCCCGAAAGATTTGTCTTACTTGTCTTACGTGGATGTCTGGTTGCCCGAAGACGCGCCGCTGGCTGCGACAAACGAAGCGGCTCATCGCGCGGAAGAAGTCATTCGCCGCGTAGCCAAAGAGTATGGCGACGAACACAAAGAAACCGACGTGTTGAAATCGTTGACGACCTTTATTGGCGGTGGCGGACCACGGTTCTGGTTTTCTGTTTCGCCGGAACTGCAACAACTCAATTACGCGCAAATCATCATTCAGGTCAAAGACAAACACGACACCAACCACCTGATCGCGCCTTTGCAGAAGGCTTTGTCGGCAGAAGTCGCCGGAGCGCGTGTTGATGTGCGCCAGCTTGAATCCGGCAAAGCCGTCGGGCTTCCCGTCCAGATTCGGATTTCGGGTGACGATGCGGCGACGCTGCGCGGGCAAGCGGAAAAGGTCAAAGAGATTTTCCGCTCGATCCCAACCACTGTGCGTGTTCGCGACGATTGGGGCGATGAAAGCTTTACCGTCAAACTGAAAACCGATCCGGATCGAGCGAATCTGGCGGGCGTGACCAATTACGATGTTGCGGCGGCTTCCGCCACGGCTATCACAGGCCAAAAGGTCAGCACCTTGCGCGAAGGCGACAAACAGATTCCAGTCGTTGCCCGCATGCGAATGGAAGAGCGGTCGCAGCTTGCCGACCTGAACAATCTGTACGTCATCTCTTCGCAAGGGACTGGCCGCGTGCCGCTGGGGCAGGTTTCATCAATCGAACACGGGATGCAGACGGAAAAGCTGCGGCGACGGAATCAGTTCCGCACCATCACCGTTTCCTGCTTTCCGAAAGACGGCGTGCTGCCTTCAGAAGTGATGAAAGCTGTGCGCGACAAGCTGACGACGTTCGAAGGGGCGTTGCCTCCGGGTTACAAAATGGAAATCGGCGGCGAACAGGAAGACCAGATCAAAGGCTTCAAAGACCTGACAATGGTGCTGGGGATTTCCATTGTCGCAATCTTCCTGGCGCTGGTCTTCCAGTTCAAACACGCCGTCAAGCCGTTGATTGTGTTTGCTGCGATTCCGTTCGGGATGGTGGGCGCGCTGGCGGCGCTGTGGGTGATGGGATCGCCGTTCGGTTTTATGGCTTTCCTGGGCTGTGTCAGCCTGGTTGGCGTCATCGTCAGCCACGTGATTGTGCTTTTTGACTTTATCGAAGAAGCGCACGAACACGGTGCGCCGCTGCGTGAAGCCTTGCTGGACGCTGGCATTATGCGATTGCGCCCTGTGTTGATCACGGTCGGCGCGACGGTGATTGCGCTGTTCCCGCTGGCTTCGCACGGCGGCCCACTGTGGGAACCGATGTGTTACGCGCAAATCGGCGGTTTGACCATTGCGACCTTTGTGACCTTGTTGCTGGTTCCGGTGCTGTACGCGATCTTTGTGCTGGACCTGAAACTGGTGAAGTGGGACACGATTGGTGAGCCAGAGCATCCGGCTATCACAGGGGGCGAACACGCAAGCGGTGCAGGAATCAGTGCGCCAACCGGTGAACTGGCACACCGATAAGCAGGGAAGTTTCAAATAAGAGAAGGAGAACAACAGAATGACTCACGAACAAAAGAAACCGAAAGTTGTGATCATCGGAGGCGGGTTTGGTGGATTGAACGCGGCGAAAGCGCTCGGCAACAAAGACGTCGAAGTGATTTTGATTGATCGCAAAAATCATCACACGTTCCAGCCGCTGCTGTATCAGGTAGCAACCGCCGTGTTGTCGCCGGGCGAAATCGCGTTGCCGATCCGCCACGCTTTGCACCGCTATAAAAACGTCGAAGTCATGTTGGGAGACGTCGTAGGCTTCGATCTTGAAAAGCGAGTAGTCAACCTGCACGACGGTGTGCAGATTGACTACGATTACCTGATCGTCGCGGCGGGAGCTCGGCACTGCTACTTCGGACGCGATGACTGGGAAGCGGAAGCGCCCGGATTGAAAACCATCGAAGACGCGCTTGAAATTCGCCGTCGCGTGCTGCTCGCCTTTGAACTGGCGGAACGCAACGCCGTTATTACCGGAACGCCTGAGCCGGTGGTATTCGCCGTCGTTGGTGGTGGCCCGACCGGCGTGGAGCTCGCAGGCGCGATTGCGGGAATCGCGCGGCAAACGTTGGCCGGCGATTTCAAACTGATTGACACTCGCAAAGCGCGCGTTCTGCTTTTTGAACATTCGCCGCACGTTTTGGCCGCCTTTGCGGAAAACCTTTCCCAGGCGGCCGAACGGCATTTACGCGAACTGGGCGTCGAAGTCTTCACCCACAGTCTGGTCAAAGAAGTCGAACCGCGGCGGATTAAAGTCGGCGAGGAATGGATCAAATGTGACGTGGCGCTGTGGGGAACAGGCGTCAGTGCCTCGCCTTTGGGCAGGGCGCTGGGCGTCGAACTTGTCGGCCGTTCTGGCAAAGTGCGTGTGCAGCCGGATTTATCCATTCCCGATCATCGGCAAGTTTTCGTCATCGGAGACATGGCTTTTTTTGAAGATGAAAATGGCATTGTTCCCGGCGTTGCAGCGGCTGCAATGCAGCAAGCCGTGTGTGCGGCCAACAACATCTTATGTGATTTGAGAGCCGCGCCGCGTGAAGCATTCAAGTACGTTGACAAGGGAAGCATGGCGACGATTGGACGCCATAAAGCGATTGCGCAAATTGGCGGCTGGCGCTTTTCTGGTTTTGTGGCCTGGTTGCTGTGGATGTTTGTTCATCTTGTCTCGCTGGTTGATCCCCGTCATCGCAGCCTGGTGCTGCGGGAATGGGTCTGGTCTTATTTCACGCATCAACGCGGCGCGCGTTTAATCACGGGCAATGCTCGGAGCAGCACTGTCTGAACCCAACGTCGCCAAGGAGGAAATATGAATCGAGCAACATTGAATCCTGGGGAAAGCGCAGTTGTGAATTGGACAGTGACAACAGAAGACCTTGCCAGCGCGTTGTCTGGCGATCCGCAAGATCAATTTCCGGATGTGTATGCCACATCGCGGATGATTGCATTGATGGAACTTGCCTCTGCGCGCGCCATGCGTTCGTTACTGGCGGAGGGGGAATTGTCAGTCGGCGTGACGGTGGACGTGACGCATTCGGCTCCGACGGCGTGTGGGGAAACAGTGCATGCGACAGCTCGATACGTCGGGCAGGAAGGCAAACTATATCTTTTTGAGGTGCTGGCTGAAGACGCGGGCGGAAAGATCGGGCGTGGCACACATCGCAGGGCGATTATCTCAACCAATCGTTTGATAGAGGGAGCGCAACGGCGTGCCAGCTCCGTCGCAAAATAATCAACGCAAAAAAAGGTGCCTGATCATTTTGCAAAGCTTTGATAGCCTGGCCCGCAAAATGATCTGGCACCCTTTTGTCTTTCAAGTGAGGACTAAGGCTTATTCTTCCGCAATTTTTCCTTTCTGGTAATTCGTGTACACATACACAGGAATCTGCAGGTCGCCAAGGTGCTTTTTGATCAGCGGCAACACCTCGTTCCAATCCAATCCGCCAACGCCCGTTGCCAGCCGGGGCAAGGCAAGACTTTCAAAACTTTCTTTTTCAATGAGCTGACGGAGTTTTCGCAACGCCAGATTCACATTGTGCGTGTTGGCCCGCCCCGGATTGCCTTGATGATTTGATGGCGGCTCTTGCGTAAACAAATTGATGATGCGTTTGCCTTCCGTCCCCGCCCATGACCATGTTTCTCCGGGTTTGGGATGTTCGGCGTGGCAGAAGTGGCGAAAATCCTGATACATGGCCGGCCATTGTTCGCGCAGCTCCAGCGCCAATCCCGAATTGAAATGATCATTGGGGGCAATTCCATGCGCGATGACACGGGCTTTGCTTAACAAAATGTCTCCTGATACTTCTTTGATCACAATCCACCTCCTCAGTTTTTGGTTAGCCGGAAAGGGCGGCTTCCTGCTGGAATTTTTCTTCGCAACCAATGCAGCGCGTTGTGTGAGGCAGCGCTTCCAACCGTTTGGGGGCAATGGCCTGACCACAATCTTCGCATTTGCCATACAGGCCCTTGTCCATGCGTCCCAGGGTCTTTTCGATCTGTCGTAGCTCGGCACGAATTTGGCCATCCAAAGCATCCAGCACTTCGTCGTTTTCCATCTCGATTGCCTGTTCTTCAAAATCGGCGTTCAGAGGCTGGTCGGTATGCCGCCGATCCAATGAAATTTTCTCCAGCCTTTTTAGGATTCCGTCGTGCCGCGCATTGAGTTGTTTACGAATGGTTGCAAATTTCTTCATCGCTGCCTCCTTCTGCTTAACAAGCTTTGCTCAAAGAAAAGGCAATTGCTATTCCGGCTGCAAGTTGTTGAAAGCACAGCGAGATGGAATTCACAAGGTGGGATTTTCGCTCACCGGTTGCGAGACTTTCCCCAGATGAGTTTTAGGCAGGTTGGAGCAATGCTGAAAGGAAAGCTGTTTTGGGAAGAAAAACGAGCATGGCGACTATAAGTTTCGGGTAGAAAATTGATTGGCGGGTTTGTGGGATAACCCGCCGTTCAGCTCACGATCCGTTGCATCCCTAAAAGGCCGGAGCGTGAGCGCAAGCGCGGGGCACCGATGCTCGAACCTACTCTCCGCGCAAGATTGTTGTCCCTGATCAATTGGGAATGCTGTTTTGCAACTGATCAAGGTGCCAGAATTGTCCTACTTCATTGCCCAAAGTACAAACTTTAGGCAATTTTTCACAGGTGAGTTTTAAGCGGATACGAACAGGTTACTTTCGCTTTTCTCGCTGGTAAGCAATCACGTCTTTCAAAATTTCGTCCAGGCTGAAGGTTGGTTGATAACCTACCAGATCATGGACTTTGGTAATGTCAGGCACCCGACGGAGCATGTCTTCAAAGCCAGCTTCGTATGCTTTGTCATACGGCAAAAACGTGATTGGTGAATCGGCTTCCGTTAAGGCTTTGACGCGCTCAGCCAGTTGCAGAATGGTGACTTCCTGAGCACTTCCAATGTTGTACACTTCGCCCAGGGCCTGTGGGTGGTCAATCAACTTCATCAAGGCGCCGACCACATCCGAAACGTGCGTGAAACAACGGCTTTGCGAACCATCCCCGTAAACTGTAATTTCTTTGCCTTCCAATGCCTGGCGGACAAAATTCGGAACAACCATTCCATATTGCCCGGTTTGTCGTGGCCCGACCGTATTGAACAAGCGCGCAATGACCGTCGGAACTTTCTTTTCTTTCCAGTACGCAATCGCCAGAAACTCATCAATTGCTTTTGAGCAGGCGTAGCTCCAACGGCCTTTGTTCGTTGCTCCCATTACCAGATCGTCATCTTCGCGAAAGGGGATGGTTTCACGCTTTCCATATACTTCCGACGTCGAAGTAATCAGCACTCGTTTTCGCTTTTTCGCTGCATGAGAAAGCACAATTTCGGTGCCGCGAATGTTGGTTTCGATGGTTCGAACGGGGCTTTCGACAATCAACTTGACGCCGACTGCGGCCGCCAGATGGTAAGTCGCATCGCACAAATCAACCAGTTCCGCCACCAATTGCTGGTTGGTTACTGAATCTAATACATAATGAAATCCGGGATGAGTTTTTATGTGTTCGATGTTTTCCATCGAACCGGTTGAAAGATCGTCAATGATGTAAACCTCATCGCCGCGTTTCAGATGTCTTTCCGCTAAATGCGAGCCGATAAACCCGGCTCCGCCCGTAATCAAAAACCTCATTTTGACTTTTCCCTCTGTTGAATTGGTTTTGACTGAGCCAGTGCCGCGCAAGGGCAAGCAGGTGAGGCATTTAACGGCTTACTTGCGCTGGCAAACTGATTCGGCGCTCCATAGCGCAACTCTACAGCTTCAACCTCAGTGAACAAGCAACGCCGCAGATTGTCAACGGATTCTTTTTTCAAGGGTGAGATTAGTAGGACAAGAAATTTAGCCGTTTTAGCGCTTCCGCCTATATGGAGATTTCGCAAATGCGAAATCTGATCTCTTTGCATAATTTATTCTTTATAAAGTGTTTAAGGGATAATTGCGCGGTTGATGGGTTGCGAAAATGGGGATGATATAGGAGGGTGCTCCTATATCATCCCGCAAAAAATCTATCCCTTGCGCCTATAAGAAAATTCTCGTTGCTTCCGATGTAACGACTTTGTCCTGTAGGTATTATCTTACAGTCCGTTGCTGGAAAAGCGTAAGCTGCTCGAAAAACGATCGCTGGGAAATTTGGTGAAGGTGCATGGCCTGAAGGTGTCCCGGTGACGATGTGGATGTATCTGATAATCAGGTCTTCGTAGAAACCAAAGCCACACGTTTCCTGGCCAATCTACTCAACAAGTCTTCACAAACGTTTCAATTGTCTAAGCGCGGTAGGCAATTGCAGTAAACAAGCTTTTTCGGCGGAGCTGTACACGGTTAACAACCACGTTTGAACAACACGGTGCTGCCTCGGCAAGAGGTTTCCTTTTAAGGTTCGGTGAGATTGGGGATTCGTGTCTCCAGGCTCACGCACCCGCAAATTTTTTCTGAAGCCTGTTTCGGCTCGTCCCCAGAAAAAGATCAATTCAACGAGCTGCAGGGTTAAAGAAGAGGAATAAGAAATTATGTCATCAGGGGCAATCGTTATCGGAGCCGGCCCGGCTGGGCTTACCAGCGCATACGAGCTTTCAAAGCTGGGCATTTCCTCCACCATACTCGAAGCCGATGAACAGGTCGGCGGACTTTCACGAACGGTAAATTACAAAGGATATCGGTTCGACATTGGAGGGCACAGATTTTTTTCCAAAGTGCCCATAATCAATGAATTGTGGCGCGAAATGCTGAGCGAAGATTTTTTGCTTCGTCCCCGGCTTTCGCGAATCCATTATCGAGGCCACTTTTTTGATTACCCGCTAAAAGCCGCCAACGCATTGGCCGGACTTGGTCCCGTTGAGGCGTTGCTGGTCATGCTCAGTTATTCCAAAGCCAAGCTACTTCCGCACGCGGAAGAAACCAACCTGGAACAGTGGGTTTCCAACCGGTTCGGCCAGCGGTTGTACGAAATTTTCTTCAAAACCTACACCGAAAAAGTCTGGGGCATTCCCTGCGCGGAAATTTCGGCGGATTGGGCTGCGCAACGCATTAAGAACCTTTCGCTGAAAGAAGCGGTTCGCAATGCCTTGTTCGGTTCGAGCAAGTCTGCGGAAGGCGAAGTCATTACCACGCTGATTGAACAGTTTCATTATCCGCGCCTGGGGCCGGGAATGATGTGGGATTGCTGCAAGGATTTGCTGGCCGCGCAGGGCAACGAAACGGTTCACGGCGTCAAGATTGACAAAATTCGTCATCGCAAAGGCCGCGTTGAATCCGTGATTGGGCACAAATCCAATGGCGAGCGTGTGGAGTTCGATGGCGACCAGTTTATTTCCTCGATGCCGCTCAGGCGGTTGATTCAAAGCCTTGACCCGCTGCCGCCCGATCAGGTGCTGGAAGCGGCCAATGCGCTGCGCTACCGCGATTACCTGACCGTGGTGCTGATGGCCAAACGCGAGCACGTTTTCCCAGACAACTGGATTTACATTCATTCGCCCGAAGTAAAAATGGGGCGCATCCAGAATTACAAAAACTGGAGTCCTGAAATGGTTCCCGACCCGTCCCGCAGTTCGCTGGGGCTGGAATACTTCCTGTGGCAAAAAGATGACGAATGGACATGGTCAACCGACAGGCTGATTGACCTGGGCATCAAGGAGTGCGCGCAGATTGGTTTGATCCAGCCAGACGAAGTCGAAGATGGAACCGTTGTGCGAATGAAGAAGGCGTATCCGGTTTACGATCAGGATTACCAAAACCGTGTGGACATCATTCGCAATTATCTGGAAACCCTTCCCAATCTTCAGACCATTGGGCGCAACGGGTTGCACAGATACAACAACCAGGATCATTCAATGCTGACTGGCGTATATGCCGCGCGAAATATTGTCGGCGAAAAGAACGACGTTTGGGCGGTAAACACCGAACAGGATTACCACGAAGAGGTCCGGGACAAGGAAACCAGCCGCGTCAAAACCATGGGGGACCGCGCTGTGCCAACGCCGCTTCAGCCTGCTGCAAGCCAGGCCGATGCGGTTGCTGACAGCATCATACAAACCGCCTTTGCCAGGCTTGACCCTGTGGCATTGGGCACTGCAATTGGAACGGTTGCGGGTGTTGGAGTGTTGTTGGCGACAATTGTTTTGCTGTTGAAAGGCGGAACCTTCATTGGCCCGCGACTGGGATTGTTGAGAAACTTCCTGATTGGTTATGAAGTAACCTGGCTTGGCGCAGTGATCGGGTTGATCGAAAGCAGTATTGGCGGCTTTGCGTTAGGATACACAGGCGCCTCGTTTCGAAACTGGGGAATGAAAGCTTACGCACATTTGCTGAAGCGGAGAGCGGAGGCTGAAGAAGAAAGGAAAGTGCTGGACTAGTAGTCCACCACGGTGAAATTGATGGATGTTCTTTGAACTGGCACTCGACTGGTTGAAAATCCTCGTCGGAGGATGACCAGTGATGCCAAAGAAAAAATACCTTGTGACTCTGACTGATGCTGAGCGTGAGGAATTGCAACAATTGCTTCGCTCAGGAAAACACTCGACCCGTAAAGTCACGCGCGCGCGGATTTTGCTCAAAGCCGCTGACGGTTGCACGGACGAACAAATCGTCACCGCAGTAGGCGTTGGGCGGGCAACGGTTGAGCGCACACGAGAGAGCTTTGTTGAGCGCGGCTTGGAGGCTCTCAACGAGCGGCCTCGTCCCGGCAAGAAGCGCACGCTCAATGCGAAAGCCGAAGCCCGCTTGATTGCCGAAGCTTGCAGCGATGCTCCGGAAGGCCGGATTCGCTGGACGATGCAGTTGCTTGCGGACCGGCTGGTCGAGTTGAAGATTGTCCAGACAGTCTCGGATGAAACCGTGCGTCGGGCGCTCAAAAAAACAAACTCAAGCCGTGGTTGAAAAAGCAATGGTGCATTCCGGCAGTCAGTAGCCAGTTCGTCGCGGCGATGGAAGAGACGCTTGATCTGTATGCCACGCCCTACGATCCCAAGCGTCCGAAGGTCAACTTTGATGAGTCGAGCAAGCAACTGATCAAAGAAACGCGGACACCGCTGCCGCCCTTGCCCGGTCAACCCGCACGCTACGATTACGAATACGAACGCAACGGCACGCGCAATCTCTTTCTGTTTGCTGAGCCGCAAGCCGGATGGCGGCACATCGAAGTGACGGAGCGACGCACGGCGCTTGATTTTGCGCACCAGATGAAGTGGTTGGTGGATCATCGGTATCCAGAAGCAGATGTCATTGAACTGACCCTGGACAACCTCAATACGCACAAGCCTGCTTCACTCTACGAGGCCTTCGAGCCCGTCGAAGCCAGACGCATTTTGAGAAAGATCAATTTTCATTACACACCCAAGCACGGAAGCTGGCTCAATATGGCGGAGATCGAATTCAGTATTTTGCAGCGACAATGTCTCGACCGCCGCCTTGCTGATGAACCAACGCTCAAACAAGAGATCGCCTCTTGGGAAGAGCGACGGAACAAACAGAAAGCAATTATTGACTGGCAGTTTTCACTGGAGAACGCCAGAACCAAACTGAAACGACTTTACCCGTCAACTTCATAGTGGCGATCTACTAGCTTCGGTCGAGGTGAAATATGGCAACTGAGAGCATAACTATGGATGGAAACAGAAGAACAGAAGAGATCAGCCGGGAAGTAATCCGGATTCAATCAGGAGTGCTGGCAATTGTTTGTGCCGTTTTGGGGGGATTGCTGTTATTCCTGATGACCATCTGGCTACTGATTAAAGACGGACCCGGAGCGGGGCCGCATTTGTCACTGCTTGGCAATTACTTCATCGGATATTCGGTAACCTGGGGCGGCAGCATTGTGGGGTTGTTCTATGGGGCGCTGACCGGAGGCATCGTCGGCTGGGTGATTGGCACGATTTATAACATGGTGGTGGGGCTGCGGCAGAAGTAATGGAAACCGAAATTTCCTCGCCAGCAAATTCCCCGGCTTCTGCAGTCGGGCAAGCCACGCGTAGTTCCGTGTGGGTAAAAACGCAGCAATTCGTTTGCTTTGTTTTAGGCCTTGGTTTGGTCGTGTGGGCGCTGACCGATTCGCGGTTTCGCGATGCAGAAGGCTTTATTCGCGGTGGCGTTTGTTTGCCAATCTCGGCGGCAATTACCCTGGCATTGCTGGGATATTCACTCGATAAGGTCTGGCGCACGGCAGCAAGTTGGGCGGCGCTGGCCTTGGCCGGTCAGGCCGTCACCTTGCAAATGATTGATGCCGGTCATCATATGAGATACCAGCACTATCGCCCGCTGGGAATTTTACTGAACGTTTCCCCCTGGCTCCTGGTTTTGTTGGGGATTCAAACCGTATTGGTGCTGGCTGGGTTGCGCGGACGATGGGGGGCGCTCAAATCCTGGCTCAGCCAAAATTTCAAACTCTGGCAATTAGGGACTATCGCGCTGATTTTTATCAGCACAACGGCGACGGTTTCGCGCGAAGTCGGCCTTTACCTGCAAGAGTTGCCACTGGCAGCGGTTGTTCAAACCGTGCATCTGCTGACTCTCATCTTGGCGTTATGGGCGATTCCCACAAATGTGCTGAATTCCTGGCGCTCGCGCGTGGAGCGAATGACAGGCTGGGAAGGCGATGAGACCAGTCGGGTTGACCGCTTTGCTTTGACGGCGGCGGTTGCGACAACTGTTCTGTCGGCATTTCTATGCCTCGTTTCCTACCAACGACATCCACACATTCCCGATGAAGCCGCATATGTGTACCACGCCCGATATTTGGCAATGGGTATGCTGACCATGCCGCTGCCGCCAGCGCAAGAAGCCTTTGATATTGGATTGTTTGACCACGATGCAACGCGTTGGTTTGCCAGTCCTCCGGTTGGTTGGCCGCTGGTGCTGGCGCTTGGCGTGTTCTTGAAAGTCGAATGGCTGGTGAACCCTTTGTTGGCAGGTGTCTGTGTCTTTCTGGCTTATTTGCTGGTTAACGAATTGTATGACCGTCGCACAGCTCGGTTGACGGCATTGTTGCTGGCGTTGTCTCCGTGGCATGTGCTGGTTGGAATGAGTTTTATGACCCATTCCGCTTCGCTGGCATTTGCGCTGGCTGCTGCGCTGACGGCAGTTTGGGCAAGAAAAGGCAACAGCTTGTTGTGGGCATTGCTGAGCGGCGCAACCACTGGAATGGTCGGAATGATACGACCGCTGGAAGGCGCTGTCGTTGCCGCAACCATTGGGGTGCCGCTTGGGCTTTCGGCCCTTGGCATTGGTGGCAAGCGATTCAAAATTTCCGGCTTGCTGGCCTGGGGCGTTGGGTGCGGAGCAATTGGCGCGGCGATTCTTTACTACAACTTCTTGCTGACGGGCAGCCCCGCCAAGTTTCCGATTATGGCCTGGGCGGACAAGTATTTGGGATTGAACAGCAACGCGATGGGTTTCGGACCGGATCGTGGCGCAGGCTGGGCGCTTGATCCATATCCTGGGCACAGTCCGCTGGAAGGCATCATCAATTCCAACCTGAACATCACCGTCATTAACACAGAGCTTTTTGGTTGGGGCATAGGCTCATTGATTCTAATTGCCTTGTTCTGCGTTTCGCTGAAGCTGCCGGGAAAGATTCACAAAAGCGATTTGCTGATGGCGGCGCTGATGGCTGGGATTTTCATTGCGCATTTCTTTTACTGGTTTAGCGGCGGGCCGGATTTCGCCGCGCGGTACTGGTACTTGATGATCGTGCCCTGTGTAGTGCTGTCTGTTCGTGGCCTGCAAACGCTGGTCAACCGAATGACGCACAACACGCACCATCCATATTTGCCAAAGACGAGAATCCTGGTCGGCGTTTTATTGGTAAGTGCGATGGCGTTCGCCAACTTCATGCCGTGGCGAGCGATTGACAAATACCATCATTACCTGCGCATGCGCCCGGACGTATTACGGCTGGCCAAAGAACATAACTTTGGCAAAAGCCTGATTCTGATTCGCGGCGAGCAATTTCCTGATTTTTCTTCGGCAGCAATTTACAACCCGATTGATTTACGAACTGAAGCTCCGGTTTACGCCTGGGATAAAAATCCGGATGTGCGTTCCAAAGTGCTTCAGGCCTACCCCGACCGTCCGGTTTGGATCCTAAACGGTCCTTCCCTGACGAATGCAGGTTTTCAAATTGTCGAAGGCCCAATCTCCGCACAAGCCCTGCTTGGCCGACAGAAGTCTGTCGGCCAACAGTAAACTGAATGAAAAAATGTTGGTGATTTAGGGAAGAGAGATAATCAGTAGCCCGGCCGTTTGGAAAGGCCGGTAAACACCCGCTAGCTCTGGCTTACGTGCGGGCTACTGAAATGGGATTGTGCACTACCTTCGCCAACTGAACTATTGCCCCAAAATATCCCCCCTATGCTGATTCGCGGAGAAACTTACCCATGGCAATCAATGCAAGTTATCTGTACGAATTCGACCTGAAGATGGTCCAGGGGGACGAAGCAGGAAGATTTTATCGCCGATTGACCTGTTTGTTGTTGGCTATCATTACGATTGCCGCGATCACGGGAATTGTGGTTCCGGCGGGCTTGGGCTGGGACTTTGCAAACTTTTACGACACAGGACGCCGTGCCGCCGCGTTGCAAATCGCCGATATTTACAAACCGGAAACTTTGATCGCGGGAACCAAGCCGCAGGGCGCAATGCCCTTTTGGGGAGCGCCCATTTCAGCATTCTTTTACGCGCCCTTGAGTTTCTTTTCGCCCGAAGTTGCATTGTTCTTGTTCAAGGTTCAAAACACGCTGGCATATTTTCTGGCTTTGTGGCTGCTGTATTGCCAAAACCGCCGCTTTATTGACGCTTCTCTGGAGACGCAGTGGAAATATAGGGCGATTTTCGCCGGAGCCATTCTGCTATTTCAGCCATTTTGGGCAATTTACAGAATTGGTGGCCAAAGCATGCCGACCGTCTTTTTGCTGCTGACAGTGGCGCTGCTCAATCACATGAAAGGAAAAACAAACACTTCAGCCAATTGCCTGTTTTTGGCCCTGCTGATCAAACCAGGATTTGTGTTTATGCTTTTGCCTTTGTGTCTGGTTTCCGGCTGGAGATTTGTTCGCTCATTCGCGTTCACTTCCACGGCTGTCGGATTGGTTTCGATTCTGCTGCTGGGGTGGGACATCCATGCGGAATTTCTTCAGGTAATGTTGCAGGGCATAAAAAATGCTTACCCCTGGCTTTATAACAGTTCGCTGTACGTGCAGGCAGAAAATCTAAGACTGCTGGCGGTTCCGCCCGTGGATATTCGGGTCCTGGTTGTTCCAGTGATGCTTGTGAAACTGTCCATGATTTTGTTGTTCGGCTGGTTTTATTGGCTCAGCAGCAGAGAAAACTGGTTAATCGCCGCTCGTCGCCATTTTCATTTTCTGATGGCAATCACCTTTTGTTTGATGTTCTCGCAAACTGTTTGGGAACATTACCTGACCGCGCTTTTTCTATTGCTCATTTATCTGGTTACGGTGGCGAAAGTTCTCAGTTCGAGTGCCTTGGTATTATTAGCTGCTATTTTTGCCACCTCGCTGATGCAAAACATTATTGTCGTCAATGTTCTCAATTCCCAATTCAGCTTTGATTCGATCCCGGAGTTGATTGGCATTGGTTTGCTGAAAAGCTGCCCGCTGTGGCTAACGCTCGTTTTTTTGATCTGGCATCAGAAAGAATTCTTTCAAAGTTACCGGATGCCGCAATGGGGAAAGATTGCTGTCGCAAGCAGCTAGGAGTTGTTTGGGGGGCATGGAGAGCAAGTCCCTCAGAAGAGATCGAAAAATTAGCTTTTCAGATGGTTTGAGGCGCTGAAGACGTTTTACCTTTTCAGAAATGATTCCGCTTCAATCCTCGCGCCTTTATTCTGTAGGCAGTATTTCCAGTCGGAGAAAATACAGTGTGTGATTCTGAAAAAGTAATAGCCGCAAACAAGCCGCCGCCGCCTTCACATACTTTGTCAGTGATTGTGCCGGTTTATAACTCAACCGGATACCTGAAAAAGTGTCTGGCAGCGCTGGCAAAATCGAATTATCAGGATTTTGACGTGTTGGTGGTAGATGATGGTTCCAGCGAATCTGTTGCGCCGATTGTTGCGCAATATGGATTTGATTATATGCGGATTGAGGGTCCCGGAGGTCCGGCGCGTGCGCGTAACCGTGGGGTGGCGCGAGCCAAAGGCAAATACCTGGTTTTCATTGACGCCGATGTTTGTGTGCATAGCGATACGCTCAGCGGGTTTGCCGAAGTTTTCGCCGCCGATTCCGGCATTGACGCTGTGGTCGGTTCGTATGACGAAACACCTGCCGAAACAGGATTCTTTTCCCAGTACAAAAACCTGTTTCACCATTACGTTCACCAAACCAGCGGCGGTTATGTCAGCACGTTCTGGAGCGGTTGCGGCGCGATGCGGCGCGATCTGTTTCTGGCTTTCGGCGGATTTGATGAACAACGGTATCAGCGCCCAGCGATAGAAGACATCGAGCTTGGCACCTGGGTGTCAGCCGCCGGGTTTCAGATCGTGCTGGCACCTCAGGTGGAAGCGACGCATCTGAAACGTTGGACGCTGTGGAGCATTTTGAAAACCGACATCTTTGATCGCGGCGTTCCCTGGATTCGATTGATGTTGCGGGCAGGTGCAGCAGCCAATACGTTGAACGCCAAATCATCGCAGCGAATTAGTGTGGCGCTGACCTGGCTGGCCAGCGCGCTGCTGCCGTTTGTGTGGTGGCAACCTGCGGCGGGAATCATTTCGTTCCTGTTGCTGTCGCTGGTTTCGGCATTGAACTTTGACTTCTACCGCTACTTCATTGCGCATTCAGGCGTGTGGTTTACGCTGAGAGTGTTGCCGATGCACTGGCTGTATTTCTGGTATTGTGGTTTGTGCGTGATTTGGGGAACGCTGGCTCACTATCTGGATTCCAGCACTTCTCATAATTCTGTCGCTGTTTCTGCGAGCTTTCCGTCCGATCAAGCTGTGACGACAGACAACATCAATTCCAAGGCATCGGCCAAGTAATCTGTTCACTATGACTTTACCTAAGTTATCAATCGTTATCGCTTCCTGCGTTGGGGAGCCCTACATTTCCCGCTGCCTGCAATCGCTGGAAAAACAAAGAGCGCAATCCGGATTGGAGTTCATTGTCGTTGATCGCGCAGGCGAGGAAGTTGCCGCCAAAATCGAACGCGATTTTCCCTGGGCGCGCGTGATCCGCCGGCCAGCGGGTGAAAGCGTTCCGGATATGCGTAGGCGCGGCATTGAACAAGCCCAGTCCGAATATGTCGCCATCATCGAAGAGCATTGCGTCGCGCGCGAAGACTGGATCGCCACGATCCTGCGTTGCATTGAAAAAGGGAAGCAGGAGCAAACGCCAGTCGCAGCAATTCGCGGTGTGGTGGCCGATGCCGACTATGACCGGTTAATGGATTGGGCGGTTTACTTCACGGAATACAATTCGTATATGCCGCCGCTGGAACGCGGCACGACGGACGACGTTTGCGCTGCAAACTGTGTGTACCGCCGCGATTTGCTGATGCTCCATTTGCCGCACGAAGGCAGCGGATATTGGGAAGCCGTGCTGAATCAAAAACTGTTGGCAGCCGGAGAAAAGTTTTTGGCCGAACCGGATCTGGTGGTTTACCACACCGGGCCGTTCGGATTCGGGTATTACCTGTGGCAGCGGTTTCTGTTCAGTCGCGCCTTTGCCGGAGTCCGCAGGAATACCATTTCCGCAGGATTTCGCGCGGTGTATTTGCTGGCAGCGCCGCTGCTGATCCCATTGTTGTGGGCGCGGACGGCGATGCGGGTTTATCAGAAACGCCATCGAGTGGACAAATTCATTCAAGTGCTGCCGATTCTGGTTCCGGTCACGGCGACCTATGTGCTGGGCGAATGGGTTGGTTATCTGGCGGGGCCGGGCGACAGCCTTTCAAAGATCGAATAACGACGAGCAACACCATGCCCGAAAACGAACCTGAACTGTCGGTCATCATCGCCATTATCGCGGGCGGTTCGCAAGCCATGGAACACTGCCTGACCGCGCTGGAACCCAGCGCTCTGGAGCTTGATGTCGAGTGCATCGTGCCTTACGACGACAGGCTGGACAGTGTGCCGGAACTGGCGGCGAAGTTTCCCTGGGTTGATTTTGTTGATGCCCGGTCGAAAGTTGACGCGAAAAGTTTCGGCGATTTCAGCCGCGAACATCACGACATTTTGCGCGCCATTGGCCTGAACCGGGCGCACGGCAAAATCGTGGCTTTGCTGGAAGATCACGCCGCCCCTCCACCGGGTTGGTGCAAAGCAATGCTGGAAGCGCATCGCGGACCGGAAGCTGCCATCGGTGGTGCTGTCGAAAACGGCGTGGATCGTTTGCTGAATTGGGCTGTGTACTTATGCGATTTCGGGCGGTACCAAAATCCTGTGCCGACCGGCCCGGCTGAATTCCTGAGCGACAGCAACATTTCCTATAAACGCCGCGCGCTGGAACAGGTTCGCGATCACTGGCAGAACGCCTATCACGAAACGCCTGTCAACTGGGAATTACGAAAGCGCGGTGAACTGTTGCGGCTCGATCCCGGAATGGTCGTCTATCAAGCGCGTTACGGCTTGCGATTCCTGCCTGCTTTACAGGAACGATTCGTCTGGGGGCGTTCGTTTGCAGGCACGCGCGCAAAAGACATGAGTCTGGCCCAGCGCGGGATTTATTGCGGATTGTCGTTTCTGCTGCCAGCAGTGTTGACATTGCGAATAATTCGCCTGGCATTGACGAAAGGCCGCCATCTGAATCGGATTGTGCCTGCGTTGCCGCTGGTTGCGCTATTGCAAATACTTTGGTCAATGGGCGAACTGGCTGGTTACGTAACGGGCAAAACCGGCGGTCCGGAAACTCTTGAGGCTTCAATCGGTGCTGAACAACGAGCCGAAAACTGACATTGCCATTTCGATTCTGATTACGGTCATCGGCGGCAAAGAAACCATGCGCCGTTGTCTGAAGGCGTTGCGTCCGCAGATTCAAACCGTAGCCGCCGAAATCATCGTGCCTTACGACGCTTGGGCTGCGGAAATTGGCGAATTGAAACCTGAATTTCCAGAAGTGAATTTTCCTTTCATCACCGATCTAGGAATTGCAGCCAATCCAAATGTC
This sequence comes from uncultured Heliomicrobium sp., assembly GCA_964570175.1. GTDB lineage: Bacteria > Acidobacteriota > Blastocatellia > RBC074 > RBC074 > RBC074. Next base: position 1,693 of record CAZMXG010000086.1, on the reverse strand, counting down.
CCCGCACATCAGCATCGGTTGTGTGATCGTCGCCGAGCCGTCGGCTTGGAACTGGCGCGCGGGCGAGTAATTGCGATGACCGAAGATCAGGTTGTTCCGGCTGGAAACTGGGTGACGGAAATTCTGGCGGCTCACAACCGGTTGCCGGCTGCGGTGATTGGAGGTTCGATTGATAACGTGGTGGATGAATTGCTGCACTGGGCCGCGTACTACTGCGATCACGGGCGATACGGCAGCCCTCTGGCGGCGACGGAAGCCGAATACGTTTCCGATTTGAACATTTCCTACAAACGCGAAGCCATTGAATGCACGCGCGATGTCTGGCGCGAAGCCTACAGCGAAACAATGGTTCATTGGGCGCTTCGTGATCGCGGAATGACGTTGCGATTGGATCCGGCACTGAAAGTTTACAAACATCGTCCGCAGATTGAATACGGGCATGCGCTTCGTGAGCGCGCAGAATGGGGACGCGTTTTTGCCGAAACCCGCGTCGCTTCCCTTGGGGTTGGCCAGCGAATCTTTCTGGCCGCAATGACGCCAGTGCTGCCAGCGTTGCTGTTGTGGCGAAACCTGAAACATATGCTGCGGCAACGGCGAACTGCGGGCCAGATTATTCCGACGCTTCCGTTGATCGCCGGATTGCTGACCGCCTGGTCGTGTGGCGAATTGATCGGGTACATCTTTGGCGAACCGCGCGCGGGCGAATTCGCTCCGGTTGCGGATTTCAATGCAGGTGCTTCGGGGTCCGAATAAACGAATGCTGGCGATTCTGACATATCATTCGATTGACGACAGCGGCTCAGTGGTTTCCATTGCGCCGAAAACCTTTGCCGAACAGATGCGAGTGCTGGCCGAAGCGGGCTTTCGTGGAATTTCATTGAATGAAGCGATGAATTACCGCGAAGCGCAAGGACGATGGCCGGAAAAGAGTGCTGTGCTAACCTTCGATGATGGCTTCGCCAATTTTTACGAAACCGCCATGCCGGAAATTACGCGGCACAATTTCAGTGCGACAGTGTTTGTCATCAGCGGCCACGTCGAAGGGCGCAACGATTGGGACGCGCCGCCGCCGGGCTTAGGTTTGCAGCAGATGTTGAACTGGCGACAGGTGCGAGAGTTGTCAGAGCAAGGAATTGAAATTGGCGGGCACACACGCACACATCCGGATTTGCGGCGATTGTCGGAAAAAGAAATTGAAGAAGAAATCGCAGGCGGCTGCGCCGAAATCAGCGAACGAACCGGGCGAGCGGTTGAAAACTTTGCTTACCCGTACGGCTATTTGAATCGTCAGGCTGAAGCAGTTGTGCAGCGAACAGTTCGTTCGGCTTGCACGACTGAATTGCGGCGAACCAATGATGAACCGCTTCATCTTTTGCCGCGCGTGGATATGTACTACCTGCAATCCCCGCAACAGTTGCAATCGCTGGTGGCGGGAACGCTTGACGGTTATCTGACAGTCAGGCGTTGGGGAAGAGTTGTTCGACAGGCAATGGCCGGAAGTTGATGAATGCTATTGGCTGTTCACCGGAAAAATACAAATTGCTGCTCAATGTTCTTCGTCGCAGAGCGACGGTTGAATTTAGCCCGGCGTTTCAACGCCGGGAAAGCAAAAAAACATTTGCGCCGCGTCAGCGACGCCTGAGTTCAGTCGTCGCTGACGCGACGAAGAACAACTGACTCGCTTTCCGTGGGT
>CAZMXG010000085.1:0-30876 GCA_964570175.1 uncultured Heliomicrobium sp. | reverse complement strand
CTGCCGCCGGAAGGCATTTCGTTTGAAGACCTGGAACGTTCGCTGATTATGCAGGCGATGGAACAAACCGGCTGGAACATCACGCGCTCCGCCAAATTGCTGGGCCTGTCGTTCCGAACCATGCAGTACCGGCTGGACAAGTTTGGCATCAAACGTCCGAATCGTGGCAAAGGCGGCGATGAGGAAATCGAAGAAACTGATGAAGCTGCGCCGGAACAGGATTGATTCTCTGGAAGGCGATTAAAGCAGAGGTGAATTGTGCATTTACAACGCATCCCACAAGGCCGACTTTTTTCTGCTGTCAGCATACTTCTGTTTTGTTGGTGCGTTGCCCAGGCTCAATCGCCGCCTGCCATCCAATTTTTTCTGCCCGGCGGCAAGCTTCCCTCACGCCAGTTGCGCCTGACGTTGAGGTTGCCCAACGGACGCATTGAACAGCTTTCAACCGACGGCAAAGGGAAAATTTCGTTGGTTGGCGACTTTCCTGCCGGTGATTACAACCTGACTGTTGAAAGTGACAGGCGCATGTTTGAGAGAACGGTTATGCGGCTTCGCATACCGCGCACTGCGATCAACTACCTGCCAGTCTTCCTGCAGCCGCTGGCGGACGAAGCATTGCCAAAGCCCTCAGTTGATGTTGAAGCGTTTGATGCAAAGACGCCGCCGGAAGCGCGCACTGCGTATGAACAGGCAACCAAACTTGTCAACGAAGGCAAGACGGATGAAGCGATCAGCGAGTTCGGGCGTGCGTTAGTGCTCTATCCGCAACACCTCCGCGCGCTCAATGACCTGGGTATGCTCTATCTGAAGTTGAACCGTCCGGAAGATGCTGCTGCGGCGTTCACACAAGCGATCAGCCTGGGAGCGCGGTTTCATCTGCCGCTTTTGAATCTCGCATCGCTCCGTTATCGGCAAGGAAATTTTGGCGAAACCGTTATCCTGCTCAGTCGGTTATTGGAAGAGCGGCCAGAACTTTCTGCCGAACGGGTCAAGTATGGCGAAGCGCTGATGGTCAGCGGGCAACTGGACGAAGCAGAACAGCAACTCCGCGAAGCGCTGAAAGATACGAAACTTGATCTTGCCGACCGCACCATTGCTCACGTCAGGCTGGGCCAGAAATTGAGTCGGGATGAACGTTACTCTGCGGCGGCTGTGGAATTGGAAAAGGCGATTGCGATTAGCCCAAGTTCGGCCCCGGCAAGATTCTATTTGGGACTAAACTGGCTGCTGTTGAATAAGCATTCTGACGCCGAACGTGAACTGCTAAAGGCTTACGAATTGGGAGGCAAAAGCGTCGGCCAAGCGCAACTTTTGCTCGGCCAAATCTATTCCAGCCAGCAAAAACATGAATCCGCGCTAATAGCCTTCGAACAATTTCTGATGGATGTGCCCAACGATTCAAACGCAGCGAAAGTGCAGCAGATCGTCGCAGACTTGAAAGCCAAGTTGAAAAAATAGACGACTGTCGCAGCGCATTCCCTGACGTCTGGAAAGCCATAAGGCTGGGTTCGGAAAAGCGTTGAAACAATAAAAGCGTGGACGCTGATCGAATTCGCATCCACGCTTTTATTCTGAGTTGAAAAAAAAATGAGCAGGGAAATCGCGGCAACTATTTCAGCGCTTGTTCAATCGCCTGTGTCACCTTTGGGCTTTCCGGCTTGTCTGCCGAATCGAAGCGCGCAATCGGGTTGCCGTTCTTATCAATCAGGAACTTGTTGAAATTCCATTTGATGTCGCCGGCAAAATTCGGATTGGTTTCTTTCTCGGTCAGGAACTTATAGAGCGGATGGATGTCCGCACCCTTTGCCGAAAGTTTCGAGAACATCGGAAATGTCACGCCGTAATTGGTCGAACAGAAAGTCACGATTTCCGCTTCCGTGCCCGGTTCTTGTCCGCCAAAGTTATTGGCAGGGAAACCCAACACAGTGAAGCCTTTGGTCTGGTACTGTTTGTAGATCTTTTCCAGGCCTTCGTACTGCGGCGTATAGCCGCATTTGCTGGCGACGTTGACGATCAACAGGACTTTGCCTTTGTATTCGCCAAGTGTTGTCGCTTTGCCGTCAATGGTTTTCACAGGAATGTCGTAGATGGATTTCATAGATTTTTTAGCTTGCGCGTTGCCCGCTGCCGGTTCCGCCATCAGCCAAAGCGCGCACGCGCCCGCTGCGGCAAAACCGATGCACAGGCTCAGGACGAGAAAGATTTTCTTCATACAAATTGCTCCGTCTCTGGGAAAAGTGTTTAGATGCAACCTTATCATAAAGCACCAGTGATGCTCCGTGAAATGGAGTTTGGTGAATCAAAATTGATGAACAGGTAACAGGCACGCAGTTAAGAAAAAAGGATTCAGTCAGATTGCTGGCATTGTCGCTTCGGACGATGCAAGATCGGCTGAATCAATTCAGCGATAAACAACCAGGTCGCAGAAAACGAAATTTTGGGAATCGAAAATGGCTGAAAACTTTATCGAAAAACGCAAAGCCAACTGGAAACGTCTGGAGGAGTTGATTGATCAAGTCCGCAGTGTTCGCGGGTTGAGAAGCCTGGGGCGCGATGAAGTTCGCGAGCTTGGGCGCAGTTATCGCCGCGCAGCGTCCGATCTGGCAATTGCTCGCGTCGAATCGCGCGACCAACGGCTGGTCAGTTACCTGAACAATCTGGTCATTCGTGCGCACGGAATGATTTACCGTTCGGAATCAAAAGGCGTGCGTTCGATCTTTGATTTTTACTGGCATGAATTTCCGGTCATTTTTCGCCGCACATTTAAGTTCACGCTGGCGACATTTTTGATTTTTGTGGCAATTGGCGCGTCTTCGTTTGTTGCCACGTGGCGAAATGATGATTTTGCGGACTTTGCTTATTTGTCGCCGCAGATGGTGCAAGCTGTCAAAGGGCATCAACGCTGGTGGGAACGGCTCAACGAGGAAGCGCCGATTGGCGCCGCAGGCATTACCGTAAACAACATTGGTGTCAGTCTGAAGGTTTTTGCTTTCAGCATCGTGCCAGTTGTCGGCACGGTTGGCGTCCTGATGCCTTCGGCGTTGCAAATCGGTTCGTTGCAAGCTCTGTTGGTAAAATATGGAATGATGGGCACATTTTGGAATTTCGGCTTTGGGCACGCAGTTCTTGAATTTGCCGCGATCTTTATTGCCAGCGGGGCTGGCTTGATGATTGGGCTGGCTCTGATTGCGCCGGGCGAGAGAACCCGCCGTGAAGCTTTGATCGAACGAAGTTTGACCGCCATTCGTTTGTTGGTTGGCTGTATTCCGCTGCTGATCATTGCCGGATTGATTGAAGGGTTTATTTCGCCGTTGCCATTGCAATCGCGGTACAAAATTGCAGTTTCAGTGGCTTCGGCGGTCATGCTGGCGGCTTATTTGCTGAAACCGGCTCGCCGGGACTTGAACAGTCAGTAATTTCGTGTGCTATCATCCGTGCCTCAGCGAGGGATGCAATTACGAAACAAAAACAGGAATATTTGAGGGAGTGAATGGAAATGAGTGACAAACAAAAAACTTTTCTGACGATTTTGACGAAAAACGATATTTTTTCTTTTTTGGGACTGGTTCGGGCGGAAATGGTGGACGCCGACGGAATGACCAAACCAATGACCGCGATCGTCAAACACGATCCGCGCGAAGGCCAACCGATTTTGAAGCAGTTTGAAACACGCGTAGAGGCGCGTCGCAGTTACGAAGATGCCATCAGCACCAGCCTGGAACGCGGTTGGAGCGTAGTTTACAGTGGCCTGCCGTTGGAAGGATAAATTTCGCGTCGGACCATATTTCAAAAATAACAAAGGGCGGGATTTTCCCGCCCTTTCAGTTACCAATCTCTCATCGGCAAAAAAGCCACTCAAAGTTTTCAGACGCGCTGAACTTTCAACCGATGATCCAATGCGTCACTGACAATTCGCGCCGCTGTTTCGCTGATATGTTCACGCCAGACTTTGCGGTCGTCTTCCTGAGCGCCGCTGATTAGCAATAACCGTTTCAAAATTTCCGTCGTCACAGCAACCAGAAATGTTCCCTGACCGGCTTGCTGGCGCAAATGTTCGTTATCGCGTATGGCGCGGTCGCGCTCGTCTTCCTGCTCAAAGCGTGGAATTTCCTGGTCCAGCAATTCGAAAGCGACGACAGCCAGCTTTTGATTTCGTCCATCGGCAAAACTGATCAACCGCTCCCGGATTTCGGCGGAAAGCGGCACTTCAATCAGTGGCGAAGCCATGGTGATGGCCTGTGCGTTTCTGTGGCGCAAGACACGCGCGGCAACAAACAGCACCAGTACCCAATAACCAACAAACATGCTGCCGACAACCGCCAAATCTTTGATTGTCCAGTGATCGCTGCCGCTTAAATAAAAATAGGCTATGGGAATCAATGTCGGCACTGCGACCAGCAGAAACCGATACATATTCCAACGAGATTTGCCCGGAGCTTTGCTCTCGTTTGATCGGTTTTCAGAGGAATTATCGTACTCGCTCATCTAAACTTTCTCCGTAACTGGTTTTGCAACTGCCAACCGAATGGCATTATAGCCCAATCCTTGCAGCCGCAAAGCCCATGAGCCATCATCTTTCAAAATCAAGTGACAGAATTGGAAAGGAGACCTGCAAAAATGGCGCAACAAAAAAACAAGCTTTTGGTTGGGATCAATTACCCTTGGATTGATTACGGATGGGATTTTGGCGACCCGCCTCAGGCTTGGGTGGCCTGGCAAAATCTATCTGCCTGGCGTGACGAAAAACGCCGCCGCATCGTCGAAGACTTCACGCGGTTTGCCGATCAAGGGTTGTTTGCGGTTCGCTGGTTTATTCTTCCCGATGGAACAAATTACGGCACTGGCGCTGAATCGCCCGAAAATTCCAGTGGACAATGGCAGTTCGATTGTTTGCCGTCGGATCATCCTTGCCACGGGCGAATTTGTGATGATTTTGAGTTCGTGCTCGAAACCTGTGTCCGCTTAGGCCTGCAATTTGTGCCTTCGTTGATTGATTTTCACTGGTGCCATCACGGCGCAGTCGCCGATCACAAAGCCGGAATCGTGAAAGGGGGACGAGCAGAAATAATCAACGATGCGAAGAAACGCGAGGCTTTTTTCAACCACGTTCTGGAGCCATTGCTGGAAGTTTCGCTTCGCCACCCACAAGCGATTTACGCCTGGGAGCTGATGAATGAACCTGAGTGGATAACGACTGAAAAGCCTTTGGACGAACATGGCCCGCAGGAAAACAAAACGGTTCCTTTGGACAAGATGAAGGAGTTTCTACGTCAGGGAATCGGGCGTATCAACGCCAAGCGATTGCCCAACGGCCAACAGGCGTTTCGCTCGACCGTGGGTTTTGCGCATCACGATACGTTGTTTGATTGGAACTCTGCCGGTTTGGGTGTCACACTTCATCAATTTCACTTTTATGCGCAAAAAGACGGCTTGCTACCGCCAAACGTTTTTTCGGATGATTATTCCTGTTTTGTTGGCGAGTTTGCGACAGCGGTACAGAAAGACTGGGCAGATTTGAAGAAACGAAAGCTTGATCAATCGGTCCTGAACCGGTTGAACCTGCTGGAAGAAAAAGGCTATCCGGCGGCTTTTTTGTGGTCGGCTCAGGCAATGGATGTTGCGACCCGATGGACGCCGAGCGAAATCCAAGACACGTTGGCCTTTTTGCGCGTTCCCGGCGCTGTTCCTGGAACAGATGTGGCGTAAGAAGCAATTTACTGTCTGGGGGATTCAGGCGTGAAAAGCCGGGCTTGATCGCTCAACTGTTTGGCTTTGGCAATTTCGGTAATGGCGCGAATGGTTTGGCCATCGCTTTCGAGCAGGAATTGTCCCGCGACTTCCGGCCCGTAAGCCGCCGTAATCATTTCAGCGCGTATGCGCAGCCGAATGTAGTCCATGTGTTTGGCCACTTCGCTATCTTTGATTTGAAGCTGAGGCCGCTGCCGCAAAAACTCCTTGAAAGCGGCAATGGCGGAATCGGTTAATTGAAATTCGTTGCCGCGCAATCGGCTGGCTTGCTCTGTTTTCTTGATCTTGTATTCCGGGAAATTCGGGATCACGCCTGCCACCAGCAAGCGCGCAAACTCGAAACAGGCATCGCGCAAGGGAATGCTTTCGTTTGAAACTTTGACTTCCGTGTTGGGTTTGATGCCGCCACCCCCGAAAACTTCCTGCCCCGTTGACGTGTAAAACTTGTCACCGTTATTGGCTTGCCCGTGGTTGGGAGTTGGCATTGAAACTGGGGGTTTTGCCGATTTGCCTTTGGTTTTTTCATTGAGCGCCGCTTCTCGTCGGGCGTAAAAGTAATCGTAAATGCCCAATTCGTTGTAAGGCCGCTGAATCAACCGTCCGCTGGGCGTGTAATAACGCGCGGTTGTCAGCGTCAACCCCGTTCCGCCCCGCAAACGGTAAACAGTTTGCACTAGGCCTTTGCCAAAACTTTCTTCGCCGACCAGCCAGGCGCGGCCACGATCCTGCATTGCTCCAGCAACAATTTCCGAAGCCGAAGCTGAATCTCCATTGATCAGCACCACCAGCGGCATGGTTTCCGGTTCGGAATTTTCCGAACGATAGACTTGCGGTTGATACCGGCCTTCGCGCCCGCGAACTGAAACAATTTCCATCCCGCGCGGCAAAAAGGTTTCCGCCACCTGGATTGCCTGTCGCAGCAAGCCTCCTGGATTGTCGCGTAAATCCAGCAGCAGCGAGGTCATGCCTTCTTTTTTCAAACGCTCGATCGCATTGTGCAATTCTTCAGTTGTATCCTGATTAAATCCACCTGTCAGACCTATGTAACCAACGTTAGGCCGAATCATGAAACTGTTGCGAACGGAAGGGAACGGAACTTCATCACGCATAATGCTGAAAGTCAGCGGTTCCCGCTCACCGGCGCGTTCGACAGTGATTTTGACTGATGTGCCATAATCTCCACGAACATGCTTCAATGCATCTGCTTGTCCCCAGTTTTGTGCGGATTTACCGTCAACGGAAAGGATGGCGTCGCCATATTGCAGCCCGGCTTTTTCGGCAGGCATACCGGGAATGACTCCCAGCACGTAAATTCGTTCATTGCGCTGATTGACAGTGACACCGATTCCGTAAAAGTGACTGCTCTGTTCATCCTGCATTTCACTGAATTCACGGCGGTCAAAAAATCCCGAGTGCGGATCAAGCGTATGCAGCATTTCCAGTATGGCTCCGCGCGTCAGGCGGAATTTGTCAGGCGGATTGACGTAATTTTGCTCAATGGTTTCCAGCGCCTGGACGTAGGTTTGAACGATGGGGTCATTAGCCATTTCCTTGCTGGGTTTGGCCGATTCCGGATCATCGCCAAAAAAAATTCCGCCAACAGCGCAAATGGACAAAACCGACAGCGCCAATATAAGCATTGCGCGCTGTTTAGCGGTCAGTTTTTTGAATTGGCGGAATGACATTTTCATCATCTCAAACACTCAAAATCATCAGCTCAGAACAAAGAAGGCTGCGTGATCAATGATTCCGGTTCAATGGTTGGTTGCCCGATCATCTGTTTGAACTGGTTGGCAGACGCTGGCGAATGGCCCTGAAAATAATTGCTGAAGTAACCATACACAGTTTCGACACGCTGGCGCAAAAAGTTGAAGCCTTCTGTCCATTCTTTCAATTCACGATCGCGGTTGATTTGCACGTGAGAAAAGCTTGTCAAATTTCGCGGCCCCATCCAGCGCAAATACGCCATTGGCGACGTTGGACGATCCAAAACCTGAAACCACAATCCGCGCTGAACCCACTCACCTTCGACCAAGGCCAGCGCGACTTGATGTTTCGAAAACAATTCCAACACACGATCCAGCAACGGTTCTAATAACCAGCCTTGATCCCGGAACTCTACCGCAAAGCGAATATCAGCGGGCAAAATTCCAATGAATTTTTCCAGCGCCAACCATTCTCGCGTGGAAAAATCCGGAGGCAATTGAATCAGCACCATTGCCAGCGTTTCTTCCAAGCCGCGAATTCGCTGGCAAAATTGATCCAGCACCACTTCGGAATCGTGCAGATGCTTTTCATGCGTGATCTGTTGCGGTAGCTTCAATGAATAAGTGAAGCCAGCAGGCGCTCGATTCCGCCAGGATTTGATCGAAGCTTCAGACGGAACAGCGTAAAAGCTCGAATCAATTTCCACAGTGTCAAAGACCCGCGCATATAAATCCAGAAACTCTGAAGCCCTGCTTCCGCGTGGATAAAATGCCCCAAGCCAGTCGTCATAATTCCATCCTTGCGTGCCAATGTGAACGTTGCTCACAGAAATTGCCTTTCGATTAAGCGTCTGCCTGGGGACGATTAAAGCCCGATTGTCATCATATACGAACAAAAGTATCCGACCAACTGCCCGGCTTTCGATACTTCTACTACCGGAATGGCATTTTGGGTGTCCATCTCAATGCCTTGCCTGTCTCCCGATGAAGAATTTTTCGGAAAACCGAAAAATTCGTTGACAGCCCCGAAGGCTAAGAGTATAAAACTGACCGGTCGGTCAACTTGGAAAGGTTGGCGGGTGAAGTTGAGAATTCGAAGGCAATTGAGGAAGCTCATTTACGAGTTTATCCATAAAAGATGGCAGCAAAACAGTTTGTTCAAGATTATGAAGATCAGCGCCGCGAAGAGTTAATCAAGGCGACTTATCACGAAGTGGCGGAGAAGGGGTATTCTGCTGTCACGTTGCAGGATATTGCCAAGCGTGCTGGAGTCAGCAAGGGCTCAACGCTCTATTATTTTTCAACCAAAGAAGATCTTTTTCTTGGTGCGTTGGAGTGGATCATTGAAGTGGTGCATGAGCGAATTCATGCAGCAATTGCTTCGGCAGATGATCCCGTCTCAAAGATGAAAGCCGTTATTGGCGTTATATTTGGCAATGCACAGGAAAGTCGCCAGTTCTTTCTGGCCTACTCAGATTTTATCAGCATCGGAACTCGAAACCGGCGTTTTCACGACTTGAACGCAAAATTCTATGAAGGATGTTGCGGGCATGATCGGGAAATCATTGAGTTGGGAATCAAGGCAGGCATATTTCGACCTGTAGACCTAGATGACGCAAGCTCAATGGTTCGCGCTTTGGTAGACGGGATGATGATGCAATGGTTCTTTTCGTCTCAAGGGACATTTGATGATTACCGCCGCCGCTGTGAGCGAATCGTTTTAGATTACCTGACCGGGGGCCAAACTATTGAACTCGCAAAAGCAGCCTGAATAAGGCTCAATTTTTTTAAGGATGTGTTGACCGTCCGGTCAGTTAATCCTTGCGGCAATAAACACACTCAACAGGAAGCTAGGAGGGAGCAAATTATGTTTAACCGTTTTTCGAATAAAGTTTTCGCATTGGCAATGACAGCAGCATTGAGCGTCATCGTAGCGGCTCAGGGGAAAGTGGAAAAGAAGGTATCTTTTTACCTGGATGGCAAAGTGGGTAATGAGTTGGTCAAAAAAGGCGATTACACCGTGACTATTCCGGAAGCGGAACAAGGCACCGTTGAAATCAAGGTTGGCAAGAAAATCGTCGCCACTCAATACACCAAGAAACAAAATGCGAACGAAGCGGAAGCTGACAAAATGACCTACCGTGAAAATGCGGATGGCACTCGTTCGGTCGCTTCGATCACTCCGCGCGGCCAGAAATTCACGCTGGTTTTGGCCGAAACGGCCGGCAGCGTTGCAAAGCAGTAATTATAAAAGTTTGTACTGGCGGAAAAACTTGACGGCTCACATCGGCGACGGTGTGAGCCTGTTTTTTTGTTCAATGAAACTCGCCGACACCATTACCGCTAACCCGGCAACCGTTCCAAAAATCAATGAGGGCATTCCCCACTTTCCTTGTCCGCCGGTGAACCGTTCTAAGGCAAAAGTTACGGCAACCGAAGTCATCATTGTCGCAATTGCTGCTCGCGTTGTTACATGTCTGGAAAACAATCCGGCAAGCAAGGGCAGCAATAGGGCTGCTGATAACAGAGTGTAGAAAATCCTCAGCGCGGCAATAACCGATCCAAACCAGATGGCCAATCCCGCTCCGGCCAGACTGCAAACCACGGCAGCAATTCGCGCAACTTTCAGCAATTGCTTGTCGTCAGCTTTTGGCTGAAGAAAGGTTTTATACAAATCCTTGCTCAGCGAAGTCGTCAGCATAAACAGAACCGCATCTGCCGCGCTTAATTCTGCTGAAAACAATGCCCCCAACAATAATCCACCAAGCCATGTCGGCAGGGAATGGGTCAGCAGTTGCGGCAGCGCCAACTCAGGTTTTTCCAAATTCGGAAACTGACTGCGCGCAATAATTCCCATCATCACCGGCACAATGGCAAAGGCCAGCAACCCAACTGCGTTCAACGAAACGCCCAGGCGAACTGCGCGTTCGTCTTTGGCTCCAAAAATCTTTTGCAGGATTCCGGGCGAAACGATGAAAGAAGGCATTAACAGCGCCAGATAACCAAGCACGCCGGATACACCTTCTCCAAAGAGGTCGAAATAAGCATCTGTCCTTTCAAGCGGCAAGCTCGCGGCAGTTTTGGATTGCAGCAAACTCCACCCGCCAACCGCCCAAAACAAAAAGGCCAGCGCCAACAGAAAACCAAACAGTTTCACAACCATCTGCACCACATTGACTCGCGCTGTGGAGTGCAAACCGCCTGCCGTGAAATAAACTGTGATCACAACCGCTGCCAGCAGGCAACCGGCAGTTCTGCCAACGCCTGCCGTGACTCTGAAAATTTGCTCCATCGCCACCAACTGAGCAGCCAGAATTGCCAAAGAACCGATCCATAACAATGCTGCCGCCATCGCTTTTACGCGACGGTCATAACGAAACTCAAGATAGTCACCGACGGTGAACAGATTGTTGTCACGCGCGATTCGCCAAATCTTCGGACCGACGGTATAGGCCAGAATCAAAGAGCCAATCCCCGCTGAGCCCACCCACCACCAGGCCGACAGGCCATCTCTGTAACCCAAACCCGCCGCGCCAACGGTCGAACCCGCTCCGATGTTCGCTGCCAATAAGGTCGAAAAAACCAAACCGGCGCTCAAGCCTCTGCCAGCGACAAAAAAATCGCTGGAAACCCCAACGCGCCGGGACCAGAACAGGCCGAGCGCAATCATCAAAACCGAATAACCGATGAGAATAAGTAGGTAAGTCATGTCTAAACCGTAAAGTTGTGTGCGTTTGATAAAGGAATTCGGCGCGGTTGTATCCCACGGGATGAAATCCAGCAAGGTTTAAGCAGGACTTTACGCCCGCTTAACTTGGACTTAACGGTCAGCTTGTAAGCTCATTGCCTAGACCTACAAATTTCAAAACACCCAACTTGTCTTTCACGGATACAAATGGCAGAAACTCAAATGGCAGATTTCCATTCGGCCGAAATGCCCGGTTTGCGGGCGACGCAAGGCTATAAAGCAGGCACATTGCCTACAAAAAATATGAAGAATTTGCAGGAATCGGCGCTGAATGAATTGCGCGACCATGTGTTGTTGATGGGCGGTGAAGTGGAACGCGCCATTGACGAAGCCACTCGTTCGTTGATCGAGCGTGATTCCGAACTGGCCGAGCAGGTTTTGCGCGATGACGATCGTGTAGATTCTTTGGAGCTGACAGCGGATCAGATGTGCGTTCGGTTGCTGGGGGCACAATCCCCAGCGGAAAACGATTTGCGGCTGGTGGTGACCGCCATCAAAATCACCCCGATTCTGGAACGCATCGCGGATCACGCATGTAATATCGCTCGCGCGGCGATTTATCTGAATGATGAGCCGCAGCTCAAACCCTATTTCGATTTGCCAAAAATGAGCTGGCTTGCTTGCGATATGCTGCGGTTGTCACTGGATGCGTTTGCCGCTGCGGACGCGGGCACGGCTCGCGCGGTAATCGCGCGTGACGACGAAATTGACCGATTGTACGACCGCATCTTTCACGAATTGCTGGACCGGATGTCGAACGATTCGGCTTCGGCTGGCCGAGCGGCCCGGTTGTTGATGGTTGCCAAACATCTGGAACGCATCGGCGATTACGTCACGGACATCTGCGAACTAATTGTTTATATGAAAGATGCGTTGGTGATTAAACATAGTAGACAGTAGGGGCAGAATGGAGCCAAAATTTTCTCGTTTCGGTTCCAATGTAAAACAGCAAATGCAGACATATTGCGTAATTTTCGAGACAACGCATTGACTGACTCCGGCTACTTCCAAGAAATATGAAGCCTTACATACTTATCATTGAAGACGATCAGGATATTGCCGAAAGCATTCGCTACAATCTGGAACGCGAAGGCGCATTTCAGGCGCAAGTTGCACTGACAGGTGAACAAGGGTTGAACATCGCCTTGGGCAAAGGTCAGGAACGCCGCCCGGACGGCAGTTTTCTTGCGCCGGATTTGCTGGTGTTGGATTTGAACCTGCCGGGCATGAATGGATTCGAGTTATGCCGCCGGTTTCGTACCGAAGAATTGACACGGCGCACGCCGATCATTGTGTTGACTGCGCGCACGGAAGAACAGGATAAGATTCGAGGGCTAGATCTGGGCGCGGACGATTACATGACAAAACCGTTCAGCGTGCGTGAATTGGTTGCTCGCGTTCGGGCCGCGCTGCGCCGTTCCGGCTATGACGCGCAATCAGCGAAAACGTACGATGACGGAATGTTGAAAATTGATTACTCCGACTTTGCCGTGTTCAGCCAGGGGCAGCCGGTCCGGTTGACGCGCAAGGAGTTCGCTCTGCTTTCAATCCTTTCGCGCAACAAAGGCCGGGTCGTGCCGCGAGAGCAATTGCTGGATCAGGTTTGGGGCCTGGAATATTACGGCGAAGCGCGCACGCTGGACGTTCACATCAGCGGGTTGCGGAAAAAGCTTGGCCTGTGTGGCAACTGCATTGAAACAGTAATTGGGATTGGGTACCGGTTTAGAAGCAGCGAACTTGAAGGAGTCGGGAGTCGGGAGTCGGGAGTCGGGAGTTGACGCCACAAAACCACCTCCCCAATTCCAACCCGACATCTCCACAAATGATTACTCGACGCGTAAAAATTATCCGCGCAACGATTGCGATGGTTGCGATCTTCGCGCTGTACGAGACAGTGAAGACCGTGCTGTTTCCGGCGATGAACTCGATTACATCGCACGTTGTTTCGACTGTCATCGTCGGCGTCATCACGGTAGTCATTGCCTTTTATGTCTATCGCCAGCAAAGCCAATTACTGGCGGAACGTGAACAAAACAATCAGCGATTGCAAGAAGCGCTGAATAAGCTGGAGCGCGATGAAACCCTGTTGCGTTCGATTCTGGCTTCCGTCGCTGAAGGTCTGGTGATTACGGGTCGCAATTCCGAAGTATTGCTGATCAACGATGCTGCAAGGGTGTTGTTTGGGTTGGGCGCCAAACCTGTTGTCCGTTTAACCGACCTCAGCCGTGAGCCGCAAATTCACCGCACGCTTTCAACTGTTCTTTCGACCGGCGAAAAAGTCGAAGCCCGGCTGGAGGTTCGCGCGTCCGCAGGTTCTGCCGACAAACGTGTTTTGAAAATGCATGCTGCGCCGTTGCGCCTGGGTGACGATCAAGCCGATGGCGTCGTCAGCGCCTTTATGGACATCACGAAGCTGGAACGCCTGGAACGTGTGCGGCAGGAATTTCTTTCAAATGTTTCGCACGAACTGCGAACACCGCTATCGGCAATTACGGCCTATACCGAAACATTGATTGACGGTGGGTTGGACGATGCCGACAACAGTTTGCGCTTTCTATACACCATCCATCGCAATGCCGAACGGATGCGCGCTTTGGTCAACGATGTTTCCGAACTCTCCGCTATCGAATCTGGCATGGTCACTTTGTTGCCCGAACGTTTGCCGCTCCGCCAATTTGTCAATGAAGTTTTCACAGGCCTTGCTCCGCGCGCTACAGAGCAGGGCGTTCGATTGGACAATCAAGTCGCCGAAGATTATTACGTGACAGCCGACCGGCGGCGGTTGGAACAGATTGTGATCAATCTGGTGGACAACGCCATCAAGTTCAATCACACCGGCGGCTGTGTCACGGTTAAAACCGATACCGGTGAAGGTGGCCAACACCAAATCATTCGTGTTTGCGATACGGGCTCTGGCATTCCGGCAGAACATTTGCCGCGCGTGTTCGAACGCTTTTACAGAGTTGATCGCGCGCGTTCGCGCGAAGTCGGCGGCACGGGCTTGGGGCTGGCCATTGTGAAACACCTGGCGCGTGCGCACGGCGGCGAAGCTTATGTCACCAGCGAAGTCGGCGTTGGCAGCGAATTTTCAATCAAGCTGCCCTGTGCGGGGTCAGTACCGCGCGCGGTAGCAAGCGCCGTATCTGAAATTTGAAATTCCGATCAACCATGCCAATCAACGACCAATTCCCACCGATCAAAATCAAAAAACTTCACGAAGCTGCTCGCTTGCCGCAACGCGGCAGCAATCTGGCCGCAGGCGCTGACCTTTGCTGTGTCGAAACGGTCACCCTGGAACCTGGCGAACGAAAGCTGGTGCCGACGGGATTAGCCGTGGAAATTCCTCCAGGGTTTTATGGCCGCGTGGCTCCGCGTTCCGGGCTGGCAGTCAAACACGGCATAGATGTGTTGGCCGGCGTGATTGACGCCGATTATCGCGGCGAACTGAAAGTTCCACTAATTAACCTTGGCCAGTTTACCGTCAGCTTTGAAGCAGGGGAGCGCATCGCTCAGCTCATCATCGAACAAGCCGCCATGTGCGATTACCTCTGGGCCGAAGAGCTTGGCGATACCGAACGCGCCGAAGGCGGGTTTGGTTCGACAGGAAGATAACTGGTTCGCAGTCCACTTGCTGGTTGCCCGCTGACAAGATTCAAGGGTACGATACGCCGCACCCCAATCCATCAAAGCAAAGGAACCCAGCAATGAAAAAAATCTCAATCCGCCTTGTTGCCGTTGTGCTGGCGCTGGTTGCGTTGGCCACGGTTTCGGCTTTTGCTCAGGACGCCCAGCAGTTTCTGCGAATGTCCGTGGGCTTTCGCACGATGAAAAATCAGACGGCAATGAGTGATGAAAAACGCAAAGCCGTCGAAGACCTGGAAGCCAAAGCCCGCGCCGCCAACAACGACAAAAAATACGGCGAAGCCATCAAGCACATGCTTCACGGCATGGCGCTGATGCAAAATCGAGTTTGGACTCCGGCTGTGGCGCTGACCGAAGGCACACAAGCCAAACTGAATGCGGCCATTTTTGATCCCGGTGATAAGGTCAGCATGACGCTGACACAGATTTATTCGCTGGATGAGCCCATTGATGGAAAGCTGAAAGGCGCGCTGTCAATTGCCGTTACCAAGGACGGCAAGCAGGAAACATTGAAAGAATTGAAACCGCTTGCCGAAGTCGAAGCCGATTTTGCCAAACCGCTTTCAGTCGAAGCTGCGATCCCCGAACTGCCTGACGGCAATTACGAAATCGTCATCAAACTTTTCCCAAAGTCGGGCGAGGAAATCTACAAATCAAACTCCATTCGCATTGCGCGGGATGTCAACTCTCAAGCAGGCTTGCTGAAAACTCGCGCAGCCAAGCTTCGCGCCGATCTGGAAATGGGTAATAGCCCATTGCTGACGACGCTGGCAGCGGCGGAATACAATGCGACGCTGATTGATCTGGTCAATTCCGGGCAAATGTCTGTCGTGCGAACCGACCTGAAAACCTCCATCGCCGAAGCCAATGCTTTGCTGGATCTCATTACCGCAGGCAAAAATCCGCTGACAACCAAACGAGGAGATATTCGCTGGGCATATCAGTCAGCGGTTGATAAAACCTTTCAGCCTTACCGTTTTTACATTCCGACGAATTACGACGCCAAAAAGAAATGGCCGCTGGTTGTGGCTTTGCACGGAATGGGCGGCGACGAAAACAGCATTTTCACCAGCTACAACAACGGTGAGATCAAACGAATCGCTGAAGCGCGCGGGTATTTGGTCGTTTGTCCGAAAGGCCGTGCGCCCGCTTCGATGTATATGGGGCCGGCGGAAACCGATGTGATTGACGTGCTCAACGCGATCAAACGCGACTATTCCATTGATGACGACCGTGTATACCTGATGGGGCATTCGATGGGCGGATATGGTTCGTGGTCGGTTGCGGTCAACCATCCTGATTTGTTTGCAGCGATCGGCCCGATTGCCGGAGGCGGTCAGCCATTCGTGATGATGGGGTTGAAGAAAATCACGCACGTTCCCTGGATCGTCATTCACGGCGACAACGACCCGACGGTTTCCGTGGAAGAATCCCGCAAAATGGTCAAGGCCGGAAAAGAGCTTGGCATCGAAATCAAATACATCGAAGTTCCCGGCGGCAATCACACAGACATTGCCGTTCCGGCATTCAAAGACATCTTCGACTGGTTTGACGCTCACAAGCGGCAACCAAAAGCTGCGGCCAAAGCCGCTGGCAGCGGGCAATAATTGCCAAGGAGATCAAAATGACAGCAACGATGGTCACACATATCGAAGTTGACGAAAATGGCGTTGCCTGGGTTAGCGATGCAAACGTCAAAGTGATTGAAATTGCTCTCGATAAATTGGCCCACGGCTCCAGCCCCGAAGAGATGCATTTTCAATTTCCCCATTTATCCCTGGCTCAGATTTACTCTGCGCTGGCTTATTACTACGACCATCAACTGGAAATGGATGCTGAGCTTCAACGTAGATGGTTTGAAGCCAACGAAATGGCCGCCATTCAGCCAGTATCTCCCTTGCGACAACGGCTGCTAGAGCTGAAAAGCCAGCGATGAGCATAAAACTTTACCTGGATGTTCACGTTCGCCGGGCAGTGACAGAGGGCCTTAGGTTGCGCGGCGTTGATGTACTAACTGCCCAGGAAGATGGAAGACAAAGATTGGCGGGTCCGTTGCTGCTTGATCGTGCTGGCGAATTAGGCAGGCTGCTTTTTACTCAAGACGACGATTTGCTGCGTGAAGCAAAGCTTCGGCAACAGTCTGGAATCTTATTTGCCGGAATCATTTATGCACATCAACTCAACATCTCCATTGGCGAATGCATTGCTGATCTGGAAATCATTTCCGGTGCTTCTGATTTTTCCGAGTGGGTTAATCGAGTTGAATTTCTACCGCTGAAGTAATTTTACGGAGGAATGTTTATGAAACAGTTTGGCAAAACAATTTGGCTGTTGGTCGTAATAACAGCAGTTAGTCTGGTTGGCTCAGGTCAATCGAAACGTCCAATCACATTTGACGATCTGATTTCGATGAAGCGTCTGGCCGATGCGCAGATTTCACCGGATGGCCGATCAGTTGCCTATGTCGTTAACGCAGTGGATAAACAAGCCAATCGAGGCAAACGAAGCATTTGGGTGGTTCCGGCTTCCGGTGGTGAAGCGCGGCAACTGATTACGTCCAGCCGCAATGACGACACGCCGCGATGGTCTGACGACGGGAAATGGATTGCGTTTCTCTCTTCGCGCGACGGAGCGCCACAGATTTATGTTGCGGCGGCAGATGGTTCGAATCCTAAGAAAGTCACCAGCGTGCCGCTTGGAGTTGCCGATTTCACCTGGTCGCCTGATGGCAAGACCTTCGCTTTTTCGACCGAAGTCTATCCGGAATGCGCCGACCTGAAATGCACCGCCCAAAAAGCCGAAGCCGCCGATGCCAGCAAAGTCAAAGCCGTCATCGCTGACCGGCTGTTGTATCGCCATTGGAGCGATTTCAAACTGGGCAAGCGTTCGCACGTGTTTGTGGTTGCAGCAGAAGGCGGCGAGCCGCGCGATGTGACGCCGGGAGATTTTGATTCGCCGCCGTTTTCGCTTGGCGATCCGCTGGCGTATGACTTTTCACCCGACGGCAAAGAGCTTTGCTTTTCGCGAAATACCGATAAGGTAGAAGCCACCAGTACCAACAATGACTTGTTCATCGTTCCTGTTGCGGGCGGTGAAGCCAAACGCATCACAGAGAATAACAAAGGTTACGACAGCACGCCGCGCTATTCGCCTGACGGAAAATGGATCGCATACCGTTCGCAGGAGCGCGCTGGGTACGAAGCCGACCGGTTCAAATTGATGCTCTATGATCGCAAGAGTGCCGTGGCGAGAGATCTGACATCCGGTTTTGATCGCAATATCGGCGAAATGGTCTGGTCGCCCGATAGCCAAAACCTCATCATTGGGGCCGAAGATGAAGGCCGAGAACTGATCGGCTCGATTTCAATCAACGGCGGCGTGAAGTCGCTGATTGCCAAAACTGCCAGCAACGGCATTTCCCTTTCCAGCGACGGAAAAACGCTGGCCTTCACTCGATCCAGCCTGACGATGCCTGCTGAAGTTTTTGCGGCGAATGCGGACGGAAGCAACACGCGGCAATTGACCAAGACAAACGCGGCATTGCTGGCGCAACTGGACATGAACCCGGCTGAAGATTTTGGATACGAAGGCGCGTTAAAAGCCAAAATTCACGGCTTTATCGTCAAGCCTCCGCAGTTCGACAAATCGAAAAAGTATCCGATGATTTTGCTGATTCACGGTGGCCCGCAAGGCGCCTGGCTGGATAACTGGGGCTATCGCTGGAACGCGCAAATGTGGGCGGCGCGTGGGTACGTGACGGTGCTGATCAACCCGCACGGTTCAACTGGTTACGGTCAAGCTTTCACCGAACAGATTAGCGGAGACTGGGGCGGAGCCGTTTACGATGACCTGATGAAGGGCGTGGATTACGTCGTCAAACAAGGATACGTTGACCCGGCGCGCATGGGAGCGGCAGGCGGTTCTTACGGCGGATACATGGTGAACTGGATGCTGGGGCATACAGACCGGTTCAAAGCCTTCGTTTCGCACGCGGGCATTTTCAATTCGGTCAGCATGTATGCCACCGAAGAGCTTTGGTTTCAGGAATGGGAGTTCAAAGGCACGCCGTGGGAAAAACCGGAACTGTACACAAAATGGTCGCCGCATTTGCACGCTGCGAAGTTCAAAACGCCCACGCTGGTGGTTCACGGCGAATTGGATTACCGCGTTCCCGTTGGGGAAGGCATACAGCTTTTCTCAACGCTACAACGGAAAGGCGTTCCGTCGAAACTGCTGTATTTCCCAGACGAAGGCCACTGGATTTTGAAACCGCAAAACAGCGAGCTTTGGTATAAGACCGTGCTTGACTGGTTCGATCAATGGCTGAAGCCCAACGGCGCGACGGCTTCACGTTGAAGTGACACAGTGGATAAATCAAAAGGCGCGGCAATCTTTATTAATTGCCGCGCCTTTTGTTATTGGCTCTCAGTTGATTCTAGCTGTTTGACCAGCAGCTTATCCACGCGGTTGCGATCCATATCCAGCACCTCAAACTTCAGCCCGTTCCATTCAAATTGATCCGTCACGTGAGGGATTTTGCCCATGTGCGTCATGACGAATCCGCCCAGGGTTTGATACCAGTCGTCTTCTTCACCAGGGAGATGCTTGATGTCGAAATGCTTCTTGAACTCAACAATTGACAGCGCCCCGTCTATCAGGAATGAACCGTCTTCACGCTGTTTTATCAGCGGTTCGGTTGTGGTGCCTTCATTGGGCAGATCGCCAACAATGGCTTGCATGATGTCGTTGAGCGTAACCAGTCCTTCGACGCCGCCGTGTTCGTCAACCACCAGTGCCATTTGCGCGCGCGATTGGCGGAACGATTCAAGCGCGCGAAACGCATGCGTGCTTTCCGGCAGAAAGAGCGGTTTTTCCATAACCGCCTTCAGATCAACAGGCTGATGGGCGATGGTTTGTGCCCATAAATTTTTGACCTGCACGATGCCAATCACATTGTCCGAGGATCCTCCGGCGACAGGGAAACGCGAATGCGGGCTGCCCGCGATCGCGGAAACAATCTCTTCCGGCGAATCGTCAATGTTCAGCCAGACCATCCCTGTGCGCGGAATCATCAGTTCGCTGACGCGGCGGTCGGCCAGATGAAAAATACGCTCGACCATATCCCGTTCGGTTTCGACGAACACGCCGGCATGAATACCCTGTTCAATCAGAATCTTGATTTCGTCTTCGGTGACAGGAGGTTCGGGCGATTCGCGCAATCCAAATAGCCGCAACAATCCATCCGTTGAATGATCCAGCAGGCTGACCAGCGGCGAAACAAAGCGGGACAGCTTTCCCATTGGCGTGGCGACGGCCAGCGCAATACCTTCGGCGTTTCTCAATGCCAGGCGTTTCGGAATCAGCTCGCCGATGACCAGCGAAAAGTACGTGATGATGGCGACAACTATGGCAAAAGCGATTCCTTCGCTGTATTGGCCGACATAAGGTAGGTGAGTCAGGCTTGGCGCAAATCGCTCCGCAATGCGTGAACCTCCGAAGGCTCCAGCCAGAATTCCAACCAGCGTGATGCCGACCTGGACGGTGGAAAGAAATGGCCCCGGCGCCTCTGCCAACGCCAATGCTGCAACGGCTTTTTTATCGCCCTGGTCTGCGCGCTGCTTTAACCGGGCTTTGCGAGCCGAGACGATCGCCATTTCCGACATGGCGAAAACTCCATTGGCCAGCAGCAAAAGAAAGATGGCAAAGATTTCAAAGGTGATTGAAGACATGGTGTTCGATTTATGAAAGCGGAGAAAGCGGAAGGATTTCTTCCTGATCTACGCGAGTTTCGCCCTTGAACAATCGAGCCAAAAAGGGCGGCGCGATTAGCGTGGTGGCCACGGCCATAAACAACACAACGCCAAACACCGAATCGCTGATGACGCCCAGGCCAAGTCCAATCTGTGCGACCACAATACCGACTTCGCCACGCGGAACCATTCCCATACCCACCTGCATGGCTTTCCTTTTGCCCAATGACAACACGGCCAGACCACACCCAATTTGTTTAGAAATCACGGCCAGCAGCGTGATGAGCAGCGCCAAAATGACTGTATTGCGGTTGAGCAGGGCATCCAATTTTAACTGCATCCCGATATTAGTCAGGAAAAACGGCAATAAAAATTCTGTGACGGCTTCGGCTTGATGAGGCATGTCTGTGCCTTCGGCTGATTCGGCCAAAGCCATTCCAGCCAGAAACGCGCCGATAATGGCGGCGACGCCAATGTAATGGGCCAAAGTCGCCAAACCCAGACAAAGCGACAAACCAAAAACCAGTTGCGATTGGCCGACTTTCAATTTTTCCACTCGCGGGTGGAGTTTGTTGACTGCCCGCGCGCCAACAAAAATCACCAGCAGCGTAAACCCGATGGCCAAGCCGGCCGTGATGGCAATCTGTGCGTAATTAACATCACCTTTGGCCATGCTGCTGACGACAGCCAGAATGATCAAACCAAGAATGTCGTCAATCACGGCTGCGCCGAGAATAATTCGGCTGACGTCCAGATTCAGCAATCCCATTTGCCCCAATACGCGGGCTGTGATTCCGACCGAGGTTGCAACCATCGCCGAACCAACGAAGATAGATTCGATTTGAGTCTCACCCCAGGCCAGCAACGTCACATAACCAAAGACAAAGGGAACAATGACCCCCAACACCGCGACGGCCAAAGCGCGACCGCCGACGCGGAAAATGTCTGCCGGTTTGGTTTCCAGTCCAACCAGAAAGAGCAGGAAGATGACGCCGATTTCCGCCAACGTGTTGGTGATTTCGGTCGGTTCGACCAGATGCAAAAGGCTAGGTCCGATGACGATGCCAGCAAGGATTTCTCCGGCGACGGCAGGTTGCTTTAATCGCTCGAAGATTTCCGCCGCCAGCTTTGCCGCGACAAACATCACAAATAGAGTTAGAAACAGGTTTCCACCATCCACTGACGACAGCGCCAACCCAAATCCGTTAATCATTTATTCTCCCGAGCTTGAATTCTGTGTGACCGTGATCGTTGACAAAAATCGCACCAGAAGGAAAAGTAGCACGCCCTATAGGCAAAGCCAACAAAACGAAAAGAACAGAGCAGTTCAAATCAATTCATCAGAGGTGACATCAGACTATGCCCAAATATGTTTTAGCGTTGGATCAAGGCACGACTTCTTCGCGCGCCATTCTATTTGACCGCGCTGGCCGAATCGTCAGCGTCGCGCAACAGGAATTCCCGCAAATCTTTCCGCAACCCGGATGGGTCGAACACAATCCCGAAGACATCTGGAATTCGCAGCTTTATTGCGCCCGCGAAGCTGTGTCGAAAGCTAACATCAAAGCGAAAGACGTCGCCGCCATCGGCATCACCAATCAGCGCGAAACCACTGTCGTTTGGGATCGTGCGGCGAACGCTGCGATTTATAACGCCATTGTCTGGCAATGCCGCCGCACCGCCGCAATGTGCGAAAAGCTGAAAAAGGAAAAGTTCGATCGCGTCATTCGCAGCAAAACCGGATTGGTGACGGACGCTTACTTTTCCGGGACAAAAGTCGCCTGGATTTTGGATAACGTCAAAGGCTCGCGCAAAAAAGCCGCCGCTGGCGAATTGGCTTTCGGCACGGTGGATACATGGCTGATTCATCGGCTGAGCAAGGGCAGCGCGCACGTGACGGATGTGTCCAACGCTTCGCGCACCATGCTGTACAACATCCGCAAGCAGCAATGGGATAGCGAGATTTTGAAGAAGCTTGGCATTTCGGCTTCGCTTTTGCCTGAAGTGAAATCGTCATCCGAAGTATATGCCGAAACCGATCCTGACTTGCTGGGCGCGCCAATCCCGATTGCGGGCATTGCCGGGGACCAGCAAGCCGCGCTGTTCGGTCAGGGCTGCTTCAAACCTGGAATGATGAAAAATACATATGGCACAGGCTGCTTTTTGCTGATGAATACAGGGTCATCGGCCAATGCTTCAAAAAACGGATTGCTGACCACCATTGCCTGGCGCACGGGCAGGGAAACACAGTACGCCCTGGAAGGTTCGGTGTTTGTCGCCGGAGCCGCTGTTCAATGGTTGCGCGATGGTTTGGGAATTATCGCCAATGCTGCGGACACCGAAGCCTTGGCGACTTCCGTCAACGATACGAACGGGGTTTATTTCGTTCCGGCATTTGTCGGGCTTGGCGCGCCGTATTGGGATCAAAATGCTCGCGGAGCCGTCGTCGGTTTGACGCGCGGCGCAACGCGAGCGCATCTAGCACGGGCTGCGCTGGAAGCAATGGCGTATCAAACCCGCGATGTCGTCGAATGCATGCAGAAAGATTCCGGCATCAAGGCGAAAGAGCTTCGCGTGGATGGCGGAGCCACGAACAACAATTTCCTTTGCCAGTTCCAGGCGGACATTTTGGGCATTCCGGTTGTGCGTCCCGTGATTACGGAAACGACGGCGCTTGGCGCAGCGTTTTTGGCGGGCTTGGCGGTTGGTTTCTGGAAGAGCGAAAAAGAAATCGCCAGTCAGTGGCAGGTCGAAAAGCGTTTTGAGCCGAAGATGAAAAAAGCGGATCGAGAACGACTGTACGAAGGCTGGCAAGCGGCAGTGGCTCGTGTACGAAGCAGCAAATGATTGCCAGCGGCGGAAAAGCCCAAGCCTTCATAAGAACGAAAGGCGCAAGCGTTCAGCAACGCTTGCGCCTTTCAATTGGTTGAGTTGCTTGAAACAAAGAGTTCACTTACGCCATTCGATTGGGAAAAACGTGCCTGCTTTTTCCGGCGAAAGTTCGACGCCGAGCAATGCCGCTGCGCGCGACAGCGCCACGTCGCGTCCGGCGGCCATGTCTTTAGCGCTTGGCAGCACCAATTCATCAGGAGCCACGCCGACTCTTTCCAGGCTTTTGCCATCGGTCATGATAACGTCGGCGTCGGTAATGCTGGCTCCGAAAAAGACGACAGTGTCATTTCCGAGTTCATGGCTGTGATGCCGAGAGCGCATCACAGCACCGGCTGAACGATCACCAATTATTGTGCCGCGTTTTTCCATCTGGATAACCCGAGCGAAGATTTCTGCCGCAGAGCCGGATTCGCTGTCCACCAACACCACCAGTTTGCCTTTGAACTGTTGTCCTTTATGCAATTTTGCCATCTGCGGTTTCATTTCTTTGCGGCCTTTGTAATCGGCAATCTTGAAGTCTTCTTTTTCAGTAAAATACCCCATCATCCATTCCAGCGTTTTGACATACCCGCCCGGATTTCCGCGTAAATCCAAAATCAACAACGGGCGTTTTCTGGCTTTGCCGACCATGTCGTCAACCGCAGATTCGGTGATGCTGAAATCCGGCATTTTGTAAATCAACAAATTGTCGCCGACTTCGACATGTCGTGGACGGGATAAACGGTCTTCATCCTCTACCTCGCGCACCAAATCGCT
The DNA here is from genome assembly GCA_964570175.1 of uncultured Heliomicrobium sp. Classification (GTDB taxonomy): domain Bacteria; phylum Acidobacteriota; class Blastocatellia; order RBC074; family RBC074; genus RBC074. The sequence continues at coordinate 6,634 of CAZMXG010000085.1, read as the reverse complement.
GTAATCCATGCTTGAGGTCAAGTCTTTGACAATCTTTCCCTGGCGAATTTTGGCCATCACATCCAATTGTCGCTCTTTTCCGTCCGGGGATTTCACCACCAATTGCAAGCCGGGCTGTGGACGCAAGGTGTTGAATAAGTAACTCAGCGTTGTCAGGTTATCCCTATCCGGTTTGTAACCGTTGATAGAGAGAATCTGGTCACCAACTTTCAAGCCTTTGGATTCGGCATCGCTGCCGGGTTTGACTGCGTTGACAAAACAATTGCTGCCAACGGCCTGCATGCGCCAACCATAATCTGTCCGATTCGAACGACTGGGAGGGGCAAAGAATGTGTGTGAATCGCCCAAATCAAGTAAGACTTGGGCGATGATCCCGAAAACCTGCCCAACGGAATCTGCGGTTTTTATTTTTTCATCCGCTGTTTTGAATCGGGCCTCAACATCCATCCCGTGGAATTCAGGGTCGTAGTAGTTTTTCTTCAAATCATCTTTGATCATCTTGAGCATCATTCGCCCACGTTCTCGCTGAAAGTTCAGGTCGGGCTGTGCCTTCACAGTGAACAGGAATGGCGTAACCAGAATGCTGAGAATTACTGCCAAAACAAACCTCTGGCAGCGCGTGGTTGATGACGGGCTAAGGTGGAGTTTCATCGGGTCTCCTTGGTTCTGAGGGTTCTTGGTCTTTAGGCTTATTTCAACTCCGAGTTTAGCTGAGTGCTCGGAGCAATAAGTCTTTATGGCATTGGAAGCCTTATCTTGCCACAAAAAAGATTTTCAGCAATACCAATTTTCTAAACTGCCCGAAAAGTGAGGAGGGCGCTAAATCAGAACAAGCGACATTGAGACAAATGATGAACCACTGATGAACACGGATTCACTCAGATGAACACAGAAATCCACAAAAATTTGATCCGTGTTCCTCTGTGTTGATCTGTGTTCATCAGTGGTTTCTTCCTGGCTGTACCAATGTTATCTGGTTCGATTTAGGAACTTACCATTTCATCAAGCCCGCGATTGTCTGAACCGCCGCCGGATCATCGGGGAAAATCACAGGCAGGTCCGAAGTTCGCTGGGTTCGTTCGCCTACACGACGGACCATAACTTTCACCGGACAGCCGCATGCGCTGTAAATATAGGTGAATTCGCGCTCTTCACCATCCGGCCAAACATCGCGCAATTTCTGCTGCGAATTCTGCAGGTAAACATCCAGCGCCGAACTGCCTCCGCGCCCGCCATCCAGCACGTAATTTCCGCCAGCACCGTTGGCCATCATAATGGTCAAGCTTTTTGTCCCCGCTGGCTGGTCGCCCGGATTTCCAAATCTGCCGCGCCACAAGGTTTCGCCGGTGCGTTTGAATTTCAAAGTGCCGAAGCCGGGTTTTTCGCTGCTGACGTGCATGGACATGTGCAATTTGCCTTCGGGAGTCATTTCTCCATAAGCGTCCAGCACGGCGAACGTGCGGCCAACGCCGTCATCTGGTTGATAGGTGCGTTCAACTTGCTGAATCGCTTCGGCGATGGTTGCGGGTCTGCCGAAATCCAGATCCACCGTGACCATCACGGCTTGCGCGATGTTCATTTTGATCGGTTCTTTCAACCCCATATCCGGTTCTGTGATCGCCGACTGGCTGCTTTTGCCCATCAGCTTATCGCCATAAAAAAAGATCGTCGCTGCCGCGCCGAGCATCACCACAATCGCCAGCGGAGCCAGCCAGCGTTTCGCGCCTTGAATTTCGACCGGTTGGTTTATCACAACCTGATTTGTATTTGATGAATTGGCTGTCGCTTGCGAACCAGCCTTCTGCTTTTGGGAGTTCTTTTTCGCCATAACCTTCTCTTTCATCGAGGCTCTTGAACAGTAAAGTCTTTGCGGGTATACCTTGCAGGCCTCGCATCATACCAGACGTATCGGCACAGAGGCCAAATCCAAAAACAGAAATCTCGGAATCAAACTTTTGCGCCCAGGAGGCTCCCGAAGACATGAAAAAGTCGAAAGGCAAAAAGAAACTCACTCCCCCGCCGCAACCGGCTGTCCGAATCGAAGAGCAAAAAACGATAGCGCAAGAGTCGCAAGAATCTGCGGTTGCGGCAAAACCGGCTGCGCCGCAGCACGCAACACAATCGCAACCCTTTTCGATCAAAGCCGGAAAGTCGGAACGCAATGCCTTGATTTTGATTTTGGCAATCACGGCCCTGGTGTTTTTGAATTCGCTGACCGGGGAGTTTGTCTATGACGACGGTTTTCAGATTTTGAAAAATCCGACGCTACAATCCGCCGCCAATATTCCTGCGATGTTTACGCAGGGCGTTTGGCAGTTTATGGCTTCCGACACCAGCAAAGCAGTTGGGCTTTATTACCGCCCGATGTTTAACAGTTTGCTGATCATCAACTATCAATTGTTTGGATTCTCGCCTTTTGGCTGGCACTTGGTCTCACTGCTGTTGCATTTGGGGGCGACCTATCTTGTGTATCGTCTGGTGCGCGCGTGGGGGCAATCACGAGAGGTCGCCGCGCTGGCTGCGCTATTGTTTGGAGTTCATCCAATCCACGTGGAATCCGTCGCCTGGGTTTCCGGAGTTCCCGATCCGTTGGCAACGGTGTTTGTCTTGCTGGCGCTGATCTTTCACGAACGCCATATCAAAGAAGGTGAAGCGAACTATAAATGGCAAATGGCCACTTTAGGAATGGCATTGCTGGCGCTGTTTACCAAAGAAGTTGCGATTGTCATGGCAGGAGTCGTCGCGGTGCGCGAATGGCTCAGAAGCCAGGGCAATGAGTCTTTCAACGCAAAGCTAAATCGTGTGGTGATGCGAACTGCGCCGTTTATTATCGCCGGATTTTTGTATTTGGCGGCGCGCATCGCCGTGCTGGGGTTCATCAGCAAACCTGAACCCAAAGCCGTCGGCATTACTTCCGAGCAGGTTTTGTTGACTGAACCTTCTGTGCTGTTTGCGTATGTGCGAATGCTGTTTGCGCCGTATCCGCTGTCGGTGATTTACGATCACGGATATGTCACAACGCCTGGCCAGCCGCCATTCTGGTTGCCGCTGCTGTTGGTTGTGGCGGTTCTGGCAGTCAGCCTGTGGCTGGTTCGGAAGTCAAAAATTGGATTGCTGGCGCTGGCCTGGACGTTGATGTTTGTTTTGCCGGTGCTGAATCTGAAAGCCTTCAACCCGGAAGAATCCATCATCCACGATCGCTATCTTTACTTGCCGTCCGTGGGCTTTTGTTTGCTCGCGGCAATGGGCATCGTCTGGCTGCACAATCGCGTAGACGTTCCGACCAAAAAGCTGGTGTTTGCCGCCACTATTTTGATTGTCGTCGTTTTGTCCGGGCTGACTTTTGCTCAAAACCTGACCTGGCAGAACGATCTGACGATGGCGACACACGCGCAACAATTTGCTCCGGGGCGACCGTTCCTGCTGAATTATCTGGCTGCATATTACTCTAACCACGACAACCCGGCGGAAGCAGAAAAGCACTACAAACAAGCCATCGCGGCAAAGCCTGATTATTACGATGCCATGTCGAACCTGGGCGACATTTACTACAAACGAAACAATTTCGTTGAATCCGAAAAGTATTACGCCCAAGCCGTCGCCAACGGAGCGCGCTACACGCAAACGCTTTACAACTGGGCCGATTCGCTTGCCAAACAAAACCGATTTGCCGAAGCCGAATCGCCCCTGCTGCAAGCCGTCGCCGAACAGCCGAATTATACCGAAGCGCATTACTACCTGGGCTGGGTCTACCAGCAACAAGGCAAGCTGCAACAGGCTGAAGCCGCCTATCGAAATGCGCTGAATTACAAACCTGATTACGCCGAACCGCGCATTAATCTGGCGACGGTCATGAACAACCAGAACCGATTGAAAGAAGCAGAAGAGCAATTGGAGCAAGTCAGCAAGACACAGCCCGGCAATCCCGTTATGCTGTACACACTCGGCGAAGTGTACCGAAAAACCAACCGCACCCAGGAAGCCATCGTCATCCTGACGCAACTAACCAACGCTCAACCGCAACACCAACAAGGAATGCTGAGCCTGGCGCAAGCTTTGGAACAAGCAGGCAACACGGCGGAAGCCAAGCTGAAATACCAACGCGCTGCCGAAATGGCTCCGCAATCGAACGAGGCGAACATCGCCCGCGACCGACTAACGAAACTGCCCTAATGCTGCACATCGAAGGCGAAAACAAAAGGCTCAGACAATCTCTTGCCTGAGCCTTTTGTTTTCTCTTGGCACTTTAACATCCTGCCAATCACGAACTAACTCTTCTTCGTGGGTTTAGTCGCTTTCGTAGCGGTTTTGGCGGTTTTAGGGGCCGCTTTGGTCTCTTTTTCCGCAGGCTTGCGAGCGCGCTTGGGTTTGATCGGTTCAGTGATCTGGTCAATCACTTCGGACAGCACGTTTGAAGCCGTGTGCGCAATTTGTTCGACTCCGGCAACCAGTGTTTGCGCTACTTGACCGGCGGTTGTTGCCGCTGTGGAAGCGACTTCTGGGTTCAGCCATTTGTACCAGCGGTGATAGTGGCTGGTCGGTTGACCGTTTTTGGCGTAATCCACCAACAGATTGGCCATCTTCTCGGTGATCCAATTGTGATAGGGCTCGGTAACAGACCAGATGTCTGCGTCGGGCGCAGGATTGGTGAAATCAATCGCGTACGGCACGCCATCTTTGATCGCGAATTCGACCGTGTTCAGGTCGTAGCCCAATGCTTCGTTGATCAGAATCGTGTCGCGCGTGATGCGATCCAACATTTCGGGCGTGTAATGCGCCAAGGCTTCCTGCGGCAGGTAGCGGCGATTCTTTGGATCGTAGGGCATGATCAAAACTTCTTTGCGGCCCACGCAGTAACAGCGAACGTAATCCGTGAAATCAATGAACTCCTGCAAGGTCATCGCCAGCGTACCGGTCTGGTCGTAATCGCGCCACAAATCTTCCAGCGAATCCACTTTGTAAACATCGCGCCAGCCTCCACCGTCGTGCGGTTTCAGAATCGCAGGCATTCCAATGTGCTCGACAATGGCGTTCCAATCCAACGGAAATTCCAGGTTGCGCAAACTGGCGTCGGTGACCCCCTTAATGTAAGCCTTTTGCGGCAACAGAATCGTTTTCGGCACTGCCAGACCAAGCTTGGTGGCCAGTGAAAAGCCAAAAAACTTTTCGTCCGCCGACCACCAGAACGGATTGTTGACGACGATCGCTCCGTTCAGCACGGCATTTTTCAGGTACGAACGATAGAAGGGAATTTCGTGGGAGATACGGTCGAAGATGACGCGGTATTCGGTGGCTTCGCCCATTTTAACACCGCCAATTTTGACGTATTCGGCGGTGATTCCCGCGTCCATACTGTTAATTTTTTCGATCAATGCCGGAGGAAAGGTGTTTTCCATTCCGACCAGAATTCCAATTTTCATGTTTTGGCTCCTTCTCAGAACTACTACGTTAATGATTGCTCGAAATCGCGGTACGGCTGAATGCGATTCGAGCCGAATTTTTATGAATACGGAAAGAAATATGGATGTTGATTGCGCGTTTGTCCGGTTCCAACCGTTCAAAACATGGTTGATCGAACCGCCCCCAGGAACTTTGTTTAGAGCTACGGAACTTGGGGGGACTGGCGAATGCCAGCCACAGTGAGCTATCATCTGCCCAAATTAAACAGCGAAGTTTAGGTTTCGTGATTAGAGGTGTCAACTCAAATGTCTTTTAAGAACGTTAGTGGGAAAATGCGCTGGGCTGTGTTTGCAGGCGTCGTGCTGTCTTTGAGCCTGGGAGCGTTGCTCGGCCGCACTGAAGAAGTCAACGCCGAAAAAATTCCCAAGCCGGAAGAAATTGCCGAACGAGCGATTCTAGCCTATGGCAGCAGAGCGGGACTTTATGCGGTTCAGCGCAATGGCACATTGCGGGCTTTGGTTAAGTTCGTTTCTCCTGAAGGAACTCGCGAAGGCAAAACCATCACCAAATTCATTCGCAAAGAAAAGATGAAAGATGATTTGCGGATTGTTGAGCTGGAATTGCCCGGCACCAAGTACGTTCTTGGGTTTGATGGCAAAGATACCTGGAATATTCATGACGGCGAAATCCAAAAACCGAGTGAAGGCGTGGCAAAAGGATTTCACAAGGCTCACCTGCATAGTTACGAAGCCTTGCTGCGGTACAAAGAAAATGAAGCCAAGCTGGAATATGTCGCCAACACCAAACTTGGTAATTTGCAGATGGACGTGATTGATATGATTTTGCCGGATGGAGTCCGCACACGATACGAGGTCAGCCGGAATTCAGGGCGCATCCTTTACCTTAATTATGAAGAAAAAGCGGAAGGCCTGGCAGAAGCATCCAAATATCGGCTTTACTTCAAGGATTTCCACATCATTCAAAACACCTTGGTACCCTACATCACCATGGTGTATCAGGACGATAAGTTAATTGAAGAGCGCAAAGTCGTTGAGGCTGTTTTTAATGTGCAGTTGAAAGACGAGTCCTTCAAAGCGGAAAACGCGAACAAGCCTGCTGAAGCCGCCGCCAAACAGTGACCTCATTTACTGATTCTGGCAATTGAAGTTAGAAAGAAGCGACAGCAACCCAAAAGAGCTTGGCGAACATCTACAGACCGTCTCGTTTCCCTATC
>CAZMXG010000084.1:0-31474 GCA_964570175.1 uncultured Heliomicrobium sp. | reverse complement strand
CGTCATCGAAATCACCAAAGGCGGCGCACACGTTTCTTTGGATGCGCTGGGGCATCCCGTGACCTGTTTCAATTCCATTAGCAATCTGCGTAAGCGCGGCAAGCACGTTCAAGTTGGCTTGATGTTGGCAGAACAAAGTACCCCTGCCATTCCGATGAGCAAAGTCATCGCGCACGAACTTGAAATCCTTGGCAGCCACGGGATGCAAGCGCATCGTTACGATGCTTTATTCGCCATGATAGAAAGCGGAAAATTAAAGCTTGAAAAACTCATTGGCAGAACCATTACGCTCTACCAGTCCATTGATGCGCTCGTGAATATGGATAAGTTCGAGGTCGCGGGCGCAACTGTGGTGACAGAATTCTAAACAGGAAACCGCATGGAATATCTCGCCGGTATTGTTATCGCCTCAATTGTTTCGTTGTTCGCTACGCCTGTGGGCCGGGTTCGTCACTGCCGCGCTGTTCACGCATGGCATATTCGATTTCTTTCACGGTCACCTCATTTCCCATGCAGGCCTTCCCATTTGGTGGCCAATGAGTTGCCTAACCTACGGTATAGGAGCTGCCGTTTTTCTCGTATATCTTTTGCGTCATACAAGATTCGCTGCTAAGCGGCTCAAATCGGTGAGGTTGAACAATGAGTCTGAGCTTTGAAAATCCATCGTGTGTCCATGCTCCGCTGGGGCTTTATAGTCATACCGTTTCGGTGCCGGAAGGCACCGAGTTGTTATTTATTTCGGGCCAGCTTGGTGTTTGCCCGGATGGTACGACTCCTTCCACCATCGCCGAGCAAGCCGATCAAGTTTTTTCCAACATCATCGCATTGCTCCAAAGCCATGGGCTGGACGCAACCGACATCATCAAACTCACTACATTTATGGTAGCTGGGCAGGACGGCGACGCAGTGCGCGCTGCAAGGCTGAAACATTTGGGTTCGCACCGCCCAGCCTCCACGGCTGTATTCGTGTCGGAGTTGGTGGAGCCAGGGTGGTTGGTGGAAGTTGAGGCTATCGCGGCCAAACGAAAAACGATCCACAACTAGGCAGCCAGCTAATGCGACATTTTGATTTTCTTTTCGTCTGGCCGGCATTGATGTCGCTGGCTGGCATTATTTGGGCAAAATCTCGGAAGTTAGAGTCTTAGCCTTCCTAGGGTTGCTCAGTCCCTTCGCAATTGATCATCCACGGAATGCCGAAGCGATCAACGAGCATGCCAAACCGCGCGGCCCAGAATGTTTGCTGAATCGGCATAACAACCTTTCCGCCCTGAGAGAGTTCGTTAAAGGTGTTTTCGGCGTCAGCAATGCTTTTGATGTGAAGAGAAAGCGAGATGCCTTTGGGTTCTTCATATTGGCCCGGAGGAGCATCCGCTCCCATCAGCACCTGGTCACCGATTGCCAAGCTGCAGTGCATGACCTTGTCTCCCCAGCCAGCCGGCGCGTGTTCTGCCATAGGTGTACCTCCATAGCGAAACATCTCTCCGGGTTTGCCGCCAAGACGCTGTTCATAGAATTTGAATGCTTCTTCGCAGTCTCCCTTAAAGCTTAGATACGGACTCATTTGCATAGTAAATCTCCTCGTTATCTTTTCGGCATGTTTTTGGTCAGGTAATTCGAGATTTCGACGCGCTGGTCGCGGGTCATACGTGGCGCGGTTCGTTCCAGCAAACCTACAAAGGCTTTGATCTCTTCCGGCGTAGCCGGGTGGCCGATATTATCGCCGTCCGGCATGGCCAGTGAATCGGCAAGCTTAGCTCCCTTTTTATCTACGAAAAAGTAATACGGCAGCCCACCAGATTTTCCTCCACTCATCTCGTTCATCAATTTTTCAGCACCGGGGTTTTCCAGGAGTTTTTTATCCGGGCTTTCCTGAACGGTTAGACTGAGCAGAACGTAATTGTCAGCCATGAGTTTGCCGAACTCTGGTGAAACCAAAAAAGCGTCCAGCCGTTTGCACCATCCACACCAGGAAGCTCCGAAGTGGACCAGAACATTCTTGTTTTCCGCTTCTGCAGATTGGATGGCTGCGGCGAGAAGCTCTTGAGCAGGTGCTGGTGTTTTGCCGCCATTTTGAGCAAAAAGCGGAACCGTTCCAAAGACGATAATCAACGCGAGTGCTGAGAAGAATCGTTTTGTGCTGAAGTTCATTTCGAATGCCTCCTGAAGTTAAGGATTCAAGATCAATCCTTACTTCGCAATTTTCAGTGGCAGCTTGACCAGCAACGGTTTGCCAGGTTTGGAGGCCACGCGGAAAAGCGTTTGTGGCGGTGGATCGTCAGAAGTCAGTCGTTTTTTCTTATCCGTTCCGGCGACTTGCTCCGAACGGGTGTATGTTTGTCCGGCTCCCCCCTCCAGTTCCAGTTGTTCGACTTGCGTGCCCCACAGCTTTTCCCATTTTTCGACCTCGGCTTGGGGAAGTTCGATGGGTTGATAGTTGCCTTCATCGTCGCGTGTCGCTTTGGGCAATCCGGTCAAGGGAGTAGGTGTCACCAATACGGTCAGCATTTCAGCGGTTTGGCGTTTGGGATTCTCTTGTTTCAAAGGATTGACTTCAAAAAATGGTTCGTCGCCGCCATTCGGGATTTCAATCACTCGGCCTGCTGCGACTTTGTTGTCGTCCTGCGCAGCATTCAGCGGATAAACCAGATACGGAGCGCTGACAGAACCGTCTTCGTATTGTTCTCGGTCAATCACGTAAATGTAACCGGAGCGGGGAACTTCAATGCTCAACCGCAGCATTTGGCCTTTGGTAAACGCAGTCGAGGCTTCAACCCGTTCAGCGGCGAAATCAGACTTTTTCCCTTTGCGCGTTACCAGAATGCGGGCGATATCTTCTTTGGGCTTTGCGCTGGCGATATCTTCATAAGGTTTCAACCGCCAAACCGTGATGCCAACGACTGAATTGCGTTCGGCGGCGGTTGTAATTGTGCCTTTTGCCAGCGCGGGCGAAGTTCGCTTATAGCCCGGCTGTGACGTCGCAGGCTTTGTTGGTTTGGCGGCTGCCGGAGCTGGACGGTAGTTCGGTGGCCAAAAGCGCCGTTCCGTGTCCGGATCCTGCGCCATTGCTGAGGATGCGCTAAACGCAAATAGCAATACGGCGGGGATGACTATCTGATTGAGTTTTAATTGCTTGAGCATGTTCTTTCCTCCGATTGATGACGAACAAGGGCGATTATAGCGGGTTATCGCCGCCCGGCTGTTACATGAATCACAGCCTGGAAGATTATTTCCACTCGCCCTGAAGCCCGAATGCCGCCCAGTAATAGGGAGCCTGCCATTGTTTTTGTTTCAATAGTTCAAGCTGCGCCGAGCGCAAGGCTTCCGCAGGACGCTGACCTTTGGCTAGCATGGCTTCATAAAACTGCTTCATTAAGTCGGCGGTTGAGCGATCATTGACACTCCACAAACTGACGACCACGCGTGGCGCGCCTGCGTACATAAAACCCCGCGTCAAACCGACAATCCCTTCGCCGCGAACTTCTTTGCCCAATCCCGTCTGGCAGGCGCTCAGGACGACCAGTTCTGTCGCAGGCAATTTTAGGTTGTAAATTTCCGGTGCCAGCAGGTATCCACTTTGCGGCTTGCCTTGTTCATCAACCAGCGACATCACCAAACCGGAAAGCTCCGGATTCAGGCTGTTCAGAAATCCATGTGTGGCGAAATGCAGGATTCGATATTGACTCAAATCATCGCTGGTTGCCGCCGCACGATTAGCTGCAAAATCGAAAACTGATTTGCCTGCATCGCCTTTGACCAGGGAAAGAATCGTTTCAGCTTCGCGACGAGTATTGGGCAATCGCGGAATGCGAAGTTCGGTATCGGTAGCGCCGGAATCTTTCGCTGTTTTGTAAAGCAAGATGCGCGTCGGCTCGCTTTCAGCCGCAGCAGGTTTCTCATCTTTCTTTGCCGCAGGTTGGCCTTCCGGCGCTTTGATGGTGACAACTTTGACGCGTTCGTCTTTGGCTTCAAATACCGGGTCGGCAATGACGGCAACAGTTTTGGCAGCTTTTGTCTGATGACTCGATTCGCTTCGCAGAACCGTCAGCGTCGTTGCCGAAGGCAGAGAAACGATTTCGTGACGACTGATCAAACGACTTGTTCCGACCGGCAAAGCGGCAAACGGGACATATTGCAATGCTCCGTCGGCAACGACGATCAAGCGTTTGTTTCCCAGCAGCGGTGCGGCTGGCGACAAAATGATTCGGCTCAAGGCTGCGGCAGCTTTCACGCTTTCCGAATCGGCTTGGGCAACGCGATCCAGTTTTTGCTGGCTGGATTCGCGCGGGACGAATTGATTGCGCGCAGTTGCCGCGTCGTAAAAGCGTTTGGCAGCGGCTTCGATGACAGAGCGTTTGGGTAGGGTGAAGCTGCGAATCGAAGTCTGGCCAATCACCCATAAGTAACTGCGCTCTTCGCCAAGCGAGTATTCCAGCAGCAAGGATTGCGGGTTCAGAACCTGTTTTTGAATCTGCTGCAGCGTTAGCGATTGCGGCTGGGTTAGTGCGGCGTACCGAGGGCTGCTGCTGCGAATTTCCGTTTGTGTGTTTCGCAAATCGGCATTGAGTTGCTCGATCTCTTTGGCCAGTTCTGTAATTTGATCGGCTTTGGCCTTGCTGCCCAGCAAGCGAATCTGTTCCGTGGATTTTTCGTTAATCAGTTCCTGCAATTCGCGCTCTCGGTCCACCAGCCTAGACGGCACTCCCTGGCGGATGTCGGCGCTGGATTCAGCCAGCAATTCAATCAACGACCGGGCGCGTGCTCGTTCACTGACCTGCAAGGCTTCGGCAACCAGATTGCTTTTCGGCACGCGCTTGCCCATTCGCATCAAGACATCAATGTAGAGATCGTAATATCGCTGTACCGAAGCGCGATAATCGGCGCGTAGTTCGGGGCTGGACAGTTTCGAGCGTGCAGATTCGACAATTTTGACGGTTTTTTCGATCTGTTCACGGGCCTGTTTGAGACGATTGCGGCTGCTTTCGATACGAGCAATGCCAAATCGGATTTTGGCTTCGCGCTGTGTATCGCGCACATTGCGAGCAAGTTCCAGCGCTTGAGTGTGGGCTTTGATGGCTTCGTCTTTTTCCCTCAACCCTTCGTGCGCGAATCCAAGATTGTTCAATATATACGCTTCATACTGAACATTTCCGGTCTGCCGGATCAGCGGCAAGCTTTGATTGAGCGAATCAATCGCTTTTTTCCATTCATTCGTTGAATTGTAGACCAGCCCCAGATTATTCAGGATTGCCGCTTCCAAAGCGGGGTTTTTGACTTCGCGGCTGATGGGCAACGCCTGTTCCCATTTGCCGATGGCTTGCGGATATTCCTGTGCTGACCAGTGAGCCAGACCTATGTAATTCAAAGTTTGCGCTTCGGTGGTGCGCGCATTCGCTGTTTTGGCGATTTGTAATGCCTGTTCGTAATTGATGACGGCTTCGCGCTGAGCGCCGAGCACATCATACGCGCGTCCAATGTTGTTTAATGTGATGGCTTCACCCGGTTTGTCATTGGCAGCGCGCCGTAACGCCAACGACTCAGTATAAAAATCCAGCGCTTTTTGCATCTCGCCAAGGTCAAAATAGACGACTCCGATGCTGTTTAGGGAAAGGGCTTGGCCGGGGCGATCTCCGATTTCTTTGCGGATGGATAAGGCTTCTTCAAAGTATTTCAGCGCTTTCCGTTTTTCGCCCAATCGGCGATAGGTTTCTCCCAGGGAATTCAACGCAGAACCTTCTCCGCGTTTGTTTCGCAATAAGCGATACAGCGCCGCCGCCTGAGTGAAGGAATCCAGTGCCCGGCGAGAATCGCCGGAATTGTTTTGGTTCACGCCGATTGCATTAATGGTCGAAGCTTCGCGTTGCTGGTCTTTGGTTTCGCGCAGCAGAGGCAGGGCTTTTGTAAATGCCTCAATCGCTTGTTTGGGGTTACTGAGTTGCGATTGCAACACGCCTAGCTGGATCAGCATTCCGGCTGCTTCTGATTTTTCTTCGGCTTCCATCCAGAATTTATAGGCTTCTTCATATTTCGGAATTGCCTTTCTGCGCTCCGGCAGCGCTTTTTGGTCAAAGAGAGAATCGGCTTCGGCAGTGGCTTTTTGAGCGGCAACTCGGTTTCGATCTTTGGCAAGCGGTTCGCGCAATGCGACCAGCTTCACAATATAAGCGCCCGCCCTGGCTTTGTCGTTTGCCAGGCGAATTTCCAACCGATAAGCGCCCGCCGCATCAACGATGGCAAAGACTGTTTCCGTGCTACCGGCCGTGGACAGATCGTCTACTTCGGCCAGCATTTTGCCATCGGGAGCAATGAGCTTTGCGGCGATATCGGTCGTCTTCTGCTCGATTTGCAATAACAAGAACTGCCCTGCATTCGCGTTGATAAGGTAACTGTGTGGCTGGGTTTGATTGGGCGAAAGATTTTTTTCAATGCTTTGATTGAGTGTCAGAGGTTGCGAATCCTGACCATGAACGGAAAGGGCAGAACTGATAATGCCAAGAACGCTTAACGCAATTGTGCGAAGTTGCCCGGGGGAGATTTCGAAGCGCATGACTAACAACTCCTTTGAGATTGGCTATCACGGAAATGAACGAACGCACAGATGATGCGCTTGGCCGAATGGGTTGGCAAGTCAGGATAGTCTGCCAGAGGATAGGGAGAAAATCATTGTTTCTCCCTATCCTTCAATACATTTAACAGGAAGGTGGAAAGATTGGGATCGTCAAGGAGACGGCACTAGTCAGCGTCAATTTGTGAAGGTTATGGCCCCCATCAAACGCGTTGGCCACTGCAGTCGCGTTTCGATTTTGATTCAGTGTCGCACCGATTAAGCCAATGTCGTTTTCGCTCCAGATTTTCAGCCATCCGGTGCGTCCAGCGGAGATGAAGTTTTCGAACCTTGGTGTTGTTCGTGGGAAATTGTTGGTCAGTTCGCCTCTGAGCTGACATCCGCCATTCAAGCTGAAACTGGCGGAGTTTTCGGCATCGTCATAAAGAATGCCAAACAATGTGCCAATCGTCGCCGCGCCAGTCCCCAAATTCCCGCCAATTCGGCTAACGACCAACAAGGTAGAGTTTCCATCTGCTCTGGCAGGAATGCTGGAAGTCGCCAGAACGCGCGGCAATCGGTTGTAGCCTTGCCCCGGCACACCATTGAAGCTGATGACTGCCGTCGAAGCATTTGGATTGCAACCCGGAACGGGGCTGCCAAATTCTGCCGCGCAACTTTCTGCGGCAAGCTCGGCTTCGCGTCGCGGAGACATTGTCATTTTGACGTACGCGCTGCCGATCAAATAGTTGAAACTGACCGGGCATCCAGTGTTGTTTCCCTCGGCTGTGCCCGGCGGGCCGTCCACAGCGATGGCGATGATGTAACCGGTAATGCCCGGATCCACGTCGGACATCAGGAAAGAAGCAGTTTGGTTTGCAGTCAAACACAGAAACGCATCGGCCACTGAACACGTTGCGCCGTCCACAAAAAACAGATGGATGGCGACACCTAATTGCTGATTGGTATTGGTCAGGCTGACACGAGAATTGTTTTGCGGATCGTTGCTGGCCGCTGCTGATGTGTAAAGACTGTAGAAAAGAACCGAACCAGCCTTGTCATCCGTGATTTCAGAACCTGGCGGATGGCATTGGCCAGGCCCCAGAGTGGTTTGCAAAATGGTAATACTGACCGTGGAAGTGTTGTTGGCCAGGTTAGGGTCGGTAAACGGCAGACCCGGCGAAAAGGCCACTGTTGCTGAATTGGTTGCGGCCGGAGACTGGCACAGAAACGGACTATGAACAGTCAGGGAAATCGTCACGGTTGTCTGTGGCGGAAGGGAAATGTTCTGGCAAGTGACGACTGAACCAGATGCGCCGCAATTGCCGCTAGGCGTAATTGCGCTGACCAGTGTCCAGCCTGCGGGCAGCGTGTCGGTCACGGTAACATTGACTGTGCTGATCTGGTTTGAATGACTGACGGCCAGCGTATAAGTGACGTTGGCTCCGGCGGAAACGTTCGCGGGACCTGACTTGTTGATGCTCAGATCAACTGTCAATCCCGGATCGGCGGCAAGGGCGGTTGATCCGGCGATTGAACCGACGGCCAGAATTGCCGCTAGTAAACAGAGTGAACGAAAGAACCTGTGCGAGGTGTTCATTGAAACCCCCTTGGCATCCTGTTGTAAGGATTGATTGTTCGCTTGTAATAACGGGGCAACGCTGCGAATCAATAGCCGCAACGCCGCACGGAGTGTACGGCGTTTCAAAAGGTGGGTCAATCAATGGTTTGACGGCCAATTGGCCTTGTTAACACGACGGCGGAAAGACTGGAACTGTAATCACAACTCGCTCGTTCAGTCGCAGCACGTGCAAGGTGTGTCCTCCGGCAAATGCGTTTGGCGAACTGGCCGTATTGTCATTGCGGTTGATGATCGCTCCCAGGATCGCCACATTCTCCTCAGACCACAGCTTCATCCAGCCGGTGCGCCCAGCGGGGATTGCCTGTTCAAAGCGCGGTGTCGTGCGGGGAAAGGTATTGGAGAGAATCGTCCGAAGCAGGCAGGTTCCCGCGTTGAAGCTGAAGCTATGCGCTTTTTCGGCATCGTCATAAAGAATGCCAAAGACATTCCCCAGCGGTTTCAACCCAGTTCCCCAATTGCCATCAATGCGTGCCAGAATCAGCATTGTGTCATTGCCATCGGCTCGGCTGGCAATGCTGCTAGCCGCCAGCACTCGCGGCAATTTGTTGAATCCCTGGGGCGACCCGTCAAATGGAATTTCGGCGTATGCCTTGTTGGGATCGCAACCCGGAAGCGGGCTGCCAAATTCAGACGCGCAGCTTTCGGAGGCCAGATCGGCTTCACGCATAGGCGAATTGGTCATTTTGATTTTGGCGCTGCCAATCAGGTAATTGAAGCTGATCGGGCATCCGGTGTTATGACCTCCGGCGGTTCCTGGCGGACCATCAACAGCCATCGCCATCATGTAACCTACCACGCCCGGATCCATGTCCGACATCAGAAATCTGGTTGTTTGTAGTGGAGTTAGGCAGACAAACGCGTCCGCCACAGAACACGTAGCGCCGTCCACAAAGAACAAATGGACGACAACGCCCAGCGACGGATGTGTGTTGGTCAAGCTGATCGCGGTGTTATTGCCGGGATCTCCGCCCGGGCCGCCTGTGGCTCCCGAAGCAAACGCGCCGCCAAATAAAACCGCTCCCGGTTTTTGGGTGCTGGGCGGGCTGTTGGATGGAATGCAGGCTCCTGGCCCTAAATTTCCAATCTGAACAATGGTCGTAACGCTCGCCACATTGTTGCCAGGGATTGGATCGGGCGCTCCACCGCTGACGGTTGCGGTGTTGGAAACGGTGGTCGGCTGGCAGGTTTCAGGCACGTGAGCCTGAATCTGGATGGTCACCGAAGTGGCCGCGGTCAACAAGCCAAGAGCGCAATTGGCCGTGTTGGTGCCGATCCCTATGCAAGTTCCTTGCGAAGTCGTAATTGTTTCAACCGTAAAAGCTGCTGGCAATTGATTGGTAACGGTTGTGTTGGGACTGGCAGCAGGGCCGTTATTCCTGACGGTTAGAGTGTAGGTAATACTGTGATCGGGAATTGCAGTTTGAGAAGAACTCGTGGCAGTCAGGGCCAAATCAGCCTGGCCACCCCCTGTTACATTCAAGACAAAGTTGGAATTGCTCTGAACGCCACAGTTGTCAGTTGAACGAATCGTGATCGTATGCGAGCCAACAGGAGCGGCAGCAGTCAGCGCCACTGCTCCCGTTGCTGGATTTACGGTAATGCCTCCTGTGTAAGTCCCCGCATTTACAAGTGTGATGGTAAATGAACCATTGTCAGTTGGCGGCGCTGTCGGATTGATCGTCAAGTTTCCCCCAAAGGGAACCGTTTGTGGGCTGCTATAATTCACCGTTGGAGGCGTATTGGCCGTGACGGTAACCGTCAGAGTGGCTTGAATTAGGCTGCCGCTGCCATCATCTACTTGCAGAGAAACAAGGTTGTCGCCAAGGGAGGCTGTGCAGGCCGCCGCAACGTTGGCTGTGATGACTCCGCCCGTGTTTGTGATGCCGGTGACCGTGATGCCAGGAATATTTGTGGGCGTGACGACAAGGTTGCCAGGCGGTGTTTCGAGGTCGTTGACATTGGCAATGGTTGAAACCGTGCCCGCACTGCCTTGCTGCCGGACGACTGCCATCGTCGTGATTGTAGGTGGAGTGTTGGCAAGACAGGCAGAGAATTCAGAGGTGTCATTGGTTGTCTGATCGGTCGCGGTCATTGTGTATACGTTAAGCCCCGGCTGCGGCGTGAAGGTAAATGTAAAGTTTCCTGTATTCCCAGCAGTATCGGTCGTAACGGTGCGAGAGCCCAAAAAAAACTGGCCTTCGCCATTTCCTATCGGATCACAGGTCGCGTTGGCGAAATACTCGATTCGGAAATTCCTGTTTGGCGTGCTGTTAAACGAAGCCGTCAGGACGCTGCCGCTGACAGACAGTGGGTTAGGAAAATTCTGTAAGTTGTTTGGACCTGAATCCGCATCCAGAGGATCGTTGGGCGTCACGAAATCATCGCTAAAATTGATGCCCATTCCAAGGTTCTCAAAAATCGAATTGCCAAGGATTGCGTTTCCCACACCATTAGGAGCGAAAACGCCAAGCGCGCCATTAAATGCAATCGTGTTTCCTGCGCCTGCCGCCGCCCCTCCCAAGGTATTGTTCGAGGAACTCTGAAATCGCACGCCCTGATTGTCGTTTCCCAGCATGCCGCTGCCGGATGACGTTGTGCCAATAAAATTGCCCTGCACTGTATTGTTTGTCGCGTTGCCGATGGTGACACCGTTGCCGCCATTTCCTGAAATCACGTTTCGCGCAACGGCAGCCGTGCCGCCAATCGTATTGCCACTGGTCATATTCAGTTGCACTCCGTCGCCACCGTTGCCCAGATCAACTGCGCCTGTTACATCAGTGCCAATGAAGTTACCTTGGATTGTGTTGTTGGTCCCGGCAATGATGCTGATTCCGGCTCCGAGGTTCCCTGAAACAATGTTGCGAGTGCCAGTGGTCGTTCCGCCGACGGTGTTGTTGTTACCCAGCGCATCTATGTGGATACCGTCCCGCGTATTTGGAGCGGCGACTGTGCCAGCGGCATTCACGCCGATGTAACAGTTTGTCACCGTATTCCCGGGAAGTTCGCTCAGGACAAGGCCGTAGCCATCGAAATTGTTGATTACCATCGAACGAATGGTGCTGTTGCCACCAATGACAGCCAGTCCGTCCCCTGGACCTGCCGACGCGCCATTCAGTTCCACACGCGTTGCGCCGCCCGTATCACCGAGGATCATTACGGCGTCATTCAATGTTTGCAGCGGCGCAGCCAAGGTGATTGTCGGCGTGCCAGTTCCAATATTGAATTGGATCGTATCCAACCCCGGTATTCCTGACACGACACATTCCCCAACAGATGCATTGGTATTGGATGCTTCAATTGCCTCTCGAAGGTCGCAGGTTCCATTTCCGTTGAGCAGCGTCAGGTTCGCATTGTCGGCTGTTCCTGTGACGATAAGCGTCGCAGCGGTAACAGAGGCGTGATGATTGACCGAAGACAGTTTGCCATCAAAAAGCATCACGATCTTGGATCGTGAAATCGCGCGTACGCCAGGCAATGACAGAAGTGATATTGCAGTGAGCAGCGAGCAAGTAAAAAAAATGAAGGAAATGCGGCAGAGCTTGTATGATCGAACCATGTCTACACCTTTCCGTGATGCGGAAGAGTTAGTTTTTTTACGCTGGTTTTTGTCAGTCGAACGAGGATGCTTCAGCGTGTGAGGCGAAGCGATTGAAAGGCAAATAATTGCCGCCGACGCCAGGCGAAGTGTAAGAGGAATTGGACAAAGGGTCAATTGTTAGCAGGTGGCTGAGAGGTGGGTAAATACTGGCTGAATCATCGAGGAGGAGATTGACAGTTGCTGATGCCTGGCAGAACGGGCTGGTTCGGAAACTGAGCATTTCTGAAACCGCCAATCTCTTGCAATTGGTCTTAACGGAAGGTCAGGCCAAAACGAAATCCGATGAAATGCGTGCTGGGAATTTCAGCGACGATATGATCGCGGACTTCGAATCTCAATCCGACACGCTCCTTGAACCAGTAATTAACTCCACCGCCAAAGTGGCCTCCATTGGCGACTGCGCTGCGGAAAAACATTGTGTAGCCACCGTTGACGAAGGGAACGACTTTGCCTGATTTAGTGGCGTTCAAAAAGTGATAGTTCGCACCTGCTGAAAACACGCCAAATCCTTCGCTGAAGTCTTCTGCCGGAGCCAAGCCGCCGATTTCACCCCCGACGCCAAAGCCGCCTTTGATCAGTCTTTCGCCGCCCCCGCCAAAGTGCAGGGTAGCGGTTCCGAAATCTGTATCGGTCACCACGCCAGGTGCCGCAAACACATAGCCATAGCCGCGATAAGTCGGTTTGGCTTGTGTCGAGGTTGAGGACGACGCCGGAGTCGAATTGTTTTGTGCAAAGATCAATCCCGGCATTCCAGCCATTAAGAGCAGAGAAAAAATAAGCTTCATAAACACCTCCCAAAAGTTGTTGGTTTTTCTATTTCTCAACTTTGGGTTGTGCAAGCACGATGCCAGACGCAGAAAAACCGCAAAAGGATTGAATTGCTGACAATTACGCCCTTTTGCAGTTTTGATTGAGTCGGGTTTTTCGATCAGGTGTCGGTTATTTCTGGCGGTTTTCAGGTATGTTGCAATCTCACTGGATAAACGAGCACACCCTCTTTGCCGCCTTTTAGACTGGTGTGTGTGTCGTCCTTCGTCGCAACAGGCTTGTTGGCGGAATTTCTGCTGATGAACTGTTGGATGGCTGCAATTTCCTCCGCACTTTGAATCTCGCCACCGTATTGTGGCGTCAACCACTTTTTGGCGGCTTCCAGTTCGGGAATACTTTTTTCTGACCAGATCAGCCATAAGACTTCGGTGCCTTGCTCAGCATCAATAGTCAGCCATTCATCCGGACGGTCTGAAGGAATAAACAACGATTTGCCTGATTTCAGCGAAGCAACATTCTGCGGAGTTTGGCTTGGGTCGGGAAACAGGAAGTTGTAAACCGGCAAGCCGTTTTTGGGTTTTGGTCCCTCATTGACGATGTAAAAGAAACCATTCTGCTGGCTGCTGATAATCAAACGCAGTTGATCGCCGGGAGAAAAGAAAATTTCCCCTGGCAATGCCATCGGTTCTTTGCTGGCGCTTTTGGCTGTGAGCACCAGCAAGGAGTAATCCAGTTGCCTGGAACTGACAAGAGTTGGATCGGCTGGCGGTGTGCCTTGAGAGCTTTTCCAGAACCAAATTGCCGCCACCAGAATGATTGCAGCCAAAGCCACAACGCCCAAAAGTTTTCCTTTGGAAGGCGATTTAGCCGTCTGGGGAACTGACGCTTCATGAGCAACTTCCGTTCTGGCGCTGTGCGTCATCACGGTTCCGTAAGCTGGGCTTTCCGAAGTTGCGTGTGAGGGCGGTGTTGCGTCTGTCGGAACAACGGCTTGAGCACCCGTTGAAATTTTCTCGCCATCAGTTAACGCGCGCGCCAATTCATCGCCTAAATCCTTTGCTCGCTGATGGCGGTCAGCAGGATCGAAGGCCATGGATTTGAGCAGAATGTCTTCCACCGCAGGTGATATGTCCGCGCGCAAAGAGCGTGGTGAAGCTTGCACGCCACGTTTTTGCAGTTCGTAAAGTTGCACAAGCGTTTCAGCATAAAACGGCAGTCGTCCGGTCAACATTTCGTATGCCATTGCGCCCAAAGCCCAAATGTCGCTGGAAGCGTCCGGCTGGCCGCGCAATTGCTCCGGAGCCATGTAGGGCAGCGCTCCTGCAACTTTTGTTTTTTCGGCGCTGGTGGCGACTTGCGAGTCTTTGACCGAAGCGATTCCAAAATCAATCAGCTTGATCATTTCCTCTTGTTCGCCGACTTGCTGAACCATGATGTTTTCCGGCTTCAAGTCGCGGTGAACGATTCCTTTATCATGCGCGGCGTTCAGCGCCTGGCCAATCTGCCGAACAATACGCGCCACCTGGGCAAATTCCATTTGGCCGTTGACAAATTTTCGCAGCGGGCCGCCTTCGACATACTGCATCACGAAAAATTCTTTGCCATCGGGCATGGTGCCGACGTCCAACACTCCGACAATGCCCGGATGGTCCAATCGCACCAGCGCCTCGATTTCCTGCTCAAACTTTTTCTTAAACCAGGGATTGTGAAGCGCGTTGGAAGAGTCTTCCAAGAGCACTTTGACAACTACGCGGCGATTCATAAGTTGCGTGTCGCGCGCCAAATACACCACGCCAATCCCGCCTCGCCCAAGTTCGCCTTCAACCAAATAGCGGTCCTTTAGCAGAACCCCGTCATAACCAGTTTGCTTCAAGGAAGGAGCAGCAGGGATGGGCGCAGTTCCAAACGGAGTGACAACTTGTGTCTTGCGACCTCCATCCTGGCCGGAAATTTTCTTTGTTTCCATATCGTTTCCTGCGCGGTCGGTAGCTTCGCGCTGTGAGTTAAGAATTCAGGACAAATTGATATTAACATTGAGCGCCCTTGCTCGCCTAGACAACGCAATGTTCTTGCCGCTGCTTGCCGAATTTAAGATGCGCGTTTAGCATACAGCCGCAATCACTTCACACCAATTCTCAACTCAAAAACGAATACCCGGTCGCCGCCCTTTCTGGTGCCGAACCGAGTCAAGCAGGATGGAGGCAATGATCTCTGATAATTTTCCGGCTTTGACAAGCCGTATCGCATGTTTTCTTTTCTTGTTGCTGGCGCTCGTTTTCACTGCCTGTGGGAAAAAAACGGCAGACCCCAGCGGCATTTGGCGCGGGACAATCAAAAACAACTCGGGTGAAACCGTCGCGTTCACATTGGAAGTCAAACGAGATGGAAACAAGTTTGTTGGTGAACTTGTAAATGGTGACGAACGCATTCCTTCTACAACCGGTACGTTTGAAAACGGACACCTCAATCTTCGTTACGACTTTTACGATGCCGAATTGACAGCCACGATTGACGGAGATCATTTGCAGGGAACATTCGAGCGGCAATGGCAAAAGCAGAGACTGAAACGAGAGCTTCATGCAATGCGCGGCGCGGAATCAAAGGCTGGAGGTGGAGAAATCGGCACTGACGTCGCTGGTGAATGGCTGTTGAAAGTTGGGGAAGAGCCGAAGCAGAGTTATTGGCGCGCAGCTTTTCACCAGCAAAGGACACAACAGGGAATGCAGGTTAGCGGCACGATCATTCCTGTTAGTGGGGACTGGGGAACGATGACCGGCAGCTTTGAAAAAGGCGAATTGAGGTTGAACCGATTTGATGGGATTAACTGCCGCATTTTCAGAGCCAGGCTAACGCCGGAAGGGAGGCTGGAAGGGGTCGCCGATTTCGGGTTATTCGATCCGCCACGCAAAATCATTGCTGAGCGCATCACCGAAAGCAATAAACAGATTGTGGCAAATTTGCCTGATCCGATGAATCACACGCGGATGAACAATCCGGCGGAAGCATTGCGATTCAGTTTTCCGGATGTTGACGGCAAGACAGTTTCAAACACGGACGAGCTTTTCAAAGGCAAAGTCGTCGCTGTTTCCATTACGGGAAGCTGGTGTCCGAACTGCCACGAAGAATCGCCCTTCTTGCAGGAACTGTTCGACCGTTATGGGAAAGAAGGATTTCAGCCCGTCGCTTTGGCTTTTGAGTATTCCGGAGACGCGGCACGTGATCTTGAACAAGTAAAAATCTTTGCCAGGCGCCACAGCTTGAAATATCCCGTGTTGTTGGCAGGTTCGACAGAAGAAGGTCAGATTCAACAAAAGCTGCCGCAACTGGTTGGATTTGGCGCGTATCCGACGACGATTTTTATCGGGCGTGATGGATTGGTGAAACGAATCCACGCAGGGTTTGAGGGGCGAGCCACGGGCGAACGGTTCACAAAACTCAAAGTCGAAATTGAAAACCTGATCAAGGAATTGTTGGCCGAAAAAGAATAAACGGAGGAACAGCTATGTCAGACAAAATCAACCGCCGGGATTTCATCAAGAAAACTTCGGTTTCAGGCGCGGGCGCTGGCCTGATTTTAGGAACCAGTCGCCGAACCGAAGCTTCGTTCAATCCAGCCGATAGCGCGAATGACCGAATCCGGTTGGGCTTCATCGGCGTTGGCGCTCGCGCACAGCAAGTGTTGAGCGATGTTGTTCGCATGCCCGGATTTGAAGTTGTAGGCATGTGTGATGCATACCAAGGCCGTCTGGAACGCGCGCAGGAGCGAACCAAGGGCCAGGCCAAGATTTATAAAAATCATCAGGAATTGTTGGCGTCGCCGGACATTGACGCTGTTTACATCGGCACCCCCGACCACTGGCATAAAAATCATGCCATTGCGGCTCTCGAGGCGGGCAAAGACGTTTACATCGAAAAACCGCTGACTTACACCGTGGCCGATGGACTGGAAATTATCGCCGCCGTCAAAAAGACCGGCCGCATTCTGCAAGTCGGCAGTCAGGGCATCAGCACGCCGATCCAGCAAAAAGCCAGAGAGATTGTTCAGTCCGGCAAACTCGGCCAGATTACAATGGTTCGTTCAACAACAAACAGGAATTCAGCCGGAGGCGCGTGGATTTATCCCATTCCGCCCGATGCTACGGAGCAAACCGTCAACTGGGAAATGTTCCAAGGTGGGGCGCCAAAGCACGCATTCAGTCTGGAGCGCTTTTTCCGTTGGCGCTGCTATCAAGATTATTCCGGCGGGATGGCGACAGACTTGTTTGTTCACGTGATGACGACGCTGCATTACATCCTGGACGCCAAAGCGCCAGAAATGGCTGTTGCTGCCGGCGCACTGTATCGCTGGAAAGAATCGCGCGATGTGCCGGACACGTTGGATGCGATTTTGCAATATCCCGAAGGTTTTACCGTCAATTTAAGCGGAACATTCAACAACGAATCCGGCGGAGGTCGCAGTATTGAGATTCTGGGAACCAAAGGCTCGCTTTCGCTGGGACGCGACCTGGCGTTTTCACCAGAATCCGATGGCGACGACAACGGTTGGATCGTTGATGCATGGCCCAGCAAGCTGCAAGACGCTTACTACAAAGACCCGAAAGTGATTGCCAGTGAAGTTCCGCGAAAATGGAAGCCGAAGATCATCGCAGGCGATGAACATTGGGGCGCTGTCGGCCCGAACGCCAACGTGCTGCATCTGGAATCGTTTCAACAAGCCGTAAAGGACCGCAAACAACCCGTCGAAGATGTGTTTGCCGGTCATCGCGCTGCCGCTGTCGCGCATATGGTTAATCTGGCGGCAATGCAAAAGAAACCTGTTTACTGGGATCATTCGCGTGACAATATCAAAGCCTAATTCAAATCTAGAACTCCGGAGGAATCGCAATGAAAAGGTTCAGCCTAGCTCTGTTTATTTTGCTTCTAGTGGCAATCGCAGGAGTGAAATCCGGCGCGCAGGAATCGAAAACTCTCGACGACTTGAAACACCAAGCAGTCACTGAGGTGGACAAGCTGCAAACCTTCACCCAGCAAATGGTGGATCAGGTTTTCAGCTTCAGCGAACTTGGCTTTCACGAGTACGAAACCAGCAAATACCTGACGGGCGTTTTGGAAAAGCGGGGCTTCAAGGTTGAGCGTGGCGTTGCAGAAATGCCTACGGCCTGGATGGCAAGCTGGGGAAGCGGAAAGCCCGTGATTGCATTTATCACGGACATTGACTGCATTCCGCGGGCTTCGCAAAAACCGGGCGTGGCCTATCACGATCCAATAATTGAAGGCGCTCCAGGCCACGGCGAAGGCCACAATTCCGGAATGGCTGTGAATATCATGGCGGTGTTGGTGCTGAAACAGTTGATGGAGAAAAACAAAATCTCCGGCACGCTGAAAATTTTGCCGGGCGTAGCCGAAGAGTTGGTCGGAGCCAAAGCGTTTTTCGTTCGCGCCGGTTTGTTCAAAGACGTGGACATTGTGCTGGGTTCGCACGTGGACAACGATTTTGGCGTCAATTGGGGACAGCCTGAACGCAACAGTGGCTTGGTTTCTGTTCAATACACGTATCACGGTAGAGCAGCACACGCGGCGGGCGCTCCGTGGTCAGGACGTAGCGCGCTGGATGCAGTCGAATTGATGAACATTGGTTGGAATTACCGCCGCGAACACTTGCGGTTGCAGCAGCGTTCGCACTATGTCATTCCGAACGGAGGCGATCAGCCGAATGTCGTGCCTTCGGAAGCTTCGGTTTGGTATTACTTCCGGGAACTGGATTATCCGAAAATCAAAGAGCTTTACGACCTGGGTAACAAGATGGCGCAGGCTGCGACAATTATGACAGATACAACCGTCACACAGCGCGTTGTCGGTTCGGCCTGGCCAAATCACTTCAACAAGGTTGTTGCCGAAGCGACCGCTAAAAACATTGAAGCTGTCGGCTTGCCAACGTGGAGCGAAGCAGATCAAACATTGGCCAAAGCCCTCCAAAAAGAAATCGGCGCAAAGGTTGAAGGTTTGAAAACCAAAGCGAAAGGTTTGGAAGGACCGAAAGAGCAGGTGATGGGCGGAGGCTCTGACGATGTGGGCGATATTTCGTGGAATGTGCCGATGATATATTTGCGGTATCCGGCGAACATTCCTGGCTTGCCAGGACACAGTTGGGAAAACGCAATTGCGATGGCGACGCCGATTGCTCACAAAGGCTCAACTGCAGGAGCGAAAGTGCAGGCGATGACAGCGTTGGATTTTTTGTTGCAGCCCGACTTGGTCAAGCAGGCCTGGGATTATTTCAACAACGTTCAGACCAAAGAGATCAAGTATCAACCACTAATTAACCCGACGGATAAACCGGCGGTTGATCTGAACAAAGACAAGATGGAACGATTCGCGCCGGAGCTGAAGAAGTTCTACTACGATTCAACGAAGTACAAAACTTATCTGGAACAGTTAGGGATTCAGTATCCAACCGTCAGAAAGTAACCAAAGCCCACACGCTTCCATCGCTACGCGATGGAAGCGTGTGGGGAGGTTAAACCCAGCCGCCGGATTTCGAGCTTTCAAACACCGCTTCAATCACTTTCATGTTTGCCACCGCATCCTCCAATGGCGTTGGGACAGCCGTGTCATTCAATACAGCCTGGGAAAACAGATCGAACTCAATTGTGTACTGATCGCAGATGCCAAATGTAATCTCTTCTACTTTGCCATCGTGTTGGTGCCAAATTCTGGTCGGCCTATCGGGCGGCGCGTTAAATGGGATTTCGATTTCGATGTGGCCTTCCGTGCCGAAGATGATTGCGCGCTGATAAGAGGAAAGCTGTGTTGAGCAGGTGAAAGTCGAAGTGCCTCGGCCAAAATCCAGAATGCCGGAAGCCAGGCGATCAGTCTGAAATTGCGGATCGAATTCAGCAATGCCAAGCACGCGTTTCGGCTCTTCGCCAAAGATCAATCGGGAAAGCGAAACGTTGTAACAGCCGATGTCCATCATCGCTCCACCGCCAATATCTGCTTTGTTGCGGATGTTGGTTGGGTCAGCATTGAAATAAGAAAAGAAGGATTGAATCGTCCGAAGTTGGCCAATCTTGCCTTCATTTACCATCTGCTTGGCGCGTTGCCATTGCGGATGCAGACGGTACATAAACGCTTCCATGACCTTTAACTGGGGGTGTTGTTTAGCCGCATCAACGAGCTGTTGACCCTCTGCCGAACTCAAGCCGATCGGCTTTTCGCACAAGACGTGTTTTCCCGCTTTCAGCGCTTTGATTGACCAGGCCACGTGCAAGTGATTTGGCATTGGATTGTAAATGGCGTCAATCTCCGAATCGGCCAGCAATTCTTCGTACGAACCATATGCTTTGGCGAACTCAAACCGCTCGGCTTCTTCCTGCGCCTTGCCTAAATTGCGCGACGCGATGGCGGTGATTTCGGCGTGCTGGCAGTGTTTGACTGCCGGGATGATTTTGGTTTGGGCGAACTTGGAAGTGCTCAGCACTCCCCAGCGAATTTTGTTCATTCGTCAATTTCTCCTTCGTCGGGTAGATAAGGTTGCCAGCCTGTTTGCCAGTCGTAAGCTTCCAGGCCAGCGAAGTTTTTCTTGTAATCGTAAAAAGACTGCCCGCTGTATGCGTAGCCAGGATAGTAATACCGGCAACCAAGTTCGCGCGAATGATTGATCGCTTGCAAGATCATAAAAATGCCCAGGCTGCGTTTCGACTCCGCAGGCTCGAACATTGCGTAAACCGATGAGGCCGACACCTTGCCGACATCCAAAAAGCTGACAGCAATGAGTTTTTCACCTGCCAACACAGCGATTTCATGATTCAGGCAGGGAATTTCCGCCGGGCAGTCAGACATAAAGTCCAGGATGGAATCAGGTACGTTATGATTGAAACGACGTTTGTGCCGATGAAAAAGCTGCTGCTTGAATTCATCAATGAAAGACGGACGAACGTTGACTGTTAGGTCTCGATTCCGGCTCAGTGCGCGTTTCTGGCTGCGCGAACATTGGAATTTGGCCAGATCAATTCGCAGTGGAATCACTGTTTGTACTCCACCATTGTGATGGGCAATCGAATAGCGAAAAAAATACTCTCCAAAATGACGCCAGCCTTGCGCCCAAAGCTTGTCCATTTGCTCAGGTTCGACGCGGTGACGCAGAAAATATTCGTTGATGAAGCCGGTCATTTGTAGAAATAGAGTCTGGCACATTCCTGGCCGCTGAAAACTGCGCTTTCGATAGTGGCGGGCAAGCCTGTATCTGTCCAGTCTCCAGCTAAAAAGAAATGCTTGAATTCAGTTTTCTGTGGCGGGCGAAGCCGAGCGGTTCCAACGGTGTGAGAAAGGGTGGCGTTATGTTCGCGAACGACAAACGCGTGAACTGGTTTCTGGGCTCTTGCTGCCGGAAAGAACCGCCCCATTTCGGTGACAGCCAGGGCGATCAATTCTTCTTTGTTCAATTTTGCTGCTTCGTGAGCGCCGCTGATCACCAAGGCAAGGTGTTGAAAGCCACTTTGGCTATAACCGGATATCGCATTTTTATTGAAAACCCATTCGATGCGCGAATCCAGCAAGCCAGTAAATTCCACGTCTGTAACCGGTTTCGAGTACCAAAGATTGATGGAAACAATCGGGGCTGATGTGAACTCCAAGGCAGCTTTTAGGCTTCGACTTGCGGCGATTTCCGTCGGAAGCATTGGCCCCAGCGCAAAATAAGGCACGGCACTGATGATTGCATCGGCTTCAATTCGTTCGCCGCTTTTCAGTATCACCGCACTGGCGCAATCGCCATTAAATTCAATGTACTGGACTTCGGCGTTCAGGCGGACTTGGCCACCGCGAGCTTCGATAAATCGGCGTGCGTCGTCAGTGTAAAGTTCGCTCAGGCCGACTTTTGAAATCACCATCGTCGAATCTTGCCGAGTGTGCATAAAGGCCTGATCCAGCACGCGGGCAAACATATCGGCTGAAGCGCGATCCGGCGTTTCATTCAGTGTCGCCAGAGCGACCAAATCCCAAAATCGGCTTTGCATGGTTTCCGTCTGACCAAGCCGCGTCAGCCATTCGCGAACCGTGATGTCAGCCAGTAACGTTCGATTGCCGTTCAGCCGTCGCAGTTCCAAACCAACGCGTAATGCCTTCAGCCGATCTGACCAGCCAATGGTTTCCAGTTTCGCCAGCCCCGCCAGCAGGTGCAACGGTGCAGGAAGTGATGGGCATTTGAAACTGGCATGATTAACTTCACCGTTGTGTGTGTTGCTGAGAAAATCTACCTGCGGGTTTTGCTGGAACTTGAGCTTTGACAAGGAGCCGATTTTTTTCAGAAAGCTCAAGGTATGGTGATAACACCCCATCATTAGATGTTGGCCGTTATCAATTGTGTCGCCGGTGGTTTTGTCTGTGAAGGAATAAGCTCGACCGCCTGGAAACGCTCGCCGTTCCAGCAACAGCACTTTTATGCCTTGTTCCGTAAGCTGGGCAGCAGCCGCCAAACCGGCAAAACCACCTCCGATGATAACGACAGGAAGACGACTCATTTTTGCGTTCCGTTCTCGCCTTGTCGCTGAGTCGCTCGTGCCCATTCCCGCAATGCGATGTAAAACCGCTCGGGTCTGTGCAACCGAATCTGATGGTTGAAAACGTCGTACCCAACGTGCTCGATTTGCTCCAGCAGTCGGAAGTAAATCTTTCCCATAGTCAATGCAGCCGTCAGCGTCGGAACGTCTTCTTGCGGCAAAAGTTGTTCAGCTTTTTGGTAATAGCTTCTGGCCCGGTCACATTCAAAGCGCATCAAGGCACGGAAGTTATCATTGACGCGGCAATTCAGCAGGTCGTTTTCGCTGTATCCGAACCGCTGCAAATCTTCCTGCGGCAGATAAAAACGGCCGCGATCAGCGTCTTCCTTGATATCACGCAGGATGTTCGTCAGTTGAAGTGCGATCCCCAGATTGACGGCATACTCTCTGGTTTGCGGCGATCCGTAAGTGAAAATCTCAATGCACATCAACCCGGTGATGCTGGCGACTCTGTAACAGTATTGGTAAAGCTGCTCGAACGTTTCGTAGCGGTGAACATGCAAATCCATTTCACAGCCATTGATCATTTCCTCGAAATACACTTTGGGCATGGGGAAATGCTCAAGCACGGATTGCAGCCTTTCAGCAATCGGCATTGTCGGGCGGCCTGTGTACAAGTGATCAATTTCAGTCCGCCACTTATCCAATTCCAGTTTCGCGTTCCCGGCGGAATGGCCATTTACGCTATTGCTGGCGATGTCGTCCACCACGTCATCTACGGCCCGACAAAACGAATAAACGTCAATGATTGCGTCGCGTTTCAGCTTCGGCAGAAAAAGAAAAGAGTAGAAGAAATTTGACTGAATTGTCTTGGAAAACCTGCGGCGAAAATTGCGCGTGCGCTCGCGCAGGTGCCACGGTGTGAAGTGAATGCTTTTAAGTGTTGCTGCTTCCATTCAGTTATGTTGTTAAGCTATGGCAGCGACTGCGACTTGGGAGGCGAGCGAGTCGCTTGGATTGAGCATCATTTCTTTGCTGTGAATTTTTGCAAAAAAGAGAATAGCAAGACATCTGTTTGAAGAACAAGCAGTGAATTATTACGACTGCATCTAGAAAACTGAAACCGCCAAAAGCGAGTGCCGGTATTATTGCATGGCCGCAACAAGGCGGCTATGCTCCGCGCGGTTACGGCATCGGCCACGATTGCCAGTCGAGCAACCACAAATAAATTCCACAGAAACGAAACTACGATTTAGAGGAGTCACCTTATGAATAGACTATTCAAGACTTGCTATCAAAGCATGCTCTGCCTGAGTCTGCTTGGTTTTGCAGGCTCATTGGTCTTTGCACAAGACCCGCCCACAGGCGGCGCGCCGCCAGCAACAACTCAAGACCGTCCTGCAGGATTCCCCGGGCTGGGCAGTCGCGAGCCAGAAATCAGGCCTTATGATCGAGTCATCACCAAAGACGCTAAATCTGACGAAGGCGTTTTCACAGTCCACAAAATCAAGGAAAAGGTTTATTACGAAATCCCGAAGAAGGAATTGGGAAAGGAATTTTTGTGGGTCAGCCAGATCGCCAAAACGACGCTCGGCGTTGGCTATGGTGGGCAGGCGATGGGAAATCGAGTTGTGAAGTGGGAGCGTTACAATAACCGGGTTTTCCTACGGAACGTCTCTTACGATGTGGTTGCCGATTCCAAGCAGCCAATTTCCAAAGCCGTTCAGGCAGCCAACAACGACGCAATTATCAAATCCTTTTTCATCGAAGCCTTGGGGAAAGACGATTCGGTCGTCATAGATGTGACCAGCTTGTTTAACACTGAAGTTACGGAATTCAGTGCGAAGACGAGATTGCGCGCAAGAATCTTTGACGCTTCGCGGTCTTTTATTGAACGAGTTGTTTCTTTTCCGACGAACATCGAAGTAGAAGCGACGCATACCTTTAGCAATCCGGCTGATTTGGCGGGAGGCGGCGCCCAGGGGCCAGTGAATCCTTTTCTGGGTGCTGGCATGGGAACCGGAAGCGCCTCTGTCGTGATGCATTACTCGATGGTCAAACTGCCGGAAAATCCCATGATGCCGCGCGAATTCGATGAACGTGTCGGTTACTTCACAGTGCGCCAGATGGATTACGGCAAGGATGAGCACCGCGCCCCACAGCGGACGTACATCACCCGCTGGAGGCTGGAAAAGAAAGACCAAAACGCCGCGGTGTCCGAACCGATCAAACCAATTGTCTATTACATTGACCCTGCGACTCCGACCAAGTGGGTGAAATACATCAAACAGGGAATTGAAGATTGGCAGCCTGCGTTTGAAGCCGCCGGATTCAAAAACGCGATTTTGGCCAAAGACGCGCCGACAGAAGATCCCGATTGGTCGCCCGAAGATGCGCGCTATTCCGTCGTGCGTTGGCTGCCCTCGACTGTCGAAAACGCGTCGGGGCCACATGTTCATGATCCGCGCACAGGTGAAATTCTGGAATCCGACATTCAGATGTACCACAACATTCTGAATTTGCAGCGGTCCTGGTATTTCACACAAGTCGGCCCGCTTGACCCGCGCACGCACAAGTTTCCTTTTCCGGATGATTTGATGGGGGAATTACTGCGCTTTGTGGTGGCTCACGAAGTTGGCCACACGCTCGGTTTTCAGCACAACATGAAGGCCAGTTCGATGTATCCCTTTGAAAAAATCCGCGATCCTAAGTGGTTGAAGGAAATGGGCCATACACCGACTTTAATGGATTATTCGCGGTTTAATTACGTCGTGCAGCCAGAGGACAAAGTGCCGGTCGAAAACCTTATTCCCAAAATTGGCCCATACGACAAGTGGGCGACCATTTGGGGATACAAGCCCATTGCCGGAGCAAAGTCTCCGGAAGATGAAAAGAAAACTCTGGACGAATGGGCGCGCGAACAGGACTCCAAGCCATATCTGAGATTTTCCACTGCTCGTTCGCGCGGCGCGGATCCTGGCGAATTGACGGAAGCCGTGGGCGATGCCGATGCCGTTAAAGCTTCAGAACTTGGCTTGAAGAATCTGAAACGAGTTGCCGACTTGCTGTTGACTGCAACGACCACGCAAAAAGGCGAACCGTACAGCGATCTGGAAGAAATTTACGGCGATATGATCGGGCAATGGCGGTTGGAGATGGGCCACGTTGCCGCCATCGTCGGTGGTTTCCAGACTCAGCAAAAGCATATCGGTCAAGAAGGAGTGCTGTTTACTCCGATTTCGAAAGAGCGGCAATCTGAAGCTGTTAAGTTCTTGAGTGACAATGTTTTTGCCACGCCGACCTGGATGCTGAAGCCAGAGATTTTGCGCCGAATTGAAACTAACGGGTCGCTTGACCGGGTTAAGGCTGCTCAGCAGATGACGCTAAACCAGTTGATGAGTTCAACGCGGTTTGCCCGTTTGGTTGAGCAGGAAGCAATAGACGGGGAAAAAGCCTATCGCCCGGTGGATTTTCTGGCTGATGTGCGCAAGGGCGTTTGGGGGGAACTGAATGGGACTGCGCCGATCAAAATGGATGCGTATCGCCGCAATTTGCAGCGTGCTTATCTGGATTTGCTCGGCGAAAAATTAAATGGGCGTGCTCCGGTCAATGATGACCAGCGTCCCTTCATTCGTGGCGAACTGCGCTCGCTCAGTGCAGACATCAACAAATCCTTGGCCCGCACAACCGATCGCGCTTCCCGGATGCATTTGGAAGATGCGCGAGATCAAATCGCCAGGATTCTTGATCCCAAGTTTGCCACGCCGGCTCCGGCTGGTAATGCTATACCTTTTGTATTGGGACGATTTGGATTTGAAGAAGACCCTTCAATTGATCCGCTGCGATGCTGGGTTGATTATTCGTTGAGAAATTTACTGAGATAGTTGGGCTGATCAGCAGTTCAATTACAAATGCCGCGTCAGGGAATTGCCATTGAAAGATTGCGTTTCCGGATGCGGCTTCTCCTTTTGAAATGCACGGTCAGGATTTGGGCGGTTGATCTTGATTCTTTTTCATTCGCCGAGCCAATCTTTCCCGAGCCGATTTTCTCAGGTTGGCTACAGCTTGTGCTGGCAAACCTCCTAACATCTCGCCGATTGCTGCATCTTTCAGTGGAAGTTGGTCCCAAATCTGTTCAAGATGAGGCAACTCCATTTCCAATGCTTCCGCAATATTTTGGACAGAGGCGATCCTATCAATAATCAACGTATTTACAACGCTGTCGTTGGCGCTGTTTTTCCAATTCAAAAGTAATGCGTAACGCTGCCGAATTGGAAGTGCCAGAATTTCCTTCCAGGCAAGTCCCAAATGCTCGCGGTATTCTAGCTTTTGGATTTCATCGCCTGAATGTGGTTCTGTAGAAGACAGATGATTTATTGGCCAATCCTTTTGTGGAATATCTTTGATTCCGCAGACTTCAGCAATGATATTTACAAGTTCATCAAATGCCACAGGCTGATTTGCCCACTCAAAAAACTTAGTCAACAAGACGACAAGGGGAATTTGATTGATCAGTGTTTCGTCCAATTGAGCCAGCACAAAGGATTGTGTCTGAAGTGCAGCTGGATTAGCTTTGGACCAGTTACCATCACGCCAGTGTGCCAACCCCGCCAGACGTTCAGATGATTCTTTCCATAAAGCGAATTCATTCCGCGATTTGAGCAGGTGTTCGAGCTGTCGTTTCAATTTGTGGCGATGCGGGTATTTGGCCCTTAAATAGTTGTTGTAAACGTTGAAAGTGATCTTGGCGACAAATTCATCAAACGCAGAAATGACATATCTGGATGGATTGGTTCTGAATTGTTTTAAGTGGGCGATCAGTTTAATGATTGAATCCTGGCATAAATCATTAGCGTCATCATTGCCAACCTTTTTAGTGCTTTTGTTTTGGGACAATTTGAGCTTGGCGTGAATGATTTTGTGAATCAACGGCTCAGCATGCTCTTTGATCAAATTATCCAGCAGAAATTGATATTGCTGGTCATCCACCTCCAGCAAGGCTTGAAGTCGGATGTCCATCTTTGGGTGAGCGGATTTAGGATAAACTCCGTCTTTTTCTTCCATTTCCTAATAGCTGATGGTGCCTGAGTGCGTCACGGCCATAGCCGTGTATTGGCGTTATTAAAAGTTTGGGTGTAATTACACCTGCGACTGATAGGTTATTGCTAGAGAGTTGGCCTAATGTGGGTGCGGCCATCATTACCCGCTAAAAAGCTCCGATCACATTTTTAACGGGTTGGTTGGTATAACGCGGCAAAGAATACTGTATGACGGAAGGAACTGGCAATAGTGGTAAAATATTTCACGTTTCGCTCATTTCAATCCATTTTACGATTCCTTCCAGTGGCTGATACTGAAACAGCTTTTCAAGCAATGGTTCAACTTCTGAATCAGCGGTCATCAGGTTTCGATACCTGGGCAAAATGAAGCCTTCACCGATCCCGCGGTCAATCATTTCCAACAGCGGGTCGTAGTACCCGGCAATGTTTAGCAATCCGATTGGTTTTTGATGAATTCCGAGCTGGCCCCAAGTAATGGTTTCCAGTAACTCTTCAAAGGTTCCAAAGCCGCCAGGCAAAGCGATAAAAGCATCGGAAAGGTCCGCCATCATTGCTTTACGTTCGTGCATGGTATTGACGACGCGCATGTTCGCTGAGATATGGGCGCGTTCTTTGGTCGCCAAGGCATAAGGAATAATACCGATCACCTCGCCTTTTTTTTCAAGAACTGCATCGGCAACTGTACCCATCAAACCAATCCCGCCCGCTCCATAAACCAAGCCGATGTTCTTGGCCGCCATCAATTGGCCTAGTTCGCGTGCTTTTTCACCGTAGATTTCCTGGTTCCCGCGGCTTGATCCGCAAAACACGCAGATACGTTTAATTTTTTGCTCACTCATTCGCTTGTCTCTCCTCCAGGGGCATTTTGCCTTTTTTCATCCAAAGCTCAAAACCCGCAAGTGAAATTGTCAGCTTGATTTAAGCCAATCCATCGTTTACTTTTCCGGTTTGCTGCCCTCACTACTTCTCATAAATCAATTGAAGGTTTCAAAGGTTTCATTCAATGAGCAAAGCGAAAAATAGTCAGAAAGGGAAATCTGTGCAGGGTTCGCCTGCACCCAGCAGGCGAAAGTTTGTGACATTGGGGCTTGGGGGAATTGGAGCGCTTGCCGTTGCTGGAGTTGGGTATAAAGCTGGTTGGTTCGGTTCTTCTTCGACGACTGCTTTGCCAGTGGCTTCACCAACACCAAACCTGGCCACGGGCAAGCCGCTTCTGCCTGTGACACTGGAAGCAAATTATCAAAACGCTTTGCGCGCAGGAGATGAAATCCTGAGCCATTATTCCCGCGAATTGAATAATCCGTCTGCGTTGATTCACTGCGTCCGCGCTTTCGGCAAAAACTTCAAGCTGAATGACGGTTCGTCAGCGTTGGAATTTTTGTGTTCCAGATTTGCGGCGGAGAAAGAAGTTGGCGGCAAACGATATGTTTACTTTCAGCGTGATGCGGAAGTTCACGGCAATAGCTTTCTGAAAACAATGCTTGAAGCGGGCGTTAGCCAGGATCAACCGATCACTGTTGGCAGTAATCGGTACACACTGCGAAATTTGGGCGAAAGCGCCAAAGCGCTTTTCCGCTTTGACCCGCAAAATTTTGACCGTTACGAACCAGGCTTTCTCGGACAGCATTTGCCATGGGGATTGATCGCGTTTTCGATTTTGGTTCAGCCAAATCAGGCCACTTGGACAAATGCTTATGGCGAGACCATCAATTTGCCGGATGTCATTGATAAAACGTTGACGGTTTATGAAGGTGTTTGCGGAGACATTGAAGGAACCGTCGGACATGGGGAAATGGAATCCTTGGCGTTTCGGCAGGCAATTGCCAAGTACAGTTGCGCAGGCATGCACAACGTTTATGGATATTTTTCTTGTTTGAATCACGGTTATACCGGCAGCAATTTGCAGGCACGTCTAAATAAACTACTGGACAATGTGTTGCTGCGCTTAAAAGGCGATTCACTGGCGATAGATCGAGAAGCCGAAGCGGCAAAAGCTGACCCCAATCTTGTGAATCGGCTGGCGGTGGAAGGGCAGGGTGGCAAGTTGGCTTCTAAAGGCGTCGCGCCGACCAACACCCTGGAAGTGATGCGCTACCGATTTCAAATCAGAATGCTTGGCCATGCGCTGGAAGCAATCAACTATGCCCAGTTGCATAAACTTTTCACGTTGACTCCAGCGCAGAAAGGTCGCCTGCAAACTGGCGAGCAACTGCTTTATGAGTATTTGGTCAAGCTGCGTGCTACCGATCTGGAGCCGCACTTAAACTGGTACGGCAAATCAGTCAGCGACCTGGTCATTGCAATTGCCCATGCTTCGCGGGCAATGAAATTACTGACACCGCAGAATCCTGATACGGTGGCCTAAGGAAGCAGGCAGTAGAGTCTGAACATGTATTTTCGTCATCACAATTTGGTTCTGGCGGTTTGTTTATTTACCGGCATTTTGTCCAGCGCTTCATGCGCAAGAGCGCAAGGCACGTCCATAAAGTCTTTGCCGATTTACGAACCTTGTGAATCGTTGGTGACAGGCACGTCACAGGACGATGCCGTTGCAAAAGCCATCGCCGCTGTTAAAAGCGCTGACGCAAAGGCTCGCATTCAAGCGATACAGCAACTTAGCAAAGCTTGTGACAAACGTGGGGTTGACCCTCTGCTGGATTTGCTCAGCGACCCTGATACTTCGGTTCGCATTGCTGCCGCTGAAGCGTTGGGCAAGCTTGGCGATCAAGAATCCATACAGCCTATGATGGATTTGCTGGGCAGCCAGAATATCCAGGTCAAGATGGCAATGGTCAGCGCATTTGCCTCGTTTCCTGGCTTCAAGGGCCGAAACGCCGTCGTCAATCAAGTTGCCAATCCCAGCGGGGCTGACATCAGTGACGAAGCAGATATGCGATTGCGCTGTGCGGCGATTCTGACAGCTTGCCAACTGAAGGATGTCAGCCATTCGCGAAAATCAATTCTGTTTTTGAATGATTTTCTCAATAGTCAGCACGCGCCGATTCGAGCCCTGGCTGAGCAGACTCTGATGGAATTGAAAAATACTCGGAACGGCGAAACAGAGATGATTGCGATCATGAAGCAAAGCAGCAATCCTGTATTGCGTCGTTGGGCGGCAGCCTGGATCGGCAAAATTGGTTTTACGGGCGCGCGCGAAGCATTGCAGGAAGCCGCTGCCACAGATTCCGATTCATTGGTAAAGCAGTCAGCAGCAGAGTCTCTGAAACGGCTTTCACAATAATGTTAGACCGTTTTGGCCAGGTTACAATGCGTGTGCTAGACTCCGCCCTCTTTCAAATCACATCAAAACTAAAATCGAAGCAAAACACGCTACTGGCCTGTTTTGCTCTTTGGAGGAACAGCTTTGAGCGTTCTGGTTGATAAAAATACTCGTCTTATTGTTCAAGGTCTTACCGGCAAAGAAGGAACTTTTCACGCCCTGCAAATGCGTGATTACGGCACGAACATCGTGGGTGGCGTTACGCCCGGCAAAGGCGGCACAACGCACGAAAACTTCCCGGTTTTCAATACTGTCGCTGATGCCGTCAAAGATGCCGGAGCGAATGCCACTGTTATTTACGTCCCACCGCCATTTGCGGCGGACGCGATCATGGAAGCGGCGGATGCAGGCATCGCTTTGATTGTCTGCATCACAGAAGGAATTCCGGCTTTGGACATGGTCAAAGCGTTTCATTACGTTCAATCGCGCGGCGTTCGTTTGATCGGCCCAAATTGCCCCGGCGTCATTTCACCCGGCAAGTGCAAAGTCGGCATTATGCCTGCGCGCATCCATCTGGAAGGACGAGTCGGCGTGGTTTCGCGCTCCGGCACGTTGACCTATGAAGCTGTCGGGCAATTGACGGCGCTTGGAATCGGTCAATCAACCTGTATTGGCATTGGCGGTGATCCGGTCATCGGCACCACTCAAAAAGACGCGGTTGAGTTGTTTAACAACGATCCGGATACGGACGCGATTGTGATGATTGGTGAAATTGGCGGAAGCGCCGAAGAAGAAGCTGCCGAGTTCATCAAAGCCAACGTCAAAAAGCCCGTAGTTGGTTTTATTTGCGGTCAAACAGCGCCTCCGGGACGTCGCATGGGACACGCTGGCGCGATCATTTCCGGCGGCAAGGGCACTGCGGATGAAAAAATGAAGGCAATGTCTGCCGCGGGAATTCACGTTGTCAAAAGTCCTGCAGATATCGGCGCAAAGGTTAAAGAAGTGCTTCAGTAACCTCATGTAAAGGCCAATTCACCAGACTGCTAAAAAAGAATGGCAGGCAATGAGTAACTCTCATTGCCTGCCATTCTTTTTAGTGCGCCCGGCAGGGCGCATTCACTTGAGGGTGAAAGTCCCTTACGACC
>CAZMXG010000083.1:0-31630 GCA_964570175.1 uncultured Heliomicrobium sp. | reverse complement strand
ACACGCTGGAAGAAGTCGGCCAGCATTTCGCCGTCACACGCGAACGCATCCGCCAGATCGAAGCGAAGGCGCTACGCAAACTGCGCCACCCATCGCGGTCTCGCAAGCTGAAAGCTTTCCTGGAAAGCGGCAGGCCGTAACTCTTTGCAGAGAAATGAACAAATCAGCCTCAGTTCCAAGCTTGGGAACTGAGGCTGATTTGTTTTTAGGATTGCTTTGCGCGAGCAGATTGCTGTTCTTTCAGCGGCAAAGCTTCTGGCGGTAGCACCGAAGCCACGATAGATTGCAATCGTTCTACTTGATCCTGCTGAAACTCTTTTAGTTTTGAATGGTCCGCAGGGGGCGGCAGGTGAATCGGTTCGTGATAAACGATTCGGACTTTGAAGGGGCGAGGAAAGTAGTGGTGGCGCGAAAACGCTCTGTACCCGCCAAGAATCGTCACCGGAACAATCGGCGCTCCGGTCTCAATTGCCAGGCGGATTACGCCGGGTTTGAATGCTTCCAAGCGTCCTGTCAGCGTGCGCGAGCCTTCGGGAAACAACATTAAGCCGCCTCCGGTGCGCAACTGTTCCAGTGACGCTTTCAGGGCAGCGCGGTCGCCTCGTTCAACATTCACCGGAAAAGAGCCATACGCCAGCATCAGCGGGCCCAATACGGGCAGCCGAGTCATCTTGTCCCAGGTCATGTACCGAAGCGGACGGTTGATCGGAATTGAAACCCAGAACGGATCGAAGTAACTGACGTGATTTGGCGCAACAATCATCGCGCCGGATTTCGGCACGCGCTCAACGCCTTGAAATTCGATGCGAAAGTAAAGCCGCGAAACAACGGCAACAATCCAGCGAGAAATATGGAAAAGCCAGAGTTTGTTCATTGTCGAGTAGTCGGAATTCGGTAGTCGGTAGTCGGCGAGTCTTCTGGTCTACCGACTCCCGACTCCTGACTACTCAAGCTACAGATTCCCTTTCTTCATCTCCTCTGCCAGATAATCGGTCGCTCGCCAGGCGATGGCCAGAATCGTCAACGTTGGATTCTTTTCCGTAGCCGAAGGGAACGAGCTGCCATCAACCACGAACAGGTTTTTAACAGCGTGCATCTGATTGAAACTGTTCAGCGCCGAAGTCTTTGGATCAGCACCCATTCGGCAGGTTCCGTGTTCGTGAATGGCGGTGCCGGGAATGTCGTAATCGCCGCGATTCAGTTGGAAGATTTCAGCCTTGGCCGCGCGCAAAATTTGTTCGGCTGTGTCATACATTTCCTGCATCATCTTCATTTCGTTGTCGCCGTATTTCATCGTCAATTTTGGCAGCGGCACACCATATTTATCGCGGTGATTTTCGTCAACTTCGACGCGATTTTCCGCGCGCGGAGGAACTTCACCGTAAGGGTGCAGCTCAATCCAGGAAGGATAACGTTTGCGAATGTCAGTTTTCAGAGTCGCGCCGAACCCCGGCAAGCCTTTTGCCCAGCCCGCGCCAGCCTGACAACCAATTCCCCAGAACTGCATTCCGAATCCGCGCGCGTAATCTCGTTTGCGGCCGTCGCGATGATTGAATCGAGGCATGTAAATGTGTTCGCCGCCGATGCCGTCATCGTTTGAACTCGCCTGACCGAAGAGTTGCGGCAGAAACGCTCGCACGTGAAAGCGAAACTGTTCGCACAGGTATTTGCCAATCACGCCGGAAGTGTTGCCGATGCCGTTCGGGTAAATCGCCGATTTGGAATTCAGCAAAATGCGCGTGGAATCAATCGCCGAAGCTCCCAGCACAACAACGCGCGCGCGAACCTGGGTTTCGGCTTTGGTATTTCGGTCGAAATATTGCACGCCGCTCGCTTTGCCTTCTTTGTCAGTCAGGATGCGAGCGACGACAGCGTTGGTGCGAATTTCCAGCTTGCCGGTTTTCGCGGCGACGGGCAGCAGATGGTCGGCGGAATTAAAAAAGCTGCCGGTGTCGCAACCCGAACCGCAACGTCCGCAATAATGGCAGGCAGGCCAGCCATTGTGATTGCGCGTCAGCACGGCTCTGCGACCGGGCACAATTTGAATGCCTGTGCTGGCGGCGGCTTTTTTCAGTAGAGCTTCGCCACAACGCGGACGCGGCGGCGGCATGTGGAATTTGCTGCCGGGCAGCACGTCCAAATCTTCATCGCCGCCATTGACGCCAATCAACTGGTCAACTTTGTCGTAATACGGCGCAATGTCTTTGTATTGAATCGGCCAGGGAATGCCGTAACCGTCGTTGACTTTGAAATCCACGTCGGAATAGCGCAGCGAAACTCTTCCCCAAACATTTGTCTTGCCGCCGACGCCCCAAACGCGGATCAGGTCAAACGGCTGATCGGGCGGAGTCAAAACAGGCTGTTCGGTCTTGCTCAGATAAAACTGCGGAGCCTGTTCGCCGCGCGCTCTCCGTTCGCGGGCTTCATATGGCAGCACATGCGTCCAAAACTTCGAGCGGTCAAATCGCCCTCCGGCATCCAGAACCAGAACGTTGACGCCTTGCCGTGTCAGATTCCAGGCAGCAATTCCGCCAGAAGCGCCGGAACCGATGATGACCACGTCATAAACTTTTGTCGTTTTTTTGATTTGCATCGCTTTTACCTTGTTACGAATTACGCCATCACCGTCGGATGTTTTTTCGCCCAGGGATGCGCCGCTTCCAATTCATAAGCCAATTGCAACAACGTCGCTTCGCCGCCGCGCCAGGCCGCAAGCTGACTGCCGATGGGCAGATTATTTTTTGTCCAGTACAGCGGCACAGACATCGCCGGAGTTCCACAGG
Source organism: uncultured Heliomicrobium sp. (assembly GCA_964570175.1). Lineage (GTDB taxonomy): Bacteria > Acidobacteriota > Blastocatellia > RBC074 > RBC074 > RBC074. The sequence continues at coordinate 28,847 of CAZMXG010000083.1, read as the reverse complement.
CGTTGTGCAGCGGCGTGTACGCGACTTCATCAAGCACCCGAGCCAGCAAGGTATCGAAGTTCGTTCGCGGATCGTGGTAGCCAAGCTTGTAAGGCGGAATGCGCATCACAGGCGAGAGAATCACATCGTAATTTTTGAAGACGCCTTCCATGGCCGTTGCCGCTTCGTTGAAGGATTTAGTCGCTCGTCCGACAGCCTGGAACAAACCGCGTTTTCGGCCAAGTTCCATCAGGCCGATTGTCCACGGTTCCAGCACGTCTTCGGCTTTCACACCTTTGCCAAGTACTGCTTCGACTTCCGCCGCCAGCCCAACCGTTCCTACTGCCCAGTAACCCAAAAACGCGTCGGTTACTTCGGGGCCATTGATTGGCAATTTGATTTCGGCAACGTTGTGTTTCAGCGATTCGCACAGCTTGGCCGTAGCGCGAATGGCTTTTTCGACTTCGGGATCAGGTTTTTTGCCATTCACGCCTTCTATCACCAGCGCGATTTTCAAGCGCTTTGACGACGGGCCAGAGATAAATCCAACCGGCGGCAGTTTGTCGTTGGTTTTGTTTTCCACCAAGTTCAAAAACGCTGCGGTGTCGCGCACGCTGCGGCTGACGCACAAATCATTGGCGATGCCAACGACATCGTTGGCCATTCCGCCGCTGGTGAACATGGCAATTTCGCGCCGCCGTGTGGGCTTCAATCCCACCAATCCATTTTGACAAGCCGGGATGCGAATGGAGCCGCCGCCGTCGTTGGCGTGCGCCAACGGCACGATTCCGGCAGCAACCGCCGCCGCCGAACCTCCACTGGAACCGCCCGTTGTGTAATGCGGGTTCCAGGGATTGCGCGAAGCTCCATGCAAAATGGGTTCGGTGGTTTCGATCAATCCAAATTCCGGCGCGTTGGTAACGCCGGCGACGATGAACCCGGCATGTTCCATTTTCGTGGTGAAGGGCGAATTGGCTTTGTGCAACCGTCCGTGTTTGGCGATGGCGCGCGCATACAACCGCGAACCGAAATCAATGTCGGCGTCTTTGTATTCACACAGGTTTTTCAGCAGCACGGGCACGCCTGCGAATGCTCCGTCGCCGAGCGGCTGTTTCGCGCGCGCGCGAGCCTTTTCTACATCGAAGTTTTTCGTCAGTACGATGTTGAGCTTTGGATTGACTCGCTCAATGCGTTTCAACGTGTCTTCGACCAGTTCCAGCGGCGTGATTTGTTTTTTCCTGACAAGTTCTGCCAGACCGACGGCATCGTAATTGGCCAGTTCGGACGAGCGCAGTTTTGTTTGGGCGTTCAGCACGGAACTGCCTGTCGCTGCAATTACCAACGCAGCCGATTGTTTCAAAATCTCTCTGCGAGAAAAATTCATTCTCTGTCTCCTGATCTGTGTTTTATGCCGTCTTCATTCCGGCTACATTTTCCAAACCCATTTCCTGGATCAACTGATCGCGCAGCACGAATTTTTGCACTTTGCCGCTGGCGGTTAGCGGAAACGATTCGACGAAGCGGAAGAACTTCGGAACTTTGTGCCGGGCGATGTTGGCTTTGCAATGGTTGCGAAGTTCATCTTCGGCAAACGCTTCGCCGGGTTTCAGGCGAATGATTCCGCAAACTTCTTCACCCATAAATTCGTCGGGAATGCCTACGATTTGGGCTTCGGCGATTTTCGGATGTCGCATCAGAAAAGCTTCGATTTCCGCCGGATAAATGTTTTCGCCTCCGCGAATGATCATGTCCTTCACACGGCCGACGATGTTGATGTACCCGTCGGGACGCATCACGGCCAGATCGCCTGTGTGCAGCCAGCCTTCGGCATCCAGCGTTTCCGCCGTTTTGTCAGGCATATTGTAGTAACCGACCATATTCGAATAACCGCGCGTCCACAATTCGCCGGATTCACCGCATTGGCAAACGTCACCCGTTCCCGGATTGACGATCTTGATCGAAGTATGCGGAATGGCCAGTCCAACGGTTGCGGCTTTCAACTCGAAACTGTCGGTGTAAAACGATTGCGTGACGCCTCCGGTGGTTTCCGTCATACCGAAGACAATCGAACAATCAGCGCCAATGCGATCCTTGATTTGCTCCATCACGATGACGGGAACCGGCGTTGCTCCGGTGAAAATGTTTTTCACACTGGAAAGGTCGAACTCCGCAAAGCGTGGATGGTTCAGCATTGCCACCAGCATCGTCGGCACTGCGAAAGTGAATGTGCCTTTTTCCTTTTCGAATAGCTCAAGCTGTTTGGCCGGATCGAAAGCAATCAACGGAATCAGCGTGCAGCCCAGAAAGACCGAATAAATAATCGCGCCCAAACTTCCGGCAATGTGAAAGTACGGCATCGAAGTCACATAGCGTTCATCGGCGGTCAATGCACCGCGCGAAGCAGCGATGTGCGCCTGATTGACCAGGCTGTAATGCGTCAGCATGACGGCTTTGGGAAAACCGGTTGTGCCGCTGGTGTATTGCATCTGCACCACATCGTGAACGCCAACCGAAGCCTGCCGCGCTTTCAATTCATCATCTGAAACGTTGTCCGCCAGCGCGGTGACTTGGGAATACAGCGTCACACCCGGCTTGGGTTCCTTGCCGATTAAAACGACTCGTTTCAATCGCGGCAAGTTTTCCGAATTCAATTCCTGGCAGGCGGGATCGCTGAGCAATTTCAATTCCGGCGCGACGGAGTAAACGGCTTCCAGATAAGAAAACCCGCGCAATTCTTCAATCAGAAACAGCGCCTTGATGTCGCCCTGGCGAAGCGCGTATTCGATTTCCGCCGCGCGGTAGTTGGTATTGATCGTCACCAGAACGCCGCCGATTTTGGACACTGCCATTTCCAGAAACACCCATTCAGGAACGTTTGTCGCCCACACGGCAATGTGATCGCCTTTTTGGATTCCCAGTGCCATTAAGCCTTTCGCCAGTTGATTGACCGTGTCGCGGTACTGGCGATAGTTCATCCGAAAATCCAATCCGAATTCAGGGTAGCAATACGCCAGCGCTTCTTTGTCAGGAACTTCCTGAGCGCGCCGATCAAGCAAATCGCCGAGCGTCATTTCAATCAGTTCCGTGCCGAACGGCTCGGCTTCCCAATGTGCCAAGTTATCTTTGATTGCCATAGTTCTCCTAGGTGCCAGGTTTCAGGTGTGAGGTGCCAGATGTGGAGTGCTCATCCTTACTGTTTACCACGAAGGCTTTTTGATAGTCCTGCAAGCATTTTTCCAACTTCAGAACATAAGGCCAATAACGGTTCTGCTTCTTTGGTAGAGTGGTAGCCTAAACGCCCAATCAGCAACAAATGCGTTTCTAATTCCATCAATGAGCCATTGGCAATGGAAAGATGACGCAGATAATCGCCGAGGTGGTCGCGACCATGTCCTTCGGCAATGTTGGCGGGGACTGACACCGCCGCACGTTGTGTCTGACTTATCAAACCGTATGTTTCATTCTTTGGCAGGTTGCTGACAAACTTATAGCACTCAACCACCAAATCCATTGCTTTCTGCCAGACTAACAAATCACGATAACTCTGTATTTTCATGGCTGAATCTCCAATCACTGAAGCTGTTATTGAGTTATATCTGAAACCTCACACCTGAAACCTAACACCTACCGCGCCAACGCGTGGTATTCGCGATTTGGAATCATTCCCGTCGCCGAAGCCATACGATTTGTGAAGTTGTACATCGCAGCGATTTCAATCACGTCCCAGACTTCTTCCAGCGTCAGCCCGAAGCTTTGCAAATGCGCAATGTCTTCCGGCGAAGCGTTGACCGGCGTTTCGGTCAGCAGCGTGGCGAAATCCAAAACAGCTTCTATCTTGGCGTCTAGGCCCGCGCGTTTGTAATCCAGCGTGATGCGGTCGGCCTGGATCGGATCGCCGAGCGTTTGCCGCAATGCCGCTCCGTGGGCGACCAGGCAATACAAACAGCCATTGGCCATCGAAACTGCAACGGCAATCATTTCGCGTTCGGCGGCGCTCAGGTGTTCCGTCGGTTCGTGAAGCTGTTTGTAATGCGCGAACCACGCACTGAAGCGTTCCGGCCGGAAGCTGTACACGCGAAAGACGTTTGGCACAAAGCCGACTTTCTCTCTGGCTTTTTTGAATAGACCTTGCAGACTTTCGGGCAATTGGTCTTCGGCGGGAACAGGGAACCAACTGATTGGTTCTTCAGCTTGAGTGCTCATGAACGATCCTTTCATTTGGCGGCAGGTTTCTGTTTGGTCAGCGTAGCGTATTGAATGGATTGCAGCGGGTAAGAGTGGACTTCGTTTTCCTTGCCTTTGTCGCCAGTTACGCGCGGCGACCCAAACCCGGAGGTAATGATTTCCGTGAACAACTTGCCGTCGCGCAATTCTTCGCGCGAAGTCAGCAACACATCGCCGACTTTGAACTGGCTGAACATGACGTTTCCCATCAGGCGGCAATCCAGCAAAATGCCGTTGACTTCGTCCATTACGAAAGTGCCGGGTTTGTCGGATTGAGGAATCAGTTTGTAATTGCGAACGTTCTTTTTGTCGCCCGCGCCGTATACGATTTGCCACTGGTACGCGCGTTCACCTTTGAGGGGATGAATGTGCAATTCCATCGGCACTTCCTGCTGAGCATTGGCGTTGGGAATGACCAGCGTGCCCGCCCAATCGCCAAACCAATCTGGCGGAAGTTGGTTGGTTTGGGCTGCTGCCGGGTTTTGAAAGAAGGAAGAAATAAACAAAAAGATGAGTGGAAAGACGAACATATGGTTGAAGGTCGGAAAGGGAAACAGAAGGGAAAGACCAAACGGAAAGCGTCCTTTTAGTCTTTCCGTTTAGTCAGTGATTTCATTCTGTTCCGTGTTCTAGTTTTTGGGGAGCTACAGCTTGCACTGTTTGGCGATGATTTCTTTCATGATTTCCGAAGCGCCGCCGCCGATGGTGTTCAATCGTGCATCGCGCCAGGCGCGGCCAATCGGATATTCGGTGGTGTAAGCGAATCCGCCCATAATCTGCATGCAGTCGTACATCACCTTTTGATCCAGGTCGCAGCAGACCAGTTTGGCCATGGTGATTTCCTTGACGGCGTTTTCGCCTCGATTCATCAAATCCAGCGCGCGATAACACAGCCATTTGGCGGCTTCGACGGCGGCCAAATGTTCGGCGAATTTGTGCCGCCAGACCTGGAACGATCCAATCGGCTGGCCAAAAGCTTTGCGCTCTTTGCCATACGCGACAGCGTATTCGATGGCGCGCTCCATCTTGTAAACAGCGCCCAGCGCAGCAACCAGCCGCTCGCCCTGGAAATTGTGCATCACGTAATAAAAGCCTTTGTTCAGTTCGCCAAGCAGGTATTTGCGAGGAACGCGGCAATTGTCGAAAAACAATTCCGCCGTGTCAGAAGACAGGTTGCCGACTTTTTTCAGCTTCTTGCCAACGCTGAAGCCCGGCGTGTTGGTTGGGAAAACGACAAAGGAAATTCCCTTGTAGCCTTCCTCGCCGGTTCGGACAGCGAGCAGGATGAAGTCAGAGCGGGTGCCGTTGGTAATCCACAACTTCTGGCCGGAGATCACGAAATCATCTCCATCAATCACTGCACGCGTTTTGATGTTGGCGACGTCGGAACCTCCGCCGGGTTCGCTGATGCCCAAGGCTGCAATGAAATCTCCAGCGACAGCAGGCTTCAGAAAATCTTCGCGCTGTTCGTCGGTGCCGAGTTCTTCAAGGACTGGCAAAGTCATATCGGATTGCACCATCAATGCCATAGCTACGCCGCCATTGTTGGCATACGACAATCCGTCCAGATACGCCGCCGTCGCCCACCAGTCCAGCCCGTTGCCTCCCCAGCGCGGATCGGTGCGAATGCCGAACAAGCCCAGGTCACCGGCTTTCTTGAACAATTCGCGCGGAAAGATTCCGGCTTCGTCCCACTCTTCGGCGAACGGAGCGATTTCTTTCTGGCAAAACTGTTTGACGGTTTCGCGCAACATCGCGTGCTCTTCGGTGAAATAGGGGAACGTCGGCGCGGCTTCAACAGCCTGAGTTTTGGTTGCGGTTGGCATGGTCTGGTCCTCCAAAAATGGTGCTCAAAGTCGTAGTTGATGAGTTTTGAAGATTGCTACAAGAGAAGGGAAGCCGGTGGTTTTCACCAGCGCGGCGCACAGTAGCATAGCTCTGCGGCAAAGCAAAAGAAGGGATTTGGCATGGAGAAATTGATTGTTTGAAGAGAATGGAGAAGCCACAGATGAACACAGATTCACTTGGATAAACACAAATCTGCCGAAAAGCTTGTTCTGTGTTTCCCCGTTTTGATCCGTGTTTATCTGCGGCTTCTATTTTGGCTGGGCCTATTTCATGTGCTGCTAACAGTTAGGGTTTTGGAGCAAATCTGCCCGCGCGGCTTCGCTGGGTTCCGCCGGAGCCTGGATGGATTTTTTGCGCTTCGGTGGCAATCGCTTTCAGGTCGGCAACGATGGTTTGCACATCCTGTTTCGTCACGCCTGAAGCCGCCAGAATGACTTGCGCGTCGGCGATGGCCTGGTTGACTTCCGAAGCCGGAATGTTGGCGCTGTACATCACGGCGTACAGGTCGTTGGTCAGTTTGGCTTTTTCGGCGTTGCTGATGTTGCCGTCGCTCATGGCATCAGCCAAATCTGCGGCGAGTTTATCCACCAGCGCAGGATCAGGTTTGGTCGCCCCATCAGCCATCGCCATCAGGTCGTTTTTCAGAGCTTGTTTCATTTCCGGTGTCACCTGCGAACCTTGTTTGATGGCTTGCAGATCGCTGGTCAGTTTTTGGATGTTTTTCTGCTGCGTTTCGCTCAGGTGCGAACCGGAAGGTTGCTTGTTCGTCGTTTCATTTCCGGTGCGGCCCAGTCGTCCACCCGGACGCTGAGCCAACGCAGTTGCAGACAATGCGGTTAACGAAACAGTCAGGAATAAAGCGGGAAGAAATAATTTCGATTTCATTCAACGAGTCTCCTTAAAAGGTTGAAAGTTGAGTTGGTGGAGCAAGTCGGCGGCTTGCTCCACCAGATAGAGGGTTATTCGGTGAAATGCTGTTTCACACGTTCTTCGATGCGAGCGCGGAACTGTTCCGCTTTTGCGCGTTGTTCGGGTGTCAGCACGGCGTAAATCTGGGTTTTGACACGTTCCTTTTCAACGATCAGCGCGGCCAGTGTGTCGCCTTGTTTGTCGGCAAGAGCTTTGACCTGCGCTTCGTCGAATGTGCCGTTGTCGGTTGCCTGCTGCAAAGCTTTACGGTTCGCGGCCAGTTCGGCGACCAGCGGTTGAACTTTCGGTTTTTCCGCTTCAAGGATCGCTTTGATCCGGGCTTCCTGTTCATCGCTCAAGCCCAGATAGACAGATGCTCGATCCAGGAATCGCTGCGCAAAATGCGGGACTCCCATTCCGGCAAAATGTCCTCTCCGATGGTTCTGCGCAAAAGCAAAGACCGATCCCGCGACCAGCACAACGGCGATGGAAGCGGCGATGACAATTCGTTTGGTGGTTGTTTTCATAAATTTTCTCCTTCTCACATTGATTTTTCTGCGTTGCGAACGACCATCTCGTTCGTGCTGCATTTAACGACAACTTCGAACCGAGTTGCGTAATAGTTCGGTCAAGCCACTGTAAAGTTCTGTAAAGCCGCGCTGACACTTCCTGACGTCGTAGCTGCAATAGATGAGTTATAGTTTGAAGAGATCGTTTCCCCGTGAAGTCACACAAAGTTTGACGAAGAAAAAGCCACATTGTTTTTCCTTCGTGTTTTCTTCGTGTGGCTTCGTGGGAGAAGAAAGGTAAATGCCGATGGATCGTTTGCTGATGATTGATGACGACCTGGAACTGAGCGAATTGCTGACAGAGTTTTTGTCAGCCGAAGGCTTTGCTGTTGAAACTGCCAGCGACGGAGAAGCAGGCGCAAAGAAAGCGGTGGAAGGCGCATTCGCTTTGATCGTGCTGGATGTGATGTTGCCCGGACTGAATGGCTTTGAAGTTTTACGCCGTATTCGCGCCGCCAAACGCACGCCGGTGTTGATGCTGACGGCGCGCGGAGACGATGTTGACCGGATTGTCGGGTTGGAACTTGGCGCGGATGATTACCTGCCGAAACCGTTCAATCCGCGCGAACTGGTGGCCAGAATCCGCGCGATCCTTCGCCGCGCAAACCCTGAACCGAGGCCAACCACCCAACCTGAACGATTGACCGTTGCCGACATCACACTGGATTTTGGAACTCGAACCGTCCGCCGGGCAGGCGAATTGATCGAACTGACCGGCGTGGAATTTGACCTGCTGGCTGTATTGCTGGGCGAAGCCGGTCACATTGTTTCGCGCGAAGAGTTGGCAAAAAAAGTGCTTGGTCGGGAATTCAGCCCCTTTGACCGCAGCATTGATATGCATGTCAGCAATTTGCGCCGAAAGCTTGGGCATCAGCTCAATGGCATCGAACGGCTGAAAGCGGTTCGCGGAGCCGGATACCTTTACGCAGCCTCGGGCGAATGAACTTATGAGACGCAGCCTGTTTTTCAAAATCTTTTTCTGGTTCTGGCTGGCAGTCGGGTTGTTGATTGCCGCCATCGCGGTTGCCGTCGTCGCCACCGAAACCGATCCGGTCGGCACGCGCTGGCGCGAACTGATGGGACGCGCATTGACCTTTCAAACGTACAGCGCGGTTCAAGTCTTTGAGCGCGACGGTGCCGAGGCGCTGGGAGCGCATTTGAACCGATTGCAAAGCACGACGCAGATTCGAGCAACACTGCTGGACAGCGAAGCCCGCGAACTTGTCCGGCGAGGCATTCCGCCCGGAACAGAACCGCTGATTGTTCGCGCCCGGCAAAGCGGCAGGCCCGAAGCCGAGTTTTCGCGCGACAAAACCCTGGCTGCGCTGCAAATCGAAGCCGCATCAGGAAAGCGCTACATTTTAGTTTGTGAAGTGCCGGGCGGATTGATGACGCAATTTCGCGCCACGCCGCGCGCGCGGTTCTTCCGGTTTTTGGCGGCCATCCTGACGGTGGGCGTAGTTTGTTACGGGCTGGCAAGGTACCTGACGAAACCGATTGTCGCTTTGCGGGCGGCGACACAGCGCTTGGCCAGCGGAGATCTTTCAGCCCGTGTCAGCGAAACCAGCCGGCAGGATGAACTGGCCGACCTGGGACGCGATTTCAATCGTATGGCTGAGCGCATTGAAGCGCTGATGAAATCTCAGCAGCGATTGGTCGGCGATGTTTCGCACGAATTGCGCTCGCCGCTGGCGCGGTTGAGCGTGGCGCTGGAACTGGCCAGGCTGAAAGCAGGAACCGAAGCCGCGCCCGAACTTGACCGCATCGAACGTGAAACCGAGCGGCTGAACGAATTGATTGGCCAGTTGCTGACGCTGGCAAAAATGGAAAGCGGCGTTTCGGCCCCGCCAATGACGAATGTTGCGTTAAATGAATTGATTCAGGAAATTGTCGCCGATGCCGGATTCGAAGCCGCGGCCCGCAACCGCCAGGTCAAACTGCTGCGATGCGACAACTGCCAAACGGAAGGTTCGCCGGAGCTTTTGCGCCGCGCCATTGAAAACGTCGTTCGCAACGCCGTGCGTTACACCGCCGAAGCCACTGCCGTCGAAGTGACGCTGGAACGCGACGGCAACCAAGCTGTTATTTCGGTCCGCGATTTCGGCAAAGGCGTTCCTGAAGCTTCGCTCAGCCAATTGTTCGAACCTTTCTACCGCGTCGCCGATGCTCGCGACCGCCAAACCGGCGGCATCGGCCTGGGCTTGGCCATCACCAAAAGCGCGATTCATTTGCATGGCGGACAGGTCAGCGCCGTCAATGCTGAAAGCGGCGGGCTGATCATTACGCTGACGTTGCCAGTGAAATAAATGCTAAACCAAAGAAACCATCATTAAGGCAGAAGTTTTTTCGACAGGATTGTCAGGATTATTCAGGATTTGCGTGATGGAAGAGCAAGCTTAGGTTTTCATCCTGAAAAATCATGTTCATCTTGTCGGTAAGTTCTATGTTCCAATTTAGCTCAGCGTTTGGCTTCGTCGCTGTCCAGATAGCCAAGGCGGCACCCTTTGGCGCGTAACGTTGTTCCGGCAGGCACAGTCAATTCACCGGAATACAGTTTCCATCGGGCGGCGGGACCGGTTTCCGTGGTGTAAGCGACGGAAGCGCCTTCCGTCAGGCAAGTGATGTTAAAGACCGTTTTGCCGCCAATCGTCTTTTGACTGATTGTCGGAGTTGCCACCTTTTGCCAAATGCCGCCGGGACGCATGCGCTCGCGCAATTCCAACTCCGGCACCAAGCCCAAATCTTTGGTTTGTTTTTGCCAGTCCGCCAAAACCGCGCGCATTCTTTTCAGCGTTTGCTGGTGTTCGGGCATTGCAGCCAGATTGTTGATCTCATGTGGATCAACCGTTATGTCGTACAACTCTTCGGCAGGTTTTTCCGGACGGAAGAACAATAACTGCGCTGGCGTCATGGCTTTGCCGTAATTCGGGTCCAGCGCGTTCATATGATCTTTGTAAAGCCGCCGCATCTCTTTCATCGTCGGCATTTCTTCCATGTATTCGATGTGCTGCGCATAAGGCCGTCCGGGGAAAAAGTTTTTGATGTAATGAAAGCGCTTGTCTATCACCGAACGCATCATGTCGTAGGCTTCGTCCATGCGGTCACGATGCGCAAACGCATACTGGCGCGGCGCTTTTTTCTGGTCGCCCAGAAACGCCTGTCCCTGCATCACTGCCGGAACCGGCACGCCAGCAATGGAAAGCACCGTCGGCCCCAGGTCCATCAGACTGACAACCTCGTCCACAACGCCAGGTTTGATCTTGCCCGGCCAGCGCACCATCAGCGGCACACGAATGCCGGAGTCGTAAACCCATCGTTTCGCGCGTGGCAGCCCGCGCCCGTGATCGCCCCAGAAAAACACGACGGTGTTATTAGCCAAGCCATCTTCTTCAAGCTGTTTCAACACGTCTGCAACCATGTAATCCATTGCCGTGATGTTGTCGGCATATCGTGCCCAGTCTTTGCGAACCAGCGGCGTGTCCGGGTAATAAGGCGGCAACTTGGCTTTGGCCGGATCGTGAAATTCTTCCGGCTTCAACCGCGCCGTGTTCTTTATGTATTGATTGTCAGGCACACGAATCTGGCTTTCATGTGTGACCACGAAATTGAACACGGCAAAAAACGGCTGAGATTTGTCCGCGCGATTTCGCCAGTGAGCCTTGTTGCTGGTTTCATCCCAAACGGTGTCGGGCGGCCGGTTCGAAGGCGGCGCTTCAAAGTTGTAATCGGTTTTGGAATTGTTTGTGCAGTAATACCCGGCGGCGCGCAGATATTCCGGGAAGGCTTTGACGCCGGCAGGCGGCACGGCCTTCGACCGCATGTGCATCGAACCAATCGTCGTCGGATACATTCCGGTGATAATTGCCGACCGCGACGGCGCACAAACCGGCGCGGAAGAAAACGCGTTCGTGTACCGCGCGCTTTGTGTCGCCAGCTTGTCCAGGGTAGGCGTATGCGCGTATTCGTCTCCGTAACAACCCAGGTCAGGGCTGATGTCTTCCGTCGAAAGCCAAAGGATGTTCGGGCGATTGAGGCTTTGCGCCGCTTGCCTGGTAGTGGAAGGGCATAGCATCAGTCCACACAACATTAAGCTGGCGACCCAAAGAAAACGTTGCTGACGCATTGAGACACTCTCCTGGAAATGTTTGGGTGAGCGAAGTGTGAACAGGACAGCGTTGCCGTCGGACAGTTCGCCGCCTGTTTTCACAGATTGAATTTACGTGTATAAAACGCCGCCATCATACAGTTCTGAACTTTAGTGAGAAAGATTGATTCTAGTCTCCGGGGGAAGCTCAAAGTCTTCCGGCAAAAAGGCTTCACGAAGGAAAATGATATGAAACAGGTTCCCATTCTTGTGCTGATCGCGTTGTTGCTATCCCAGACTGGCGCTAGGGGCGCAGCGGAAAGCTACGATGTCATCTTGCGCAACGGCTTGATTATGAATGGCACGGGTGCGCCGGGCTATCGCGGAGACATTGCGGTGCGAAGCGGCTTCATTCACCGCATCGGCAATCTGCGCGACAGCAAAGCAACTGTGGAACTGGACGTCAGCGGTTTGGTCGTTGCGCCGGGATTTATCAATCTGCACAGCCACGCGACTATTGCCGGAGTGAAGACGGCGGTCAACATGCTGACGCAAGGCGTTACGACCGAAATTATCAATGCCGATGGCTCAGGCAGTCTGAACATCGCCAAACAGCTTGGCGATTTCAGCGGGGCGGGATTGGCGGTGAACCTGGGCGCGTACGTCGGATTCAATTCCGTCTGGGCTTCGGTGGTTGGACAGGCGGACCGGCGTCCGAGCGCGGCTGAAATTCAAAAGATGCGCGACCTGTTGACCGATAACCTGAAGCAAGGCGCTTGGGGAGTTTCCGCCGGGCTGGATTACAAGCCCGGTTATTTTGCGCGAACCGATGAAGTCATTGCCGTGATGCAGGCGGCAACGCCTTGGCGCACGAACTTTCCGAATCACGACCGGCTGACGCCCGAAAGCAATTTCAGCAGTTTGAAAGCCATCGGCGAAACCATAGAGATCGGCGAAAAGACAGGCGTCATGCCCGTCGTGACGCACATGAAAGTGCAGGGGCACGAACAGGGCAACGCCGCCAAAGCCGTGGCGATGATGCGTGCAGCTTCAGCGCGCGGGCACGAGACGGTTGCCGATATTTATCCCTATCTGGCGGGACAAACCGGTTTGGGGGCGTTGTTTGTGCCGGCTTGGGCTGTGGAAGGCGGACGCGCGGAAATGCTGAAACGGTTTGCCGATCCGGCGCTGCGCCCGCGCATCGCGCAGGAAATCGAAGCGGCAATCAAGGCTCGGATTCTGACGCCGGAAAACATTTATATCGCTTCGCATCAGCGACAATTTACGGAATACATGCGGGAACGGAATGCAGGCGCGGGCGAAACAATCATCAGTATTCTGGAAAAAGAAAGCCCTTCGGCGATTTTGAAATTTGGGGCGGAAGCGGATTTGATCGAGTTGCTGCGCTATCCCGGCAGCGCCGTTTCCTGCGATTGTGGCGCGGCAGAAGCGAATCCGGGTTTGCATCCGCGATATTTCGGCACCTTTCCGCGTGTGCTGGGGCATTACGTGCGCCAGACAAAAGCGCTGAAGTTAGAAGACGCCGTGCGCAAGATGACGGGGTTGCCCGCCAGCATCGTTGGCTTGGCTGACCGGGGCTTTCTGGCGGTGGGCATGATTGCGGACATCACTGTTTTTGATCCTGCCACGATCATTGACCACGCGACATATGAACAGCCGACGCTGGTGTCTGACGGCATGCGACACGTCCTAGTGAATGGCAGGTTCGCGCTGCGCGATGGCAAAGCCACGGGTGAAAAATCCGGGCGCGTGCTGATCCGCACGGCTGATTTACCCAGTCGTCCGATGCGAATGCAACAGACGCGCTCGCTGTCAATCAAGACCAAAGACATCGCTGTGCAATTGGCTCAAGCCGGGAAAGGCAAAGCGCGCGGCATGTTTCGATTCACCGACACGGCTAACAACATTGAATACCAGATGGTGGAAGCTGGGTTGTTACTGGCACACGGCAAGTGGGCAAGTTTCACGGCGCGGGTGCGGGAGAAGCGAAGCGCTGTGGAACGCGCGGCGTTGTTCATCCTGGATGGTGGCAATCCGTTAAATCCCCAGGCCACGCTTCGCATTGAACTGGAAGGCAGAGGCCGTTGGGAAACCACGCTCAAGCCAGACGAATATAAGCTTAACGACTGAAAAGTACGGAGCTTTTATTTCTTTTTCTCAGAGCTTATCCAGTGTGGTGCGCAGCAATTGCATCGTTGCGCGTTGTCGTTGTTCGACAAACTTGCGCGCCTTCACAATTTTGGCCTTTGCCTTCGCGGGATTTTTGGCCAGTTCCAAAACTGCTGGTACGTAGCGCTCAATATCGGCTTCCTGATCGAAATCAAACAACCAGTCGCCTAGGCCAATATCACGCCACATAAAACCTTTGCTGGTTTGTTCGGCAAAGCGTCCGACAATCGCCGGGATACCATTGCCGATGCACATAATCGGCGAGTGCATTTCCAGGCCGAACAAACCAGCCGAACGCCTGTACACGCTCAAGGCTTCATCCGTCAGCCAGAACTCGGCCCGCCAGACAACACGCGGTTTCACATCCGCAGGCAGCTTGTCATAAACCCATTGCTTGCCGACTTCCATTTGGCTGAGGTCTTCGGGGCAAAGCAAAACCTTGTGTTTGGTTTCGCGAATGACGGCGGTAATCGCAGCGCGTAATGGCGCGTGGTCATGTTCGGCCATCGCTTCATTGCGCGCGGCACGTTCGGCATTGATGGGTTGATTGCGATATTTCCAATACGGCGTGTAACGCAAGCGCGGGATGCAACATAGGAACTGGCCAGCTTGCAATTGATTGGCACGCAGGAACGCCGCGGCCTTTTCATCGTTGCGCAAGTCGCAGGCGAAGGCTCCATCCGGCGCGAATTCCATCACGGGAGCTTTAACACCTTCAGACTGCGCCAGCTTCAGCGAAACCGAATCGCGGAAGTAAACGAACTGCGCCTGACCAAGCAATTCTTTTTCGTTGTCGCCCGATAACCATGAACCGTGCGTGATGCCGTACACGCCAAACGGTTTGCCCGTATGTTTGACGAAAGCCGCGACGTCTTTTGCCGCGACGAGCGAAGCGCCGGAACCGTGCAGCAGAAAATCACTCCATTCAATGGCGGTTTGTAAGTCCGGATTCGACGCCTTGCCATTTTCGCCGATGGTTCCTTTGACAATTTGCAGCTTGGGAAAGCGCCGATGCTCCATCGCCATGACTTCTTCGGACAAATCCGGCGATGCCCATAATCGGACTTCGGCTTCGGGCAGATACTTTTCCAGCAAGGCCAGCACGCCCGGCGTATGCGCAATGTCGCCGATGTTGAACACCTGCCACGAGGAACGCAGCAGAATGTGAGGGTTCTTTTTACCGCTTGCCAGGGCGGACAAGTGCAGAGAGGCCGCGCTGGCGTTGATGAGAAAAGTGCGTCGTGTTATAGCCATAGCCGAAATTCAATCACAGATTTACTGCTTTCAGAAGGTCGCTGCGCTACGCCGCGCCAATCATTGCAATCAACAATTCAATTAAACGAGATGAAACACATCGTTTTTTCACTCTTCCTGCTCGCAATCAGCGTTGCCGGTGTTCGCGTCGGTTTAACCCAGCATCTGGACAATGGCCAGGATGAAGGCGTCAAGGAAGGCGCAAAACTGTTTGCCCAAAACTGTTCCGCCTGTCACGGCGACACCGGCAAAGGTGGACGCGCCCCGGACTTGACCAGCGGGCAATGGAAACACGGCAGCAGGGACGAAGACCTGTTGCGCAACATCGTCAAAGGCATTCCGGGAACGCAGATGCCCGCCATCGCTTTGTCCGAAGCCGAAGCGAAAAAGGTTGTCGCTTTCTTGCGTTCGCTTTCTGGCAAAGCCAAACTCGATGCCGTCGCTGGAAACATGGAAGCTGGGCGGGAACTTTTTTTCGGTGCGGCCACGTGCAGTGCGTGTCATATGTTTGGCGGGCGCGGAGACATTCTGGCTGCTGACCTGACAGACATTCGCAGCCGCCAGCGATTGCCGGAACTCAGCCGTCGAATGCAAGCGCCAATCAAACTGACTGAAGTGCGACTGGCTTCGGGCGCGACGGTGCGTGGATTCAAGAAAAACGAAGACACGTTCACACTGCACTTGCTGGACGAAGAGCGCAAATGGCATTTTCTGAACAAGCGCGACATCAGCATCAAAACTTCTGAACAAGCGCATCCGGCTTTGAGCGATAAAGACCGCGCGAATGTTTTGGCGTTTCTGGCGAATGCGCCTCAAGGTTATGAACCTGCGGCGAAATGGAAACCGGCGGCGGATTTCAATGTAAGTTTCGGGCGGCTGAATAACACCAGCGCAGAGCCGCAAAACTGGCTGACGTATTGGGGAGATTTGCGCGGGACGCATTATTCTGGCTTGAAGCAGATTACGCCCGCCAACGCGGCTTCGCTGAAAAGCGCATGGACGGCGCAGCTTGGCGCGACGACGGTGGAAACGACGCCGATTGTGGTGGATGGGATAATGTTTGTGACAGGGCCGCTCAATAACGTCACGGCGCTGGATGCCCGCACCGGGCAAACCATCTGGAAATACACGCGGCGGTTGCCGCAGGTTGCCAGTCATTGCACCGTCATGACCAACCGCGGATTGGCCGTGCTGGGCGACAGGCTTTACCTGGCGACGCTGGATATGCACTTGATCGCGCTGGATGCCAAAAGCGGCAACATCATCTGGGATGTCGAGCAAGACGATTACCGCAAAGGGATTTCCAACACGCACGCGCCGCTGGCGATTGACGGCAAAATCATTGTCGGCGTAACGGCAGGCGAATGCGCGCTGACTGGTTTCGTGGACGCTTTTGACGCGGCGACGGGCAAGAAGCTTTGGCGGACGTTCACCACCCCGCAACTGGGCGATCCGAATCGCAAAACCTGGACTCCAGAAAGCGCGGCGGATTTCGGCGGGGCGCCAACCTGGATGACGGGAACGTATGATTCCGACACCAGAACGATCTTTTGGACAACTGGTAATCCGGGGCCGGATTATGACGGTTCGGTACGCGGCGGCGACAATTTGTATTCGTGCTCGGTCGTCGCGCTGGATGCTGAAACCGGAAGAATGAAGTGGTGGTTTCAGTTCACGCCGCACGACGTTCACGACTGGGACGCGAATGAAACTCCCGTGCTGATAGATGGCGTGGTCAACGGTCGACGGCGCAAGCTGCTCATCACCGCGCAGCGTAATGCGTTTTATTACGTGCTGGACCGCGAAACGGGCGAGTTCCTGAGCGGACAAGCCTTCGCCAAACAAACCTGGGCAAAAGGACTTGACGCCAAAGGCCGTCCGATTGTGTTGCCGGATACGACGCCTACGCCCGCGGGCAATCACGTGTGCCCGGATGCAGCGGGCGCGGCAAATTGGGGTTCGCCATCTTACGACCCAGTAACAGGATTTTTTCTGGTTTCGGTCCGCGAAGCCTGCGCGACATATACCAGCGTGACGAAAAGCCCTGTGCCAGGACAAGGCTACACTGGCGGCGGCGTCGAAGTGGATGCCAATGGAGCGCCCGGTTCAGTGCGCGCGCTGGATGCGCTGACCGGCGCAGTCAAATGGAACTTCCCGCTGCACACTGGCTCTTCGGCGACGGGCGTGCTGGCAACGGCTGGCGGTGTGGCATTTGCATCGTCCAACGACGGAAATCTGATTGCGCTCAACAGCCGCACCGGGAAATACTTGTGGCATTACTATACGGGCGCGCGCATCGTGGCCTCGCCAATGGCGTATGCTGTGAATGGCAAACAGTACGTTGCCATCGCTTCGCAATCGGCCATCGTTGTGTTCGCGCTGCCGTAAAGTTTGTTGGATATTCTGTAAGCAATAAACCGTTTCTTTCAACAATCAACGCTAGGCGCATTCTCGCGCCAACCTCTAAAGGAGCAACCATGGTGGAACGAAGAACGATTCTGAAAGGCGCTGGCGCAGCGCTGACTACCTCACTTTTCACGGGCCGCGTCAAAGGCGCAAACGACCGCATTGCCACCGGCCATATTGGCATCGGCGCGATGGGGTCCAGCAACCTGGGCTTTGCCCTGAAGCTGCCTGAGGTACAGGTCGCGGCGGTTTGCGATGTGTATCAGCCGCATCTGGAAAGAGCTGTTGCCACGGCAGCCAAAGCGGAAGTGAAACCAAAAGTCGTCAAAGATTTTCGGGAAATCATCGCCGACAAATCCATTGATGCCGTGTGCATTTCAACGCCGGATCATTGGCACGCTTACATGACCGTCGAGGCTTGCAAGGCGGGCAAGGATGTTTTTGTTGAAAAACCCGCTTCGGTGTATGTCGAAGAAGGCCAGAAGATGGTGCAGGCTGCGCGCAAATATAACCGCATTGTTCAGGCAGGCACGATGCAGCGGTCCGGCGGATATTTCAAAAAAGCTGCGGAGCTTGTCCAAAGCGGCATCCTTGGGGAAGTGACGTTTGTTCATACCTGGCAGGCCGGAGCTACCAAGAAAGAAGGCTGGGGCAAGCCGGCTGACGCGCCCGTTCCTGCCGGGCTGGATTGGGATATGTGGTTGGGGCCTGCACCGAAAGTCCCCTTCAATTTGAACCGCTGGGGCGTGGGGGTGACGACGTTTCCGACCTTCCGTTATTTCTGGGATTACGCAGGCGGTGCGATGACCGATTGGGGCGTTCACCTGATTGATCCCGTTCATCAATGTTTTGGCGAACCGATGCCGACTTCGATTTCAACCATGGGCGATAAGCTTTATGTGCAGGACAACACGGATACGCCGGATACGATGATTGCGACGTTTCGATATCCGAAATTCATGCTGACTTATGAAAGCCGCACTGCCAATCCAATGCCGATGTTTGGCAATCAAGGCGCCGGAACTGCGATCCATGGAACGGAGGCGACTGTCATCGTCACCCGTGGCGGTTGTTGGCTGGTTCCAAACAGAAACTCAAAAGTCGAAGCGCAAACGTACGAAAACAATCAGCAGATGCGCGATCTGAACATTCCGCACTGGAAAAACTTCATCGAATGCGTCAAAACGCGCTCGAAGCCCATCAGCGAAATCGAAACCTGTGTGCGATCTTCGACGGCTTGCATTCTGGCCAATCTCTCGATGCGCCATAAGACCTGGCTGGATTGGGATGAAAAGAACTGGACTGTGAAGCAAACCAACGTTAAGCCTTACCTGAAGGCGAAATACCGCTCGCCCTGGAAACTGGAAGTGTAATGCCAAGTGGGAGCCGCTGCGTTCTGGCAGGAATGGCGGCTCCCGAAAGCTGCTTGGAAACGGCATTCAAGAATCAAAACCAAAAAAATGACTACCCGACGAACATTTCTTCAACAATCCAGCGCGTTTCTGGCGGTTCCGTTCACCATCACGATGGCGAAAGAACTGCGTTGCGACATTGCCATTGTCGGCGGTGGGCTTGGTGGCGTGGCTGCAGCGCTTGCGGCGTTGCGCAATGGGCAGCGCGTAATTTTGACGGAAGAAACTGATTGGCTCGGCGGGCAAACAACGTCGCAAATTGTTCCACCCGACGAACATCGTTGGATTGAATCTTTCGGCGGTACGCAAACCTATCGCAACTACCGCCGCGCCATTCGCGAATACTATCGTCAGAATTACCCGTTGACCGAAGCCGCTCGCGCAGTTACCAATTTGAATCCAGGCAATGGTGGAGTGTCGCGCATTTGCCATGAACCTCGCGTTTCGGTCGCCGTGCTGGAAGCGATGCTTGCACCGTTTGTCAGTGGAGGTCGTCTGACCGTCTTGCTAAACCACAAACCTGTAGCGGCACACGTCCAAGGAAATCAGGTTCGCGCCGTTACGGTGAAAAATCTGGCAAGCGGACGCGATCAGACGATCAGTGCGCCATATTTTCTGGATGCAACTGAACTCGGCGATTTGTTGCCGCTGACCAAAACCGAATACATCACGGGCTTTGAGTCCAAAAAACAAACCGGCGAATTGCACGGCGTGGAGCAAGCGCAGCCGCTGAATATGCAAGCCATCACGTGGTGCTTTGCGATGGAACATCGCGCGGGCGAAGATCATACGATTGATCAGCCAGAGAATTATAAATTTTGGCGAGATTATGTCCCGCAGCTCGATTCGCCTTGGCCGGGGAAAATGCTGGCTTGGGAACAGTCGCATCCACACACCTTGAAGCCCCGCGTTGGCTCAATTGACCCCGAAGGCAAAGGCTTGCCGCCGAATGTGCAAAACTTCTGGACGTATCGCCGCATTATTGATCGTCGCAATTTTGTTGCTGGCGCATTCGACGCTGACGCTACGGTCGTCAATTGGCCGATGAATGATTATTTCCTTGGCCCGATTATCGAAACCAGCGCCGCAGAAATTGCCAAGCATTTGCGCGGCGCAAAACAATTAAGCCTGGCCTGGTTTTACTGGATGCAAACCGAAGCGCCTCGCCCGGATGGAGGCATTGGCTGGAAAGGATTGCGCTTGCGACCAGACATTACAGGCACAGAAGACGGCTTGGCCAAATATCCGTATATTCGCGAATCCCGCCGCATTCAAGCGGAATTCACCGTACTGGAGCAGCACGTTGGTACAGATGCGCGAGTAGCGCAATTGGGCAAAAAACCTGAAGAGGTAACGGCTGAAACCTTTTCTGATTCGGTTGGCGTTGGATCGTACCGAATTGATTTGCACATGAGTACCGGCGGCAACAATTACATTGATGTCAGTTCGTTGCCGTTCCAGATTCCGCTCGGCGCGTTGATTCCAAAGCGTATGGAAAACCTGATTCCAGCGTGCAAAAACATTGGCACAACGCACATTACCAATGGCTGTTATCGCCTGCATCCGGTGGAATGGAACATTGGCGAAGCCGCAGGTGCGCTGGCAGCGCAAGCCGTTCAATTGAAGCAATCTCCGCGCAATATTCGCAACACCCAAAAATTGCTCGCGGATTTCCAGGCCAAGCTGCAACAGCAGGGCGTCGAAATTGCGTGGCCTCAGTTGCGTCCTTTGTAAGTTTGTCGGAATCAGGTCAGCCCCATGAAGAGACTTCCGCTCACACGCCGCACTTTTCTTCGTCAATCAACGGCTTTTGCCTGTGCGGCTTCTGCTGTAGTTTCTAGGTCAGCTTTATCCACGCCGATTCCAGCCATTGATACGCACACCCATTTTTACGATCCCAGGCGTCCGCAAGGCGTGCCATGGCCAAGACCGGAAGAAAAGCTGCTCTATCAGCCGCATTATCCCGCCCAGTTTCGGGCATTGACTGCGCCGCTGAATGTTGTGGGCACCGTCGTTGTCGAAGCCAGTCCGTGGGTTGAAGATAATCAGTGGATTCTGGATTTGGCGAAAGACAATTCGGACATTGTTGGCTTCATTGGCAATCTGAAATTGGGCGACCCAGAATTTGCCGCGCAGCTCAAACGCTTCAGCTCCAATCCGCTGTTTCGCGGTTTACGGCTTAGCGAAAAAAGCATTGCAGAAGGCTTGGACCAAAGCGCGTTCGAACGGGATTTACAACAATTGGGCGAGCGAGAATTTACGTTGGATGTTTTGGGTGGAGCGACGCTATTGCCGCACATTCCTCGCGTCGCAAAGCTCGCGCCCAAACTGCGAGTCGTCATTGATCATTTGCCGTTTGCGAACTGGGACCAGAACACCCAAGCAATGAGATCAGCTTTGGCGGAAGTCGCCCGGTTGCCGCAGGTATACGCCAAAGTGTCGAACGTCGCGCGCCGTGTGGATGACCGCGTGATCGAAGACCTTTCTGTTTATCATCCCAGATTGGATGTGTTGTGGGAGTTGTTTGGGGCGGATCGGCTGATTTTTGGCAGCAACTGGCCGGTCAGCAATCTCGTTGGGCCATACGCCAGCCTGCATAAAATCGTTGTCGAGTATTTTGGAGAGAAAGGCCAAACGGCGGCCGAGAAGTTTTTCTGGCGTAATTCGCGGCGCGCATATTCTTGGTTCTCGCGCGGCAAGGCAAAGGAGTTGGGCATATGAATCCTCGCATCGCTCTAATTCTTTTGCTGGCTTTATTGTTTCTATCCATCAATGCACAGCCCCAAAATCGAATGCCCAAACCTGCGCTCGGGCCGCCGACCGGATCATTGCCTGCCGTGCGCGACACCTGCGCAAATTTCTGGACGCTGGCGCCTGCTGAAACCGGCAAGCGGAAATTGTTGGTTTTGCCTGCCCAGGATGCCACCGCCTGGATTGAGCCAAAAATCAGCGGCGCTGAAACGGGCGCGTGGAGTGCAATTCGCGCAGATGAAATTGGCTTTGTCTGGTTGGTAGATAAATCGCGCACGGTGCGGTTCGATCCGCGAAAACCGCAGGAAGGAGCGCGCGAAATGGCCTTTATTTCCACCAGTGTTGCGGCGCAAACAGAATGGCAAGTTGTGGCGCGCATGCCCGCCAGTAATCACGACCTGGCGGCAGCAGTTTTAGGTGACAAGTTTTACGTCGCGGGCGGATTGACGGCGGAATGGGGTTTCCCAACGCGTTCGCATCCGTTTGATGAATTGTGGGAATTGGATACAAGGCGCTGGGACTGGCGCGTGGCCGGACGTTTTGGTCGCGGGCGGATTTATTGCGCGACGGAGGCTTTCGATAACAAAGTCTGGGTCATCGGTGGCGACGTGATCGAAGCCGACGGCACGCGCCACGCTGTCACAACCGTACAGCTTTACGATCCACGAACCGGGAAAGTGACTGAAGGTGTTTCAAGCACAATCGCACGTCCGATGCCAATGGCGTTAGCGGCAAACCACAGGTTGTACGTGATGGGCAACGAACGCGATCAGTACGACCGGCCCGGTCAAATGGAAAGCATTGGCGTTGGAGAATCTTCTTGGCGACGCGAACCCGATGGACCATCGGGAATGGGGCCGCTTGCCGGCGTGGCGCTGGACGGCAAACTTTATATTGCCGTGCGAGATCGCGGCCTGGCGATTTTTGATACGGCTACGAATCACTGGGAAGCCACTGACGCGCGGCACAAACCGCGCTCGTGTCAGATGGCGGCCTATCAAGGCGAAATCTGGATGCTCGGTGGGCGGGATACTGCTGGCGAAGATCAGACGTTGATTTATTCGCCGAAAGCTAAAAGCTGGCGGCAAGGACCATCGCTGCCGCGTCCGCTCAGTTGGGGCGCCGCGGCAGTCGTGAATGGGCAATTGATTGTGACCGGCGGCGCGGCAAGTTATGGCAAAGATTATCTATACAACGATCGGACTTTTGTTTGGCGAGGGCAGAAGTAATTCCGGATGATTATGAAGTTCGCACCTGCACCAACACGTCGCCGGGCGAAACGACCTGACCTATTTGTACCTTGATGGATTCCACCACACCGTCCGCAGCCGCCCGAATAGTTTGTTCCATCTTCATTGCTTCCAGAACCAGCAGCGCGTCACCAGCCGAAACCTTTTGGCCTTCGCTGACCAGAATCTTCAACACGACGCCCGGCATGGGCGAACTTGCTGCGCCTTGTTCGGTCGCGGATTTCGGCACGGGATGCCGAGCCAGCCGGACAACCGCACTTGATCCCAGCGACGAATGCACATACAGCACGTCACTAACTTCTGTGACGCGGAATTCACGCTGAATGCCGTCAATCGCCAATCTTATGCTGCCGGATTCGCAAGCCAGCACTTCAGCCCTGGAGCTTGCGCCCATTGCCGTCACTTCAAATTTGTCACCAGCAAGTTGCCACGAAACTTCCGTTTCCTGTTCGCCGACTTTTAACCTGATCGAAGGCGCGCGGTAAGGATTGTTGCGGTAGCTGGGCGGAATTTGGCAAAGCAACGAATCCGCTGTTTGCCAGTTTTGTTGTAGATACAACGCTGCAGCGATTGCCGAAGCTTGATCAAGTTCTTCGTTCGTTTCACCGATCAGTTCATCCAGATGCTCCGCGATGAATCCAGTGTGTGCTTCACCGTTGGCAAAGCTTTCGTGTTCGATCAGCCGAATCAGAAAATCGCGGTTGGTTGTCACGCCCTGAACCGACAATTGCCGCAGCGCATAGCTGAGTTTTCGGATCGCTGTTGCCCGGTCGTCGGCATAGGCAATCAGCTTGGCCAGCATCGGGTCGTAATAAATGCCGACTTCGCTTCCGGTTTCAACGCCAGCATCAACGCGCAATCCTTCGACGGCATCAGGCAATCGCCAATCATGCAGTTTGCCGGTGGCGGGTAGAAAATCGTTCGCCGGGTCCTCAGCGTACAGCCGCGCTTCGATGGCGTGGCCGCGCGTTCTCAACTCGGTTTGAGAGAAGGGAAGCAGCTTTCCTTCGGCAATTTCGATTTGCAGTTTGACCAAATCCAGACCGGTAATGGCTTCGGTGACGGGATGTTCCACCTGCAAGCGTGTGTTGACTTCGATGAAGTAAAACTCGTTTTCAGGCGTCAGGATGAATTCGACTGTGCCAGCGTTCGTGTATCCGATGGCTTGGCCGACTTTTATCGCCGCTTCGCCCATCTTCGTGCGAAGTTCGGCGCTGAGGGCTGGCGATGGGCTTTCCTCAATGATTTTCTGGTGACGACGCTGCAGCGAGCAGTCACGCTCGAACAACTGAACAAGGTTCCCGTGTTGGTCGCCCAGAATTTGAATTTCGACGTGACGCGCCTGTTCAATGAATTTTTCCAGCAGTAATGCGTCGTTGCCAAAAGCCTTTTCCGCCTCACGCCGAGCGCTTTCGATCGCTTCGGCGATTTCAGTTTCTGATCGAACAACGCGCATGCCTTTGCCGCCGCCGCCCGCCGAAGCTTTGACCAATACCGGAAAGCCAATTTTCAACATCTCCGTTCGCAGAGTTTCATCGCGTTGATCTTCACCATCGTACCCTGGAACCACCGGACAACCAGCGGCGGCGGCAAGTTGTCTGGCCGGACTTTTCAAGCCCATTTTGTGAATTGCTTCAGGCTGCGGGCCGATGAAAACGATTCCAGCCGCCGCACAGGCTCTGGCGAATTCAGCGTTTTCCGATAAAAAACCGTAGCCAGGATGAATTGCATCTGCGCCGGTCAGCTTCGCCGCTTCCAGGATCTTTTCGACGTTCAGGTAGGATTCTTTGGCTGCAGCTTCGCCCAGGTGAACGGCTTCGTCTGCAAAGCGAACGTACGGTGCGTTGGCGTCTGCGTCGGAGTAAACCGCGACGGTGGTGATGCCCATGGCGCGGCAAGTCCGCATCACGCGCAGAGCAATTTCGCTGCGATTGGCGATCAGAATTTTGCGAAAAGCTGTCATAGGTTTGGTCAAAGGCAATTACGCTTTCTGGCAACGCTCTTTGTCGAATCGCACGTAGTTCGGATCTAAGTAACCAATTAAATCCACCAGTGTGTGCTGTAATTGGGTCAGCCTGTCTGTTCCGCTGGATAAATCACGCGCCAGTTCATCCACGCTTTGGCGCAACGGTTCGAACCATTGCAGAAACTCCGGCTCTTTCCTGGCGACAAATTCGGCGTAGCCAATGCAAAAACTATCAGCGCCTTTGGTTGTAATCATAAGTTCGCCGATGGCTCGCTGTTCACCACGGAAGATGCGGCAGATTTTGCCTAGATTATTGTCCAGCATGACGCTGCGTATATTTTCCTGGAGCGTGTTCAAGCGGCGATTTGATTCGGTTTCGCCCAGGTTCAGAAATTGCACTTCGCGGCGAATAATTTCGGTCCAAGCCAGGTACTGCGCAAAAACGTAGCAAGTGTTTTGAACTGTGTATTCGCGTTCGCGTTCGTTGCCATTGGCATGGAAATGTTTCAGCACTGATCCGCGAAGAATGTTGTAACAACGACTTTGCAATTCGAATGCAGCCTGAACCAATGGCTCGCGATATTTGGCCAGCACTTCTTCTGCCTTTTCGGTTTTCTGGCGAACTTCTTTTTTCTGCTGTAACTCGTCCTTCAATTCTTCCAGCGTGGCCTGATTTTTGGCCTGCAATTTGGCCACGCGAAATTGTGATGCCAACGCGATGATTGCACTGGCAATCGAAGCGACGGCGGCGATCAAGGCGGCTGTGTATGCGCTCATTTCATCCTCACCAATTTGCCGGGGCGGGCGTCGGTTATTTCGCCAGCACGAGTGATTTCAATGCCGGAAACGTACGTGGCAATGTACCCTTCGGCGCGTTGTACAAAACGTTTTCCGCCCGCTGGCAAATCGCGCACAAGTTCCGGCTTGGTCAATTTCAGGTTTGGGTAATCAATTACATTGAGGTCGGCTTTCATTCCAACTTGCACCAATCCGCGGTCAAGCAAGCCGATGTGGCGCGCATTGCGCGAAGTCATCATTTCGACGACTTGCGGCAGGGAAAGCTTTTCACCCCCTCGGCGGTCGCGTGTCCAGAACGAAAGCATCGAAGTTGGGAAGCTGGCATCGCAAACCGTGCCGACGTGCGCGCCCGCATCGCTCAAGCCGGAGAGGCAGGCGGGATGTTTCATCATTTCCGCCACGACATCCAGCGAGTTGGTGCCGTAATTGAAAATCGGAAAGTAAATCAGGTTTGTTCCGTCGCCCGCGGCAAGGTAATCGTAAAGCGCTTCGATGGGACGGATGCCGCGCATTTTGGCCTGCGCCAAAAACGAATCTTTCAATTCCGGTTCGTAATTCAAATCGTCTCCGAGCGGAAACAATCTGGCCGACAGCAAATCAATCTGCGCCAGCAAAATATCCACCAGCGGCGGAACCGAGCTGCCATCGCCTGCCAGCGTTTCGGATTTTTCAGAAAGAATGCACGCACGGATTTCAGGTTCACGCATGCGGGCCGCACGTTCGGCCAGCGGAAGGTGGTGAAGCGTTTTGTAGGTTGGAAAACCGATGAAGGGGTGAAAGCTGGCATCCAGACCATTGATGACACCGATTCCGCGCGCGGCGGTTTGCAGTTTCATGACCAGTCCACGTTGATTGGCCGCTTCTACACGCGCCTGAATCTGCCGCCACTGCTCAGCGCCGGGTTCGCGTTGCAACCAGGTCATCGAAAGCGGTTTGCCCGAAGCCTCGGCCATCGCGTCAATCAAATCGAATTCGGCATCGAAGCGTTCCGGCGCGCGCAACAGGTCGAAATCTGAAACAACCTGCACGACGCCGTGATTCAATCCTTTCAAGGCTTCGGCCAAGCCAGCCAATTCCTGCACGGTCGCTTCGGACGAAGGCGTCCATTTGCCTTCCGCCGTGCGATGATTGTCCGTGCGTCCGATGGAAAATCCGGCTGCGCCTGCTTCCAGCGCTTCGCGCACCAGCGCGCGCATGGTGATAATGTCGTCTTCAGTGGCGACCTGGTTGGCTTCAGCGCGCTGGCCCATCACGAACATACGAATCGGATCGTGCGGAACTTGCGCCAGAAAATCTATTGAATGCGGCTGGCGTTCCAGCGCGTCCAGATATTCAGGGAAACTTTGCCAGCCCCAGCGAATGCCTTCGCTCAAGGCCGATCCCGGAATGTCTTCGACGCCTTCCATCAAATTAATTAGTCGTTGTTCTTCGCCTTTACGAACGGGCGCGAATCCGACACCGCAATTTCCCATCACACAGGTTGTCACACCGTGAAAAATGCTGGGCGTGAAACTTTCATCCCACGTTACCTGGCCGTCAAAATGCGTGTGAATGTCTACGAACCCGGGAGTGACAATCGCGCCGGTTGCGTCAATTGTCTGATCCGTAGCCTCGGCAATGTTTCCAACGGCGACAATTTTACCGTCACGCACACCAATGTCGGCGGTGAACGGTTGACTGCCGCTGCCGTCTATCACAGTTCCACCAGTAATTTTCAGATCAAGCATTGAAGAAAAACTCCTGAATGAAGCGCAGGTTTAATGCCGGAACACGCCCCATTCCATCGAACCTGCAAACGGTTTTTGGTGCGCGGTCATCAGCGCGATGGCCAGTACGGTGCGGGTGTCGCGCGGATCTATGATGCCGTCGTCCCACAACCGGGCCGTCGCAAAGTACGGATCGGATTCTTTTTCGATTTGCGCTTCCAGCATTTGTTTGGCGACGGCGGCTTTGGCTTCGTCAAATTCGACTTTGGCGCGTGCGGCAGCGTCGCGTTTGATGATGTCCATCACTCCGGCCAGTTGCTGACCGCCCATCACGGCTATGCGATGGTTTGGCCAGGTGAAAACAAAGCGTGGATCGTACGCTCGCCCGCACATCGCGTAATTGCCTGCGCCGTAACTGCTACCAATCATCACCGTGATGGCCGGGACGGTGGAATTCGACACGGCGTTGATCAGCTTGGCTCCGTTGCGAATGATGCCTTGCTCTTCGTAACTGCGCCCGACCATAAAGCCAGTGATGTTTTGCAGGAAAATCAGCGGAATGTTTTGTTGATTGCAAAGCTGGATGAACTGCGCGCCTTTGCCAGCCGATTCCGACAGCAGCACGCCGTTATTGCCCAGAATCCCGACCAGAAATCCGTGAATGCGCGCCCAGCCTGTTATGAGTGTTGAACCATACAGCGGTTTGAACTCTTCAAAACGCGAACCGTCCACCAAGCGGGCAATGATTTCTTTTGCGTCAAATGGCACGCGGACGTCAGCAGAAGTGATGCCGAGCAATTCGTCGGCAGGATAAAGTGGTTCTTCGCTTTGTTCGCGGTTGGGCATGACACTTGGTTGCAAGTGCGCAACGATTTCGCGAGCGATGCGCAAGCCGTCAAGTTCGTTTTCGGCCAGATAATCCGAAAGGCCGGAAATCTTCGAATGCATTTCGGCCCCACCCAAAGACTCTTCGTCCACAATTTCCCCCGTAGCCATTTTGACCAGCGGCGGCCCGCCCAGAAAAACCTGCGCCTGTTTCTTGACCATCACGACGTAATCGGACATTCCCGGCAGATAGGCTCCGCCCGCTGTGGAATTGCCAAAGACGACGGAAATGCTGGGAATGCGATTCTTTGATCGTCGCGTGATTTCTTTGAAGCCAGCGCCGCCTGGCACGAAGATCTTGTGCTGCACGGGCAAATCGGCCCCGGCAGATTCAACCAGCGAGATCGAAGGCAGATGATTTGTCGCCACAATTTCGGCCAGCCGGGCGTTTTTGCGCGAACCGATTTCGCTGACTGCGCCGCCTTTGACCGTGGCTTCGTTGGCGATGATGAAGCACTGGCGACCGGAAACCAGCCCTACGCCGCCGACTACGCCAGCGCCAACGAATTCGGCTTCCATGCCGTGCCCAGCCAGCGGAGCGATTTCCAGAAAGTACGATCCTTCGTCCAGCAGCATTTCGATGCGTTCGCGCGGCAGCAGTTTTCCACGCGCGATG
>CAZMXG010000082.1:0-31707 GCA_964570175.1 uncultured Heliomicrobium sp. | reverse complement strand
TTAGCCCCAACGGGGCGAAATACTCGTCAATCCCAAACATATCGTTCGTCATATTCAATCTGATACGCCGCCAACAATTGCCGATATTCCGCTTGAAATTCCTTTTTGCGGTGACGTTCTTTTTGATTTGCAATGAAGGCCTTCACTTCTTCGACATTGGACTGGCTAACTGAAAATGCGCCGTATCCTGATTGCCAATGGAACGGACCAAACTCCGCGCCTTTGGTTTTGATCCATTTCGACGAATTGGTTTTCACCTCTTCAACAATGTCGGCAATCGTCCCTTTTCGCGACAGGGAAAACAACGCATGGATGTGGTCGTTGTAACCACCCACCAACAATGCCGGAGAATCACATCCACGAAAAACCGTTGACAAGTATTTATGGAGTTCCGGCTCAATCGCTTCCGTAATCCAAGGTTCACTATTCTTCGTGCTGAAAACCAGATGGACAAGAACAGAGGCTAAGGATTGCGGCATACAATACCTCTCTGATTATTTCGCCCCGTTGGGGCTTCTCGTTTTTACGGACATCTTTCTCAGGGCGTTGCCCTGACCTTTCACATTTTGCGCCATTGGCGCGGGAAGAAACCTAATCTTCCCCTTGAACGAAAAATCATGTGCAGCCCTGAGCTATCGAATTTTGCCCCCTTTTGCACGGTAACAAATTCAAACTTCCGATCAAACAGGAAGGAATGCGCATCTCTACCAGGGCAACGCCATGAACCCACCTTGCATTGTGAATGCAGGAAGAAATAAGAATCATCCTTCGCTGCTCTTACTTCCGTTCCGATTTCTCGTACTCGCTTTTCAGCAAATTCATGAGCTCATCACGGCGATCATACAGCCGTTTCAATTTTCGCGGTTCGCGTTTGGCCATTGCGTATGCCGTAATCAGCGGCAACGCCACTGTTGAATCCACGTAACAAACCACCGTGCCCGGCAACTGGTCAGGATCAATTTTGCCCCAACTGACGGCTTCGCTGGGCGTTGCGCCAGAAAGTCCACCTGTGTCCGGTCGCGCATCGGTGATCTGTAAAAAGAAATCGTGACCTTTTTCTTCGATGCCCAGCACTTCCTGAATCTGCGGTTCGGTTTGCAGAGCGAAGTTTTTCGGGCTGCCGCCTCCACAAATGAAAATGGCCGATTTGCCTCCACCGCGTTTGGCGGAAAGCACGATCGCGGCGGTTTCGTTGACGTCGGCGGAAGGGTTCAGGCGCAGCTTGCCGCCTTGCAACTCCATCGCGGCAACGTTCATGCCGATGGAACTATCTCCCGGTGAAGAGGTGTAAACCGGAACTCCGTGCGTGTACGCCGCCGAAAGCACCGACTGATTTTTCAGTCCCAGCACACGTTCGCGTTCGGCGACGTATTTGCCGCACAGGTAGTGAAATTCCGCCGTGGACATTTCGCGCTGGAACTCCGGAGCGCGGATGATTTCGCGGAAGAAGGCGTCAGTGGAAAGAAGGACTTCGTAATCGAAGAAGATGTCGTAAATTCGCACGACACCTTCTTCGCGCAAAATCACGTCGCTGATTTGCGCGTTGCCACGGTGCATCGCCAACCCCAGCCCGAAATGTGTGTCGTGATACAGGTTGGCACCGGTAGAAATAATCCAGTCCACAAACCCGGCTTCAATCAGCGGAATGATCGTCGAAATGCCCAGGCCGGCAGGCGTTAACGCGCCAGTCAGCGTCAAACCGACAGTCACGTCTTCGCCCAGCATGCGTTCTGCGAAAAGCTGCGCGCCTTCACGCAACCGCGCGGCGTTGTATGCCTGGAACGTCGTTTCGATCAGCTCGACCAGCGTGGTGTCTTTGGTAATTGGCGTGGGAGTAATGCGTTTGCCCTGCAAAAATCTGCTCTTATTCATTGAATCTCCGGATAGGTTTCGAGAGTTGAAAACAGAGGTGGAGTTTATGTGTCGAAGCCTGGAAACTCAAAGGCGCGTGTTATACTGCAGCCGCTTTTCCCACAAAAGTGCATTCAACAGTTCAACAGGAGGTGTCTCGCCGTCCGAATCAATTTGGTTTGGCCGATTTGGCCAGTGGCGAACAGAAAAAGACATGAAAAAAATATTTCCGATAATCGCATTAGCAGTTTTGTTGGCAAGCGCAGCATGGGCTGACACGCTTTATCTGAAAAACGGCAGCGTGCTGAAAGGCACATTTGTCGGATACGAAAATGGCCAGTTCATCTTTGAGCTTCCGAATGGCAATCGGCCACGCTTTCGCCCGGCGGAAGTTGACCGGTTGGTCATTGATCGGGACACGGTTGGAAACAATCGCCCTGATCCGGGTCGCCCTGATCCGCCCTCTCGCAATCCGAATCAGCCCGGTGGCGGTAATCCAAGACTGGAAACCTTCCCGGCATTCAACGTTCAACTGGATGAAAAATGGGTTCGCTCTTCGGTTCAAGTCGCGCGCGGCAATCTGGTGCGTGTCGAAGCGACGGGCACTGTAACGCTGGAAGGCCGCACCCAAACCGGGCCTGACGGATTGAATGGTCGCCGGGATCCGGATGCGCCAATGCCGGATGCCAACGATGGCGCACTCATCGCGGCGATTGGGCAAGACGCAAATTCACCGCCAATTTTCATTGGACGCGCCGTTGAATTCGTCGCCGAAAATGATGGACTGCTGTATTTCACTGTCAACCATTGGGAAACGGCGAATGCGCGTGGAGCGTTCCGTGTAACGGTTTCGGTGAATCGCGACTATCGCGGAGATATTGACGATAACACCGGGGGCGGACGTCCAAGCCAGGGCAAAGAAAAAACCGTGCTGGTTTACGCCAACCAGCAATGGACAGATACAGGTATTGATGTTGAACCGAACATGACATTTCAGATTACGGCGGAAGGCGAGGTCGAAATTGGCAATCGCAACTATGCCCGGCCGGAAGGCAATCAGAACGCGAAGGTTCAGGGATCAAGGTATCCAATTCCTGATGCTGGCGTTGGCGCATTGATTGGCAAGATTCGGTATCGAGACGGGCGAGATTCCAATCTGGTCTTTGTCGGCGCCCAGGGTTCACCCGCAAGCGAAGCTGGCGAATATGGCCGCTTGTTTCTGGGCATTAACGACGATTACATTCGTGACAACAAAGGATCGTTCAAGGTCTTAATTCGCTGGTAGTGAACCCTTGACTGAGCTTCTGATCCTTGCCGGATAAGAAGCTCAGTCAGGTCTGCACAGAATAGCGTCAAGCATTTGCATTTTTCTCAAACAGGGCGTGTTGGACTTTTACAGATGGAGCGATGCAACAGCTATTGCTGACAGACGCAGACGATCAAACCTTCCAATGTGCCGGCAACCGCGCTGCTTTCATCATCTTCGGACGAAGTCAGCCTCAGCCGATAATCAGCGAGTACTTCACATCCTATAAGCTGTTTGAACTCATCCTTGGCTTCGGTCACCTTGCCGCTAATTCTGCCTTCCATCACCAGACGCTTTTCACATTTCTCTTCGCAAGCCGCGTTGCCGATGAAAGGCCTGCGATGCGGACTCAGATTGGAAAAGCCGTTCATTGTTCCCGTAACAACCAAGCCCGAAGCAGCCGTCCCAGTCCAAACAAAATTGCCCGAATGGAGCCCACGTATTCGGGGAGGCAGAAGTTTAGCGGTCACCAATTGCTGTACTTCGATTCTTCCGTTGAGCGCCTTGGCTACGGTTGAGTCACAAGCTTCGGGTGTCGCGATCAGCACCAGGGAGTGCGTTAATTTTCGCGTCTTGCAATTAGGCACTTCACAAACTTCGTCTTTGGTTGTCAGTCGAGTGAGCTTGCCTTCTCGAAAGTTTTTTGAGACTTGGTTCAGGCAAACTTTTTTGTTTTTCAAGGTTCTTGGATTATCAAATTGACTGGCCATAATTGTTTCTCCTTTGCTGAGAGTGAAACTGAGATTATTGAAACTAGGCCAACACGCAACGGCTTGAGAATGGCTCGAACGAAAAATACCTTAAACCTGACAGGCAGGAATTGCAATCACAAAGATTCAACGAACAGCCGGTTCGTCAACAACGACCACTCTCTTTTCAACATCAAGCGTCGCCATTACACCGAGCGGCAGCGTCAGATTTCCGACCGGACTGTGACCACTGGGCAAACCAAACATAACCGGAATTTCCAGATCAGCCGTGCATTCCGTCAAAACATCCTGGATCGAATAGCCTTGTTCAGCGTGCTGCACGCAGTCAGTCATTTCACCAAAAACGATTCCTCGAACGTCATCAAACTTCCCTGCCAGTTGCAGTTGCCGCAGCATTCGATCAATTGCATAAGGCCGCGTGCCAGTGTCTTCCAGAAACAGAATTGCTTCCCGCGTGTCCAGTTCATCCGGCGTTCCCATCATTGCCGCAATCAATGACAAACATCCACCAAGCAATCGTCCGCTGACGGGCTGGCCAGAACCGTAATGAAGAATTTCAGTTTTCGCCGAACTGATTTCGCCCATCGGTTTGGCTTCGGCAATCGCCGCCAGCAAAGTTTCGCGGTCGTAATGCTCGCTTCCACCAGCTAAATCCTTGGCCGCCATCGGGCCGTGAAAACTCACCCAACCGAATCGCTGATACAGGTACAAATGCAGCGCCGTCATATCGCTGTACCCAATGAAAATTTTCGGATTTGCCCGAAGCAGGTTTTCATCCAGCAGATTCAAAATTCGCATCACGCCGTAACCTCCGCGCGCTGCCCAGACAGCTTTGACTTCTGGATCGGCAAAAGCTTCCATCAATTCCTTGGCGCGACGCTCGTCGCTTCCGGCGGTGTAGCGCGCTTTGTCCAAAATGTCAGAACGATGCCTGACGCGAAAACCCAGGCGCTGCAGTTCCATTACGCCACGCGCCAGATAATCAATTTTCAGATTGCTGGCGGGAGCGACAACGGCAACCAGATCGCCTTGCTTCAGCGCGGCAGGTATGACGATTTGCTTCGGAGTCATAGAGGCGATTATAAGCAGGAAAGCAAAATTATGAATCCACGAATCGTCGTCATTGCTGGAACATCGTCAAACTCAGGCAAAACAACTTTGCTGTGCGATCTGCTGCGCCAGCTTTCAGCCAAAACTTGGGCTGCCAGCGAAACGTGGGAAGCCATCAAGCTGACGCGAGGCCATTATCGTTCGTGTGGCAAAGACCCCGAAGCCTGCTGCGTCAGCAACCTGCTAGGCGAACAGCCCACAGTGCGTTCGGGGCGCGAAGCGACGTACGCTTTCGGCAAAGACACGGCCCTGTATTGGGACGCCGGAGCGGCAAATGTGCATTGGGTGATTGCG
Source organism: uncultured Heliomicrobium sp. (assembly GCA_964570175.1). GTDB lineage: Bacteria > Acidobacteriota > Blastocatellia > RBC074 > RBC074 > RBC074. The sequence continues at coordinate 26,436 of CAZMXG010000082.1, read as the reverse complement.
ACTGATGCTCAGGTCGAGGCAGGAATCAACGAAGCTTTGTCGCACGTAAAATCGCCGAATGTTCTAATCGAAGGAACCAGTTTGCTGCAATTCGTTAATGCGGATTTTGCGGTACTGTCGGTTGGCGCGGACTTGTCAAAACCAAAAGCTTCCGTGCGCCGCGCCTTGCTTGAACAAAAAATCCACGCGCTTTATATCCCTGCCGAAAATAAAACCGCGGCAAGGAGAGATGAACTCCTTGCCGCGTTGCTGGCCATCAGTCCCGCAATTGATCAAACCTGGCTTGCCGGCTTGCCGGTGTTTACTTCCGGCGAACTGCCGCAATTGGTGTTGGCAGTCCGCACATCAACCAGCTATTTCGTCCAGATGGCGGCGAAGCGATCCGAATCGGCATAGCCCTGAATTCTGTACAGCCTGTAACCCGCCGCGCTGTAATCTTCGAAAGCGCTTTGGTATTCCTGCGGCGTCAGGTTGTATTCCATCGCCCAGGTTCCGGTGACTTTGCGCCAGATGCCGCTGTAAGAACGCCCACCGCCAATTTCTTCCACGTTCATATTGGTCAGCTTGTAGCCCTGCGCTTTCAGCGGCACCAGCACCGAATTGAAGACAGCAGAACTCAAGTAATGCAGTTCAGCGGTAACAGGTTTCGGCGAACTGACGAAAATTCCAGCGTGACGCGCGCCGCCGTTGGTGTCATAAGCCACGTGCTCTTCGACAACCATTCCGCCGTTGGTCACGTGCTCTGTCCATTTCTGCGACCATTCGGCATCCGTCAACCCAAAGTGCGTGTAGTAGCCTTCGCCGTTGCGCTTCTTCCAGATGACGTTGAATCGTGGATTGCCCGAACCATCACGCGTCACGGAAATTTCACGCGGCCTCAGCCCCTGATCGTGATATTCATCGAACCAGTACTGAAAATCTGAACCCGTCATATAAAATCGGGCTTTCCATTGCGATGGCAGATTTCTCTGGAACGAACCGGAAGCCAGCAGTTCATTGCCGTTGCGATGAATGCTAAGCGTCTGCAACGCATAGCCCATCCCAGGATAATAGCCAAAGTATTTCGACACCACATTGGCGGGGACGTTGTGGAAATTTGAGTAGAACGGCGCAAACAACCGAACATACGGTGTGTCATCCAGCAGATCGTAACAACCGCCGTTGGTATCCGCTTCGGCATAAACGCCGTAAGGATCAATCTGAACCCAATCGTTCGGGTATGCCGGACGCGGGTCAGGCACAGTCGTCATCAAATGCAAATGGTTGTTTGCTGTCGCTTTGTTGGTCACGTTGCCGTTGTTGTCCAATCCCCAGCCAGCGCCACCGTATCCGGTATTGCCGCTCCAACCGATCTGCTGTCCGGCATAGACGGTATCACCGACGTCAACTTTGATCTTCTGGCTGTCTGTTCCCCAGTACAGCGGATCGTGTGTGGCTTTGTGGGCGAACTTGTAATACTTGTACTGGCGCGAGTAATTTCCATCGCTGTCTTTGGCCGTGTCTCCGGCGGGAACGTCTTTGGCATTGGCCACATCGTTCGTAAATCCATTTCGCAAATGCATATAAGTCGTGCGGTAACGGTCTCCGTTCGGAGCCACGTGCTCAATGATGACGACATTGCCCATCAAATCGTCCCAAAGCTTGGTTACAACAGTGCCGTTGGCCACGGAATAAACACCGAAACTCGCATCCACTCCTTCTTGTGCGTTGTCACGCGAATAATCAACTGCTCCGTGGAAGTTACCGCCGTCATACAACCAGCCGCCGCCCGGATACACGTGGCTGTTTTTATAGGGCAGGAACATCGGCATGCTGGCGCGAACGGATTCGGCAAAGTTCCGTGCAGCCTGTTCGCGCTGCGCATCGGTTCCCGTGTTAAACACGTGATAGGGTTGGCGATACCGAACATCCTGGTTGTTTTCCTGGTCGTTGATCGTGTAGCTGCAACAGCCTGAGCTGGGAATTGTGATGTCAGGAATGGTGCAAACATTCTGTCCGTCAAAAATCACGGATTGCGGATTGCCTGTCACACTAAGTTTTTGCGACAGATCACTGCTCTGGCCATCAGTCAGGTCAATTGCCAGTTGATCGGCAATGGCGGCGCGGCCCGCAGCGGAATTCCAATGCGGGCCGCCAGCGGTTTCGCGAAACTGAGGCAGTACTGCATCGGAATTGTTGCCCACAGTGTCCTCTACAACTGTGGAAGGTTCTGGGCCATCGTGCGAATGCTCATCCCGCATGGATGCCCGGTTGTAGCGCGGCAGGTAATGCAGTTCGGAGGGATTCCCTTGCTCTTCATCAATCACTCGCTCTGGCGCGCGGCGGCGCACGTTCTGCGCCTGCAGCGTAGCCAGGTTTGAAAAAGCGACCAAAGCCGCCAGGAACATCACAACCACGGGTTTGAATTTCTGGTATTTTGTTTTCATGTCTTGTTTCCCAATCTCCTTCTCGGTCAGAGCTATCAGTTGAAACGCTGCAATGATCACAATGTCGTCGTCTTCGACGACTGCGTACATTGCCGCTCACTGACAGAAGCGGAAAAAGACAATCAAACCTCTAAAGTCAAAGGTGATGCTTTGGTGATGTTTTCGTGAGGCTGAATAAAGACTGTGCAGTCTTTAAGATACAAAGGATGGCAACAGATCGAATCTATCTGGTTCCGAGACAGTTTTCGATCATTTTCCTCAGGTCATCGAACTCAATTGGTTTGCTGATGAAATCGGTTCCACCACAGGCTTTGATGCTGTCAATAGTTTCCTGCTGGTCGAACCCTGTCACAAAAATGATCGGCAGGTTTTGAAATTCCGCGCGGCCACGAAGCTCACGCGTAACTTCCAGGCCATCCAGAACCGGCAGCGACAGGTCCATTAACACCAGATCGGGCCGCTCCTGGCAAACACTGTCTATAGCTTCCCGACCGTCACGAGCTTCCGTTACAACATACTTGCTCATCTTGAGGATCAGCTTCAGAGCAGTGCGTTGCTCGTCATCATCTTCGGCAATCAAAATTCGGCGCAGTTGTTCTGTCATAATCGGGGAAGATGCCTTACGGTAAACAGGTTGAAAATTCTGGAGAGACAAACAGATTCTAGTTGCCAAGGATTCTAGTCTGCAAACCGATTTGGCCTTGCCCACCAGATTCTGGCCATCAACATATCGCCATGAAAATTTTCTGGAACGACTTCGCCCGCCAAAATCAGCGATTGGCCGCGATTGAGCATCATTGTATGAAAGTTGCCATAATGCGGAACCAATGTCGGCGCGTTGATACCATCACCAATCAGTGGAAACACAACTTGTTCCGTCGAACGAACCAGTCGCATTGTTTTCTGTTTCACCATCGCCATATACAAGGGAGCGCGCCAGCGCATGACATTCGCGTTTTCTGTCGCTTTGCGCGTGTAAACTAGATAAAGCCCGTCTGAATGTTTCAACCAATGCTGCTGTGTCGTGGACATATCCACCGCTTCGCCATTATCCCAAACCCAAGCCTGCGGCTCTGCCCACTTTAAGCCATCATTTGAAACGGCAACGTAACCGTGCCCGTCTTCGGCGCGAATGGTCAGATAAAACTTGACGCCGAATTTGGCGATGGAAGGTTCCAACAATCCACGTTTTGTCGTATTGCGAAGTTCGTTGCTCAATCGTTTGATCTTCAGTTCGCGGCCATCGAAAGAACAAAGGGCCACAGCGACAGAATTATCAATTCGATCTTTCGGCGCAAACGAAAGCGGCAGCAAAATATCTCCGTTCGGCAGTGTCACGCGCTCTGCACAACCGGCAACGTAAATTCGACTCCCTCGCGGATCGTCCCAAACCAGCTTTTGCGGTTCGGACCAATTGCCGCTGGCATCCCGTACCGAATACACCACATGACGCGGAGGCTGGTCGCTGAAAAATTTGCCGTCTTTGTAAAACAGGGTTTGCCCAATGGCCAGAACCGTTTTCGACTTCGCGTGATATTCCGGCACCACATCAGAGATGGCTTGTTCAACGCCATTTTCCAGCTTGCGCCTGCCCCAGCCCGGCACATCGCGCATCTCAGTCCAGGTTTTGCCCAGGTCAGATGATTCTCGCCATTTAACCGGCCCGTAATAATCCGAGCCGCTGATCTGTTGCAGGGTCATCAAAATCTTCGCGCCTTTGGGTGACGGAACAACCGTCGTTCGCGGAAGAAACCAGGTGATTTGATCTTCGCTCCATTTGCGAAGCGTGATGCGCTCAATGGATTTGACGAGGTCTTTCTGTTGCGCCTCTAAAGAAGTGTAAAAGGCGGCAACTGCGACCAGGAGGACAGCAACAATGAAAATGCGTTTTTTGAGCATCACTGTTATGCCAGCACTTTTTCCACCAACTCGCCGTGAACATCCGTCAGCCTGAAATCTCTACCCTGAAACCGGTAGGTCAGGCGTTTGTGATCAATGCCCAGCAAATGCAGGATTGTCGCCTGCAAGTCATAAACGGGAACCGGATCGCTGACGATGTTGTAGCTGTAATCGTCGGTTTCGCCCAAACTGAAGCCTTTCTTGATTCCTCCGCCAGCCAGCCACATCGCAAAATTCCGAGGGTGATGATCTCGTCCATAATTTGCGTCCGTCAGTTTGCCCTGGCAATAGACTGTGCGGCCAAACTCTCCGCCCCAGACGATCAGCGTGTCATCCAGCATGCCTCGTTGTTTCAAATCAGCCACCAGCGCCGCAGTAGGCTGATCCGTGCCTCGGCACTGCAAAGCCAGATCGCGCGGCAAATCGTTATGCTGATCCCAGCCACGATGATAAAGCTGAACGAAACGAACACCGCGTTCGACCAGCCGTCGCGCCAGCAGACAGTTCGCAGCATACGTTCCGGGTTTGCGCGATTCCGGACCGTAGAGTTCAAACGTGCTGTCCGGTTCTTTCGACAAATCCATCAAGTCCGGAACTGAGGTCTGCATGCGATAGGCCATTTCGTATTGCGAAATGCGGGTTTCGATTTCCGGGTCGCCGTAATCGTCGTGCTTCATTTTGTTAAGTTTAGCCACGGCATCCAACATTTGTCGGCGCGAAGTTTTATTGACACCCGGCGGGTCGTCCAGATAAAGCACTGGCGTCGCGCCGCCGCGAAGCCTGACGCCTTGATAGCTGGACGGCAAAAAGCCGCTTGACCATAGGCGAGAAAACAATGGCTGGTCGGTGTTCAGCGCGTGTGCTGTTGAAAGCAGGACAATGTACGCCGGAAGGTTTTGATTTTCGCTGCCCAATCCATAACTGACCCACGAACCAAAACTTGGCCGTCCTGGTTGCTGAAATCCGGTTTGGATAAAGGTGATTGCCGGATCGTGGTTGATGGCATCCGTGTACATGGATTTGATGACCGTCAATTCATCCACGACTTTGGCCGTGTGAGGCAACAATTCGCTGACCCAAGTGCCGGACTTGCCGTGCTGAGAAAATTTGAACATGGATTTGACGCAGGGGAATGCGCTTTGCCCGCTTGTCATGCCTGTAATGCGCTGCCCTTTGCGAATCGAATCCGGCAGTTCCGTTCCGTGCAGCTTTTCCAGCGTTGGTTTGTAATCGAAGGTTTCAAGCTGTGAAGGCCCGCCCGATTGGTGCAGAAAAATCACGCGCTTTACCTTTGCGGGAAAATGCGGCAACCCGGCCAAACCGCCAGTTTTCGGATCGCGCGCTTCATCAACGGAAGCCAAACCATCCTGCTTCATCAGCGAAGCCAACGCCGCAATGCCAATGCCTTTTGCGCCAAGCCCGAACAGTTGGCGGCGCGTCAGGTGTTTGTCGAATTCTTTGTTCAAATCCATCTTCTTTGTCTCCATATTCATTTGGTGGCCGCCTTCTTGACCTTCTTATGCCGGTATTGAACCTTGTGGATGTACGCTGTCGCATCCGGCGTTTTGCAATTGGTTTCTCCGTGATCCACTTCGACTTTACCGATTCTGGCGGCAACGGCCAGCGCTTTCTTTTGCAGCGAATCATTGCGGCATCCAATGGCGATCAAGGCGCCATTCATTTCGTACCGAACCCAGTTTTTGCGTTTGTGAATGTCGCTCTGGATGATATTCAGATATTGCTCGAACCAATCATCGGGCAAGTTTTGATCGTTGAGCGCAATCCGCGCGATCAATCCCCATCCGGCCTGTCCGATAAATTCCTCTTTCGATTTGTTCCACTTTTCAGCTTTCTTCTGTGCCAGCGGGGATTTGCTGACGAATTGGAGGAACATCTCAGTGACGCCGCGGTTGTTCAATTCTTTCGCCCATTCTTCAATTTGTTTGTCGTTCATTGCCGTCGGATCAGCAATCAACGTGGCCAGGACTTGCGCGTCTTGATTGCCGGTCGCCCAAAGCTGGTCTGCCAGCTCCTGATCAACCTTGATCTTCTTTTGCAGCGCGTACAGATTGGCGTAACTGACGCCGAACATATTTTCTCCAGCGCCGTGGCGCGCATAAATCTTACGGTTCTGTGCAGTGCCCATTGACTCCAATTGCTTCATCACTTCCTGACAGGTCATGTTCAATCCCCCAACGATGGAAACTCAGTGTCCTTATTCCCAACAACGCTTGATGACATCCAGGCCGCACAACTCAATTTCGGGCGAAAGATAATCCTCTCTGGCCCGCTCTTCTCTCAGCAAATCAGTGCTCAAGTACTTTTTGTTACTGTCGGGAAAAACCGTAGCCACAACGGCATTGTCTCCCATTTGATCCTGAAGCATTACAGCTCCGGCAAAATTCGCGCCAGAGGAAATCCCGACCGCCAGTCCAAGCTGGGCCGCCAGTTTTTGCGCCATCAAAATCGCATCACCGTCATGAACGCTGACAACTTCATCCAAGTCATTCAAATTGACGATGGCCGGAATGAATTCATCGGAAATTCCCTGAATACGATGATGGCCGACCTTGTGACCTGTCGAAAGCGTTGGGGATTCAGCGGGCTGTAATGGGTGGATGCGCACCGCAGAGTTTTTCTCTTTCAGATATTGGCCCACTCCCATGACGGTTCCGCCGGTTCCGACTCCGGCGACAAACGCGTCCGGTTTCAAACCGCGTGACTGCAATTGCTCCCAAATTTCCGGCGCTGTCGTCGTTGCGTGCGCTTCAACGTTCGCGTCGTTGGAAAATTGGCGCGGCAGAAACACATTTGGCTGCGTGTTGGCCATCTCTTCCGTCAACCGAATACTGCCCAGAAAGCCGCCTTGTTCCCGCGCCACTGGAATGATCGAAGCGCCCAGACAACGGATGATTTCCACGCGCTCGCGGCTCATCCAGTCCGGCATGAAAATCGTCACCGGATGCCCCATTGCCCGGCCAATTGCCGAAAACGAAATGCCCGTGTTGCCGCTGGTGGCTTCGGCAATTGTGTCGCCTGGTTTGATGCGTCCTTCACGATAAGCCCGATTCAGGATGTACAACGCCATTCGATCTTTGATGCTGCCGGTCATGTTGAAATGCTCGGCTTTGGCGTAAATCACTCGCTGTCGCCCGCGAAATTTATAACTGATGCCCATCAGCGGCGTGTTCCCCACCAGATGTTGCAAGCCGTGGCAGTGATGTTCTGTTATTTGGGTGGCTGCCGTCATGATCATTTACTTGTTCGTTATTCTTTTGTGATGGTTTCATCCAGATTCAGAATTGCGCTCATCACCATCGTCCAAGCCGCCAGTTCCGCTTGCTCCAGCCTGGCGTCAGGAGCAAGCGTGCCAATCTTCAAGAAATCATCGGCGGATTTTCTGTCGCCGCGATAACGAGCCAGTTGTTGCTTGAGCAAATCTCGTAACACGTGCGTTTCGGCAATCGTAGGTTTGCGCGCCGTCGCCCAGCGGAAGGCATAGGCGATTTTGGAGTTCACATCCTTGCCGCCTTCCAGCAGTGCGCGTTCAGCCAGTTTCCGTGAAGCTTCGACGTAGGTTGGATCGTTCATCAGCACCAAGGCTTGTAAGGGTGTGTTGGTGGTCGCTCTGCGAGCAACACACTTTTCGCGGTCGGGCGCGTCAAACACAGACATTTGCGCGGGCGGCACAGTGCGTTTCCAGAAGGTGTACATCGAGCGGCGATACAAGTCTTTGCCTTTGCTCAGAACATATTCCTGCTCGCTGAAACCGTCGCCGAACGCCATTTCTTCCCACAAGCCGGCGGGGTGATATGGCTTGACGCTCTTTCCGCCGATGCGGTCGTCCAGCAATCCGCCGATTGCCAGCGCGTTGTCGCGGACAAGTTCCGCTTGCAAACGATAACGCGGGCCACGCGCGAGCAAACGATTCTCGGGGTCTTTTTCGATCAAGTGCGGAGTGGCCTTTGACGATTGGCGGTAAGTCGCGCTTGTCACAATCAACTTTAGCAACGTCTTCACGTCCCAAGGCTGAGTGCTGAATGATGAATGATGAATAACCCCGCTCCCTGCTGCCTGTTCTTTCATCATTCCGCCTTCAGCATTCATCATTCCGTCCCGGAACGTGACTGCAAGCCAATCCAGCAACTCAGGATGAATCGGACGCTCGCCTTGCACGCCAAAATCTTCGACGGTTTTGACCAGTCCGTATCCGAACAACATTTGCCAATAACGATTGACTGCTACGCGGCTGGTAAGCGGGTGATTCGCATCCATCAGCCATTTGGCCAAAGTCAGACGATTGATGTTTTCGGTTTTCGGCAAAGGAGGCAAAACAGCGGGAACTCCGGCGGTGACTTTTTCGCCTTTGTTGCGGTAATCACCACGCGCCAGCACGAACGTGTCGCGCGGTTTGCCAAGCTCCATCATGACCATCACGTTCAGGATGGATTTGTCCACGTCCGCTTTTTGCTTCTTCAGGTCTTTCAGTTCTACGTATTGGCGTTTGATCTGATCGGACGCGATTTCGGTCAGAAAGTATTCGCGCAAGCGGTCGCTTTCTTCTTTGGTCCGTTTGCCGCCGATGCCGGAAAGCGTCGTTTGAATCGGATACCGCAATCCCAACTGGTCAACTTGCTCCGGCGTCAACACGCAATCGTACAGCCGCAGATCGTCAATGCCTCCGCTGTAAGCTCGGCCAGTCGCTTTGCTGCCGATGATCAGCTCAGCATCGTTTTTGATTGAACCGATCAAGTTGTCTTTCTGCGTTGCAACTTCGACCGCTTTGCCATTGAAGAAAACTTTGATCCCGGCGGCTTTACCCGATCCGTCATAGCTGATCGCCAGGTGCTTCCATTCGCCGTTGTTGAACGATTCTTTGGTGCGAACCTGAATTGCATCGTTCGGCCAATTTGCGGTCAACCGAATAACCAGCGACGCGCCCCAGCGTTGAATATCAATCAAGTGGGTGTCTTCAAACAGCAATTCAAATCCGCGCCGGTTTTGTTCATCGGCAATTTTTTGAAACGCATAATTGCCGACTTTGCCTAAGCCTGGACGCATCCAAACGGCAAAACTGAACGGTTGCCGGGAATCGAAGCTTCCGACATTGCCGAAGCTCAACTGCGTTTGGCCATCCAGCGAAACCGCTCGGCTGACTATTCCTGGGCCAAACGCTGGATCGCCGCTGATGGTTCTTCCCTGCTGATACCGGCCAGAGGAATCGGACAAACTACCGTCGAGTTCATAATGCGCCAGAAGGTTTTTGACCGGCGAAGTGGCAGTTTTGCCAAGCAACGGCTTTTCCCAAGCTTCCTGCAAAGGTGCGATGTTTTTGTCGGCGAGCGTGTCTTCCAGATCGCGAATGGCTTTGACCAGCGATTCCTGTTTGGCTTTTTGGTCGTCTGTCGGCAAAGCCATAAACGGAGCCGCGTTCCCACGATTCCCGTCCAGGCCTTTTTCCGGCACGTTATTGAAGAACGCGTAAAACTGATAGAACTCTTTTTGCGACAGCGGATCGAATTTATGGCTGTGGCAACGAGCGCAGCCCAATGTCAGCCCCATCCAGGTCGTCGAAGTCGTTTCGACGCGGTCAACCAGATATTCCGTCAAGTATTCTTCGGGAATCGCGCCACCTTCGAAGTTGATCATGTGGTTGCGATTGAAACCGGAAGCGATCTTTTGCTCGGTCGTCGCGTTGGGCAGCAGATCGCCCGCAAGCTGTTCAATCGTGAATTCATCAAAGCGTTTGTTTTCGTTGAAAGATTTGATGACCCAATCGCGCCACGGCCACATGTCTCTATGGCTGTCTATGTGGTAGCCGTGCGTGTCGGCGTACCGCGCCAGATCCAGCCAGTGAAGCGCCATCTTTTCCCCATATCGCGGCGAAGCCAATAAACGATCCACAACTTTTTCGTAAGCATCAGGCGACTTGTCGGCAAGAAAAGCGTCAACTTCGGCGGGCGTAGGCGGCAAACCAATCAAATCCAGCGATACGCGGCGAATCAAGGTCGCGCGGTCGGCTTCAGGCGAAGGCTTCAAGCCTTCCTTTTCCAGGCGCGCCAGAATGAACGCGTCAATCGAATTTTTGACCCAGGCTTTGTTCGTCACCGCCGGAATTTCAGGGCGCTTCGGCGCAATAAACGCCCAGTGCTCGTTCCATTGCGCGCCTTCATCAATCCACTTTTTGAGCTGATCAATCTGTTTGTCCGTTAGCTTATGGCCGGAAGCGGCGGGCGGCATCACCGCGTTTGGGTCTTTCGAGGTGATACGTTTGATCAGGCGCGATTCGGCTGAATTGCCCGCGACGATGACGCCGGTTTTGGCAAAGGCGCCGTCTTTGGTATCGAGCCTCAGTTTGCCTTTTCGCTGCTGTTCGTCCGGGCCGTGACAGGCAAAACAGTTGTCTGACAGAATCGGGCGAATATCACGGTTGAAATCCACTGTCGCGGGTTTCGCCTGACTGGCACTGATCCGAATGCCTGAACCGTTGGCGGAAACTCCGGCCAGAAATTGATTCAGGCAAAATGCGGCGAACGTAGCGACAACGGCGAAAAGAGTAAACTTCCGCTTCACGTTAAGTAACCTCCGACGAAAAGTAGCAGTTGATGGTTTGATGATCCTGAAATTTGCGGGCGGAACGACTGGCGAGCCAGCCACCAAAAATATACGCCGAGTCAGGCTCATTAGCCAGACTCGGCGTTTGCAGAAAAGTAATTTGGACAGGATTTACAAGATTGAACAGGATGCACGATTCACATTCAAGATTTTCCTTCCTGAAAAATCTTGTTCATCCTGTCAAAAAACACCTTTCCGTCATTTAATCGAAATTGTGACGGTATTTGCCGCTTTGGTGCCAATGGTCAGCACAACGTTGACTTCGCCGCGTCCAGCCGTGCTGCGCGGGATGCGAACATTGGCTTGATCCAAGCCGACGAATTCGCCTTGCGGCCCTGCGTACAGAACTTCAGCATTCACGCCGCCGATCGTCGCCGACAACGGCAAACCAGCGTTGTTCCGAAACGCAGTGCCATTCAGCAAAACAATGACCTGATCGGTTTCCGGCCCCAGATCAATCGGAACCGGAACCAGGCGGCCAAGCCCTGAATCGAATCTGACGACGGGTTCGTAAGCTGTTGAGCCGTCTGCTTTCAACCTGAAAACGGTAGCAGCAGCGATTCCTGTACCGCTGGAATTGGCCGTGAACAAGCCCGGAGCGACGGTGACAATATTGATCGTACCAACCGAAATTGAGCCGTCGCCGCTGGTAATCGTCACAGTCGCCGCTCCGTTGGCAGTGCCGGCCGGAATCAGGTAATTGACCTGAGAAGGCGCGACGAAAAACAACGGAGCCAATCGGTTGACGCCATTGTTGTCCCGAACTCTGACTGTCGTGCCAACAATGTCGGTCGGCAACGGAATTGTTGTTGCCACTTGTGTCGAAGTCGCCAGATTCGTTCCAAACGCCGCAACGATTTGTTCGGCGGACAAATCGCCGCTGGCAAAACTGGCGGCGGAAACACTGGCGACGGAACGGGCAACGGTGACTGTTCCAGCATTCCAGGCGACAGACAAAACGTCGGCATTTGCGTTGACCACCTCGCGTGCAATCGGCTGGTCGCCAAAGGTAATCGTCGTTGAGTTCGTCGTACCATTTGCCGGCGTGCTGAAGGTCAGGGAAAGCAACCTTTTCCCGGTGCCTGCCGCAAGTGTCTGCCCCGTTGGCAGGATCATCGCTATCCCCAAGCGACCTGAGGCAACTTGAGTCGTATTGACGTTGAGTGTCGCGGCGGAAACATCGCTCCCCAGACTGGCATTGGCATACGTCAAATTCGCCGTATCGAAGCTGATGCTGAAACCGAAACCGTTCTCATTGCCCTGCGCATCCAGTTCGACAAAGGTCGTGAACTGCTGGCCGCGCTGTGTGGTGACGTTGACCACGCGGGCGGCTCTTGCCTGTGCGGCTTCGCCAGGTTCGGAAAATGCCTCTACAGACGCAAAGGCCGCCGGTCCGGTTGGTCCACCAGCGGGAACCAGTGGATCGAGCGCCGAAGCATAGCGACCAGTTTGCACCCAATCGGAAATTGTGATCGAACCGTTGCCCAGTGTTGAACGGGGCGCGGTGTCTGCGCGCTGGAATTCGCTGCCGGTGGCGGCAGTGTCGAATCCGGCGGCAAACCGTCCCGTCTGAACCCAGTCGGCAATCGTCACGGTTCCGCTGCTGCCATTTGGTCGCGGAGCCACGTCTCCTTCATAACCGGCGGAAACCGAAACCGAACCGTTGGTGTAACTAGCGCTCAGCGTGTTGTTGTTAACGTCTGCAACACGGCGAGCAACCGGATCGTCACCCAGAACAACAGTTGAGCCGGTTGTTCCCACAACCACCGCAGACATCACAAGAATCTGGCGCGTGCCTGTCGTGAATTTTTGATTTGTCGGCAAATTGATCGTAATGCCGTACCGCCCTTGCGCGGCCTGTGTGGTATTCACGTTGAGCGTTGCGCCCAAAGAAGCGGCGTCACTGCCAAGCGTAAACTGCGGACTGAGTATCGCCGTGTTGTTGATGGCGACGCTAAAGGCCAAACGGTTTTCATCGCCTTGCGAAACCAGATTCAAAGGAACAAACACCTGGCTGCCCGCGACAGCCTGCACGTTTGCGGCATTGATGAAGCGATTGGACGCTATGACGTTGATCGTGGCGGTTGCCGTCGCTCCGCCTTGCGCTTGCGGCATCGAAGCTGTAATCGTCACTGGCCCGCCGATGGCAACGCCTGTCGCCGTAAATGTCACGGTGGTCGCATTCGCCTGAATCGTTACAGAAGCGGGCACGCTGACAATGTTGCTGTTGGATGAAAGCAGCGAAACCGTCAGCGCCTGATTTTGTGCCGCGCTGATTGTCACCGTCATCGTCGCCGAAGAACCAGCAGACAATTCCAGTGGAGAAGGAGTCAACGAGATGGACGCTTCTGAAATCAGTTTGGCGACGAATACGTCCGTGCCGCCGCCGTACGCGACCAGCGGAAATTGGATATTGAAATTCGGTGACGCGGTTGCGCCCGTGACATACGCCGTGCCTGACGAATCCACGGCGACCCCGGAACCCTGGTCGCTGCCATTGCCACCCAGGTAAGTCGAATAGACAAAAGCCGAACCTTGCTGGTTCAGTTTGCTGATGAAAACTTCGTTACCGCCTCGATTATCGGATTGAATCGGATTGCGCAGCGGGAAATTCGTCGAAGCTGTCACACCGGTCACGTACGCATTGCCAAGCGCATCCACGGCAATCGCGTTGCCGACTTCGTTCAGCGCCCCGCCCAGAAATGTGGAATACGCCAGGGCAGTCCCGGCTGCGTTGATCTTGGTGACAAACGCATCCACATCGGCACCGCCGTAAGTTGCCTGCAATGGGGCTTGCGTTGGGAAATTGTTCGACCCCGTTGACCCCGTAATGTAGGCATTGTTCGACGAATCTACTGCGATGGAATTGCCGAGATCGGCACGCTGACCGCCCAGATATGTCGAAAAGACCAGATTTGATCCTTCCGGCGTCACTTTGGTAACAAACACGTCCTGCTGGCCACGGTTGTTTGTTTGCAATGGATTCCGGGTGTTGAAGTCCGTCGAGGTTGTGTTGCCAACAACATACGCGTTGCCAGCCGTATCAACTGCCACGTCCGCAGCTTCGTCTGTGTTGCTGCCCCCCAAAAAGCTGGAATAGGTCAGCCCGGTACCGGCAACGTTAATACGCGCCACAAATGCATCGCCCAACCCACGATTGGTCGGCTGAAACGCGGATTGGACGGGGAAATTGTCGGAAAACGTTCCGCCCGCGATCCAGGCGCTACCCGCCGAATCCACAGCGATGCCTCTGCCAACGTCGCCGAACTGTCCGCCCAAATAAGTGGAGTAAACGATGTTCGTTCCCAAGGGGTTGAACTTGGCCACAAACACATCCAATCCGCCACGATTGTTTCCTTGAATCGGATTGCGCGTCGGGAAGTTCGTCGAAGTCGTTGCGCCGGTCACATAACAATTGCCGCCTGTGTCCACGGCGATTCCGTTACCGGTGTCAGATCCGTTGCCGCCAAAATATGTGTTAAAGGCAATGCTGGAAGCGTCAGCAAAAATCTTTGACACAAACACTTCCAAACCGCCACGGCTCGTGGCTTGAATCGGGCCAACAGTCGGGTAATCGTTCGAACTGGTGTAACCGGTAATGTATGCATTTCCTGCTGTATCCAGCGCGATCGCGGAAGCTATATCTTCGCCGCTGCCGCCTAAATAGGTGGAATATACCAGGTCGGAACCGACAGGATTGATCTTCGTCACAAAGACATCCAATCCACCGCGGTTGCCGGATTGCAGCGGCGCTCGCACATTGAAATCCGTCGAAAGCGTGTCCCCCGTGACATAAACAGCGCCGGTCGAATCCAACGCAATTCCGAACGCCAAATCATCCGAAGTTCCGCCTAAATAGGTGGAATACACCAACTGATTTCCGTTCAGATTCAGCTTGGAAACAAACGCATCCACGCCGCCGGCATTTGTTGCCTGTAACGGGTTTCGAGTATTGAAATCTGTTGAAGCCGTTCGGCCTGTGACAATCGGCTGTGAACCGTTATCCACCACGACGCCGCGCCCAAAATCGCCTTGCGCTCCGCCCAGATAGGTCGAATACACCAGCCCGTTGCCGGAGATATTGAAGCGCGTCAGAAACGCATCCGCGTTGCCGCGATTTGTGGATTGCAACGGATTCTGCGTCGGGAAGTTTGTCGAGAAGGTGTGGCCTGTAACATAAGCGTTTGAGTTGGCATCAGCGGCCACGCCATACGCGACATCAACTCCTGTGCCGCCCAAATACGTCGAATATACCAGCGAACCCGTTGTACTGACTTTGGCCAAAAATCCGTCTGCACCACCGCCGCCAATGCTCGCCTGGAATGGATTCAGTGTGTTGAAGTCAGCGGAAGCCGTCGTTCCTGCCAAATACGCGCTGCCCCCAGCATCCACAGCGACGCCATATGCCTCTTCAAACCCGCCGCCGCCAAGGTACGTTGAATAAAGCAATTGCGTACCATCCCCTTTGATCTTGCTGACAAAAATGTCCGTGTTCCCACGATTGGTATTTTGCAGCGGATTCAACAGCGGGAAATTGGTTGAAGCTGTCGAACCGGTAACAATGGCGTCTCCGGCTGTGGTGAGGGCAACGGCAAATCCCTGGTCAATGTTGCTGCCCCCCAAATAGGTCGAAAATAGCAGATCGGTTCCGTTCGCATTCACCTTTGTGACAAAAGCGTCTTCGGTTAAGCCTGTGATGACGGGCTGCAATGCGTTGCGGGTATTGAAATCCTGCGAATTGGTGATTCCGGCGATGAACGCTTCTCCATTGGAATTGACCGCAATGCCGTGTCCCGAATCTTCATTGCTGCCACCCAGATAGGTGGAATAAACAATCGCTGAACCTTCCGGATTGATTTTGGTCACATACGCGTCGTACTTGCCGCCACGATTGATTGTTTGCAAAGGTGCAAATGTGTTGAAATTGTTGGAGTACGTCGTGCCCGTGACGTATGCAGCGCCCGTCGAATCCACCGCAATAGCGTAACCTTCGTCAGAACCGATGCCGCCAAAGAACGTTGAAAAATCAATCACCGGGTCAATCACCAGGGTCTGTTGCTTGTCGTAGCTGGGCACTTCAAATCCGATATTGTTTCCGCCCTTCAGCACATACCGGCTGCTGATTTGGCGCTGCTTTCCGCCAATGGTTTGATAACTGGCTGGAGCGCGGTGGTAAACGCGCTGGTTGCCTACGTGCAAGATCAGGTCGCCGTTGGGGTCGAGTTCCAGCTTGTCCGCGCCTTCCACCGCAACTGTGATGTCGGAAGGGTCCATTCCCGGCGCAACGACAAAATCGTATTCCAGCTCTCGTTGCGTTCCGTAAAACGCCATTGCCACGCCCGGATAAACGTCTTTGTATTCCACACGGGAATAGTTCGGAATGTTGGTGCGCCAGCGGCTGGAATCGTTTCCGATCAGGTAATTGCTTTTGCCGGGCAGCAACCCGGAGCCATTAACTTCGTCGGTCAAACGTGCGTTTTGCAATTTGAATCGTAACACGTTGGGAGCGGGAAGCTTGGAATTGGCCGTTGGCGCGGCATCTTTGCAACTATCGCATTCCGCGTTTTGCAAAACCAGAACGGCTTCCGTCTCGGTCAAAAACACCTGGTAGCCGTGGCCTCGTGAAATGAATTTGACCGCTTCATCGGCTTGCCCTTGATTGACTTCAAAGCTCATCGGCAAGCGGCCATAAGCCTGTTTCATTTCATTTTGCTTTGCTGAAAGGTCAAACGCTGCCTGGGCAGTTTGCCCACGTTCGAAAAATAGAAAGTTGATAACAGCAACGGCGGCAGCGATAACCAAACCTGCGCCAAGAAAACGAGTAAAATTTTTTCTAGCGAGCATCAAGTGCGAATCCTCCATGAACGGGTTTCCAGCAATTCTGGGCAATCCAATGAAGTCAGAGACCGGCTTTCGGGTTCTGAGCAAATCTGGGAATTTGAAAAGAGAACGATGTAGACACTACAGAAAAAGGGGGGCGCGCATTAAAGAATCTGTAAAGTGTTTTTTGCAGTTTTTTGTGACAACCACAAGATGGTGAGGCGACCGGTTGTGTTGCCTGAGCAGTGTCGGCTGGGGAGTTTATCAATGCGCCTGATCTCAGCCGGTAATGCCCGGACATTCTATGAACTGGCGTCCGGCAACACAAGCAGGCATTTTTTCTTCAGGGATTATGAAAAAGCACGCGACCGGAATCAAACGACTTTTCCGGGCTGGCAAAGTCGTTTGATTCCGGTCGCGTGCGATTCAACTGGCAAGTGGCATCACCGCAATACTATCGGTTTTCGGCCTTCTGCATTCGCTTCATTCCGCCGCGGGGCGTTGGGCAAAGACGACATTTGCAGATTTTGGATTGTCACAATCGCGTTGATGGCATTCGGCGCTGACAGTGTCGAATCACTCCCAGTCACGTCATCAAATGCAAACCCGTATACCAGCCCATCAAAATTACCTGAGGTTCCGCCTTCGGCGTTTGCATGCAGAACTTTGGAATACAGGTTGAAACAAACGATTTCGCTGGCGGAATTCCCCGATTCGACGGTCATGGTTTGCCGATAAAAATTCTGTCTTTGATCTTTCCATCCATTGGGGGCCAGCGACGAAGTCGGCGACGTCAGGTTCAAATTCCCCGGCTCCTGCGCCAGAATGCCGACGTTAAACGCCGCACCCAGATTCTTGGCAGGAACTGCTTGCGCCGTGCGATCCGGAGCGGCAAACAAATCAGCACATCCAAAGACTGATCCTTTAATCTGGTCTCCCACTGGTTTTTGAAAAACGACTTTGGTCGAATTCCCGGCATTGGAGTTTGGATCGGAGAAGACAAATTTGTTGACATCAGGGCTATTCGCATCCGTTACGACGCTGCCGGTAAAAAGAGCTTTGGTCCCGATCTCTGTCATATCCACTGTCAGGGTGTTTCCCGGTTTGCCATAAAATTCCCAGACCTTATCAACATAAGCTTGAAAGAAACCGGCGTCGAAGTTATTCGGTGGCACCAGAGCTTTATTCGGAGCAACCACGCGAAGAATGCTGTCGCCGTTTTTCAGAATCAGCTTCGACCATTCGCTGGCCCCGAAAGAAGATGTGAATTGATCCAGAATCTCTTTTCTGGACTTGGTAAAGTTTCTGATGTCGGTTGTGGTTCCATCTGTCAGCGTTTGCTGCAGGCTGAGCGGAAGGCTGAAAAAATCCACGTTGGTCGTATTGATGAACGGGTGTCCATCTTTTTGCAGAAACGAAATCTCGAACTTATCAAACAAGGTGTTATAGCTTGGGTTGGTCGGATTGCTGAAATCCGGCATTGAAGTCCCATTAAACGTCAGCGCGTCATTGATGGAAAGAAAGACAATTCCGGAATTGATAAACGGCAGTGTCAACAACGCGTCGCCATCGCTGTCGTGAGGCAATTCAGAAAGCTTCACCGAACAGGAAGTATCCTGCCAGGGATCGCTGCCCACGCTCGCGCCCGGATTGAAGAACTGCTGCTTCTTATTGTCTGCAATGCTATCGTTGATTCCTGTGACAGACAGATGAATCAGACTTGAATCGAATCCTGAATTGTTACGAATCTTGGTTGGAAATGTGTTCATTGCTGTTCCCCATTCTGGTTTTCCCAGACAGTTAATGTCCGCACCAACACAACGTCAGTGGTTTGAAAGACACCTGCTTGAATGTAGTCATTCTCTATTTGTTCGCCGGCTTTGCAATTGCCGGAGCGATGCTCAATTCCGGGACGTAACGATAAAAGGCGCTGTCCCGGTATGTGGTCAGCCCGACGCTTTTTGCGTCCAGGTTCGCCTTTGCGGCAGCCGGATGAAAACTTTCTCCCCAAGCGGCAAAATCGGCAAAAGAATCAAACAAGACCATCGAAAACACTTCGTCGTTATTGCCGCCAAACGACACCTGGCCGCGCAAATAGCCTTTCAGAAATCCTTTGCCGTTGGTCGCCTGTAAGACCGGCAGCACGGAGTTTTTGATGAAGCTGTTGTAGTCAGCGCCTCTTCCGGGCGTGACATGGTTGATTTGCAGGAATCCCAGCTTGAATGCCGTGCCGGGTTTCGGCGCAATGCTCAGGTCAGGAAGCATTTGAATGGCAATGGTGCGGGAGCTTTCAATAAACCGCGCAGCCTTTTGGTTATATGCGCGCGCACTTTCTGTTCCCAACGCCCGAACGAATGGGCCGGGGTTGTCGTATTGAGGCAAATTTTGCATCGGCGTAATGATCAGCCAATCGCCTTCGCCAAAGACGGCTGTGCGCCAGACCTGTTGTTCCTTGTATCCGGCTTTCAGCAAAGCAGGAATGGTTTCGTTTTTGCGAAATTCCTGCCATTCGTAAAGCAATTCCGGCTTGATGCGCAAAATCGTCACTAAGTAGGCATTGGGCTGGACCTGATTCTCGTTTGATCCGGTTTGGGCCTTACCATTCGGCGCAAGGAGAAGAAGAGAGATGAACACGCCAACCACGAAAGCCAGTTTGGCGACGACCGTTCTAATCGTTAAACATTGGGTTTGCATTGTGATTCTCCTGTCAGTTTTAAGCTGCGAATATCAAGCCCACGCTGAAAAACCATATGGAGTAACGGCGCGGGCTTGATCTAGCAGGAAGCAAAATACAACTATCAGCTAATACTTGTGCTCTTTCTTGGATTCTTCGGAGTTGGGCTTTACAGCAGCCGGGCTTCGCACAGCCTCAACCACGCCCAGAGCCGCCGCCCCTTCAGGACAACCGGCATCAATCCAATCCGCGATCTCCTGAATTTGCGCATCAGTAAAAAACGGCTTGGCTGGAGGGTTGGCGTTTGCGGGCATTCGTCCAATGTCGCCTGTGTTCGGATCAAAGGGAGTGCCTGCCGCGCCTTTGAGGGCAAGAATGATGTTCGATTGCGCGGAATTCCCTTTCACCAGAATGGGAAGAGGCTGGCCGTTCTCCTGAACATTCGGCACATTCCCGTTGACGAATTGATCATAGGTCAGCGTCGCCCAGAACTGGCCGTGGGGAGAAAAGCGACTCCCAATTTCATTGTTCTGGGTCAATACCTGGGTAATAAACGCTTGTACTTGAGCATAAGAAGTGAGAGCCATAAGAAATCTCCTTGAAGAAAGACAAGCTTCCGGGATGAAAGTTGTCGAGGTGAAAGATGTGGCGACTTGTTGTCGCGCGTTTTGCATTCGTCTTGAAACCGAACCGACGTCATTTCCACTTGGGTTTCGGCGTTGGTTTCACTTTCGGAATGGGAGTCGGCTTCGCTTTCGGCGTAGGAGCCGCTTTCGGTTTGTTGGCAATTAACAAAGCCCTCAGCCTGTTGATCGCCGGATTGACATTGGGCGCGGGCGTTGGAAAGGCGTTGACCTGCAACGACCAAAGAAAATCCGTGTTTTGTTTGGTTGCGTTGTGGCAATTCATGCAGCCGGTTTGAATCCGCGTTTGGTCAAAGGTTTCCAGCGTGACATTGGCAAATGCCGACGTCGGATTTGCGCCAGGAAAAGTGTGCGTGGGGTCTCCGGGCAAGGTTGGATTGTTCGGAGTCGTCGGCCATTGCGTCATGACAAGTTTATAGAATTGCCATACGCCGCCGCCCTGGGATGCTAACGCCTGTTGGTATTGGGCGTTCGTTGCCACCGTCGAAGGATTGATGGGTGTCAATCGCTGGACGTTGAACTTTTGCGGCGGCACTGGCGGAGGTGGAAACCCAATCGGATTGTCGTCCGGCATCGGTGTGTTTGTTCCGTCATTGAAAGGAAACGGAGAAACCGCTCCATCCTGTGGAATGTTGTCTACCTGTTCAAATGTAGACCAAATCCACTGAGGTCGCGAAGGAGTTTTCTGTACAATGTGCAACCCAACCAGGCCAACGGTTTTTTGCGAACAATTCCCTGACACTGTGTCCAAAACTTGCGCCGTGCGTGTGTAATACCGCTCCGGATGCGCAATGCCCGTCATATCCACCCAGGCAGATTTGACATCCAATGCGCCGGAATCGAACTGAAAGTTCGGCGTATTCAGATTCGCGCGTAAATACAGTTTCTGGCTGAGAATCTTATCGAACTCCGTTTTGTTAAACGCCGTCAAATACCGCACGTAGGTGTTGTTTTGCGCAACCAGCGGCCCCACCAGATTGCCTCTGCCCGCTTCGCCGACATTGCCGAATTTGGTGAAAGACGAAAGCACCAGGTCGTTAAATCCCACGGTCTGATTCGCACAAGGCACTTTGCCGGAAAAGCTGTTCCAATCCGAAGGCGCCGCTCCGTTGGGCTGGAAGACTTCCCAATCTGCTTTAAGTGTTTCGAACACCAACGGCCCGGAAGTAGTGCCCACAGGCAAACTGGCATTCGCGACGCCGCGTTGGTCCTGCTGGGCAGGCCAGACCATGGCGATAAAGCTGCGCCAGGAAAAATCATCGAAGAACGCAATCGGGTTGCCCTGAAAGTCTGAAGGAATACAGACATCGGTTGGAACTTGGGGGGAATTGACAATCGTCAGCGGAGGGTTTGGGCAGCTTGCCTGCAACAGCAGCGGATGCCCGCCACCCTTCAAGACTAAAAACAACGCCACGAAACTTCCCAGCAAACTCAGCTTCATCAGCACGGGAAATCTCGGTTTGGCGAAGGGACTCGAAATGGAAAACTTTCTTTTCATAGGGTCAGTCTCCTTGGTTTTGCCAGTTTGGGAACTTGATCGCCTCAATACATCAGGGGTCAATCATGAATGCTCACGCAAAGCCGACACACCACCGCGCGAGGAGCGCAAGATGTTAATGCTTTTTGTTCGGCTCATTGACTCAGGCGGATTCCACTTGCGGAACCCGCCAAGAAAAGAAAGTTTTTTATGCGCCAAAGTTTTTCTACCTGGCTGAGGCAGCTTAAAAAAGGAAATAGTCTTGGGAGTTAAAACCGAAAAGTGGGTAAGAACTTCACGTTTCGGAAGCCTGGGTTTCCTGGTCGTGCGATGTTCCAAGGAATTTCAAAATGTCAGCACGACGCGGCCAACCAAACCTCCACGCTGCATTTCATTCAGCACAGCATCGGCTTCTTCAAAGCGGCGCGTTTCGATTCGGCAGCGGACTTTGCCTTCGGCAGCCAGTTGCAGAACTTCGCGCAAATCCTGCCGCGTGCCGACAGCGGAAGCGACAATGCGGTATTCGCCGGAAACCATCGCCACAGTGGAAAGGTTGATGGGTTCCGGAGCCATGCCCACCACGGAAAGCGTTCCGCCTTTCCGCAAACTTCGGAGCGCAGTTTCATACGCCGTTTTCGACCCGGAAGTCACCATCACCACGTGAGCGCCGCCGAGCTTTTTCACTTCTTTGTACGCCTGCGTTTCCACGGCATTGACTGTGTAATCTGCGCCGCATTCACGCGCCAATTCCAGTTTGTCATTGGACACGTCAACGGCGATGACTTCCGCCCCGCGCGCTTTGGCCAGTTGAACCGCCAGATGCCCCAGTCCGCCGATGCCAAAAATGGCGACGCGCTGCCCGGCTTCGACGCCCGAATCTTTCATCGCTCGATGAACCGTCAGTCCGGCGCACAAAAGCGGCGCGGCTTCGGCAAAGTTCAAATTGTCAGGCAATTTGGCGGTGTGGCTGGCCTTTGCCCTGATGAATTCGGCAAAGCCTCCATCTACAGTGCAGCCTGTAACCTGCTGTTTCGGACAAAGCGTTTCGCGTCCCGCGCGGCAGTATTCGCATTCGCCGCAGGTGTAATGCAGCCAGGGAACGCCGACACGATCTCCAAGGGCAAAACCTTCGACGCCTTCCCCGATTTTAGCGACCTCTCCTGCGACTTCGTGCCCCGGAATCAGGGGAATCTTGGTAATCGGTTTGAGCAAATCCCATTCACCGCGCACCAGATGCAAATCTGAATGGCACACGCCGCAAGCCAAAACTTTAATTACAAGTTCGCCCGCACCAGCTTCCGGTATGGGCAATTCTTCGATGGTCAAAGGGGTGGCCAGCGCGTGCAAAACAGCAGCTTTCATTCGGTATGTCTCCTAGAGTTTGTTTGAAAGGTTTGATTACGTCGAAACTATCGCGGCTGCAAAGGTTTCGAGTCAAGCGCGGAATTCTGCAAGTCAAAAGTTGACAGCTATTACGCGCTGCCGTAGATTGCGGCGGTAAAAAATTTCCCAGAAAAATAGCCGAGAAACAGCACGTTTTTTCCACAGAAACATTTAGATAAGCTCGCCGCAGAAAAGGGCCGGGTCTTCCCCCCGGCTATTAATCCAAGCCTTACTTTTCTGCCAGACCAGCTTTTTACCGATAAAGGAGCCTACAGAATATGAGTCCCGCTACGATTCGATTTATCCTACAAAAATTCAAAATCCGGCAATTTATTTTTATTCTTGGCAGTATTTTGATCCTTGTTTCAGCAGCGTTGTTGCTGGCAAAACAAACAGAAGCGTTCCAACAACAAGGCCGGACGCGAACCGGCAACCAGCAACAACAGAACCGCGAACGAGTGAACCGCAGTGAAGAACAATCCAAAAAGGCCGCTGCGCGAGAAAAGGAAGAAAGAGAGGAAGACGACCCGGATATGCCTCCCTTCGCGCGTGGCTTGATCGAAAAAGATGAGTACCTGAACAAGCGGCAGGAAAATATCAATTTGCTGCGCGGATTGCCGTATGACCGCCCGGATCGTCGCATTGCGGCAATCCGTGTGATGGAACAGCAATATCAAACTCGTGCCGCGCAAATTGATCCAACCAACTGGACGGAAATTGGTCCATCACCAATTCCCAACGGCCAAACTGAAGGCACGGCAACCGCCGTCAGCGGACGCACCACAGCCATTGCCATTCATCCGTCCAATCCAAATATCGTTTACGTTGGCACCGCACAGGGCGGCGTGTACCGCACACTGAATGGGGGAGCCAGTTGGACAGCGATTTTCGATTCGGCGATGTCGTTGGCCATCGGAGCCATTGCTATTGCCCCCTCTGACCCAACCATTGTTTACGTCGGCACCGGCGAACCGCAATCTTCCGCCGACAGCTTTTTCGGAGTTGGCATTTACCGAATCAACAACGCTGATACTTCTCCGACCCTGAATGGGCCATTTAATTCCGACGGCGCAAATGACGTTTTCACCGGACGAGCTGTCGGCAGAATCGTCGTGCATCCGACAGATCCGGCGATTATTTTTGCGGGCACGACTTCGGGGATAGGCGGATTAGGCGGCGAACCTTTTGGCGGCGGCACTGTCCCGCCGTTGCCGGGTCGTGGGCTTTTCCGTTCCACGAATGCCACCGGAGCCTGCACCTTCACCAAACTGACCACGGCAACCGGAACCAATGTCGTCGTCGGAAATTTCAATCACACCGATGTGGCAATCGATCCTGCCAATCCAAGCAGAGTGCTGGTGACAGTCAACGGCGCGATCAATCCATCGGGCGGAGGCACGGGCGGCGGATTTTTCGTTTCCACTGACGCGCTGGTGGCCAATCCAACGTTCACGCGGACATTGTCCTTGGAAAGCGTGCGCGCAGAACTGGCGCTTCATTCTTCCGGCGGAACCGTGACTGTTTATGCAGCCTCCGGCGAAAGCAATGGCAGATTGCGCGTTTCAACCGACGGTGGCGCAACCTGGTCAGCGACTATCGCTGCCGCCAACGGCTTTTGCGGCGGCCAATGTTTTTACAATATCGCCCTTGCTGTCGCTCCGAACAGTGCCAGCACAGTTCTGTTGGGAGGCAACGTAACCGGTGCCGCGACCAGACTCATTGCTCGTTCCGTCAATGGAGGCACCGCGTTTACCAATGTCGCCAACGGTGTGCATGCCGATAACCATGTGGCCATCTTTGCTCCCTCTGACTCAAACATCGCCTGGATGGGCACCGATGGTGGTGTTTACAAATCCACAAATGGCGGGGTTACGTGGACGAACCAGAATATCGCGGGCTTTATGGCGACGCAGTTTCAAAGCCTGGACATGCATCCAACCGATCCGCGATTTACCATTGGCGGAACGCAAGACAACGGAACCAACTTTCTGCAACCGAACGACACCTGGACGCGCGCCGATTTCGGCGATGGCGGATTTGCCTTAATTGACAAAAACGCCACCAATACGACCAACGTGACGATGTACCACACGTATTTCAACCAGACGAACGCCATGGGCTATGCGCGAGTCACCAATACTGCCAACGCGCAAGATAATGGCTGGACATTCTTTGGATGCGGCTTCTCCGGTTCGACAGCGAATGGGATGACATGTGCCGCTTCGGCAATTCTGTTTTACGCGCCAATGGCGTTGGGGCCAGGCAATCCGAATACGCTGTATTTTGGTTCCGATGTGCTTTACCGCTCATCAAACAGCGGCACGACAGTCACCAAAGTCAGCCAGGAACCGATTGTCTCCGGGCAGCCCATCAGCACGATCGGCATTGCGCCATCAAACGACAATGTGCGCATTGTTGGATTGCGGAATGGAACCATCTGGCGAACGACCACTGGTTCCTCCACGCTGACGAATGTGACCGGAGCGGGCATGCCCGCACGTTTTGTCGGGCGCATTGCGATTGATCCAACGAATCCGGAAATCGCGTTTGTAGGCTTTACAGGGTTTGGCGTAACTGCCAACCAGCACGTTTGGAAAACGACGAATCTCAGCAATGCTTCTCCGACGTGGGTTGCGGCAGGAAGCGGCATTCCGGATGTTCCGGTCAATGGGTTGGCAATTGACCCGGCAAATCCTACGCACGTTTACGCGGGCACAGACATCGGCGTGTATCGCACGACAGATGGCGGAGCCAACTGGCTGCCGTTTGGAGTAGGGCTTCCGCGCGTGGCTGTGTTCGATGTGAAAATCCAACAGGCAAATCGCATTTTGCGTATTGCCACACACGGACGCGGGTTGTGGGAAATTCAGCTTGGGTGTGGAATCACGATCCTGCCAGCGACTTTGACGGCTGGCACTATGGGAACGCCGTATCCAACCACACAATTGATGCCCAGTGGCGGCGTGGCGCCATACAACTTCACGATGCCCGTGGGTTCCCTTCCCAGCGGCATGATGATGTCTGGCAGCGGATTGATTACTGGCACGCCAACGGCGTCTGGAACATTCAATTTCACTGTCCGAGCCACCGACGACACCGGAAGCTGCTTTGGCGAGCAGGCATACTCCCTGGTCATCAATGTGGCGTGTGGAACCATCCTGGTTACACCGTCAACCCTGCTGAATGGATTTGTGGGAACACTCTACACGCAGGCACTTGGCGCGACTGGTGGGACCCCTTCTTACACTTTCACGCTGGATTCAGGCAGTTTCCCAACCGGAGTCAATATTAGTGGAACCAACCTGACCGGCACTCCGACGACAACCGGAATTTTCAACTTCACAATCAAAGCGACCGACAACTTGGGCTGTATGGGCACGCGAGCGTATACGGTCGTCATTAGCGGCACCGGATTGCAGTTCTATCCGTTGGCGCATCCAGTGCGATTGGTTGACACGCGCGGCGCGGCAACTGCCTGCCAGGCGCCGGGAACACCAA
>CAZMXG010000081.1:0-32224 GCA_964570175.1 uncultured Heliomicrobium sp. | reverse complement strand
CGCGCCGATCTTGATGCGTTCGGTTGTCGCGGCAAACGCCGCCATCGGCACAATCGCATCGCGCACCAGCCGACTTTCGGCCTGCCACACGGCTTCAAAGCCTTTGCGCTCGGCATACTGCGCGTATTTGATTCCGTCCTGCAAGGAATGCGCGTCTTGTAAGTAAAGGGCGACTCTTTCGTTTGACATGCTTCCAGCCTCCCAGCCCAGGTTCTATTAAGGTTTGCTGCTTTATGAGTATGGGGATCAGCCAATTATCATTGATCTTGACGGTCTTCATTAAGTTAAAGGATTAACTTAATGAAGACTTAAATATATCAATTGGGATGCTTGTCTCACGCGAAATGAAATGAAAAATGTCGCGTGCTAGTTTTAACGTTCGATCTCCAAAAATCGCTGCAGCATTTCCAACTGCCTCCGAATAACTTGGTAATACTTGCTGGCGGGAAAGATGATCCAAACAGGGTATTACTCGCGATGCCGAAGCACTCGCGTTAATAAAACGAGCGATAAGTTCGCATAATGCAGGAAGAAATGGAGGATCAACAGAAAGGCCAGTATTGGGAATAAGTTTAGCAACAACATCATAAAGCGCTTCACGGTCTCGCCGTTCCCGCGTCCCTCCATGAATTCGATTGCGAACCCCTGTTTCGACATCGCTGTTATCAAATCGCATTACATCAAGTGTCAGGCGCGTAATTGCTACAGCCAGATTCGTGGCAATTAAATGACAAAGTACTACATCATTTTGCTTTTCAGAGAAGACCTTTTCTGAAAGGAGGTTGGCATGGCGGACGAGGTTGATAATATTCCGATAGGCTGGCAGCGTCCAAAAGTCATAGCGTAGGTATTCATGAGCTTTTTGATGCTCGCTCTTTAGCTCTTTTGAGATTCGCTCCTTTTGTAAATAGATTTCCCTTTCAGCTAATACCTCGACATCATCTCTTACCTCCAATCCTTTTAATAACACTGCTAGATTGCGGTCATCCAAGCACCATATTCCCATGTCACGAGCGACTTCGCGCGCATTTACATCAACACGGGTTTGGACAAGATACGCTTTATCTGCGTGGAAAAACTCTTTCAGCCCTTTCAGCTTTAATAAGACTTCCATTGCTTTTTCTTCAATGGTTTTACACTCGGCTACCGCTGTAGTAACGCCAAAGTCAGATTCTACTAGTAACCCAAGTACATCAAAGTCGGAAACCTGTTTCCTTTGATACTTAGGCTGATAGCTAAATGTCGAAAGATCCACCTCTTGGAAGACCGTATACCCCATTTTACGAAAAGCAGCGGAAACTTTGAGCTTATAGTTCAAGTCTTGGTCTTTAGAAGCCACTGGAGCCTCCTATGAGAAGATGGTTAAGTTGATTAATACTTTGCTCAGACAATTCAGTCGTTTTCATGTCCCGTAGAGACATTCTTGTTTTCGTTGGCGAACCGTATGTGCCTGGGACAAGCAACTGTCTCGCTTCGTCAATCCTTGGGTCGGACTTGGTCACTTCGTTAACAGTCAGGTATTGGATAGCCAGGTCCAAAGCGCGAAGATTCTCTTCGGTGTCGAGCAATTCTAAGTTATAGCGACTAGGGTAATGGCGATTTCTCGTTATCCTACCAACGCCAAGTTTTTGAAGTACCGAGTATTGTTTTAAAATTTCGGAATGAGCGCCAAGTTGTTTTTGGGTGCGCAATTTTTCAAGAATCAGAAGAGGGTATTTAATCTGCGTCACTCCGGCATAATGTTGGCCATAGCGCACACAGGAAACTAAGGCACGAGCTTTTTCAAGGAGAGATTTCTCAAATTTGCCGACACCTAAAACTGGAGTGAAGGCAAAATGTTTTTTACCGCCTGTCGAGTCTACACTTGGGGTGGGAATACAGCCTGTTTTGATAGCCTCGCGGAGAACGGGGCTTGAAATTGTGTCAACGGGTTTACCCTGATAGTCACGAATTGATCGCAATATCCTACTTACATCCCTATCAGGAAATTTATCAAATAATTTCAAGAAGGCTTCAGGGTTTTCATCGTGGTAAAGAGGTGAAAATGCAATTGAACTACCATCTACGGGGCTGGTGTACGTTTTATAGAATTCACCGCTTTTTGCAACATCAGTGATGATATTAAAAGCATCGGAGTCGAAATTGTGTTTCTTCTTTATATCTCTTTCCCGCTGAGGTGCCACCAATAAATCATCAAGGAGAACTATTGCCCCTTTTTCAATTTCACTCGGATTGCTATCTAACCATTTTTGGCCGATTAGCTCGTAACGATCTGATAGCAGTGGAATCCTTTCTTCGACCTTCCTTATCTCACCGTCTGATTTATAAAGTGTGACGTAGCCAATCTCTTCAAGTTCAGATAATGCCCTGTCAAGAGTATCTGCAGAGATACTCAGTTCTCCCGCTGCTGCAGCAAGCATTTCGTAATTATCAATAACATCCTGTCCTCTGAGGACATTACACAACCTTGCCGCAGCCCCTAACCTTTTGCTCTTGCGAAAGTGGCTCTCAACTAACCCTCCTGATTGGCTTACAAGACCTTCATTGATTTCCTGTAGCCGACTCGCAATCAGCTTTTTATCCATATCTGAATACCTCCATAGCTGAAACCGTAACACCTTGAACGTCTATCTTTTATTCCATCCCATCCCATCTCCTTTGCCAATTCAAAGCCCTTTGACGAATCTAGCAATAATCAAGAATTCCGGCGGGGCAGCCGAGTTGCTAGTTGTCTAACCCTTATGTACCAAAGAAGAGATCGGTCGAGACGCGGAAAAACTCAGCCAACGTTTTTGCTTGTAGTTTGCTGATTGGGCGGTGGCCGTTGATGGCTTCGGATGCTCTGCCACTTGATCCAAACAAATGCACAATGTCTTTTTGCTTCAGACCGCGAGCTTCCATCAGATGTTGCAAGACTTCGTGTGGGGCTGATGGTTCAATCGGATAATGCTCATCTTCGTACTTTTCGACCAGGGTGGAGAGCAGATCAAGCAGGCGTTCTTCTTCAACCGAGATGCGGTCGCCTCTCTTGAGGAGTTTTTCGATCTGTTCAATGGCGCGATCATATTCCGCTTCGGTGCGAACAACGGTTGGAACGGATTCCGCCAGCAATTCTCCATATTTTCGTTTGTTGAAGCGGCGGACCTGTGTCACGCCTTCAGCTTTAGCAATCATCTTTCCACTTACCTTTGTCATAGTCCTTATGGGTAAGGACGTGGGTCACATAAATTCTCTGGTATGGGTATCTGGTTTTCACAATTAGCCGGTATTTGTTTCCGCCTATATTGAAGACCGTACAATCGCCGACAGGATCAGCGTGCGGATAAACTTTCTGCACATCATCCAAACTTTTCCATCGCGATTTCCGACAAGTGTTATACCAACTTTTCAATGGCGTTTCCGAGTCAGGATGCTCTTGCCAGAATTTTTCAAGCTTCTTTCGGCTAATTACATTCATCTTCGTTCCCAACCCCACGCCGCCATTCTCCCTGATTGGGAGATGTTCTTCAATCCTTTCGTTTCCAGGCAACAACATAGGCTGAAGCAAGTAGTGCACTTCCTAGGAAGAAAGCCACCTTCAAACAAAATGCCAGCTTTCTGGCCTCGGATGAATTCAAGATCAGCGGTTGCGGTTGGGCATAATCGCGCAAATTTACCGTCGCCTGGGTTGGCGCATCGGGCGGTTTATCAAACCACCAGCGTTCAGGAGTTGGCCATTGTTCGTCTTTGGAAAAGATCCGGCTTTGAAGCAATTTCAGGTTGAATCGCGGATGATTGAATCGAGGGTCGTTGAGGAAGTTTTCTATCGTCGAATTTCCACTGTTGCTGGCAGCGCTGTGAAGCTGGCCGTAATAAAAAATGCTGCCGAGAAAAGAAACCGCCAAGCCAAATACCGCTGTGGTGGCGAGCAGTGTTTTCCATTTCCATTCGAACCGTATGACGCGCAACGTGGCAGCAAAACATAAAACCAGCGGAGCAACAGCCGTGTGCAAATAGCGCGGTCCCCAGACTTCATCCTGCCAGGGAATCAGCAACGACAAACTGCAAGCCGACCCCGCCAAGACCAGCAAAGAAAAGAATGCCAACTGGGGAGCAACGCGAAATGTTTTTTGAATGGTGAACAAGCCTGCCGCTGCAATCGGAGCAAAAAAGATCAGCCCTTTGTTCAGCGAGAAAAATTGCGACCACAAATTCATCAGAAACGTGAGCGGCGATTCGATCAACACATTTCGAAACACATAGCCAAGCAACGAACCATGTTGATTCCAATAAGCTGCGCGGGAATAACTTCCAAGCCAGTAAAACGACAGAATCATCAAAAACAGACTGACGACTTTTCGCCATTCATGCTTCAACACGGCCCAGATCGCCAAGTGGTTTTCCCAATCTCGCCAGAAAAAACTGACCACCAGAAAGCCAATCGCAGGCAACAGAAAGAACCCGTTGGATTTGACGCTGGCGGCGAGACCTGCGGCAATCCCTAACATCAGGGTGCGAGGCCACGTAGGCAACTTTTCGTAGTTCAGCGCCATAAATCCAGCTAGCAGCAGAAACAGCGATTGCGTGGTTTCCAGCGCAATGTATGCGTATGGCCACAACATCGTGGCGAAGCTGGCGGCCAAAGCGTTGGCAACAGAAATTTTCCAGTTGCCAATCAGGCGTTTGCTCCAACGCAGGATGATTGTGCTAATCAGGGAAGTGAACAAAACAGGTTGCAAGGCCATCAGGCGATCTGCCCAAAAGGAATTTTGACCGAACAAAAATTGCTGAGTCAGCAAAACGGGAACTTCAAAAAACATCTCGACCGCGCCATGTCTTGGCCATTGGATTGGCGTTTGGCTGTTGCCTCCTGTCATCCAGGTCAGAAGACGGGATGTGATTTGTTCCGCAGCCTGCATGTTTTCCCCCATATACCCCATTCCGGCGATGATCATTGGCGAAAATGACAGGTAAATTAGAAAAACTCCCAAAAACCACAGCAGATAAATTTTGTGTTCAATCGAAAAAACAGTCGGCGATGGCTTTGCCGCTCTCAGTGCATTTGAAAACAACATTGAAACAACCTCTTCAATTTTGGAACGAGATCGGAATTAAAATTTTGGCGGGTCGCCCTAAGCTGAAATGGCAGAGATCAGCATCGGCAGATAACCCGGTTATCCAATTTATTTGTTTACTTTTGAGATTTTCCCCGGCTGGGCATTTACATCGAATACCCTTTAGGTTTGGTTTGGGCAGCGAGCATGCTGGCGTGCTTGAGATAAGCCATGACGAGGAAAAGTCTGAAAAGGTTTCTACCGGATTCACCGTGAATGGCCTTTTTCAAAGTTGAAACATCAACCTTGGCATAAGATACTTCGCCTGCATTTCAGAACATCAAACCCGAATTCAAACTTTTCGAAAAAGGATGGGAGCGACTATGGCTGACCCGATTTTGATCGCGAAAGACAGCGAAGACATTTACCTGTTGCCGAAGATGGCAAACCGGCACGGATTGATTGCCGGAGCGACCGGAACTGGCAAAAGCGTGACCTTGCGTGTAATGGCTGAAGCCTTTGCCAAACTGGGAATCCCGGTTTTTATGGCTGATGTGAAAGGCGATTTGGCCGGAATCTGCCAGCCCGGTGGCGACAATCCAAAAGTTGCCGAACGGGCTGCACAATTCGGTTTTAGTGATTTCGGCTACACGGCTTTTCCGGTGATGTTTTGGGATGTGTTTGGCGAACAGGGCCATCCACTGCGAACAACGATTTCTGAAATGGGGCCGGTGTTGTTGACCCGCATCCTGAATTTGAACGACACCCAAGGCGGAGTGCTTTCGCTGGTTTTCAAAGTTGCCGACGACAATGGGTTATTGCTGCTTGATTTGAAAGACCTGCGCTCAATGCTGCAATTTGTTGCTGAAAACGCCAAATCGCTGACCACCGAATACGGCAATGTTTCAGCCGCCAGCGTTGGAGCGATTCAGCGCCGACTGCTGGAACTGGAACAGCAGGGAGGCGATAAATTCCTGGGCGAACCGGCGCTGAATATGGACGACATGATGCAAACCGGCGACAACGGTTACGGTTTTATCAACATTCTGGCTGCCGATAAGCTGATGCAAGCGCCGAAGTTATACGCGACGTTCTTGTTGTGGATGCTGTCGGAGCTTTACGAAAACCTGCCCGAAGTCGGCGATCTGGACAAGCCCAAAATGGTTTTCTTTTTTGACGAAGCGCATTTGCTGTTTGACGACGCGCCGGAAGCCTTGCTGCAAAAGATCGAGCAGGTCGTTCGTCTGATTCGCTCAAAAGGGGTGGGCGTTTATTTTGTCAGCCAAAACCCGCTGGATAT
Source organism: uncultured Heliomicrobium sp. (assembly GCA_964570175.1). Lineage (GTDB taxonomy): Bacteria > Acidobacteriota > Blastocatellia > RBC074 > RBC074 > RBC074. The sequence continues at coordinate 25,891 of CAZMXG010000081.1, read as the reverse complement.
TCCTGACGTGGTTTTGGGACAGCTTGGCAATCGAGTCCAACATGCGTTGCGGGCTTTCACACCGCGCGACCAGAAAGCCGTCAAAGCCGCCGCGACGACGTTTCGCCAAAACCCGGACATTGATGTCGAAGCTGCAATTACCGAACTCGGTGTCGGTGAAGCGCTGGTTTCCGTGCTGGATGAAAAAGGCACGCCCGGCATTGTCCGCCGCGCGTTTATTGCTCCGCCGCACAGCAAGCTTGGCGCGATTCAGCCAAACGAGCGGCAAGCCGTCATTCAAGGCTCGATCATCGCTGGGCACTATGAAAACTTTGTGGACAGAGATTCCGCTTACGAAATGCTAAAGGCAAAGGCCGAACAAACCGCGCAGCAATTGCAGGAACAAGCAGCGCCGCAAAAACAGGAATCCTCTCCGCTATTGAATGCGGCTGGCGATATGCTGGGAGCGTTTGCCAAAAGCGCTGCGCGCTCCCTGGGAACAACGGTTGGGCGTCAGATTCTTCGCGGAGTAATGGGTTCGATTTTTGGCGGTTCAAGTGGGAGGAGAAGATAATTCGTTGTTCGCAGTTCGCAGCAATTTCAAATTTACTGCGAACTGCGAACTGCCAGCCGTGAACTGAATGCTTAGCAGTCTGCTTCCAGCGGGAGAGATTTAACGGTGTCGTTTCCGGTCAAACGCGAAGCCACTCTCAACCGGGAAACCATAACGCCGACGACAATCAACGCCGCTCCTATGGCGCGCCAGAAACTCAGCTTTTCACCGAATCTGTAATACGCAAACACCGCCGCCGTCGCTGGTTCCAGTGTGTACAGAATCACGGCGTGCGTTGGGTTGACGCGGCTTTGCGCCCAGGTTTGCATCAGCGCGGCGACAAACGTCACCATCACAGCCATATAGCCGATCTGTACCAGAAACTGGCTATCTACAGGATTCGGCATGGTTTCCATTCCCAAAACTTTCAAGACAAAAAAGACCGTCGTTGCCAGAATCGCCACGGTGATGACCTGAAACGCGGCCAGCGACCGCACATCTCCGGCGGCGGCAAATGCGCTGGTCGCCGAAATGTGCGCTGCCCAGGAAACGGCAGCCAGCAGAATAAACAAATCCCCCCAATTGATTGTTTCTCCGCCTTGCGGGAACGAGAGCAGCGCAAAGCCTGTGATAGCAATGGCCAAACCAGTCAGGTGATCTCGTGTTGGTTTCGTGCGAAACAGAACGTAGCTCAGCAGCGGCGTAAAAACCAGATACAGGCCGGTGATAAATCCCGCTTTGGAGGCCTGGGTAAAACTGAGGCCGACAACGTAAAAGGCAATTCCGGCAAAGCTGAGCAGTCCCAGCTTCGTTCCTTGTTTGATTTCCTGCCAATTGCTGCGGCGCAAATGACCGGCAAAGGCCAGCCCGAAACACAATGCCGCAATGCTGAATCTGGTTGCCGTGTAAAACGCTGACGAATGCGTGGCCAGAATTTCCTTTGTGATGACGTGGGAAGTACCCCACATCACGGCCAGCACGATCAGCGCACTATCAGATTTCCACCCTGTTTGGCTCGCTTGTCCTGCTTGTTTTGAATTCATTGCTTGTTCGGTTCTTGAATCGGTCATTGTTTTTCCGGTTGCGCGGCGGCTTGCCCGTCATTTTTGAAATAGGGCTGAACCGCGACAGGTTGCCCAACCGAACTGAGCGCGGATTCCAGCAACTGCCTGACGGAAGTGATGGCGTGGTCCTTGGCGGTTTTCATAATTTCTGGCGATTGCCCCAGCTTTTCAATTTCCGGACGAACCATTTGCTCTGTTGTGTCTTCCAGCAGGTTGCCAGTCATGGATTCCGATCTTAGGAAATCCAGATTGCGAATGACTTCGGCTTTTGTCAGGTCAGGATCAATCGAAAGAATTTTGACATCCGGCAGCGGCACGCGCAGTTCATGCTTTTGTTCATCGTAGGTCATGCGCCCCTGGTCAATTTCGTTCAGGCTAACAGCGTAACTAATTGTAGCCGGAACAATGCGAATGACTTCGGCATTTCCATACCAGGCATCATTCCGCTGGCGAACGACGGCTTGAACATAAGCTCGTGTCGTGACCAGGTTGGCGTCCCGTTCCAACCTTAGCAAAGTCGTTTTTGCAGTCGCGACAATTTTCTCTTCGGGCCAAAACAAATCGCCGATGCCTTTGCGTGTGTATAGCATTGCGGCCACAGCCAGCGCCGCCAACGTCACAATGAAGCTGGCAATTGCCATCAGTTTCCAGATTTTTCCGGAAGACGCTTTGGGTATAGTTGGGTCGGTCATCATCGTCTCCTGCTTTATGTCATCTGCCCAAGTTCGACCGCGAACGGATTGCTGTTTTGCCAACCGGTGCAGCCCGTTTTGCGAAAATGTTCCAGGCGGCGAAGCGTGATTTCGCAAAAGATCGGATCAATGTCCATTGTCAGGCAACTTCGCCCAGCCATTTCCGCCGCCAGCAGAGTCGTTCCCGAATGGGCAAAAAAATCCAGGATCACATCTCCTGGCGCAGAACTGGCGTCAATAATCCGCCGAATCGCTTTCAGTGGTTTTTGAGCGTAACAGCCGTTGACGTTTTCTTCCATTCGGTAAAACACCTGCTGAATATCAATCCAGACGTTGCCCGGGCGCAGGGTATCGGCTTTTCCGCGCTCAAAATTTTCCGTCAGTTCGCCGCCGATTTTCTTGTAATAGCCTTTTACGGCTTTGGGGATTTCCGTGTATTGAGGCGTAAATTTCGGATCGCCTTTGGCGTAATAAAGCAATTCCTGCCGCAGGCTCATCCAGTTTTTTTGCGTCCCATAACCCCGTTGATTGCGCAGCGTGATGAAGCTGCGGGAACGAAAGCCGGTTTCGCGCATCATCAGCATCAATTCCGGCAAGGGAGCGAACCCAGCCCGTTGGTCTGCGCCGATCCACAAATACAAACTGCTGTTTGCAGCCAAAGCGGTTTCTGTGGTTTCAACGACTTTTCTGCACCAATGAACGAAATCATCCACCCGTCGCTGTTCAAACGCGATGAAGTTGTACGGCAGATCGTGGATTGCCAACGGCGATTTCAGCTTGCCGCATAACTTCAACACGTCTTTTGCCTCAGCGGCGTCAAGACAACCTACGCGGTGTCCGTGCAATTCGTCTCGCCAGACTTCACCGGGTTTCAGCCTGCAAAAAGGCAAAAGCCGCTGTCTGAGCTGTTCATCACGGTCCAGACGCGCCAACGGATGTTTCAACATAAACAGTTTGTGGGGAAAGTCTAAAACGAAAGGCGAAAGATTGATATGAAGCGCGAGCGGTGAAATTTATTTGTTATCGGTGGTGCCCGCTTTTTTGCGGTAACCGCGAACGGCAAGATCAGCCAGATGTTGCGTGGAAAACCGTTCGCGCGAACCCGGTTCGCGTTCGCGCAGTTCCACCCAGCCTAAAGCGTAAGGCAGCATAAAGTAATGCAGTTTGCCTCCTGCGCCTTCAAAAATGTTTGAAAGGAACATGACCAGAATTTGCGCTACTCCACCAGCAGCAACCGGCTGCGGCGAAGCTGGCTCACCAATAAACCGCGCTCCCATTAGATGCAGCGGTTCGTAGCTCAAAAACACAAACAACAGCAGCCCTGCGAAATAACTGGCCAGCGAAGAGATGTCATCTTTTCTCCAGGCAATCATCAAGCTGAAAAAAATGATCATCGTGACAGTTAACACCAGGTAAGGCGCAAACACCGGACGCGCCCAGGTAATCTGACGCCCGCGCGAAACAAGCCCGGCAATAAAAGACATCGCAACTACGATTGCACTCAACCCCCAAAATGGACGCCATTCTTTGGCTTTGGCTCTGGATGCCCGCAGATCCGCATACCAAAAAGCAAACAGGGCGACGATTCCGCCTTCAAACATTCCCTGGCATATCAGCGAGGGAATCGTGGATAGAGCAATACCAAAAACTCTGACCTGTGCAACCGCATTCAGTTCGCCAACAACCCCGCCAAACTTCCCCAGCACATTCAGGGAAACGCCAACTGCGAACATCAGCAGAAAGCGGCGATCCTGCTTGTAATAGAAAAAATAGGCGGCAACGGCCAGGCTGATGACCATCAGGACCAAACGGGTTTCGTAATAACCCGCCTGATCAAAATTCCTGAGCATCAAGTAGTCCATACTGTAATTCCCAAACCTGGTTTTGGAGGCAACCCACTTGGCGAATTGTTAGCGCTGAATTGAATTTGCGAACCGGGATTCTACTCTCTTGAACGATGAGGGCAAAATCGGTCCGATTGCTGAGGCTATGCTTCCTGGTGTGAACGCGAAGCAATCAAAAGAATAAGCGTCAACGCGCCAATCAATGTTCCAACAACTATCCACGCCACGACTGGAGCGCCATAGGGTTCGAAAAACTGACCGATCAACCGAGGCCAAAACATTCCGCCGGCCGACGAACCAACCAGAAATAACCCTGTGACTTTGCCTGACAAATGCAGCTTGCTCTGGGCAAATCCAAATGTGCTGGGGAACACGGGCGCAATCGAAACTCCAAAGCCTATGACACAAGTCCAAACCAGCGCCGATGAAAAGGGCAGAATTAGCAACGCGGCAGCAAACAGCGTCGCCATGCTGATAAAAAGCAAAATCAACGGCAATGCTGCAAAGCGAGTCGAAAGCCAGATTGTGGCCAACCGTCCGAAGGTGAATGCTGCCCAGAAGGCCGAATTGATTTTATAAGCTTCATGAGTGCTGATGCCCTGGTTCACAGTGTAGCTGAAAACCCAACCCATCACGCTGGCTTCTGCGCCCACTTCCAGGAAGAAATACAGAATCAGCAACCCGACCAACGTTGCAGGAATTGCCGCCGCAATTTCTTCGTGATGCTCTGCGCGCGGGCGAGGGCTGGTTGAAAGCATCGCCAAGAATCCCGGCAACACACCCATCAAAGCAAGACTCCAATAAGCCCAGCGCAAACCGTTCGGGTGTTCGGCAAACAGGGCGACAAACATGGGAGCGATAAAGCCGCCAAACCCAAATGCGAAATGAAGCGTGCTCATAAAAGGGCGCACTTTATCGCCGTGAACCATAACGATCATCGCGTTGCCTCCGACGTTGATGGAAGCCGAGGCCAACCCAATAAGCACCGACAGAAGCAGCAATAACCAAAGAAATCCGGAAACCGGAAAAAGTGCCATGGCCAAGGCTGAAATCAGCAGCGACACCGCCAGCAACGGATGACCCGTGACGCGATCGTACAATCGCCCAATCAACCACGAACCGACCATGGTTCCAGCCGCGCGAGCGACAAACAGATTGCTGATCTGCTTCATTTCGACGTTGGTTTGCGCCGCCAGCGCAGGCAGCGTTGGTCCAATGGAACCCGAAACAAGACCGAGCGCAACGAAGGCTAACGAGTAAAGTATAGTCTTAGACATCAAGGGTGTTGGGTAACTCACAGAACCGGTCGTTACAAAACTGAACGGGCCATTTCAGCGACGCTTTTTCCAATCGAAAGGCAGGACGTCAGGCCGGGAGATTCAATGCCGATCAGATGGATAACCTGCGACCAGCGGGGATCATGTTCGATTACCCAATCGGCAATTGTGTGAACGTGTTCCGGTGTCAACCGAGGACGAAGCCCGGTATAGCTGAGCCGTAAATCCTCCAGCCGTAAGCTCGGACACATCAGCTTTGCAGATTCGTAATGTTCGGTGATTGGAGTGCGGTCGCTTTCGTAATCGTCCTTGCTCTGGCGGTAGCGAGCATTTGGGCCAATCAGCAGAGTTCCGCCAGTCGTCCGCGTGAAATGGACTCCCAGACCGTGACCTGTTGGCAGTGGCAGCGGATAAACCAGACCATTGACGATTTGTGAGCGGCTGGGAATGACTTCGGCGTATTCGCCCCGGCAGGGGTAAACCGTGTGCTGGGTGAATCCGAACATTTGCGCAACTTCGTCGGAAAATAGCCCGGCGGCGTTGATGACCACACGCGCCTGAACCTCTTCGCGTTCGGTGCGGATGACAGTCACGCCGTTTTTGACTTCGGCTCCAATGACTTTAGTGTTGGTCAGAATGTGCGCGCCGTTTGATTGCGCTATGCGCGCCAGGGTTTTGATCAATTCTTCGGCTTCGACGATGCCGGTGTTGGGAGAATGAATTGCAATCGGCGAAACGATATTTGGCTCGATTTTCTGAATCTCGCTGCGATCAAGGATTTGCAGATCCAGAACGCCATTTTGTTCGGCACGCTGTTTTAACTCTTCAAGAATCGGCAGATGTTCTTCGCTGTCGGCGACAATCAATTTGCCGATTCGTTGATGGGGAATGCTGTGTTTGGCGCAAAACTCGTACATCATCGGAACGCCGCGCACGCAATGAACAGCTTTCAGCGATCCCGGCTTGTAGTAAATTCCGGCGTGAATGACGCCGGAATTGCGCGTTGAAGTCCCCAAGCCAAGTCGCGGCAAGGCTTCCAGCAGAAAAACGTCGTCAGTGAAACGGGAGATTTCAGCGGCGATGGCTGTGCCGATGACGCCTCCACCAATGATGACTACATTTACGATTTCAGCCATAACTCACTTGTGATTCAGGCTCACGCGCTCGACGCGGATCGCTTTTCCCGTCGCATCATCAATATCCACAATCAAACCGTTGAGTTTGATGTCACCGTCGCTGGGTTCAAAGCGCGGAGAAACGCCTTTCAGGAAACGTTCAATGACAATTCCGGTTTGCATGCCAATCACACCGTCGTGTGGGCCAGTCATCCCCAAATCAGTCAGATAAGCCGTGCCGTTCGGGAAAATCTGCTCGTCTGCGGTTTGCACGTGCGTATGGGTGCCGACAACGGCGGAAACTCGTCCATCCAGGTAACGCCCCATCGCGATCTTTTCGGCGGTAGTTTCCGCATGCATATCTACCAAAACGACTTTGACAGACGGTTCCAGCGCGGCAAGTTGGACGTCAACGCACCGAAACGGATCGTCGGAAGGCGGCATGAAAGCGCGTCCCTGTAAATTGATGACGGCTACAGGAATGCCTTTGACTTTGCCCACCCAGCGGCCCTTGCCAGGCACTCCGGGGGCATAATTGGCGGGACGGAGCAGTCGCGGCTCGCGTTCGATAAATTCCAGGATCTCTTTTTTGTCGAAGATGTGGTTGCCGGATGTCATGACGTCAACTCCGGCAGCGAACAGGTCTTCGGCAATGCGTGGAGTAATTGAATAGCCTCCGGCGGCGTTTTCGATATTCGAAACAACGAAATCAATTTCGCGCTGCGAGCGTAAGTCGAACAAGCGCTCTTCAAGCACACGGCGACCAGCGCGAGCCATGGTGTCGCCGGTCAACAGAACTCTAAACATTGGGATTGAAAGGCCTTTCTAAGTCAGTCGCATCATTTCCCCAAAACTAATGCGATGACGGAAGTGAAAAAGGAACGGTCAAAAAAAGTAATGAGAACTTCCGCGTGGCCGTAACATAAGCTTCATTTGAACCTGTTCAAAACAGGTGGGTGACCTTAGCTCCGTGGCATGGATTCTCGCAACGGTGGCGAGCATTCCGGCCAACAGAAAATTGCATCAGTCCCCGATCAAATGAATAGGAACAAATTGAATTGCTTATGCCACTAACTTTGCAGAAGCTCTCTTACGAGCGGCATACTAGACCCGCAAGGTTTGAAGCGTCAATACCCCGCAGTCAGCAATTTTTTCGGTTTACGCGTGATGTTCCTGCAAACTAGTTACACTCAATTTGCCATCTTTTTTCATTGCGGCAATTGCGCTGGCCGCGGCATTGGCTCCGGTCAGCGTTGTAAAGGTCACAACGCTGTATTGCATGGCAGCCCGGCGAATGGCCCGCTCGTCATAATACGAAGCGCGGCCAAGCGGCGTGTTGACGATCAAATCAATTTCGTCACTTTTAATCAGGTCAACCACGTTCGGGCGGCCTTCGTTGACCTTGTAAACTTTTTCGGTCGGCACGCCGGATTCATTCAAAAAGCCTGCGGTTCCGCGCGTGGCGACAATTTTGAACCCAAGTTCGTGAAGCCGTTTGGCAATTCGAACCGCGTTCTTTTTGTCGTTGTCGTTGACGCTAATGAAGGCTGTGCCTTCGGTTGGCAGCGCGGAATTCGCGCCCATTTGCGCTTTTGCAAATGCCCCGCCAAAACTGTCGGCCATTCCCATCACTTCGCCGGTCGAGCGCATTTCGGGGCCAAGCACAGGATCAACGCCGGGGAATTTCGCAAAGGGAAAAACCGGGCCTTTAATGAAGAAACTGCTGACAGTTAGTTCTTCTGGCAGGTTGAACTCTTTCAGTTTGCGACCGGTCATGACGCGCGCAGCGATCTTGGCCAGCGGTACTCCCACTGCTTTGGAAACAAACGGAACCGTGCGCGAAGCTCGCGGGTTCACTTCCAGGACATAAACAATATCGTCTTTGATGGCGAACTGAATGTTCATCAGGCCGCGAACTTCCAGCGCCTTGGCAAGCTGGCGTGTGTAGCGCCGCATTGTGTCCAGATGTTCCGGCTTGACCATATACGGCGGCAGCACGCACGAAGAATCGCCTGAGTGTATCCCGGCTTCTTCGATGTGTTCCTGAATTCCGGCGATAACGCATTGATCGCCATCGGCCAGCGCGTCAACGTCCACTTCAAAAGCGTCTTCCAGAAATCGGTCAATCAAAACGGGTTTTTCCGGCGAAGCTTCGACAGCATTTTTCATGTACTGTTCCAGGCTGGATTCGTCGTACACAATCATCATCGCGCGCCCGCCCAGCACGTAACTTGGCCTGACCAGCACAGGGTAGCCAATGCTGGCGGCAACGCGTTTGGCCTCTTCAATTGTTACCGCCGTGCCGTTAACCGGCTGAGGGATGTTCAGATCGGAGATCAGCTTTCCGAATCGTTTGCGGTCTTCCGCCAGGTCAATGGATTCCGGGGAAGTGCCGATGATTGGGACACCCGCTTTGTAAAGCCGCATTGCCAGGTTGAGCGGCGTTTGCCCGCCAAATTGAACAATCACGCCTTCGGGCTTTTCCAGGTCAACAATGTGCATCACGTCTTCGAACGTCAGCGGCTCGAAGTACAACCGGTCGGATGTGTCGTAATCGGTCGAAACGGTTTCCGGATTGCAATTGACCATGATCGTTTCATATCCGTCTTCCTTCAGCGCGAACGCCGCGTGGCAGCAGCAGTAATCAAACTCAATGCCCTGGCCGATTCGATTCGGGCCCGAGCCCAAAATCATGATTTTACGGCGATTGCTCGGTGCAGCTTCACATTCAGTTTCGTAGGTCGAGTAAAGGTAAGGCGTATGCGATTCAAACTCGGCTCCGCAGGTATCCACTCGTTTGTAAACCGGACGTAATCCTTCAGCCAATCGTTTGGCGCGAATTTCATCCTCGGTGGTTTTCAGCAAATCGGCCATGCGCGCATCAGAAAAGCCCATCCGCTTGGCACGCCGAATCTGATCAGCGGAAAGCGAGGAAAAATCTTCTTCCTTGATTTCGTTTTGCAACTCAACGATTTGCCTGAGTTGGCTTAAAAACCAAGGATCAATGTTGGTCAGTTCGTGCAGTTCATCAATTGTCCAGCCGCGCTCGAATGCAGCATGCAGATAATGAATGCGGTCGGAGTTCGGGATGATCAGTTTGCGCCGCAGTGTTTCGTCATCCACGTAACCCACATACGGGGAACCGCGCCGTTCCAAAGAGCGCACGCCCTTCAGGAATGCTTCCTTGAAGGTGCGGCCAATCGCCATGACTTCGCCGACAGATTTCATCTGCGTGCCCAGCGTGTCTTCTGCGCCCGGAAATTTTTCAAACGCCCACTTCGGAATTTTGACGACAACGTAATCAATCGTCGGTTCAAACGAAGCAGGGGTCTTTTTGGTGATGTCGTTTGGAATTTCATCCAGCGTGTACCCAACGGCCAGCTTGGCTGCGATCTTGGCAATCGGAAAGCCCGTGGCCTTCGAAGCCAGCGCTGATGAGCGGGAAACGCGCGGGTTCATTTCAATCACGCGCAAACTGCCATCGCGCGGGTTCAGGGCAAACTGTATATTCGACCCGCCCGTTTCAACACCGACTTTGCGAATGATTTTGATCGAAGCGTCGCGCATCATTTGGTATTCGCGATCAGTCAGGGTTTGGGCCGGAGCGACGGTGATGGAATCTCCGGTGTGAACTCCCATCGCATCGAAATTTTCAATCGAACAGACGATGACCACGTTGTCGGCCAGATCGCGCATTACTTCCAGTTCGTATTCTTTCCAGCCAATGATGGATTCTTCAACCAGAATTTCGCTGATCGGGCTGGCCGTCAGGCCGCGCTCAGCAATTTCTTCAAACTCTTCGTAGTTGTACGCGATGCCTCCGCCCGTGCCGCCCAGCGTGAAACTGGGACGAATGATGATTGGAAAGTTAATTTCCTCGGTGGCGGCTTGCGCTTCAAACATCGAATGGCAGAAACGCGCTTTCGGCATCTGCAAGCCGATTTCGTCCATCGCTTTTTTGAACAGCAAGCGATCTTCGCCGACTTTGATCGCTTCCAGTTTTGCGCCGATTAGCTCTACGTTGAACTGCGCCAGCACACCACTTTCGGCCAGCTTAACAGTCAGGTTCAAGGCAGTCTGACCGCCAACCGTGGGCAACAAAGCATCCGGCCGTTCGCGTTCGATAATGGCGGTGACTGCTTCGACCGTCAGCGGCTCAACATAAGTGCGATCAGCCAATTCCGGGTCAGTCATAATCGTCGCTGGATTGGAATTGACCAGCACGACTTCGTAACCTTCCTGTTTCAATGCGCGACAGGCTTGCGTGCCGGAATAATCGAATTCACAGGCTTGGCCGATGACAATTGGGCCAGAGCCGATGATCATAATTTTGCGTATATCGGTTCGTTTGGGCATTTCAGTGCATGATGAGTGGAATTGGAATTGAGGCTGAGAAATTACCACACTGAACCTATTGAGCAAAACTGTGCTGGATTGTGCCAGCAACGGTCGGCGCTCAACCGCGAATTAAAAAGGCTATTCGTGCTTGCGCAGTTTCAGTTCGGCGAATTTCCATTTCGGCCATTTCGAGGTAAAGCTGTAGCGGTTGGTCGCTTGAGCCAGCCCTTCGACACGATTGGTTCCGCACTCAGGGCATTCGGCGTGTAATCCGCGCGAGACGGTTCGACAGACAGTGCAAACAGTGAATTCGGTGGAAAATGTGAGCGCTGAAACCTGCGTCTGCTTGAATGCTTGCCGGACGAATTCGGCCAATTCTGTAGCTTCAGGCAGAATCTGACCCAGCGCGATGTCGCTGGTTGAATTCCAGATCATCCCGTTTTGCAGAGCGCCTTCGATTGTCAATTGGCTGATTGGGCTGACGTTGGAAGCCGCTGGCAACTTGGCGGAGTTTGTGTAAAACATTGCGTCCGCTTCGCTTTGGATGGCAGAAAGCGGACGCTTCAAGGACTGGTTCACCGCTTCGTCTCCAAACCGCCCAGCATCCAACATGGCCAGCCTGTGTGATGCCGTTAGATCGTGCGATTCGGCCATCAAAAACTGGACTTTGTGTTTTGCCGACAATTTGGCGGCTTCGGCGTGAAGATGCGCAACAACTTTGGAGGCAAATTCCTGCGCTGACGTCGAATCTTCGACCGATTCGCCCGTGGTTAGTTGAGCCAGTTCCGCCAAACCGATCGGACAAATCGCGTGCGAAGTCCAACTGAGAGGAAGAAAAGGTTCCTTGTCCGGACGCATGGCGAGCATGGCCAAGGGGCCAGCTTCGCCGCGTGCCAGCAGCTTTTCCAGAAAAACGCGTTTTTCCAGGGACGCTTGCGCCGCAAGCTCAAGCAAGCCTGTCAGCAATTCAAAAACTTTTGGCTGGCTGCCTTCTGCCTGGTGAGCCACGCGCGGCAAGTTAATGGCGACTGAGGAAAAGATTGCCGCCCGCCATTGCCAGCTTTCCGCAGAATTTGCGGACGGACCACTGCCAGAACGTAGCAATTTATCGCCGCTGATACCAAATCGAGATGAGAAGGCAGAAGCTGCTTCATCCAGATTGGGGCGGTCAAATGCCAAAACCACTCCGCCTCGTTCCGAGGCCGCTCGGCAAACCAATTCCAAAAAATCCTGGTTAGCGGGGTTTTCAAAAAATGAATTTGTCAGGTGAAGCACAGGGCGCGAACCGATGAAAGGAAGTCCCTGGCCGTCACCTTCCAGATAAACTTCGAAAATTGCCCGCAGAAATTCACGCGCGGTTTCATTCATCGAACCATAACTGGCGGTGAACTTTTCGCCCCCGGCTCCGATTGTTGGCAGGTCGCGCAAATATGCGGGTGCGTCCCAATCCAAATGTAAATCGCAACGGACCGGCTGGCCTCCGCGCGCAACAACCGGCGTGGAAAGCTCAAACAATAAGCTTTGCGCCAATTGCTTGATTTCGCGCTGGCTCAACCCGGTCAGCATCGGTGAAAATGCAAAGTTGACTGAATCCCACGATAGGGCATCGCTGAAATAACCCTGCAATGCCGCAGTGTATGTAACCAAATGCGAAGAAAGAACTTCGGCCCGTTTGGCAGGACGCGACCCCACCAATCCGCTGGGCAGGCGAATGCCCAGGCGTTTGATAAAATCAATTGATCCGATCATCGCTGTTGGGCGGTCAATTTCGCCCAGGTTTTCCAAATACAAATCTCCGGACAAATGTGCGTTTGCCACTGCTTCGGAAAAGACAGACAAAATTGCATATTCGCGCTTAATCGCATCAGCCAGAGTCAAACTGGTTCCCTCCGGTCCATGCAACCGGGTTGTGTCGCGGACTCCGCTTTGAATCATTCGGTCCACGTCAAACAGAGGCACGCCGAGCCGGGAGTGTTTTCGATATTCGCTAATTAAGCCATATTCCAGTAACCTTGCATCCACCAAACCACGGATTAAAGGAGCGGTTAAGGCGCGTATGCCGGATCGTTCTATTTGCTCTTTGACTTCCAGGCTGATTTGAGCAGCCAGTTCTGGCGACAACCCTGTTTCCAAGATCAAGGCGTTGGCAATTCGCTGGGGATCGAAACGCACAACGTTTTCATTCGATTGGCGGACCAAAAGCTCGGTTTCGGTCTGGCCAAGGCTGTCTTTATCTTGAAGCTTATTCATGGACATTGGGAAAGGAGCAAGCTTATTTCGCTTCCATAAACGCATTGACCGCATGATTTAACGGTCCGGCACCGTGGCCTATGTTAGGCGCTGAAAGCAAGGCTGCTTCCAGATACCGTTTAGCTCTGGCGACTGCTGTCAAAAGATCAGAACCGTGGGCCAATTGTGCCGCAATTGCGGAAGACATCGTGCAGCCGGTCCCATGCGTATTTCGCGTTTTAATTTTTGACGAGCGAAACAAATGAAATGCATGGCCAGTATACAAGACATCCGTCGCTTCTTCTGGCAAATGGCCGCCTTTTACCAGCACAGCCAGAGAAGTTGCGCCATATAAGTTCGAGCGCGTTGATTGCGCCAAGGCGAAAATTTCCCTGGCAGCGCGTTTCATTCCTGCCAAATCATGGACTTCCAATCCAGAAAGCCGTGCAGCCTCCTCCATGTTTGGCGTAATGAGATTGGCCAGCGGAAAAAGCCTGTCAACCAGATATTTCATTGCTGTTTGATCAATTAAATCATAGCCGCTTGTGGAACGAATTACCGGGTCAATTACGACATTCGGCAGCTTATTCTTTTCAATCGCTTCCGCGGTGACTTCAATCGTTTCATAGGAAGGAAGCATTCCGGTTTTGACCGCCGCAATCTTAAAATCGCTAATGACGGGCTGAATTTGCATGCGTAAAGTATCGGCTGATTGATGAGACGCCTCATAAACGGCAACGGTGTTTTGTGATGTCAAGGAAGTGATTGCTGCAGTGCCAAAGCAATGAAATGCCGCAAACGTTTTGATGTCGGCTAGTACGCCCGCCCCACCAGATGGATCGAAACCAGCAATGGACAAGGCTACTAGCATGGCAGGTATATTTCCAAGAATTAAAGGGCAGATAAGCAAAGCATAGAAAATTCGCCAATACGTCACGCGGTGAATTCCGGTAGCAATATAGCATTATCTTGTGGCGCGGCAAAAGCAGTGATAATGTAAAAAAGGTTTATAGTAAAATATTTAGTTTTGATCAAAGCCCTTGATTTCTGCTTTAGTGCAGAGGCAATTTTAACACAAGGTAGATATTTATTGTACCTGACGATGAGGTTATAAGATCAAGCGTTCATTATGAAGGTGTTGTTGTTAAATAATGTTCCGGCTCCATATTTTTCACCATTGTTTAATGAATTGGCCAGAGTGCCAGATTGGCAGCTAACTGTTTGTTACGCTTCTAGCTGGGTTTCGACTGTTGGCTGGAGAAATGATGAGGTAATCAATTCAGAGTCATGTAAAACCATAGTGTTGGATCGAATTAGGCCCCGTCTTAGCAAGGTTATTGGCGGCCCTCTGTCAGCGGCATACACGTTGATAGCTTTATTGAAAAATGAAAAGCCGGATTATTTGGTTTGTTATGGGTATACCTTGAAGCCGCAAGTAGCCTTGATATGTTGGGCGATGTTAACTGGGACACGATTCGCGCTAATCGGAGACGCCAACTACTTTTTTGACCGGCCTGGAAAGTTGAAAAGCATTGCAAAAGGTTTTTGGTTGCGTCTTGTGGTTAAAAAGGCATCGGCGTTGATCGCAATTGGAACGGCTAGCAAGTTGTTTTGGCAGAAGTATGGTGCCTTGCCTTCGCAAATATTCAAGTCATTGTTGGTTGTTGACAATAAATTTTTCCTGGCAGCCGTTAAAGAGAAGGCTGCTGAATCACTGATGTTACGTACAAGGCTAGGCCTGAATAATAAAATTGTGTTTTTATTTGTCGGGCGACTGATTAGGCGTAAAAATGTGGATTTGATTCTTCAGGCGGCGAGCCGTTTAGGTACCAATGAATTTGGGATAGTCATAGCGGGGGCGGGAGAGGACGAGGCTAGATTGAAGTCGCTGGCAGGAGATAGTCCCAATATTGTTTTTGTGGGTAATGTTACTCCACAAGAAATTCCTGCTTTTTACAATATGGCGGATGTTTTAGTGTTGCCCGCAGACCAGGAGCCTTGGGGGTTAGTAATAAACGAAGCAATGGTATGCGGTTTGGCTATTATTGCTCATCAACATTGTGGAGCAGCAGTGGACCTGGTTGGTGCTGGTAATGGCATAAAGCTGCGAAGCTTTTCTGTTGAGGAACTGGCGGAGGCAATGGGTAAATTGGTTCGGGATCGGTCGTTGTTGCGAAGCATGCAGGATAATTCTCGATTAAAGATTCAGGATTGGTCAATCGAAAAAGCGGCGGAGGGCATAGTCGAAGCCGTTTGGAGCAGTTGTCAAAAATAAATGAACGCATCAATAGTTCTAGTCGCCATAATTGCTTGTTTTGCCTGGTTATTCATATATCGTTTTCGCGATGGCTTCTTGCGCGCCTACGGATTTTTCTTCCTGATTCTTATTGTTTACGCAAGTAATAAAGCTTATTACGGAATTTCTCCGGAAATGTCGGAGAGCACGTTTAGCCCGCTCAGTTTAGTTCGCTGGGCAGCGCTCGGCTTTTTGACTTGGTACTCTTGGCGGATGAAAACGTCCGGCACGTATCGCGTTGAAATTGCGTTAAGTTTGGTTGTTACGCTTTTTGTTTGTGACATGTTGCTGTCAACATTGTATGCAGATAACTTTAGTTATTCTTTTTTTCGAGCTGTTAGCTTTATTTTGTTGGCCTATTCTGTTGTAAAAGGGGTAACGGTATATCTGTTTAATAGTTCGAATTGTATAAAATTTTTCCAGTTAAAATATTATACTGCCTGGATTATGTTAGCTCCCGCGATGGTCATGTTACTGTCTGGGTTTGGATACGGCATCACGATCATTATGAATCAGTATGCTGGCTTTTTTGGCAATCAGAACATGTTTGGAACTTTTTCAGCCTTGATAACTCCTTACGTGCTATTTCATTGGCGAGTTGTCGCGCAAAAAAAATGGGCTAAATGGGCAGATGTGATCCTTTTGTTTGTCATATTGGCCGGCCTGTGGTTCTCGAATTCCCGCAATGGGATGGTTTCGTTTGTTCTTGCCGTTGCCGTTTATTTCTATACGGTTAATTTACAAAATCGCATCAAAATAATTTTTGCTGCCATTTGCTTGCTTGTGATTTTGGCTGTTTCCCCGTCGCTGAAAAGTGATTTAGTCAGCTTTGTGCGCAAGGGGACGGATAAATCCGCGCAAGTGACAGATCTTGCTTCACAGATGTCGGAGGAAGAAAGGTTCAAGATGTGGTCAGGGGTATGGCCGTTATTTTGGAAGCAGAAATTAACCGGATACGGTTTTGCTTCATCGCATTTGTTGGTATTTCCCTTTACTCGCGATGAAGAGGCCGGCCGAGCATTACATAATAGCTATTTGGAGATTTTTGGTGACTTGGGATTGCCAGGGGTTATTTTATTATTGCTGTTACTTTGTCAGGTTTCAGCAAAAAGCGTAATGCTAATTCAACAGCGAGGTGAGTACTTGGAGCGTAATATCAATGCAGTTTTTATCGCTGTTTTTGTCGCTGGTTCAGCGAATGCTTTCTTTGAGAGCTGGATGTTTTCGGTTGGTAACTTAACCTCACTGTTATACTGGGTTCCCGTGGCAGGCGTTGTGGCTCGTTGGGCGTGGTCGCCTGCCACTTGGCGTACCAGATCAGATGCAGATCAAACAAAGAGCGTTCTTCATTACACAAAGCCTTATCAACAGCAAACGCAAGGCTGATCCTAATACCTTTAATGCATAGCACATTCAAACTGGCAGACCAGAAAGCTGTTCGCCCAATCTTTGTCGCAATAATACTGGTGATGTTGTACCAGGCTTATGCCATTGGTTTAATCCCTTCCTATCCCACAGATGACGATGGAGCTTATGCAGCGGCAGGTTATCAAATTTGGGTAACCGGTAAGCCTGGTGTTCCCGGATACAAGAACGTGGCGGGTATGGGGGAGGACATTTATGCCCTTGGCCACATCGGAGCGGCATTTCAAGGCATTCTTATTAGGGTGTTTGGCGTGAGCATTGTCACAGCCCTCTTGCCTTCGCTGCTGATTGGATGCGCATGTTTGGTTTTCGTCTATCTTCTAGGGCGGCAGTTGTGGAGCGTTAAAGCGGGTGCCTTGGCTGCTTTATTTCTCAGCCTTTCGGGAATCTTTTTCAGTGCGACACATTCTGCGCGACCAGATTTACTGGTGGCGCTTTTTTTACTGGTGGCATTATGGTTGGTGGCTACAGCCCCGGCAGAAAAGTTTTTTTGGCGATTGTTGTTTGCAGGATTGGTGATGGGGTTTAGCGGAGACGTGCACCCAAACGGATTTTTATTGGCTCCATTGCCTTTGTTGTTTTGGGTTATGCTCAAACGTCCTGGCTGGAGATTGTTGCTACGGGCTACGGCAGCGTATGGAGCAGGTGGCGGAATAGGAATTTTGTACTGGGTTGCAACCCATTATTGGCCAAATCCGGATGAGTTTCGTCGCCAGAGTTCGGTGCATGGTTTGGCAACACACGGCGTAAAATTTTTGACTCATGGTTTGTTTGGCTCGTTAGCCGCAGAAGCCCAGCGTTATTTGAACTGGTTTTGGAATGCGCGCGGACATCGTCATTTGCCAGAAGGATTGTTGATGTTTGCCAGTGGCGTATTTTTGGTCTGGAAAGGTGGCAGAACTGGCCGAGCGATTGTCGGCATCTGGGCGCTGTTTTTTCTGATTGCTGCGGCACTGATGAGTAATTCATTCGGCTGGTATTTGATCTTTGCCTGGCCATTGCTGGCGTTATGGATGGCCGGGACCGTTGATTTGATTGAATCGAAATGGCTGGCAAAAGGAGCAGCGGCAGTAATAATCGCCGCTTATTTATTCAACCTGGGTTTATGGCATTGGAAAGCAAGCCAGGAAATCCCAATGAAAAACTGGTTGACTGAGTTACGGGCGACGATCCCGGCTCAAGAACCGGTTTTTGCCAGCGCAGGGCTTTGGTTCGCATTTTGGGATCGAGATTTTACGCATGAACCTTATTTGCCATTTCGTGAAATAGAAGCAAGGCTTTATCCGGAAACTGGGCCTACCGGTTGGGAAGTTGAACAGCGTAAACATGGCTGGCGTTACATTGCCGCGTACGGAAATTTGCGGCGTATGCTTGACCCTGAAATTCCGATTGAACAGATGTTGAATGTTGAACAGTGGCGCAATCGTGCCGATGAGGTGATAAAAGCGCGCAACTTTTCGTTGAATCATTGCACTGTGATAACGCGGTTCCGGTCAAAAGAGGAAATCATAACTGTCTTCCGAATCAATGATCTAAGCGCGCCTTCCACAACCAATTCCCCCTGATTTTTTGCCAAGAGTGATTAGAGTCTTATTCAACGCACTGGCTTCTACGGCTGGAGGCGGCGTGACATATCTGCGGAATGTCTTGCCCTTACTTAGCCGTACGGCTGAATCGCAAAAATTTGTGATTTTGGTGCCACCTATGCAGTTGCAGAGTTTTGCCGCTTTGTCTCATGAAAGAATGAAGATAGAGACAGTAGAAATAAACGGTACGGCCAAAAGAATGTGGTGGGAGCAAACAGGTTTGCGAAAAGTGATCAAATCAGAGGGCATTGATGTGCTGGTTTCGCTGGGCAATTTTGCATTGCTGGCTTCGCCGATTCCACAGATCCTGTTTAACCGCAATGACCTGTTTTTTTCGAAAGATTTCGAGCGCGATTTGAAACGGCGCAATTTGTCGAGCGCGTTGATCGCTCATCGGTTGAAAGCCTGGCTGGCGAAGCAATCAATCAAACAGGCAACAATAAACGTTACGCCAACTGCGGCATTTGCTGAGCGGATTCGATCTGTGTCTGCGTTACGAAACGCCAAGATTGAAACGCTTCAGTTTGGGTTTGATGCGGAAGGTTTTGTGAAAAATCCTGAGCAGCTGCCAGATTTGCTAACTGCGAAGTTGAATCTGAACCAGGATTATCGCCGGATTTTGTTTGTCAGTCACTATAACTACTTCCGGAACTTTGAAACCTTGATTCGCGCATTGCCGATGATTAAGTCGCGCTTGAAACAACGAACAGGCGAAAATGTGCAATTGGTTTTAACGACCGATATTAAACGCGGCGCGAATTACGGGGGTTACGATGCATCAGCAGCGGCGGAACTGATTGACCAATTAGGCGTAGTCGAAGACATTGCGATGTTAGGGTCGGTGGATTACGGCAATCTTCACCAACTGTATAAGCTCTGCGATGTGTTTGTTTGTCCGTCGTATTCGGAAAGTTTTGGGCATCCCTTGGTGGAAGCGATGGCGTCGGGTGTGCCTGTTGTTTCGGCAAATTTACCGGTGCATCGTGAAGTTTGTGGTGAGGCAGCGATTTACTTCGGTGTGTTCGACGAACATGATCTGGCTGAACGCTGTGTTCAAGTTCTTGCTGATAGGGAATTAAGCGACAATCTACGCTTGAAAGGGTTGGAGCGGAGCCGGGAATTTTCCTGGAGCGGGCATGTTCGTCAGCTAACAGAATTGATCAATCGTGCCACCGGACGAGACAATAAATGATGGTTCAGTCAAGCAAACTTTCTGTATCAGTTGTCGTTCCCGTCAAAAACGAAGAACGCAATATCGTTGCGTGCCTGGAAAGCGTCGCTTGGGCGGATGAAATCTGGCTGGTAGATTCGCATAGCACTGACCGAACCCGTGAAATCGCAGAGCAGTTTGGCGCAAAGGTGGTTCAGTTCGATTACTCAGGCGGTTTTCCGAAAAAGAAAAACTGGGCGCTTCAGAATTTGCCGTTCAAGCACGAATGGGTTTTGCTGCTGGACGCAGACGAACGCGTGATGCCAGAACTCCAGACTGAAATCGGTGAAGTGCTTAAGCGTGAAAATTGCGCTGATGGATATTATCTGAACCGACGGCTGATTTTTCTGGGCCGCTGGATCAAACATTGCGGTTGGTATCCAAGCTGGAATTTGCGACTGTTCAAACATCGCTTGGGACGTTTTGAGCGACCCCATGCGGAAGACGTTGAAAATGCTGGTGATGTGGAAGTTCATGAGCACGTGTTGCTGGATGGGCGAACCGATTACTTAAAACACGACTTGCTGCATGAAGATTTCAAAAGCATTTACCATTTCATTGAACGGCATAATCGTTATTCGAACTGGGAAGCCCGCGTGTATTCGAACTTGGCGGCTGGTGAATCTGGCGCCAGCAGCGTCAATGCTTCTTTGTTTGGTTCGCCGATTGAACGCAAACGGTTCATCAAACGATTGTGGTCACGGCTGCCGTTTCGTCCGGTGCTGCGGTTCGTGTGGATGTATTTCATTAAACTCGGCTTTCTGGATGGACGCGCCGGGTTGATTTTCTGCACGCTGATGACTATGCACGAAGCTGTGATTGCGGCAAAAATTTACGAACAACAGCTTTCGATTGCGGATTCTTCTTTTCATTCGCCAACCGCTGAAGATGTCGCCAACCACCAGCCACCAACCGCCAATCACCAATAACTATGTGTGGAATCTGTGGCATCGTCGGCAATGTTGACCCAAGCGTGATTGGGCGTATGACGCTCAGTTTGACGCATCGAGGGCCGGACGACGGCGGCACAGAAATCTTCCCCAACCACAAATTGGCGTTTGGCCATCGCCGGTTGAGCATCATTGATCTTTCGCCGTCTGGCCGTCAGCCAATGAGCAATGAAGAGAGGAGCATTTGGGTCAGTTTCAATGGCGAGATTTATAACTATCTAGAGTTGAAAGCCAAGCTTGATCCGCAACGACATCGTTTTGCGTCGCAAACCGACAGTGAAGTTCTGCTGCATCTTTACGAAGAGCGTGGCCTGGAAGGCTTCAAAACGCTGAACGGAATGTTTGCGTTTGCCTTGTACGACGCGCGGCGAGAGCGGCTGTTTTTGGTGCGCGATCATCTGGGCGTCAAACCGCTTTACTACACTGAAACCAACGGCCAATTGCTGTTCGGATCGGAGATCAAGGCAGTTCTGGCGGCGAATGTTTATTCGCCGGAAATTGACTGGCAATCGGCGCATGATTTTTTCTCGTTTCTGTACGTGCCTACGCCAAACACGATCTTTCGTGGAATTCATGCGCTGCCGCCCGCGCATTGGCTGGAATACGACTTGCGCTCACGCCGCATCGTGAAGATCGAACGGTATTGGAACGTTGCCGATTGGGAAAAGCAGAACTCCCAGCCTGACGAAAAGGAATTGTCGGGCGAATTGCGCCGGTTGATGGGCGACGCGGTTGGAAAGCAGATGGTGGCGGATGTGCCGCTTGGTGCGTTTCTTTCCGGGGGTATTGATTCCAATGTGATTGTTGGATTGATGGCGGCGCAGTCCAAGCAAGTCAAAACCTTTACCGTGTTGTTTGATGAACCGGAGATGACGTATTACGACGAGCGCGCAGAAGCCAAGCGCGTGGCCGACAAGTTTTCAACCGAACATCACGAACTAACGATTGATCTTTCGCGCCCGGAGGACATGCTGGATCTGATTGAGCATTTCGATCAGCCGTTCGGTAACACGACGTTTTTTCTGACTTATCTATTGTCGCGGTACACGCGCGAATTTGTGACGGTGGCCTTGTCCGGCGCGGGCGGAGATGAATTGTTCGGTGGATATCCGCGTTACCGCGCGGTGCAGGCGATGAAATATCTGCGATTCCTTCCGAGCGTCGCGGCAAAAGCGGCGCTGGCGGCGTTGTCGCTGCAACAAGATAATTTCAATGACCGGCGATTGCATCGCGTGCGCGCTTTGCTGGCCGGGCTGGATGCTGATCCGGCTCGCCAGTATCTGAAATGGGTTTATTACCTGGACGAAGATCGCAAGGCGAAACTGTTTGGCAAAGCGGCCAACGGAAATCAGTCTTCGCACCGCGTATTGCAAACTCACCTAGACCAGATTCCGCCGAACTGGGATGACGGCAATCGGTTTTCGTACCTGGATGTTGAAACCTTTCTGCCGGACAATTTGCTGGAATATTCCGACAAGATGAGCATGGCCTGGGCGCTGGAACTGCGTGTGCCATTTCTGGATCCGCGCGTAGTCGAACTGGCCTTTCAGATTCCGTTTTCGATGAAGCTGAACCGCGAAGGCAGCAAAATGATCCTTCGCAAAACCTTTGCCGATCTGATTCCGCCGGAAAATTTGCGCGCGCCGAAAAAAGGCTTCAATGTTCCGCTTGGCGGCTGGATGCGAACGAAGCTGGATCGGTTTTTTGATGAATTGCTGCCGCGCGATTACGTTCGGCGCGAAGGCATTTTTGATTACAACTACATTCAACAATTGCGCGAAGAGCATCGGCGAGGACAGCGTGACAATGCGTACGAACTGTTTGCCATTCTGATTTTCGATACCTGGTATCGGAAATACATCACTGGCACGCTTCCAAAAAGGAGTTGGGGGACGGGAGATAGGGGATTGGCAACATCTGTTCAAGATCGTTCTAGAGGCTAACCTTTTACCATCTCCCAACTCCCAGCCTCTAACTCCTAAAAAACAATGAAACAAGTAATTCAAAATTTCCGCTCCGGCGTGCTGAAAGTAGATGACGTGCCGGAAACCATTTGCCGCAGTGGCGGCATTCTGGTCAACAACGCCGCATCGCTGGTCAGCGCGGGAACGGAAAAGATGACAGTTGATCTGGCGCAAAAATCACTGGTCGGCAAAGCCAAAGAGCGTCCTGATTTGGTCAGGCAAGTTTTTGGGAAGCTTCGCCGCGATGGGTTGCTGGCGACTCTGCGAACCGTGAAAGCCAAGCTCGATGCACCGATTGCGCTTGGATATAGTTGCGCTGGTGTGGTGCGCGAAGTCGGACGTGAGGTTCAAGATTTTCAAGTCGGCGACCGTGTGGCTTGCGCTGGAATGAATTACGCCTCGCACGCGGAAACGATCTTTGTGCCGAAAAATCTGTCGGTCAGGATTCCTGATGGCGTCAGTTTTGATGAAGCCGCATTTGTCACGCTCGGCGCGATTGCGCTGCAAGGCGTGCGAACGGCGGAAGTGAAGCTTGGCGATGCTGTGGCGATCATCGGGCTTGGGCTGCTTGGTCAACTGACGGTGCAGATTTTGAAAGCCGCCGGTTGTCGCGTCATCGGCATTGACCTGGAAGCGAGCAAAGTTGCGCTGGCGCATGAATTTGGCTGCGATGCCGGAGTGCTTCGTGGCGATGACGTTGAATTGGCGGTCAAGCAATTCACGGATTCGTTTGGCGCTGACGCGGTGATCGTGACTGCGGCGGCGGACACCAACGATCCAATTGAACTGGCAGGCGTGATCGCTCGTGACCGGGCAATTGTTTCGATGGTTGGCGCAGTGCGGATGGATATTCCGCGCAAGGTCTATTACGAAAAAGAGTTGCAACTGCGGCTTTCGCGTTCCTACGGCCCCGGACGTTATGACGCAGAATACGAAGAGCGCGGCAAGGATTATCCCATCGGTTACGTTCGCTGGACGGAACGCCGAAACATGCAGGAGTTTTTGCGGCTTGTTGCGGCAAAAGCGGTCAAGCTGGACCGGCTGATTACGCATCGGATTCCAATTGAACAGGCTGAGCAGGCTTACGAAATCATCACTGGTAAAACCCAGCAAAGTTATCTGGGAATTCTGCTGACGTATTCGCAAGCTGCCGGCGAACGTGGCGAAAAGCTGGTGAGTTTGCATTCGCCGCGCAAAGCCGCCGAAGTTCGATTAGGGATGATTGGTGCAGGGAATTTTGCCAAAAGCGTTTTGTTGCCACGTCTGGCGAAGCTCGGCGGAACGAACTTGGTTGGATTGGTCACGGCAACCGGGCGAACCGCCAAAGCTGTTGGTGAACAATTCGGTTTTGAGTTTTGTTCGACCGATTATCGCGAACTGCTACAGCGTGAGGACATCAATACGGTTTTGATCGCCACACGGCACGACACGCACGCAACCATGACGGCTGAAGTCATTCGCGCAGGCAAAACCGTCTTTGTCGAAAAACCGCTGGCCACTACCGAAGAAGATTTAGTCGAAGTCGTTACCGCAGTTGAGCAAAATCAAGGCAAGGTGCTGGTTGGATTCAATCGCCGCTTTTCTTCTTTGTCGGCAGAACTGAAACAGTTCTTTGATGGTACTGGCGCGCTGGCGATGACTTACCGAATCAACGCCGGAGAAATTCCGAAGGAAAGCTGGATTCAACAGGACGAAGGCGGCGGGCGTATCATCGGCGAAGTTTGCCACTTTGTGGATACCCTGCAATTTCTGACCGGTGCTGAACCTGCGGAAGTGTTCGCCTACCGAAGCGCTGTTGGCGCCGACACCTTGAGCATTGTCATCAAATTCAGCGACGGTTCGGTTGGCAATATCAATTACTTCGCCACTGGCGACCGCGGATTGCCGAAAGAGCGCATGGAAGTTTTTGGCGGCGGACGTTCAGCGGTGCTGGACGATTTTCGGCAGCTTGAATTGTGGCGCGACGGCAAGCGCAAAACGTCAAAGCGATTGTCGCAGGACAAAGGTTTCGATCAGGAATTGGCGGCTTTTGTTGCTGCTGTGCGTGATGGCGGAGAAATGCCGATTGGCTGGCGCAGTCTGGTGATGACGACGCTGGCCACGTTGCGGATCGAAGATTCGCTGCGAAGCGGAAAGCCGGAAGCTGTTCGCCTGAGGTCGTAAGTTTGAATTTGTTGCGACTGTTTAGAACTCTGAAGCATCTTCGCTGGGAGCAGTTGGCGTATCGTCCCTGGCGCGTGGCTCAGTTCAGGTTGTACCGCGCGTTGCCACAACTGGCGTTTCGCCCAACGGCGGTTGGTTCGGCGGCATCATCGGTAGCCAAGGAACCGGTCAAAACCATTGGTCAGGTAGTCAATGAACAGTTCTTGCATTTGAATCAGCCGCTTGCAGAATCTGAAGCTGCGTTGAAGGACTTGGCGGAGAATCGTTTTACGTTCCTGAACCGCAGCTTGACGATTCAGCCGGTTGACTGGAATCGGCGATACGAAAACCATCTTTGGAATTATCAGCTTCATTATTTCAACGTAGCGCCTGCGGCTGCTCGCGCGCTGGTAAAGCGTGGCGATGATTTGTCGTGGCGAGCTTGCCGGCAGTTGATGGAAAGCTGGGTTGCCGAAGCAAAGCCGGGACGCAACGATGGTTGGGATGCATATCCAATTTCGCTGCGCGTGGTGAATTGGATTTATGCTTATGCGTTGCTAGCGGAACGCGAAGACGAAGTTTTTCTGGCTAGGTGGCGCGCGAGCATTTTCGATCAACTTGGGTTTTTGCATCGCCATTTGGAACATCATCTGTTGGCGAATCACTTGCTGAAAAACGTTAAAGCTCTGGTTGTCGGCGGATTGTTTTTCCAGAACGAAGGCTGGCTGGACGAAGGCGAGCGACTGTTGTGGCGCGAACTGGACGAACAAGTGTTGCCCGATGGCGGACATTACGAACGTTCGCCGATGTATCACGCTCAGGTGCTGGCGGACTTTTTGGAAAGTTATGCGCTACTGACCGCGTTTGGCCGCATCAAGCGCGATGAAAAGGTCGAAGCCAAATTGCGAGCGATGGCCGATTTTTTGGAGGCAATGAGTTATCCGGATGGAACTCTGGCATTGTTCAATGATTCGGCCAATACGGCGGAAACGCGACCGCGACCAATCCTGGATTCGGCAAAGCGAATTGTGGGATATACCGCCGACCGGCATTCAAAAACGTTTCCCCAGACAGGCTATTACTTGTGGGCTTCGCCGGACGAACAAGAAAAAATTATTGTTGACGCCGGAGCGCCTTCGGTCATTTACAATACCGCACATGCGCATTGCGACTTGTTGAGTTATGAATTGTGGTTTGACGGCCAACCGTTCATTGTTGATTCCGGCG
>CAZMXG010000080.1:0-32433 GCA_964570175.1 uncultured Heliomicrobium sp. | reverse complement strand
GCCCGGCACGACTCGAACGTGCGACCTTTTGGTTCGTAGCCAAACGCTCTATCCAGCTGAGCTACGGGCGCTTTTTGGGAAGGGCGGATTCTGCCATTTGACCTGTGGGCTGTCAACGGGGCTTCTAAAATTTGGGTTTCACCCGAAATGTCCAGCGCAATCTAGCTTTTCAGCGCAGCCAGTGCTTTCTGAGCGCGGGCGAATCTGCGGTTGACCTCTTCCCAGTGAACGTTTTGCATAAACGCGTCAATGTATTTGGCCGCAGCCGAACCATAATCCATGTGGTACGCGTGTTCGTACATATCCAGCGCCAAGAGTGTTACCCCCATCGGCGTATTGTGCATGTGGTCCCAGGCCCAATAATTGTGAAGCTCGCCCGTGTGCATGTTCATTACCAGCAGAACCCAGCCGGAACCGCCTGCCAATCCGGCGGCAGTCTTTCTGAATTCAGCTTCCCAAACCTCGAAACTTCCCCAAGCCGCTTTGATTCCATTCATCACATCGCCGCCCGATTTGCCGTCGCCTCCCAAATTGGCGAAATACAGTTCATGCAAAACGACAGAGCCTGTTCGGACCAGTTCTTCTCGTTTCAGGTCGGCGTAAATGTAACCGGGCGCTTCTTTGTCAGCGACCATTGCTGCCAACCGCTTTTCGACAACGTTCAAGGCTGCGACCGCGCCGGTGTAATTGTTTTCGTGATGTGATTTGATCAGTTTTTCAGAAATCCCTTTCAGCTTGGCCGGATCGAACGGCAACGGTTTTGGCTGATGCTGACCGGCGAACACAGCCGGAGCGCCTGTCTGCGCTTGCGCTTCGGTCAAACCGCTTAGCGTCAACCCTGTGCCGCCCAGAACAATCGTTTCCATTGCTTCCCGTCTTGAAATCATTATTTGCCTCCTTGTACCTGTTGAGTTGGTTGTTTGATGTTTACTTTCGTTCCAGCGCGAAGCTCGTCGGTTCCGCGCGCGGCTATCGTATCACCTGCGGCCAGATCGCCGAACACCTCCACCAGATCAATACCTTTTTGATTCATGGAAGCGCCGCGTTTCACGTCTACCCATTCTGTCACGCCGTCCTTGATGCGAATGACAAAGCTGCGTTCGGTGGTGGTAGCAATCGCCGTTGGTGGGACAAACAGCGAAGGTTGAAGCCGTCGCGTAGGCCATTGCACTTCGGGAAACATTCCCGGCGCAAGTCTTCCCTTGGGATTGGCTACATCAAGCTCAACTGGCATGGTGCGCGTTTTGGCATCCATCGAACGGCTGTTGCGCGAAACCGTTCCGCTGAATGTTTCTCCGGGAAACGCGGGCAGCGTGAAATTCAGTTTGGCTCCGGGATTGATGCCTGTGACTTCTGTTTCGGGAACGGAAATGACCAATCGCAACCGCGAAACCTGCTGCAATCGAAGCATGGGCGTTCCCCCGCCGGTTCCAGGTGCCGAAGCCATGCTGCCCGGATGCGCATTGCGTTCAGTGATGACGCCGTCAAACGGCGCGGTGATGCGCAGGTACGCTTCGATGTTTGATGCTGATCGGACAGCTTCTTTCAGTGCGCGTTCGCTTTCGTCAAAGGTTTTGACTTGGGCTTGCGCGGCGCGTTCCGTTTCGTTCATCGCCTGCACGCGAGCACGCGCCTGATCAATACTTCGTTCGGCAATTTCCAGATCATTGCCGGCCACAACGCCAGGCGTAGCCGAGGCGGCTTTCAACCGTTTGTAAGTCGCTTCGTCCGAGGCAAGTTTGGCTTCGGCTTCGATGCGCTGAGCGCGAATGGAGGCTGCGCGAGCCTGCGCTTCAACTTTTTGGGATTGGATACCGCTGACGCGAGCTTCGGCTTCGCGGCGCTGTGTGTCGAGTTCCGGCGCTCTGAGCCGCGCCAGTAATTGCCCGCGTTTGACCACCGAACCTCGATCCACGGTGATCTGTTCGACGAAGCTCTGCAGCTTGGCGTAAATCGCCACGTCTTCAAACGGCAGCAGCTCGCCGGGCAAACGAAGCTGGCGATTCAGTTCGTGCGATTCCACCGTGACAACATTGACGGTCGGCGTTTGCGGCGCAGGCGAAGGCGACATTTGCGGTTGGGTTTTCGGCGTTTCACCACAAGCAGCCAGCACAAAAGCGAAACCGAGAACGAGTTTTTTCATTATGGTTTACTCCATCAGCAAGTGTTTGCCGGTTAAATCGAAGGTGTTATGATTCCGGCGTTATGATTCAGCAAGCAATTAACAAGCTGACTGCCATCGAAGCCGAAGCGGCGGCAAATTTGTTTCTCAGCGATCACATGCCTGACCGTTACTGTGCGGGAAATGCCCGCTACAACAACCTCGCTCAAGTTTGGCGAGTGCCCATCGTGATGTCTTACTTGCACATTGGAGAAGTCGGCGAAGTCGGCGAAATCACAGTCAGTGAGTTTTCAGGAAAAATCATCTCTCACACGCCTTTTGACGAAATGAGGATCAAGGGCCGGTCACTGTACGAGCAAAACCGTGAAGCCATCGAAGCCGCCTTTTTACAAGCAAGAAACGATTGATTCCTGTGTGCCAGCCTGCTTGCGGATGATTCTGTCAGGTTTTGGTCTTAACCTATCCGAATCTGAGCTTCGTAAACTGTGCGATTGTTCGTTTGAAGGAACTGAAGCATTGAAAGCAGTTGATGCCGCTCGCCTTCTTGGATTTTCGAAAACAGCCAAGCACACACTTTCCATCGGTGAGTTGGAAACACTCGTTGCCGCCGGGAAATATCCCATCATTTACATTGACCTTCTCCCAATTGAAGGCAAGCGAATCACTCACGCTTTGCTTGTCACAGATGTTGCTGCCGACTTCATCACGGTTTACGATCCTGAGCGAGGCGAACGCGCATTCGCACGCGATCTTTTGATCGAAGCCTGGAAACGGCAGCATTACCTTACGATCATTGTTGAGCAGTAGCAGCGACATCAGCCAGCTCATGCGGATGCAGTGAAACCGATGCGCGTCCGGCTTTGCGCTGAGCAATCGCAAATACCAGCGGCAACACCACCAGCACGGCCACGGTAGAAGCCGCCAGCCCGCCGATTACCGCGCGGCCAAGCGGCGCGGTTTGATCGCCGCCTTCGCCCAGAGCCAATGCCATCGGAATCATTCCGGCGATCATCGCAAAGCTGGTCATCAGAATTGGACGCAAACGGCTTTTCGCTCCGTCGGTCGCGGCGGCCTGGGCTTCCAAACCTTCGCGGCGACGCTGTTCGGCAAACGTCACCAGCAGGATGGCGTTCGCGACGGAAACGCCAATCGCCATAATCGCACCCATAAACGATTGCACGTTCAGCGTTGTGCCGGTCAGCCACAACGCGATGGCGACGCCCGCCACGACTGCCGGAACCATCGCCAGAATCGCCAACGCCACACGCAGCGATTGGAAGTTCGCTGTCAGCAGCAAAAAGATCACGGCCACAGCCAGCAACAATCCAGTTTGCAAACCCGAAAGCGTTTGCTGCATTGGTGGAATCTGGCCGCGAACTGCGACGGTAACTCCGCGCGGAACCTCGCCAGCACGTTTGATGGCGGCGTCAATTTCTTTGCTGACGCTGCCCAAATCCTTGCCGAAAATGTTGCCGATAATCGTCACCATTCGCTGTTGGTTGTAACGGTCATACTGGCCGACGGTTGTGCCGTAACTGATTTCGGCTACGTCGCCTGCCAGCGCGTGCGCGCCGCCCACGGCATTGACTGGAATACTTTGCACGGCTTCGACCGAATTCATTTGCGCTTGCGGAATTTCGACCTGGACTTGGTACGCAGTGCCGCTGGCCGGATCGCGCCAGTACGTGGGCTGGGTAAATCGGCTGGAGGAAGTCGCGGCGACTAAACTGCGCCCAACTTGTTCCATCGTAACGCCCAATTGTCCGGCGCGTTTGCGATCAACTTTGATGTCCAGGCTTGGGTAATCCAGCGCCTGATCGAATTGCAGGTCGCGCAGGCTGCCGATCTTTTTCATTTCAGCCAGCAGCTTGTCGGCGAAGCCTCGGTTTGCCTGAAGGTTCGGGCCGCTGACAGCAACTTCAACCGGAGTCGCCGAGCCGAAGTTCATCACTTTTGTCACCACATCGCCAGCTTCAAACGACAACTGAGCGCCGGGAATGACTTCCGGCAACTTCTTTCTCAACCGTTCTTTCAGTTCGTTGGTGCGAATGCCGGAACCGGGTTTCAGCGCAAAGGTGATGACGGCTTCGTGCGAACCGCTCATCCACAAATGAATCGTATTGATGGGAAAGCTGGCGGGTTGCGTGCCGACGTAGCCGAGCGAGATGTCAATTTTGTCGCCGGTTTCGGCTTTGATGGCGTCCAGCGCTTTCAGCGCGACGACTTCGGTGCGTTCGACTCGCGTGCCGACAGGAGCGCGCAACCGAAGCTGAAACATTCCGGTTTCAACTTCAGGGAAAATGTCCGTACCGAGTCTGCCGCCGACCAGGAAAATGACTCCGAACGCGATCAGCAAGTACGCCGCAAAAATTGGCCAGCGAAGCTTCATTAAACGAGAGAGAAAGCTTTCGTAGCGTTGCTGAGTGCGATGAAAAGGCTCAACCCGGTCGCTACCGCTGCCGGTACTGATTCGATTGCGTAACAACCACGCCGCCAACACGGGAACCAGCGTGCTGGACAACAGATACGACGCCAGCATTGCAAAGCCGACCGAAAGTGTCAGTGGAATGAACAAGGATTTGGCTACGCCGGTCATGAAAAACGAGGGCACGAACACGGCCAGCACCGACAGCATGGAAAGAAAGCGCGGAGCCACGGTTTGCCGCGCGGCGTTGAACGCTGCCTGGCGCGGCGATTCTCCGCGAGACAAATGCGTGTTGACGTTTTCGATTTCGACTGTCGCTTCGTCCACCAGAATGCCCACGGCCAGCGCCAACCCGCCCAGCGTCATGACATTGATTGTTTGCCCGGTCAGCCACAAACCAACCACTCCGGCCAGCAACGAAAACGGAATCGTTACGACGACGATCAAGGCACTTCGCAAACTGCGCAGGAATAGCAGCACCATCAATCCGGTCAGCAAAGCTCCAATCGCGCCTTCCAGAATCAAACCGCGAATTGAATTCTTGACGATGGTGGATTGATCAAGTTCGAAGCTGACTTTGATGTCTTCGGGAACCAATGATTGAAAACGCGGCAGAGCAGCTTTGACGTTGTTGACCACGTCCACGGTCGAAGCGTCCGAACGTTTCGTGACGGGGATGTAAACCGTTCGCCGCCCATTAACCAACCCGTAACCGGTCAGAATGTCGCTGCCGTTTTCGACGCGGCCAATGTCACGGACGTAAACGTTCGTTCCAGCGCCGTTGCGAATCGGCACGTCAGCCAGTTCCTGAATATTGCTGACGACGCCATTCATCGGAGCAATGCGGTTCAGGTCGCCGGTGCGAACGTTGCCCGAAGGCAGAATCACATTGTTCGCGGCAATGGCTTTGGCGACTTCCTCCGGCGACATCGAAAACGCGCGCAACTTTTCCGGCTCGGCGCGAATGATGACCGTGCGCTGGTTGCCGCCGAACGGCGGAGGCGCTGAAACGCCCGGCAACGTTGAAAACTGCGGGCGAACTCGGAACAAGGCCAGATCGGAAATTTCTCCAACACCACGCGTTTCGCTGGAAAACACCAGTTGACCGACTGGCACGCTGCCAGCGTCAAACCGCATCACGAATGGATTGACCGTTCCTGGCGGCATGAATGCTTTCGACCGTTCGACGTAAGCGATGACCTGTGACAGCGCTTGGCTCATATCCGTGCCGGGATGAAAGAAGAGTTTGACCAGACCCACGTTTTGAATCGAACGCGATTCGACGTGCTCAATCCCGGCGACGTACAGAAAGTGGTATTCGTAATACGACACCAGAAAGCTTTCCATCTGCGCCGGGTCCATGCCGCCGTAAGGCTGTGCAACGTAAATCACCGGCAGATTCAGGTTTGGAAAAATGTCCACCGGCATTTGTTTGATCGCTAGTCCAGAACCAAGCGCAATGCCAATGACCAGAACCAGAATTGTGAACGGGCGACGGAGCGCCGTGTTTATCAGCCACATAAAATTGGGGAATCAGCGTTTGATTTGATCCAGAAAAGGCTTCAAATCGCCTTGCAGCTTTGCGCCAGCCAGCACTGCGCGCCAGATTGCCAGCTTCGCGACAGCGGCTTCGATTTCTGCCTGTGTCACCAAACGTTGCGCGTCGGCGACTTCGACGATGTTGGTCAATCCGTATTCGTAACGGACTTTGGCACGTGTCAGCGTTTCCTGGGCGGCTTTGACCTGGATTTCGTTGTTCGCAGCAATCTTGCGAGTGGAATCGAGCAAAATTCGAGCGCGCGCGTCTTGCGCTTTCAGCGTATTGACGACTTGATCGTACCGCGCCTGTTCGGCCTGCAGGTTGTTCGCTTCGGCTTTGCGACGGGCGCGAACGCCGAAAAAGTCTATCACCGGAAACGTCAGCGTCAGCCCTGTCGCCCAGTTGAAGGTGTCGGGATACAAGCCCCGGCTGTTGTTGAAGGTTCCGTCCAGGCGAGCACCAGTGCCTCGCCCGTAAACCGCCGATTGCCAGTTAAAGCGCGGAACCCAGGAGCGATCCAAAACTTTTTCACGCGCTTTGGCCGTGTCAATCGCCGCGGTTTGCACCATCGCCAGTGGGTGAAGCGAAAGATTCAAATTCGGCGGTGGAGCGGTTGGCGGCAATTCCAACAACGGGCCCGCATCAATCTCCAACATTGTTCCGGCCTGGCCGATTGCTTCCGCCAGATTGGCGCGGGCAAGTGAGGCAGTTTGTTCGGCTTGGACAAGCAGGTTTCTGGCGGCGGCAAGTTCGGCTTCGGCACGCGAAGAGTCCACACCGGGGCGAAGCTGGTTTGTGACCAACACGCCGACGGCTTTGGCAAAAGTTTCCGTGCGTTCGACGTTTGCTTGCGCGGCGCGGGCGGTTTGTTCAGCGGCCAGCAACGTCAAAAACGCATCGGCGGCAGCGGCGCTGACATCCAATAGCGTCAGAGCTTCGGCGGCGCTGGCCTGTTTGTTTTGGGCTTTAGCCAGTTCAATTTGCGATTTTCGCAAACCAAAATCAAACGGTTCCCATGAAAACAGCAACCCGGCAGCGCTGCCCCAGGCGCTTTCCAGTGTTGTGGTGTCGAGCTGCGGACCGGAAATAGAAGGCAACGTGGATTGCGGCAACAGCAGACCAAAGATGTTGTTTCTTGTCGCTCGGTTTTGTTGCCACAGCAAATCAGCGCGCGGCAGCAAAGCAGTTTTGGCCAGTTCAATACCTGCTTCTGTGGATTGCGTTTGGGCTTTTGCAGCACGGATGGATGGATAGTTTTTCTGCGCTAATGCAACGGCTTGTTCCAGAGTCAGCTTTTGTGCAGGCGAATCCTGGGCAAAAGCAATTACGCCGATCAAGGCGGTGAACACGGCCAGCCGCAGAAGATTTTGCTTTTC
Organism: uncultured Heliomicrobium sp.; assembly: GCA_964570175.1. GTDB lineage: Bacteria > Acidobacteriota > Blastocatellia > RBC074 > RBC074 > RBC074. Next base: position 24,970 of record CAZMXG010000080.1, on the reverse strand, counting down.
AAGCATAGGTAAGGAGTTGAAATGGTAAGTCAGTGCCAAGCACAGCACTGGCTCAATCCAATGTGATCGCAAACGCCGCCCGCTTGTGACCGCGCAACTTGGCGAAGAAATTCAGAGTGCGTTTGAGCAATCCGTATTTTTGATTCAAGAGATTGTCTGCGTGGGAGGCTTCGGCAGTGTCCAGTACCCGTGCGGTGGCGTCAACCCAATCGCCTTTCAAATTGCCGCGCATATCACAGGGAGCAATGCGAATGCGGGGATTGTTTTTCAGCCGTTTCACCTTGAAGGAATGCGCGACCGTGTAGAAGTACAGAACGTCACCATCCTGAACGAACCAGAGCGGCGTGCGGATGGCTTCGCCGCTTTTGCGGTAACTTTCCATGTTCAGATAGTTCTGGTTGGCGAACTGCGCCAGTTTGTCGTTCATCGTTTTCTCTCCTGTAGTGAAGCCCAGAGAACGGATTCATTTAGCTCTGAAATCGAAGTTCGTCCGGTTAAAGCCATCGCCATTTCAAATTCACGGCGCAAGATGTTGACGACTCGACTGACGCCTTCGGCACCGCCAACGCCAAGCCCGAACAAATACGGCCGCCCGATCAACACGGCTTTTGCCCCCAACGCCAAAGCTTTTAACACGTCAGTTCCTCGCCGAATGCCGCCGTCAACCAGTACGGGAATTCGATCGGCGACTTTGGCAACGACTTCGGGCAAGGCTTCGATGGTGGCGGGCAATGTATCAATGTTGCGCGAACCGTGATTGGAAACGATCAGCCCCGAAGCGCCGGATTTTGCTGCCAAATCAGCGTCTTCAGGGTTTAGCACGCCTTTTAGCAACACGGGCAATCGCGTCAGTGAACGCAACCATTCCACATCTTTCCAGGTCAGTTTGGCGTCGAACAACGCGTTGTAAATTTCATTTTCTTTCGGCAGATGACTGCTTCCGGCGGTGTTCAAACCTTTCAAGTTCGGACGTTCGATGCCGGGTGGCAGCGCGAATTTGATTCGCTCTTCGCGGTTTCGCAAACCGGGAATCGGCGTGTCCACGGTGACGACCAATGCCTGGCAACCGGCGGCCTCGGCGCGTTGAACCAAAGCTTTCGTAAATCCCCGATCGGGTTGGACATACAACTGAAACCACGGCGGTTGTTTTGTTGCGGCGGCGATGTCTTCAACACTGACCGAAGCCATCGTGCTGACAACCATTGTCGCTGTGCCTGCGCCTTTGGCTGTGGCCAGTTCGCCTTCGGAATGAACCAGTTTTTGATACGCTGCCGGAGCCAGCAAGATCGGAAACGGCAATTCGCGGCCAAACAGATTCACGCGCGTGTCCAGCTTGGAAACATCCACCAGCACACGCGGCTTCAACTTGATTCGGTCGTACGCGTCGCGATTCCAGCGAAGCGTCAGTTCATCGCCCGCGCCTCCGCTGATGTATTCCCAAGCCATCGTTGTCATGCGTTCGCGCGCCAGCAACTCAAAATCGCCCAGGCTAACGGCGGCCGGCGGCAAAGGTGTTTGTTGAGTTGCCGCAGCTTTAGGCGAAAAGATCGTTGCGCCAGCTAACAAGCCGGTGGACAACAACGCTTCTCTGCGCGTGATTGCCATAAAGTCTCCTGAATTTTCGCTTGGATGAAAGTTGATCGCGTCCCTGTTTCAACGCACGCCGCATCGTAGCACTTGTTTTCGGCACGTGCTATAAACCGCTCCCGTTGATCCGCCAAAATTCAAGCCTTCATCAGGAGCAAACAATGAAACGAATGATTCTGGTTTTGCTGGCGACACTGTCCCTGTCAGCTTCGGCACAGCAATCAGATAGCAAAATTCAGGCAGATAGCAAAACTAAAGTTCTCATTTTGGGTGGAACGCTGATTGACGGGACCGGCTCGGCGCGACGTGTTGCCGATGTGAGAATTGTTGGCGACACGATCAAGGAAGTCGGCAAGCTGAAACCTCAGCCGGGCGAACGCGTGATTGACGCCAAAGGCTTAATTGTTGCCCCGGGTTTTGTGGATGTTCACAACCATTCCGAGCGCGGTTTTGCCAATGATCCGACAGCCAGAACGCAAATTCTGCAAGGAATTACAACCATTGCTGTCGGACCGGATGGTGGCTCGCCATTTCCGATTGCCGACTACTTGGAATGGTGCGAAAAGCAGCGGTTGGCGACCAATGTTATTTCTTTTGTCGGCCACGCTACGATTCGTCAGAAAGTGATGGGAAAGGATTTCAAACGCACCGCAACTGAAATTGAGATTGCCAAGATGGCTGAACTGATTGAGCAGGCAATGCGTGATGGCGCAGTTGGGCTTTCCAGCGGACTGGAATACGACGTGGGCAATCCGGCCACGACGGAAGAAGTGATTGCTTTGTCAAAAGTCGCGGCTCGCTATGGCGGAATTTACATGAGCCACGTGCGCGACGAGGCTGATCTGGCTTTTGACGCGTTCCGCGAAGCCATTCGCATCGGACGCGAAGCCAAACTGCCTGTGCAAATTTCCCATATCAAGCTTGGTACAGTGGGTGTTTGGAACAAAGCCAGAGAAGTTGTGAAGCTGATTGAAGCGGCCCGGCGATCAGGTTTGGACATTACGGCGGACTGTTATCCTTACGATGCCTGGGGTTCGACGATTACAGTACTGATTCCTTCACGACGCCATGATGATCCGCTGGCGGTCAAAAAAGGATTGGATGACGTTGGAGGAGGCGGCAATGTGCTGATTACCAGTTGCTCCGCGCATCGGGATTACGAAGGCAAAACGCTGGATGAAATTGCAAAGATGAGCAGCAAGTCGGCGGTGGATACGTATATTCAGATCGTCAAAGACGGCGGCGCAGGCGTCGTTTGCAAGTCCATGATCGAACCGGACATCAAAACGTTTTATCAACAACGATGGGTCATGGTCGCCAGTGACGGCGGCATTGGGATGCGTCATCCGCGTGGCGCGGGAACCTTTCCGCGCGTGCTTGGGCGTTACGTGCGCGAACAGAAATGGATCAGTTTGGAAGAAGCGATCCGCAAAATGAGTTCGTTCCCAGCCTGGAGATTAGGCCTGAAAGATCGCGGTGCCATCAAAGTGGGAATGAAAGCTGACGTGATTGTCTTTGATCCAAATCAGGTAATTGATCGGTCAACGATGACCCAGCCCGGTGTTGAGCCTGTCGGCGTGCAGCATGTTTTTGTAAATGGCGGATCAGTTGTCGCTGAGGGAAAGGTGACAGGCGAACGCACCGGGACGATTTTGCGTCATCGTTCAATTGCTAAAAGCAAATAGCTAAGCTGTGCAAAGCGCCATTTACGCGTAACTTTTGTCACGAAAAACCAATAGATAAAGACCAGAGCCGATAAACGGGATCAGCAAAATGATCACCAGCAATACGGCTTTCGTCGCCCAGTCGCGTCTTGAATTCATCACATCATAAATGGCGAAAATATCCAAAACCGCGACGATGACCCACAACAGAGTACCCATAATTCCATCCTCTCTTTCACTGTCTTTATAGTTTTCGTGGTCAGCGGAGTTATAACCACTCTTTTCTATCTTGAACAACCGGCCTTACGACATTACTGAACCTACTGTTCCTCAATAAACACTAAGTTTGAACCGCTTTAGCCGCCAAGCTTTGATCGAACCAGTTGGTTGACGACTTTGCCGTCCGCGGTTTGCCCGGCCAGCTTTGCCATGACAGCTTTCATCACGTTGCCGAGTTCTTTCATTGAACTCGCACCTGTTTCCGCGATAGCTTCTTCCACAAATTTGGCGATGGTTGCTTCATCTGCCGCTGCAGGTAGATAGGCTTCAATAAATTTGATTTCTGCGGCTTCTTTTTCGGCAAGTTCTGGGCGTCCACCCTGCTGATACTGCTCCACGCTGTCGCGGCGCTGTTTCACCAAGGACTGCAAAACCTTCATGGCCTCAGCATCGTCAATTGTCGCCTCTGCGTTGTTGGCTTTCCCCTTTTTCTCAATCTCGAAATTCATCAAAGCCGTTTTGACCATCCGCAGCGTTGAAAGCTTTTCCGCTTCCTTGTTCTTCATGGCTGTTGTGATGTCCTGGTTTATGCGTGCGATAAAACTCATTGTTTTCTCCTTCGGGGTATCGTTTGGATCAGTCGCCATTAGTTATAGGTTGATGGCGGTGAGCTGTCAAACGTGCGTCAATGGCTGTGTTGCGCGCTCATGTGAAATTTGTTAGTCTCTCCGTTCCGAGACCCATGAGCGAAAGTGGCGAAATTGGCAGACGCACCAGACTTAGGATCTGGCGCCGCGAGGCGTGGGGGTTCGAGTCCCCCCTTTCGCATCACAAGTCTAAAACCCGTTCCCACGCTCGATACATCAACAGCCTGCCTGCGATCTCAAGCTTTGAGTTACGATCGGTGAGAAGGCTCATCAGAGTTTTAGGTTTCAACTCTGTGTACGTTGGTGAATTGCAGAGCAGCTAACCCGAAGGAAGGTAAACAACATTGAAACAGGAAGTGGTCATTACTGACGTTGCCCAATGTCAGAAAGACATCTCGATTGAAGTTTCGGCGGAAGAGGTTAAGAAGGAGTTCGAGAAAACCTACGAGGCTTATATGCGGTACGTGAAAGTGCCTGGCTTTCGTCCCGGACGTGTCCCGCGAGATGTTGTCAAGCAGCGATTCAGCAAAGAAGTCAAAGATGAGGTCGTTGGCCAATTGTTGCCCCATGCTTTGCAGCACGCTGTGGTTGACCATAAATTGCGCGTAATCGGCGAGCCACGTATCAACGAAATTTCAATTTCCGAAGGCGATCCGTTCAAGTTCACAGCCAGTGTTGAAGTTTTGCCGGAAATTGAACTTAAAGAATATAAAGGCATTAAAGTTACCAAGCAGTTAGCGCCAGTGACAGACGAAGATGTTGAAAAGGCGATCAACGCCTTGAGAGAAAATGCTGTTGAGTTTGTCCCCGTTGAAGATCGTCCGTCAAAAGACGGAGATTTCGTTTCCGTTAATCTGCTTGGAAAATTTGTTGATCCGCAATCTGAGCACGAAAAAGAGGATTTGAAAGCCGACGGAGTCGAAATTGAAATTGGCGCGGAAAGCACTCAGCCGGAGTTCACCGAAAATTTGCGTGATGTGAAACCGGACGATGTTCGGGAATTTCGCGTTACGTATCCAGAAGACTTTAGTTCTAAAGGCCTGGCCGGAAAGACCGTGGATTTTACCGCGACAGTGTTGGCTGTGCGTGAAAAGGAATTGCCTGAACTGGACGACGAATTCGCAAAAAGCTCTGGTGAGTACGAAACAATTCAACAACTGCGTGATAATGTGCGCGAGAATTTGGCTAAAAATGCCGAAACTGAGGCGGACAATCGCTTGCGGGAAAGTTTGCTAACACAATTGCTTGAAACGCACCAGTTCGATGTTCCAACAGTGCTGGTCAATGAAGGGGTTGAAAGCCGTTTGCGGGAATTCAGCAATATGCTGTCTCGCATGGGAATGCCTGCTGAAGTAGCCAGAAGTATTAACTGGGAAGAGCGGATCAAAGAAGCTCAAGTGGACGCAACTCGTGATGTTCGAGCGGCGTTGCTTGTTTCCAAGGTGGCTGATGCAGAAGGGATCAGTGTTGGAGGAGACGAAGTTGACTCTGAAATTGACTTGATGGCCAAATCATCTGGACAGACGGCAGAGCAACTGAAAGCTCGCTTGACAAGGGAAGAGGCGATTTCTAGTATCGAATCCAGATTGCGCTATCGCAAAGCGCTCGACGTTATTTTGGGCAGTGCTGAAGTAACCGTCGAAGAGATATCCAAAGATTCGCTGGCAGAATCCGGACAAGAAAGTCCCGAAGCCCTGGCCGCTGTTGAATAATACCCACAGATTGTCAAAAATAACCCGGTGTAATCTGGCCAACAGATAATCTTGCCGGAAGAGGTAAAGTAGGCATTATGATCAATCCATCTTCGAGTTACTATCCACCAACGGTTATCGAGCAGACGCCGCGCGGTGAGCGCGCTTACGATATTTATTCACGGCTGCTCAAAGACAACATCATTTTCATCGGAACGCCAATTGACGACACGGTAGCCAATCTTGTCGTCGCTCAGTTGCTTTTCCTGCAATCGGAAGACCCTGACCGGGAAATTTCGCTTTACATCAACTCACCCGGAGGGTCCGTAACAGCCGGGTTGGCAATCTACGACACCATGCAATTTGTGCGCTGCCCTGTTTCGACATTCTGTGTCGGACAATGCGCTTCAATGGCTGCGGTCCTGCTTGCTGCTGGCTCAAAAGGCCGCCGATTTGCTTTGCCGAATTCACGCATCTTGATTCACCAGCCTCACGCAGGCGGAATCTCGGGCCAGGCCAGCGACATCAAAATTGCGGCAGAAGAAATTATTCGTATGCGGCAACGCTTGAACGAGATTTTGGCCGACCACACCGGGATTCCACTTGACCAGATAGAAAAGGACGTTGATCGTGACCGCATCATGAGCGCGGCGCAAGCAAAGGAATACGGAATCATTGATCTGGTTATCAAGCAACGTGAGTAGGCTTGAACAAAAAAAGCAGTTAATGTGACGGTTGATTTTCCGAATTGCCTCTGGCGTATTACGCATAACTGATATGAACAGTTACAACCCCTTAGTCAATCCTCGCTCTGGAGCCAGTGGGTCTTTAGATAGGCAACTGCAGCGCCCCGTTTTGCGATGCTCTTTCTGTGGATTAGGTGAAGGGGAAGTTGCGCGACTCTTTGAAGGCACTTCAGGATTCATCTGCGACGAATGCGTAGATGTGTGTGTTCAGTTGCTGTATGACTATCGCGAAATGGGGATGAGACCGCCAAAATCCAACCAACCTTGGTACAAAAAGCTTTTTAGCGAAGAGTCTGCCGGGGTAGTGAATTGTAGCTTCAATGTTCATGATCGAGAGAACCCGCAAGGCGAGAGAGTCTTTCCGGGAACCAACGCGCAAATATGCGATAAATGCGTCAGGGCATGTGAAGTATTGAAATCCACTCTGGTTCTCGGTGATTGATTGGCCTCCTCACTTATGTCGGAAAGGTTGGTTTTGATTGCTTGCGTTGGGATCAAAAATTATGATTTTGCCGTTGGCAAGCAGTCTCAGGAACCAGACTTCCATCTGACCATCGAAGCGCCCGAAGCGTTCTCATACAAAAATAAAATGGTTCACCAAGTAATGTCGAAAATTCAAAAAGTGGAGGCCACCCGGTGATGCGAAGAGGTGAAGACACTTTACGTTGTAGCTTTTGTGGCAAAAGCCAAAACGAAGTTAAGAAGCTTATCGCCGGCCCCACCGTTTATATTTGCAATGAATGCATAGACATTTGCATTGAAATCATCAGTGACGACGCTCAGCAAGAAGCCGCGGCGACTCGTCCGCCTTTGCCCAAACCTTTAGAGATAAAGGCCTTCCTGGACGAATACGTCATCGGTCAAGAAGAGACCAAAAAGAAATTGGCGGTTGCCGTTTATCAGCATTACAAGCGCATCGAAATGATGAAGCGGCGCTCGGATGTTGAAATCCAAAAGTCCAATATCTTGCTGGTTGGCCCCACAGGAACAGGCAAGACTTTGCTGGCGCAAACTTTGGCGCGAATGCTGAAAGTGCCCTTCACGATTGTTGATGCAACAACGCTGACAGAAGCCGGTTACGTAGGGGAAGATGTTGAAAACATCATTCTGAAGCTTCTGCAAGCCGCCAACGGAGATGTTGAGCGTGCGCAACAAGGCATCATCTACATTGATGAAATTGACAAGATTTGCCGTAAGGATGAGAACCCTTCCATTACCCGCGACGTATCAGGCGAAGGGGTGCAGCAAGCTTTACTGAAAATTCTGGAAGGAACTGTCGCCAATGTTCCACCACAAGGCGGGCGCAAGCATCCGCACCAGGAATTTTTTGTTGTTGATACCACCAACATACTTTTTATTTGCGGTGGAGCTTTCGTTGGGCTGGACAAGACAATTCAACGGCGCATAGGGCAAAAGTCGATGGGGTTTGGCGCCAACATTCGCCCCATGAACAGCATTGTCAACAAGATGTCTGCGGCTAGCCTGTTAGAGCAGGTTCAACCGGAAGACTTGATCCGGTATGGGCTGATTCCTGAATTTGTCGGACGCCTGCCCGTCGTTGGCACCCTGCATGAGCTTGATGAAGCGGCGATGATTGAAATTCTGACCCAACCGAAGAATGCATTGACCAAGCAGTATCAACGGCAGTTTGAGTGGGATGGAATTAAATTGCGCTTTACCGATGAAGCATTGCAGTCGGTTGCGCGTTTAGCCTGTGAACGGAAAGTGGGCGCTCGCGGGTTACGGATGATTCTTGAAGAACTGATGCTTGAAGCAATGTACATGCTGCCGAGTCAGAAGAAGATCAAGGAATTTATGATCACGGCAGAAATGGTTGAAAGCCGCCAAACAAACTTTCCGCTTGAAAAGGCAGGCTAAGCCCACACATTGGGCGGTTGCATATGAATTAAGGTTCGCTTCTGACACTGGGCTTTTCAATAGAAAGCGAACTTGCATTGTTTTTCCCAACCACGATACAAAGTCGTTGTCGGCGGACTACGGCGATTTCCCAAGCACAAACAGCGATTACGCGGTGAATCCGGCAAAGCAAATGTTTTTGCTTAGGCTGCTGGAACCCAATTGGCGTTTTGTGCGAATAGGTTTAACGAAAAGGTTTTGCTACTTTTTTGAGGTTTAACACATTATGAAAGAGTTCCACGATGGTACGCCCGACGATGTTGCCCGATACCCAATGGTACCGATTCGTGAAGTGGTTGTCTTTCCACACACAAAAGCCGCCTTTGTGATTGGCCGGCCTTCCTCCGTGCAGGCGCTGGAATCGGCGCTTACGGGTGACCGGATAATCTTTCTTGCCACGCAACACGACGCCACTGTGGAAGATCCGGCTCCTGATCAGATATACGCGTACGGCACTTTGGCTTATATCTCCAACAGTATGTACAAAGCCGAAGACGCGACAATCAAAGTCCTGGTCGAAGGGCGTGAGCGCGCTCAGGCAATTCGCTTTGAAGAGCAGGATGGCTATCTGATGGCGACAGTTCGTCGCGCTCCGGTTTTGGCCGAAAACAACAAACGCCTTGCTCCTTTTGTAGCGAAGGTTGTAGGGTTGGTTGAACAGTATTTGAAAGTCGCTCAGGAAGGAAACTTCGATCAAATTCAAGCCGCACTAAGAGCGTCCAGCCCCGGCCAAATGGTGGATCAACTGGCCGACAAGATGAAACTGGACTTGCCAGACAAGCAATCCCTTTTGGAAATTTATTCGGTTCAAGCCCGTCTGGTTAAGATGGCGGAGCTTCTGGAAGTCGAAATCGAAAAAGTGAATCTGGATCGAACGATTCAAACCCGCGTCAAGCGCCAGATGGAAAGCCAGCAGCGAGAGCATTACCTGAACGAAAAGATCAAGGCGATCTACAAAGAGCTGGGTCGTAAGGACGACCGCGCCGAAATTGAAGAATTGCGAGAAAAAATCGAGCAGGCTGGAATGACCGCAGAAGCCAAAGAAAAAGCTTTGGCTGAATTGCAGCGATTGGAGCAGATGCCGCCGATGTCGGCCGAAACAACTGTTTCGCGCAACTATCTGGATTGGCTATTGGCTGTTCCCTGGAAAGCTTTTAGCGAAGAGAAAAACGACATTATCACCGCGCAAGAAGTGCTAAACGAAGACCACTATGGCCTGGAAAAAATCAAAGAGCGTATTCTTGAATACTTGGCCGTTCGCCAACTGGTTGTAAAACCACGCGGGTCGATTCTTTGCTTTGTTGGCCCTCCCGGCGTAGGCAAAACCAGCCTTGGGCGTTCCATTGCCAATGCCAGCGGTCGCAAGTTTGTTCGCTTGAGTTTGGGCGGAGTGCGGGATGAAGCCGAAATTCGTGGCCATCGCCGAACTTATATTGGCGCGTTGCCGGGACAAATTATCCAGATGATGAAGAAAGCTGGCACGGTTAACCCACTGATTCTACTGGATGAAGTCGATAAACTTGGCAGAGATTTTCGAGGGGATCCAGCGGCAGCACTTTTAGAGGTCTTGGACCCCGAGCAGAATCACTCCTTCCATGATCATTACCTTGATGTTGAATATGATTTGTCGCAAGTGATGTTTATTGCCACAGCCAATGTCTTACATACGATTCCTCCGGCACTGCAAGATCGATTGGAAGTGATCAAGCTTGCTGGTTATACGGAGCGGGAAAAGATGGAAATTGCCAAACGCCATCTGGTAAGAAAGCAGGCGGAAGCCAACGGATTGAAATTGCCGCAAATCACTTTCACAGACGACGGATTGAAAACCATTATTGAATATTACACACGAGAAGCCGGTGTTCGCAGCCTGGAGCGTGAGCTTGGTTCAATTTGCCGCAAAGTTGCCAAACAGGTTGTGCAACAAGCGAAGGAAAAGAAAAACGGTGACAGTACGGAGCAATTCAATTTTACAGTTGATGCCGTTTCTTCCAGGCAATTGCTTGGCCCAATCAAATTCAGGCCGTTGCGAATTACTGGACGAAGCGAGATAGGTTTGGTTCATGGCTTGGCTGTTACAGAAGTGGGGGGCGATGTTTTGCAGGTTGAAACGACGCTGATTGAAGGCTCCGGGAAAGTAACGCTGACGGGCAAGCTTGGCGATGTCATGCAAGAATCTGCGCAAGCGGCGATTACCTATATCCGCTCTCGCGCTACTGAACTGGGGATCACGACAGAGTTTTATAAAAGTCACGATCTCCACATTCATGTGCCTGAAGGCGCAATTCCCAAAGACGGACCATCTGCGGGAATTACAATGGCCACCGCCATGGCTTCAGCTTTGACTCGTATTCCCGTCCATAAGGAAGTGGCAATGACCGGTGAAATCACACTTCGCGGAAAAGTTTTACCCATCGGAGGAGTAAAAGAAAAAATTCTGGCGGCTCACCGCGCCGGAGTGACGACCATCATTATCCCCAAAGACAACGAGAAAGATTTGACTGAAGTGCCAGCAGACGTGCTTGGCGAGCTACAAGTCAATCCTGTTGAAACAATGGATGAAGTTCTACAAATTGCGTTGGAGAGGTTGCCTGTGCCCAGTCCTGAAGTTGGACTTCAAGTGAACTTGCCCGTTTGGCAACAGCCGAAAACCATTCCAGGGGTTACCGAAAGCTCGATAAACGGCTGATTGCTCGATTTGAAGTGTTGAAATCTATTTGCCGCCGTTTCGTTTTTAGAGTCGCTTATGAAAATAACAGATGCCAGGTTTGCTGCGGCTGTTTCAACTCCTGAATCAATGCTTAAGGATGACAAGGCAGAAATCGCTTTCCTGGGACGTTCGAACGTAGGCAAATCAAGTTTGATCAATAGTCTATTGAAGGTGAAAGGATTGGCTCGTACCAGTTCAACGCCTGGTCGAACCCAGGCACTCAACTTTTTTTTGATCAATGAAGAGTTCTACTTCGTGGATTTTCCCGGATATGGTTACGCCAAAACGTCAAAAGATAAAAGAGTAGAATGGGGGAAGTTGGGTGAGAAATACCTTGCGGAACGCAAGCAGCTTGTGCTATCTATCTTGATCGTTGATGCTCGACATGAACCTTCCCCGCTAGACCTTCAGATGATATCCTGGCTACAGCACTTCGGGCTTCCTTATTTGGTGGTCTCAACGAAAGTTGACAAGCTTTCGGCCAACGAGCGGCGAAAATCCTGGCAAACAGCAAAGAAGGTTCTGAATACCGAAAATATCGTTCAATATTCGTCAGTCACACGCGAAGGTGCGAAAGATATTTGGAATATAATCGGCTCTAGCATCACAGCAAAACGATAATCCCACTAGCTTATTCATTTGTCTGACATCATTTGTTGCTCGTCAATTGCCGAATTCCCTTTCAAAATTTCAAACCGTTGACAAGAAAACGAGTGATTGCAAACTGGCCTTGATAACTTAAATTATGCGAAATATCGGCTCACTAATGAAGCAATGGCCGTCAGATTACAGGCGACTCTCACTGCGGCGACGCTGAACTCTCGCGCACGATTATCCCTACTGATTCAATTTGAAATTGTTACGAACCGATAGAGCGATTTGCTCGGGCTGCCCTGAACACAGTCTAAAACTAACTTACAGCGCGCAGATTTGCCTTGCGCGTCATTGAATAACCCAATCCCGATAAAACACAAGGAGATTTTCTGGCCCGGTGCTGAGGCGCGCTTACAGACGAGCATCGTTCCGGAGCAAGGAAACAAAAGTTGAGCTATGGCAGACAGAAATAACAAGTCGAAAGACTACGACGATTACGATGAGATAAATGAGAGCTATGCGGGTGACTCCTTTTTGGATATTGCTGACCTTAAGGAAATGAACATTTCCAAGCTCACGCAAATAGCCAAGGATTTAGATGTCCCGGGCGCAACCGGCATGCGCAAACAGGAGCTGATCTTTAAAATTTTGCAGGCGCAGACGGAAAAGTCTGGATTGATCTTTTCCGAAGGCGTGCTTGAAACCTTGCCTGATGGATTCGGATTTTTGCGCGCGCCAGAATACAACTACCTGCCTGGCCCCGACGACATTTACGTCAGTCCATCACAGATTCGTAAATTTGATCTGCGAACTGGCGATACGATCTCCGGTCAAATTCGCCCGCCCAAAGAAGGCGAGCGTTATTTTGCGTTGATCAAAGTTGAAGCCATCAACTTCGAACAGCCTGAAATCGCGCGCGATAAAATTTTCTTTGATAACCTGACGCCGCTGTATCCAAATGAACAGTTAAGGGCTGAAACCAACACAGAAAATGTTTCAGGACGTGTGATTGATCTTTTTACCCCGATTGGCAAAGGACAGCGTGGGTTGATTGTTGCCCCGCCTCGGACTGGTAAAACGATGTTGTTGCAAACGATTGCGAATTCAATTACGGAAAATCATCCTGAAGTCACTTTAATCGTCTTGTTGATTGATGAACGCCCGGAAGAAGTGACAGACATGCAGCGGTCTGTGAATGGTGAAGTCATCTCCTCCACTTTCGACGAACCGGCTTCACGCCACGTCCAGGTTGCGGATATGGTAATTGAAAAGGCCAAAAGGCTGGTCGAGCACAAGCGTGATGTGGTCATCTTGCTTGACTCGATTACCCGACTGGCGCGCGCTCATAACGCCGTTGTGCCGCCATCAGGCAAAATTCTTTCTGGCGGTGTGGATTCGAATGCCTTGCAGCGTCCGAAACGCTTTTTTGGCGCGGCGCGAAATATTGAAGAAGGCGGCAGTCTGACAATTATCGCCACGGCATTGGTTGAAACCGGAAGCCGTATGGATGATGTCATCTTTGAAGAGTTCAAAGGAACTGGCAATATGGAAATTCACCTTGACCGCAAGCTTTCGGATAAGCGCGTATTTCCAGCAATTGATCTTCAGAAATCGGGCACGCGTAAGGAAGAGCTGCTGATTTTGAAGAAGGACCTAGATCGGATATGGGTTCTTCGCAGGGTTCTCAACCCGCTGTCGCCAGTCGAGCAAATGGAGCTTGTGCTTGAACGCCTGGATAAGACAAAGACAAATGGCGAGTTCCTGGCTTCAATGAACCAGTAAAAGCGCTGGTAAAAATTCAAAAATGCAAAGGCGGCAGAGGAAATTTGAGAATTCCTTTGCCGCCTTTGCATTCAAGTCAAAATGTATTATTTCAGTGGTTGCAAGGTCAGAGCAGTGTTTCTAACCTCGTCACCTTCTATTTCAATTTCTGTCGAAGCCGCCTGAAAACCTTTGACCAACGCTGTAACTTTATATTTCGCCTTCTCAGCCTTTAGCTTGAAAGCAAATTCGCCCCCTTCGCCAGATAATTTTTCCTGCTTAAACTTTCCGCCTCCATCAATCCGCTCGATTGTGACCACAGCATTGGGCATGGAATAGCCCATACCATAAAAAACAGCTCCACGAATTGACGCGTAGGGAGCTTCTTCACGTTTAAGCTCAATCGGATTTTTCAAGTTCAGAGTTTCAGCCTCGCTGACAGGCATATTGCGCGAAATGAACGTTGCATAGCCTTTCTTTTCAAGTGTAAATGAATAGTCTCCTGCGGGCAGGTCCGAGAATACAAACTCACCTTTGTTATTGCTTTTAGTTTCGCGAACGGTGGTTTTATTCTTCACGTTTGTTGCCCGAACCAAAACTCCTTCAAGGGTTTTTCCGTCTCTTTCTTTTACCTTGCCTTTAACCACGCCGTTTTGCGCAAAAACTGGAGAAAACGCAATCAGAAGAACAAACTCTATAAGCAGTGCGTATCGAAATGTCAGCTTCATAAAATCTCCGAAAGTTAGGACAAATAAGTTTATTCATTGAATTTGCTTCGTATAGAGCAATAAGATTATAACAACCCCATGGTGAATTTACGTCCAAAGATACTCTTCTTTTTGATGTTGGGGGTCAGCCTTATAACTTGGGCACAGAAAAATGAAAAGCCACCCTCCCAAGCTCCCGCAACCGTTCGCATTGATACCGATCTGGTCACGCTAGACGTCACTGTGACTGATAAGAACGGGAATTATGTGCGGAATTTGCAGCCCGAAGAGTTTCAGATTTTTGAAGACGGAAAGCCTAAGAAATTGGATTTCTTTGCAGTTAGCGATGAAACCACAATGTCACGTCCCTTGGCTGTTGTATTTGCGCTTGATTCTTCCGGAAGTCTAAAGCTGGAAGAAACGAAGATGCTTCGCGATTCGGCCATGAAGTTTACTGAGCTAATGCGCGGGGAGTCAGTATTTGCCGCCCTGGCATTCAACTATAAAGTCAAAGTTCTACAAGGGTTCACGGAGGATCCTCGCAAGCTGGAAAAGGCATTAGCTAAGGTGGATCATTTTGAAGGATCAACCAGATTGTATGATGCTTTGGATCAGGCTATCACGCTGCTTAACAAGCAAGCCCCGCGATCACGAAAGAACCGCCCTGTACGAAGGGTGATTATCGTGATCAGTGATGGTTTTGACTCTGCAAGCATTATTGATCGTCAGGAGTTGATACGAAGAGCCGTTGCGGCGGGGGTGACTGTTTATTCCATCACATTGCCTTCTTATATCCTTTCGCCAACTCAATCCACCGAACGCGTCCTTACCCCGTTGGATGCCACGCGAGTTGTGGCGGCAACAGGCGGACTTGATTTTGCTGCAGACGTAAAAGACTTTTCGCCAATTTTCAAAGCTTTGGCCGAGGAGATCAGAGCCAGTTATGCTTTGGCCTACTACCCGGAAAACAGTGATGGCAAGTTTCATAACTTGAGCGTGAAAATCACACGATTAGGAATGCAATTGCGCATCAGCCGCACGGGTTATCTTGCGACCGAAAAAACTATTCGAATAGATGGCACGAAGCGTCAATAGTCATCGTCGTCATCAACGTCGTCTTCCTCTTCCTGGGTTGCCAGATCCAATTCAATTGGGTCAAGTCCGACAACTTCAAGCGTTGAATCACACTCTTCGCAGTGGATAAGTTCACCTTTGTCCACGTCTTCGTCAACGTGAATTTCAGCTTCGCATTCAGGGCAAGCAGATAACGGCAAGGTCGTAATCCTCCATAACAGAAATTTTGAGCAGAATCATATTCTGCGCATTGATGATTATTGCTTCTCAAGATTTGAGAAATTCTGATGCGTGACGATGGCAGCTAATGATGGCTAGATGCTCGCCACGAGCGCGAAGAATCTAAACTATATCTGCGCAATTTGGCAATGCTCTAGATAAGCAAGTTGTTGCGTCTTATTCAATGTTTGTCAGGGACTGCGGCTTGTGGATTTACATTGTCTGGTTTTCTGGAGAGCGAAAAGCCTGTATTTATAGGCCTGTAAAGCCATGCCATTGGCAATTAGCCTGAAAAAACAGGCCTTTTATCCCGTTTGATGATGATTTTGTCTTGCGCCTACATACCAGCTACGGTATACTCCCGCCCGTTTTGACACAATATAATGTGATAACAATTTAGCTTCTATTATCTGTCCTCTCAAAAGAGAAGTTTGCAACAAGCGCAGGGCTTGTGGAATTGCGATAAGCAATAAAATAAGTATCTGTCAGCCGGAATGGTCTTTTGAGAAGCGGGAACAATCGAAGTCTGAGATATAGCTTCGGTGTGGATCAGAAAATGGCCAGTTTGCATTTCAATAAAAAATTGAGTTTGAATGTAAGCAGGGCTTGAAAAACAAAACCATCTTAAAAGGAGAAAATTCAATGGCAGCAAAATTGATGACTAAGAGCCAGTTGGCGGCGCACCTTGCGGATAAATTCGGCATGTCGAAGAAGGCCGCAAATGAGGTGTTGGACGAAGTCGCGGCAGTGGCAGTTGCGCAGACCAAGAAAGCAGGCGCATTTACCCTGCCTGGCATCGGCAAACTGGTTAAGGCTCACCGCAAAGCTCGTAAAGGACGCAATCCAGCGACGGGCGCTGAAATCAAGATTCCAGCCAAAACCGTTGTCAAATTCCGTGTAGCAAAAGCTTGCAAGGATTCCATCGTTCCACCCAAAAAGTAGTTTTTGGGTCTTAATTGGAACTGAAAAAGAGCGATGTTCGGATTTTCAGTCTGAACATCGCTCTTTTAATTTGATGGCATTCGCCATCGTCATCCTAAAACTTTTTTACGACACAAAGCGCCAGAGCCAAAATCGTTATCGCCAAACAGCCCATCGCGAACCAATCCCCATGAATTGAATAAAAGGTCGGATTTCGTCGCAACTGCGCGCGCCAGAGTTGTGTTCCGGTTTGAAATGACGGCAATGGGTCAACAATGCGCCCCTCTGCTGTAATCAGAGTGCTGATGCCCGAATTGGTAACACGAACCAGATCACGATCATTTTCAATGGCTCGTAGCCGTGCATGAGCCAAATGCTGTCGCGCACCAGCCGTGGAACCAAACCAAGCATCGTTGGAAACGTTTATGAGCAGTGTCGCTCCGTTTCTTACGAAACTTCGCACCAGGTCTGGATAAGCGGCTTCGTAACAAATGAATGTTCCGACACGTGCGAAGTTTGTTGTGCGTTCAATGGCTCCTACCGCTGAAGAATCACGATCAGCAATTATCCCTTCCCGTTCGGTCGTCAGGCGTAATGTGTTGACGACGGGTTCGGTCCCGGGTGTGAACCCGCCAACACCGGATGTCGCAAAAGCCTCAACAGCTTTGCCAAGGATAGATTTGAACGGCACATATTCGCCAAAGGGAACGAGACGGATTTTATCGTATCGCTTCATCGGATTTGCCGCAGACAGATTCGGTTTATCAGCAAGTGCTTTATCGGGTTTCAAAATATGAACGCTGTTGTGATAGCGCCAATCATCGCGTGTAACGGTGTTGAGAATAAAAAAACTGCCGATTTCGGTGGCCAAGGCATCAAGCCGCTCACGAAGAGCGGAATCGTTTTCGTAAAACAGAGCCAGTGGAGATTCGGCCCACACAACAATATCGGCGTATTTATCCGGAGTGCGCGCGATGGCTTCTTTGGTTAATGTAATGTTGTTTTGCAAGTCGCGTTCGAAAGTTTCAGGCGATTGATCTGAGTCAGGGGGAAGATTGGGCTGAATGCCAAGAACCGTGACGGTGGCAAAATTCTGTCTCTCGGCTTGTTGATTCATCGTTGGTAGAATCAACGTGATTACTGCCAAAACGGTTAGAGCCGCCGCCGCACGAGCCACACCGCTTTCCTTAAACCGCAACAGTAAAACCAGCAAAGCACTGACAGCGACAACTTCGGCGCTTAGCAAGTAAACTCCCCCGTAACGCGCCAGGCGGGCAATAAAAAAATAATTGACCTGGGAAATTCCCAAAGCGTTCCATGTTACACCAGTAACAATTGGCCGCAGCCATTCGGTTGCTACCCAAACAAACGGTGCCAACGCCAGGCTGGCCCGGCCAAAGCGGCCAAAACGTTTGATTAGCAATGCCATCGCCAAAGCAAAAGTTGCGGGAAACAGCGCCAGCACAGACGCGAAAACCAGCGCCACCGCGTATGAGATAACTGTTGCCATTCCGCCGAAATAAACCATCGAATGTGCGATCCAGTTTTCGGCAAAGAACGTAAAAATCACTCCAGCCAGCCAACCTAGCCACGCGGCGCGGCGCAACGAGACGCCTTGTGCCAACACTGAAAGCAGCGGAGCCAAAGCCACCCAGGCCAGATAATCCAAATCAAAATTCGGGAAAGAGAGAAGCAATAAAATGGCCGTTAGTACGGCCATCACCGAATGGCGCAGCAAGCTGTTCGGCGCGAAGGAGGGCTTCTTCATCGTCGGTCATTTTCCTTTGCCAGCAGGTTGGCTGGATTTCGCGGGTAATTGGGTGGGATTGCAATCGGCAATTCCTGGGGCACAGTTTTGAACAATTTTGACAACGCTGTAACCTGATTTGAGCAGTTCTTCCCGCAAGTAATCTGCGCCTTCCAGCTTGGTCAACGGGCCGATTTTGACCAGATAGCCGGAACTGGTCGAGTCGGAGCTAATATCCGCAGCTAAGTTATGCTGGGTCTTCAATTCCGAAACCAGTCGTTCCGCTGACGGAATACTTTGAAAGCCCGGCACTTGCACTGTGAAACCAGTGCCGTCTTTGGACATTTCCAACTGTGCGGCGGACGACGAGATGTAAGTTACCAGAATCCCTGAAGCAAAATAGAGAGAACATAAAAGCGCCAACGAGAAAAAGGCTATAAGCGCCAATTTGTCTCTGGAATTGAGATGCCGTAAAGCTTTGAACATAACTGATTGTGATTTGCTTTGAAGTTGCGTTTGTTTTTGAGCGCGCGCGGATTGTAGCAGATTCGCAAATTGTTACGCCAAAGCCTGAACTTGCGTAATCCATCAGGCGCGAACAAAATGCTTATGCTTCATAAAAACACATTTCACCATAATCGAAAGGATGAATTATGCGAAAAGGCTTTTTGCTCCTTGCCTTGTTTGCCGCATTTTGCGGGATGACTGTTTTGACCACGGCAAACGCTCAGAAAAAAACTTCTAAGCGTGCCAAGGCTTCTACCAATTCCAATAGCAAACCTGGCAGTGAAACAAGACTGCGCCAGCGTGCCCAAAAACTTCACCGGGCCAGCATCGTTGTTGATACGCACAATGACGTCACATCAGCCATAACCGACGAAAACTTCGACATGGGTGAGCGCGACACCAGCGGAAAAATTCAAACGGATATCCCACGTATGAAAGAGGGAGGGCTTGGAGTTGAGTTTTACGCAATATATGTTGCCTCCAAATACGCCAAAGAAGGCGGAGCAGCCCGTCGCGCATTGGACATGATTGATGGCGTTTATGAACAAGCGCGCCGTCATCCGGAAAGTTTGCAGATGGCTTTCACGGTCGCTGATATTCGGCGCATTCACCGATCACGCAAGCTTGCAGCGTTGATGGGGATCGAGGGCGGCCATGCCATCGAAGACAGTCTGTCCGCGCTAAGGCAATTTTATAAACTTGGCGTCCGGTACATGACCTTGACGCATACCAACACCAATAACTGGGCCGATTCCGCTGGAGGCATCGGCAATCCGCCGGAAAAGCGCCACGGCGGATTGAGTGATTTCGGGCGCGAGGTTGTTGCCGAAATGAACCGGTTGGGAATGATGGTGGATATTTCCCATGTCGGCGACGAAACCTTTCAGGATGTTATCGAAGTGACGAAATCGCCGGTCATCGCTTCGCATTCTTCCTGTCGCGCGCTGACCAACGTGCCGCGCAATCTGACTGACGATATGCTGAAAGCATTGGCCAAAAATGGCGGCGTGGTGATGATCAATTTCTACAATGGGTTCATCAATACCGATTACGCTAAACCGGGCGAACCTGTGCCAACCAAAACGGCGCAAACAGCAACGTTGGACATGTTGATGGCGCATTTCGATCACGCCATTAAAGTCGCAGGAATTGATCATGTTGGCATTGGTTCCGACTTTGACGGCGTAGATGGGTTACTGCCAGCGGGAATGGAAGACGTTTCAAAGTTACCAACGATCACTTATGAACTGCTCAAGCGCGGCTATTCGGATAGTGACGTGAAAAAAGTGCTCGGCGAAAATCTATTACGCGTGATGGCCGAAAACGAACGCGTAGCCAAGAAACTTCAGAACACTCAAAAACCTTCCTTTACGAAAATCAGTGTTGCGACTCCGCAAAAGTAAATTCCTGCTTCGTTCATGGGCTGTGGCAGTTGCAGAAACGATCCTCTGCGTCTAAAACTGCCACAGCCGTCCGTACACGTTACATTATCCCCAACCTAAAATTTGCTCTTCACGGACCCACATTCTTTCGACATTGGGATGAATTATGTGTCGCCAATTTCTGTATTTGATTGCCGCACCGCTCTGCGTTTGTGTTTGGGTGATTGCAGGCTTCGCGCAAGAGTCGCCATTCCATATCAGTCGCCAGCGGATCAATAATAAAACCGATTTACTGACGATTTTCGGAAAACTCAATTCTCCGAAAGAAGATTTGCCCTTGGTCAGCATTCTGATGGAAACGCATGGGGACGACGATGCGCTGAATGATCGGCCACGGTACGTTTGGTCGCTGACTTACTCTTCGCCGGATGTGACGCAGCGGCTTGCCGCCGCAATTCCATTTTTCTATTACCGTTCCGTTAGCAAACGAGTTTCGGAAAGCAAACCAGTCAGCCGGCAAACACCAACGCCGATTTTTGATTTCAAAGCCTCACGCTGGCGATCCATCGCGCGAGGGTTGTGGCAAGTGGCCCAGGTTGCAGTTATTGATGACCAAGGATTTGTTTTTCGGGCGATGCCGCGCGGTTACGACCGAAATTCCAGGAACCACCAGAAAGATCATCTGCATCGTGCCTTGGCAACGCTTTACCTTCTGGAATCCAGCAGTGAATTTCAACAGGTCATTTCCACTTCCCAGCTTCAGGAATTACAGGCGCGATTGGCATTGAGCAGCGGCTTGTTTGGCAGATTTGTCAAACGCGATGCGCTTGATCAAATCGCGCAAAAACAGCGCAGCCGCTGGGAGCAAAGCCGTGGGCGCAATTGGGAACTGCTGCGGCAGCGCGCCGAGGCCGAAGGTTT
Source organism: uncultured Heliomicrobium sp. (assembly GCA_964570175.1). Taxonomy (GTDB): domain Bacteria; phylum Acidobacteriota; class Blastocatellia; order RBC074; family RBC074; genus RBC074. Next base: position 3,956 of record CAZMXG010000080.1, on the reverse strand, counting down.
GTACTTCGAACCGCTTGCGTTTTCCGATGGCAGCGCGACGCACGCTTTATTGTGGATTGCAAAAGAAGATTTGAATCAGCCCGTGTCGGGAAAGTTCGACAAGCGTTTTTTGAATATTGCCAATCCCCGCAATGACAAAAGGCTGCGCGACTGGAAAGGATACGTAGATGTCCGCTGGTTGGACGAAAACAACCAGCCAGTCAGTCCGGAAACTGCCGGAGCGCGGCGCGTCGAATTGATTCCGTTGGCCATGTATGGGTTAAATCATCCACGCGTGCCCGCTTTGTTGATAGATTTTCGAGACACGGCAAATCCAAAAGTTCGCGAAATTTCCCGCCAGGCGATAGAAGATGTTTCTCGAAGCGTGATTCGGCTGTCACCGCTCCGGCAGTTTCCCTTGTGGGTTGCAAAAAAAGCTTTTGACTTTGTTGCGCGTCGGCGCGGTGCAGACTTCAATCAGCCTTCCCGTTTGAAAAGTTATGCTGAACTGGATTTGCTGTTGATGCTGGATGATTCAATCAAGCCCGAGCTGCGCGCCGAATTGATAAAAAGAATGCAAGGCGCGACAACCAATCCGATGGAAACCAGTTTGCGGGTGGAAATCAAATTGGCTCAGGCAAACTACGAAGCGCTGTTGAAAAGTTTGAGGAGGGGACAGTGAAAAATGCTCGTCCCCTTTCTCTCAAGCGGTTGATCCTTTCCGTCAGCGTTACCGGGGTGGTGTTGTTTTTCTTTCAGATTGCAGCAATGGCACAGGCCAAACGTGTCGTTGTCATCAAAGCTGATGGACTTTCTTACGACCACATTGAACGGTTCATTGCCGAACGCAATCCGGCAACGGGCGAAAGTCTGCTGCCAGCGATCAAAAACGTTTTTTACGACAACGGCGCGCGGCTGCAAAATTTTTATGTGCGGGGGATTTCGCTGTCCGCTCCTTCTTGGTCATTGCTGGACACCGGGCAACATCAGCAAATCAAAGGCAACGTGGAATTCGACCGCCTGACCTTGAAAAGGTATGACTACCTGAATTTTCCTCCGTTTTACTTCAACTATTTACGGGCACAACGCGTGGACAAAATTGGCTCGGAAGTGTTGGACAGCGTGGGGATTCCATTGCTGTTTGACGCTTTTGATTACGGGCAACGTTACCAAAGCTATCAACTGTTTCAGCGTGCGGTGCGGTGGACAACAGTCAAAGACGCATCGAAATTACGCGTCGCCGGAAAATCGCTCAGCGATTTGGCGGGCGAGTGGGCGGGTGGAGTAGATTTTCGCGAAGTCATTTCCGAACAGCATGAACGTGATGTGATCGAGTACTTGAATAACCCCGACATCAGGTATCTGGATATTTATACTGCCGAATTCGATCACGCGGCACATTTACACCGCGATAGGGCAAGTTTGCTGGCCGCGGCGCAAAGCGTTGACGCAATGGTTGGCCGAGTTTGGCAGGCAATTGAACGCAGTCAGCTTGGTGACGAAACCCTTCTGGCTTTGCTTTCCGATCACAGCCTGAACACAGACGAACGGGTCTACAGCCAGGGCTACAACCTGATTAACCTATTCAACAGCGCAGGGGGCGGAGCACATCACGTTGCCACGAATCGCTATCCAATGAGCGCGTATCAGATCAAAGGTTTCAATCCGCTGGTGAGTATTGTCGTCACCGAATCAAAAGAATCGTTTTACCTGAAAGATGAAGCTTCGAAATATCCGACGGCGGTGATGGATTTGGACGGCAACGAACGCGCGTCAATCCATTTGCGAAACAGTGACCTGAATGCCCTTCACATTTTGTTGCGACAACTAAAAAGCAAGCGTCTGTCAGAGGAACAGCGCAGCGCAGCGGCCAGATCATTTTTCCAAACCATTGAGCGAAATCGTCAGCGCTGGATAAACACACTGACCGAACTTCAAGAAGAGCTTGGGGCGTTAAGGCGATTTATTGAACAGCAACAGAAACTTTATCGCGCGCAACCAAAAGAATTTACAGTGGTGGACAAAGTGGCTGGCCTGGACAAAGAGGCACGGCGCATCTTTGCTCGGATGAGCCAGGCGCAAGAAGATGAAGTTTCTTATTCAACTTACTTGCGAACACTTCAGAATCTGCTGGCGCTTAATCCCACAACCTTCAATCCAGAAAAAATAAAAAATGGAGACTTAATTGCGCCGCGGGCAATGGGTGAACCAAACTCGATTTATCAACTTCAGAATTACGTTGCCAGTCTTTCTCCGCCCGTCACGGTCAACTATTTTTCCCTGCTGACGGGCCTCAAAGTCCGCAACAACGTGCAACCTGGAGTGGAGTCGCGTCCGGTGGATTTCGTCGCGGTACGAATTCCACGGGCTGAAATTGCGTCTGTGCTTGTCGCCGACGAACAACCGGATCAAGACGCTATCTGGCTGTATGGCGGCGAAGATCGTCAAGCGCTGATTCTGGCGCGGCAATATGAAGGCGGTGAACTGTGGTTGCGGTATTTGCCTGTTGCCCAATTGAAGCAAGACAGCGCGGGCAAAATTCAATTTCAGCGAATTGGCTGGCAATCAACGCTGCCCTTGAAAATCTGGGAAGACGAAAAGTTGCGCGTTGCCGGTGATCGCGCAACCTGGTTGAACCGTTGGCATTCGGAGCTTGATTGGTTGCGCGCGATTCACGAAACGAAATATGCAAACGCATTGATTGGCTTGCATGAACATCTGGCATTACACGAACCACCGCCAAGCGCGGACGATTCGCCGGATGGAAAGTTGCTGCGCCGGTTTTGGCTGCGCCAGCGGCGACTGACTGAAGCCGATTTGCTGGTGATGGCCAACGATCATTGGAATTTCAACGTGCGCGATTTCAATCCGGGCGGCAACCACGGATCGCTGCTTCGCGTTTCAACACATTCGACGCTGATGTTTGCTGGCGGAGCGCGAACGTCTATTCCGAAAGCTTCCCTGATTACAGAGCCGTATGATAGCCTCAGCTTTGTTCCAACGATCTTTGCGCTGATGGAAAAATCGCCAAGCGCGGAATTTCAGCAGCGCAGTTTCCAATCCTTTCCAGGTCGAATCATCAAAGAAGTAATTTCACGCTGAGGACGATTATGCTTCGCAAAGTGGCAACGATCCTGACGATCATTTTTTTCGTTTCGGTGATTTCTGTGAACTCTCAAAATTCTATTGGCGACAAACCGGCCAAAGGCGGCGGGCGAACTCGTTCCGCCGTCCGAGCGATGAACGGAATGGTGGCGACCAGCCAGCCGCTGGCTTCTGCCGCCGGGCTTCGCATTTTGCAGCAAGGTGGCAATGCTATTGACGCCGCCGTCGCCGCCGCCGCAGTGCTCTGCGTCGTCGAACCGATGATGGTCAGTCCCGGCGGCGATCTATTTGCGCTGGTTTGGGATGCGAAAAAGAAAGAACTGAAAGCGCTGAACGCCAGCGGACGTTCCCCCAAAGCTGCAAGCATTGATGAACTGAAAAAACGCGGCTTCACGAAAATTCCGCAAGACGGGATTCACACCGTGACGGTTCCGGGTGCAGTGGATGGTTGGGCAAAACTGCTGGAACGATACGGCACGATGAAGCTGGCTGACGTGCTGCAACCGGCGATTGATTACGCCGAACGCGGATTTCCCGTCACGGATGTCATTGCCGCCGATTGGGACAACGCTCTTCAGCACAAAGCCAACGCCGATTTTGCTGCGACGTTCTTGCCGAACGGAAAACCACTAGCGCCGGGCGAAATGTTCACGAACAAGAATCTTGCCAACACCTTGAAGCTGGTCGCCGCAAAGGGGCGCGACGTGTTTTACACGGGCGAAATCGCGCAAAAAATTCTCAAATTCGCGCAGGCTCAAGGCGGATTGCACACCGCCGAAGATTTCGCCAATCACGCTTCGAACTGGCTTGATCCGATCAGCACAAAATATCGCGGGTACACGGTGTACGAACTGCCGCCGAACAATCAGGGT
>CAZMXG010000079.1:0-32653 GCA_964570175.1 uncultured Heliomicrobium sp. | reverse complement strand
CCAGTGCGCCTTCATTGCCGGTGAACTGTGTCGCTTCGTGGAAAGGCTGCGAAAGGAACTTTTGAACTTTGCGCGCGCGAGAATCCGTCAGCTTGTCTTCTTCCGACAATTCATCAATACCCAAAATGGCAATGATGTCCTGCAAGTCTTTGTACCGTTGCAGAATTCGTTTCACGGCTTGCGCGCAATTGTAATGCTCGTCACCGACGATGCGCGGTTCCAGAATGCGCGAAGTCGAAGCCAGCGGATCTACTGCAGGGAAAATTCCCAGCTCGGAAATCTGACGTGAAAGCACAGTTGTAGCGTCCAAGTGGGCAAACGCTGTTGCCGGAGCCGGATCGGTCAAATCGTCTGCCGGAACGTAAATGGCTTGCACTGATGTCACAGAACCGGTTTTGGTCGAAGTGATTCGTTCCTGCAATTCGCCCATTTCCGTCGCAAGGTTCGGCTGATAACCCACCGCTGAAGGCATACGGCCAAGCAGCGCGGACACTTCAGAACCTGCCTGCGTAAAGCGGAAAATGTTATCCACAAACAACAACACGTCCTGTCCCTGATCGCGGAAGTATTCGGCGACAGTCAAGCCCGAAAGCGCCACGCGCAAACGCGCTCCTGGCGGTTCGGTCATCTGGCCGTAGACCAAGGCCACTTTGGACTTCGACATATCTTCGTCATTAATGACTTTGCCTTCGCGCATTTCCAGCCAAAGGTCGTTGCCTTCGCGAGTGCGTTCGCCAACGCCCGCAAACACGGAAAATCCTCCGTGCGCTTTGGCGACGTTGTTGATCAATTCCATGATCGTCACGGTTTTGCCCACGCCCGCGCCGCCGAACAGACCGATCTTTCCGCCTTTCAAAAACGGCTGGATAAGGTCAATGACCTTGATGCCTGTGATCAGCATTTCCAGTTCGGTTGATTGTTCTTCAAAGGTGGGAGCGTGACGATGAATCGGATAGTACTCTGTTGCGACAACCGGGCCGCGTTCGTCCACCGGCTCACCGATGACATTGATAATGCGGCCAAGCGTTCCATTGCCCACAGGAACCTTGATCTGCCCGCCAGTGTCAATTGCCTTCATGCCGCGAACCATTCCGTCGGTCGGAAGCATGGAAACCGTGCGAACGCGGCTTTCGCCCAAATGCTGTTGAACTTCACAGATAACGTTAATCGGGGTTGGTGTATCAAACCCCTCACTGGTAATACGCAAAGCCTGATAAATCGGAGGCAGGTAGCCTTCGGGAAATTCCACGTCAACAACCGGGCCGATGACCTGCACGACTTTGCCAACGTCTCCAGTGGCGACATTGGCTTTATGATCGCCATTCGTAGATGCCATAAAGTTAGTTTGCTCCTTCAATTAAGACGGCTGCCCAGGACGTTGAACCACACCACATCGGCCAAGAAAAACACGAGCCTTTGCTTCATTACTGTAAGAGCCATCACGCTCTTCGCGGATCATTGCAGCCTGCACAGCGTTGCTGGTGAATTGTATGAGTGCTCGATTAAAGGTGCGGAGTATACACATCTAATAGTGGTTTGCCAAATTGCAGAGCGGATTCGAAATGTCGCAGTTTGCTTGAGGCAACTTTGTCATACCTTATCGTGACAAGATGGAATCGGTTCATTACAATCGCCGCTTCTTACCGGCAGCACTTTACAATTCAGTTATCTACGGAGAGCAATAGATGAGCAATGGTTTGCAGATCAAAGAAGATGGCGCGCTGGATTTGTTGTCACTGGGCGCGTTGGTTCACCGGCTTGATCCGGGCGTAATTCCCTTTCGCAAAGCCGTGACGTGCCAGATTCACGTCAGCGGCGGCGAGTTCAATGTCGCGGCGAATTTGGCCGACTGTTTTGGCATGCGCACCGGCATCGCATCGGCGATGGTGGATTATCCGATTGGCGAACTGATCGCCGAGCGCGTCAAAGCAATGGGTGTCAAACCGTTTTACAAGCGCTTCAAGCATGACGGAGTTCGCGGGCCGAATATGGCTACCGTGTTTAGTGATCAGGGTTATGGTGTGCGCGCGCCGATGGTTTTCTATAACCGTTCGAACGAAGCGGCAGCACAATTGAAGCCAGGCGATTTCGATTGGGACAAGATTTTTGCGGAGGGCGTCCGCTGGTTTCACAGCGGAGGCATTTTCGCCGCGCTTTCAGAAACAACCGCTGAGTTAATCATCGAAGGCATGCAGGCCGCCAAAGCTGCTGGCGCAGTGACATCGTTTGACCTGAATTTCCGCGAAAAGCTGTGGAAAATTTCCGGCGGCGCTGATCGAGCGGCGTCAGTTATCAACCGGATTGTCGAAAATGTAGACGTACTGGTCGGTAACGAAGAAGACCTGCAAAAAGGCTTAGGAATTCCCGGCCCTGAAGTTGCGGCGAAATCTAAGCTCGACACCTCGGCTTTCTTCGGCATGATTGACCGCGTGGTCGCCAAGCATCCGCAAATCAAAATCGTCGCCACGACGTTGCGCGAAGTTCACACCACCAGCCGCCATTCATGGGGCGCAGTCGCCTGGGTCAATGGCGAACCTCACGTTTCCATGACTTGCGACCTGGACGTTTACGACCGCGTTGGCGGCGGAGACGGTTTCGCCTCCGGATTCTTTTACGGCTTGCTGACCGGCGAAACTCCCGCGGAGTCATTGAAACTTGGTTGGGCGCACGGTGCTTTGCTGACGACTTTCCCCGGCGACACAACAATGGCTTCTTTGGAACAAGTGCGCGCTTTGGCTCAGGGCGGTTCAGCGCGCATCCAGCGGTAAGCGTTTGCGAGCTTGGAGGAAGAAAGATGCCAATCACTCAGGAAGACAAGCTTCGCTACGAAATTGAAAAGCTTGAACTGGAAATCAAAGAAAAGCGCCGCTCTTTTTTCAATCAACCAACGTTCTGGATTCCGGTCATCACCATCGCAATTTCGCTGATCGGCAACATTCTGCAATGGAGCAATTCGGAAAACGAAAAGACGCTGGTTGATATTCAAATCGCTCAGACAAAGCTGGATAGAGACAGGACTCAAATCCAACTGGATGCACTGAAACAACAGCTTCAGGATGCGCAGAGCATTTATGAGGCAACGAACCAAAAGATTGCCGAAGCAGAGCAACGCTTGCAGGAAGCAACGAACAAGCTTGCTCAATCTGAATCTCAATCCCCGCAATTAAAAGCTGTCGCAGCTGAAGCTGGACGGATTCTGGCTGACGCCAGACAATCCAATCAGCGCGCGCTCGAAGGATTGCGAGCCACTGAAGCGATTGGCTCTCAACCTGGAAGAAACCCTGCACTGGCGGCGCAAAAAGAGCGTGAGGGTTTTGAGAAGTTGATTGCTGGCGATTACGATGGAGCGGCGCAGGCATTTCAGGCCGCCGAAGATGCGAGCCACGGTTACCACAGCGTCTATGAACTGGCACGATTGGTTCGGTCAAAAAGAGCTGATTTGGATGATCCCGCCAAACGAAAGGAAGTCTTTCGAACCATCGTCACGAAACATTCTTTTGGCGCTCCTGCCGATTTGATCAATAAACTTCGAGAGATGTCGAAATAATCCACTCACCATTTTTGAGGATAAGGAGATAGAAAATGAATCCGTTAGTAGAAGTAGAAAAGTTGGGACAAAGCATTTGGTATGACAACATCCGCCGTCTGTTGATAGACAACGGCGACATCGCCGGAAAGATTGCCAATGACGATCTGCGCGGCATCACCTCTAACCCAACGATTTTTGAAAAAGCCATCGCAGGCAGCACGGATTACAACGACGCGATGCAAAAGCTGATCGCTGAAGGCAAGAGCGTCACCGAAATATACGAAGCACTGGCCATCGAAGACATTCAGCGCGCAGCCGACTTGTTCAAAGAAGTCTACGAACGGACGAACAAACTGGACGGGTATGTCAGCCTGGAAGTTTCGCCGCTGCTGGCGCGTGACACAGACGGAACCGTTGCCGAAGCCAAACGGTTGTGGGCGGCGCTCGGCCGTCCGAATGTGTGCATCAAAATCCCGGCCACCCCAGAAGGCATTCCGGCCATTCGCCAGGCCATCGCTGCTGGAATCAATATCAACGTAACGATGATTTTCGCGCTGGAAAATTACGAAGAAGTTGCTGACGCCTTCATCAGCGGACTGGAAGATCGTTTGGCCGCGGGCTTGCCGGTTGACCACGTGGCGTCGGTCGCCAGCGTCTTCGTTTCGCGCATTGATTCGGCAATTGATGCTCAACTGGAATCCAAGATTCGGCATTCCAGCGACGAAGCCGAAAAAGCTGAATTGACTTCCCTACTGGGCAAAGCCGCAATTGCCAACGCCAAGATTCAATATCAACGCTTCAAGGAAATTTTTGCCAGCGACCGCTTCGCCAAGCTGAAAGCCAAAGGCGCGCAAGTCCAACGTCCCTTGTGGGCTTCGACCGGGACCAAGAATGCGGCTTATAGCGATGTGCTTTATGTGGATAGTTTGATTGCGCCGCAGACGGTAAACACGATTCCGCCTGCGACTTACACGGCTTTCCGCGATCACGGGACTGTTGCCTTGACGATTGAAACCGGACTGGATCAAGCCAAAGCGGATTTGGCCAAGCTGGCAAAAGTCGGCGTCAGCCTGGAAGAAGTTTGCCAGAAGCTGCAGGACGACGGCGTCAAAGCTTTTGCTGATTCGTTTGACAGCTTGATGCAGACGATTCAATCGAAACAGGCGGCAATGACCAGCGGCCTGGCAGATCGCATGGAGGCTGCCTTGGGAAAAGCCTAGACGCCGTGTCCGAAGTCATCAAACGCGCGGAAGCCGAGCAATGGACTCGGAAAATCTGGCGCAAGGATGCGGCGTTATGGAAGTCGGAAGAAGCGCACCAAAAAATTATCAAGAACTCGCTCGGCTGGGTGACGGTTCTGGAACAAGTCAGCGCAGCGGCTGAAGAGTTGGCAGCGTTCAGTGCTCGAATACGCAATGACGGCTTCAAGCACATTATGTTGCTCGGAATGGGCGGCAGCAGTCTTTGCCCTGAAGTGTTCCGGCGAACCTTCGGCAAAACGCCGGGCTTCCCGGAATTGCATGTTCTGGACAGCACTGATCCAGCGACGGTCGCAGCGTTTGAAGCTAAAGTTGATCTGGCCAAGACGCTGTTCATTGTTGCCAGCAAATCCGGCTCAACGGTCGAGCCGCTGATGTTTTACAAATACTTTTTCAACCGCGTGCGCGAAATCAAAGGCGACAAAGCGGGCGAAAACTTCATTGCCATCACAGATCCCGGCACGAAGATGGAGCAGAACGCGAAGGATGACCGGTTCCGCCGCATCTTCTTGAACCCAGCGGACATCGGTGGACGGTATTCGGCGCTGTCGTTTTTCGGAATGGTTCCGGCTGCATTGCAAGGCTTCGATTTCAAAACCTTGATTGACCGAGCCGAACGCGCCATGCACGCCTGCTCGCCTGTCGTTCCGGCTGCGGACAATCCGGCGGTGAAACTTGGAGCGATCATCGGCACGCTGGCGCTGGAAGGCCGCAACAAGATGACGCTGAGCACTGATCCAGAACTTTCTTCATTGGGTTTGTGGATTGAACAGCTTGTCGCCGAAAGCACAGGCAAGGAAGGCAAAGGCATTTTGCCCGTCGCTGGCGAAGCGTTTGGCGATCCTTCGGTTTACGGCAAAGACCGCGTTTTCGTTCATATCGCTGTCGGATTGATTGATCCCGAAGCCGAAAACAAACTGCGCGTTCTGGAAGCCGCAGGCCATCCGGTCATTCGCCGAGTGCTGAACGACACGCTTGATCTTGGCGAAGAGTTTTACCTGTGGGAAATGGCGACGGCTATTGCGGGCAAGATTCTGGACATCAATCCTTTCGATCAGCCGAACGTTCAGGAATCCAAAGACAACACGGTTCGTTTGCTGGAAGAGTTCAAGCAGAACGGCAAACTGACTGAACAAAGCCTTGCCGCTGAAGGTCTTGGCTTACGAGTTCTCTGCTCTGAACAGACGATTCAGGCGCTTGGCTCCGGTCATTCGGTTGAATCGTTCATCGGCACACATTTGAAACGAGCCGGAGCCGGGGATTACATCGCGCTTTGTGATTACCTTCAGGAAACCGACGAGCACGAAGCTTTGCTGCAAAGCATTCGCACTCATTTGCGTGATGCCCTGCACGTGGCGACGACGACCGGTTACGGCCCGCGCTTCCTGCATTCGACCGGCCAGCTTCATAAAGGTGGCGATGATTCTGGCGTATTCCTGCAAATCACGGCTGACGACGCGAAAGACGTTCCGCTGCCTGGCGAACCCTTCGGCTTCAGCGTATTGAAACAGGCTCAGGCGCTGGGTGATTTCGCTTCGCTGGCCAGCCGCAACCGCCGGGCAATTCGCATCCATCTTGGCACTGACATTGCTGCAGGCTTGAAAACCTTGCTCTCGATTGTGCAAAGCCAGTTACCGAAAAACTAACGCAAACCCGACAACAAACCACAGATGGACACGGATTCGCAAAGATAAACACAGAAATTCAATCTGAGTTTATCCGTGTTGATCCGTGTTGATCTGTGGTTTTCGTTTCTGAATTCACCGCATGATTCGATTGCAATGGAAATTCTTACCGCAGCTACCACACTGTTTTTGATCATGGACCCGCTGGGCAACGTTCCAGTTTTCATCTCGTTGCTCAAAAACGTTGCTCCTGAACGTCGGCGGCTAGTTTTGATTCGGGAACTGGTGATTGCCTATCTGGTGATGCTGGTGTTTCTGATTTCCGGCCAGCATTTGCTGAAGTTTCTGAACCTGAAACAGGAATCCATCAGCATTGCTGGCGGCATTGTTCTGTTCTTGATCGCGCTGCGAATGATCTTTCCGCAAGAAGGCGGAATTATGGGCGAACAAACCGACGAAGAGCCGTTCATCGTTCCGCTGGCAATCCCAATGGTTGCCGGGCCTTCGACGCTGGCGGCGCTCCTGCTAATGGCGCAATCGGCTCCAAAGCGAATGACCAGTTGGGTGATGGCTTTGACTGCAGCCTGGATATTGACTGCAATCATTTTGCTGGCTTCGCCGCTGTTTTTCAGGCTGCTTAGACAACGAGGGTTAACGGCAATGGAACGGCTGATGGGAATGCTGCTGGTGATGATGTCGGTGCAAATGTTTCTGGACGGGCTGGCTGAATACCTTCGCAAGTAATTCAGGCCAGCCGTCACAAGAATGCTACTTGGCAGCTTCCGCTTTCACGGCAGGCGACTTCAAACAGAAAATGACGTAATCGCCGCGCTTGCGGTATTCATTCGCGTTGATGGAATCCAGATTATCCACAGGAACGATGGAAACGACTTTGACTTTTGCTTTGGGCATTCGTCGAATCACGCGCGCAGCCGTGCCGAGCTTGTAATCGCTGTGAAAAGCTCCGTTGTAATGAACCGTCACACTTTTCGGCTGTGAGGTATTTGCCGCCGGTGTCGCCGCAACGATTGCTTCGGCCATCGTTTCGTCCTTCACGCATTGCGAAAAGTAAAACTTTTCAACCATCGCCTTTTCTTCTGCAACCTTCTTTTCGTCCTTTTTCTCTTCTTTCTTTTCGCCCGCCTTAGGGTCGCCGGCAGGATGGCTGCTCATCGCTTCGGTAAATCGCTTGAAGTAATCATCGAAGGGGCATTGATTTTGCGCAGCAACCAGTTTGCGGTCAGCTTCGGGCAGTGAGTTGATGGAATCCAAGCCTTGCCGCGAAACCTGCGATGCCAAGCGCCGAGGCACATTGCTGGCAATCACTGGCCAGTTATGCGCGCGCGCAATTTCAACCAGAGGACGATAATCCGTTGCGTACCGTGGCCACGGACGCGAACCTTTCAAAAACGCTTCTTCGCTGATCTTTCCGGCCAAATAATCGTTGAGCGATTGCTGCACGTCTCGCTCGAACATTTCCAGAGAAACCGTTACCCCGACCTTTCTCCGCAGCAAACCTCCCAGAATCGCACTTTCAAGTTTGTGCGTCGCGGGATCATCGTGCTGCTCGCCAACAAATACGACATCAGCCCGGGCCAATTCCAGCAACATCGCCTCAAAGTCACTGAATCGTTTTTCCCCGGAGTCATAGACACGTTGCGGCACGTATCCGGAGCTTGTTTGATGCGGGCTTTGAGCCTTTGCCGTTAAGGAGATCAGAAACCCCGCCAAAAGCAGGAAAAGAGCTTTAGAAATTCGTTTGATCGAGTTCATGATTGATTGCCTTTTGTTCGTCGAGTTGAATATCGCGAAGGTTCCGCAGTATACCCATCGCGTCTGAATTTCAAAACCGACACGTTACAGCCCAAAGATGAAGTTGAGTTCACAAAATCAGGATGAGCGAAATGATCGGCCAAATACTTCTCACTTGGCCCTTGGCGAAATGGGCGAGCGGTTGGCAGTCGCACATCTGGAAAAACATGGCTACCGAATTGTGGCGACCAACTTTATTTTGCCGATTGGTTACAGCCGCCAGGGACGGCCGATTACGGGTGAAATTGACATTATTGCGTATGACGAAACGGCCATGCCTTTCACGCTGACTTTCGTTGAAGTGAAAACGCGCACCCGCGCTGATATCGCCACCCCTGAAGCAGCGGTGGATCGCCGCAAACAACGCCAGATTGTGCGCACAGCCAGACTCTATCGCCGTTTGATGGCCGTTCAAAACGAACCCTATCGGTACGATGTCGTCAGCATTATTGCGGCACCGGACAAAATGGCAGAGTTGTCCTTGCTGCGGGGCTATTTCAACGAAGCGCAATTCTCCAGAAGCAATTGGAACAATGAGATAGATTGATTCATCAAGGATTTTTTCTTTGATTCCCCCGTTGACAAAACGCGGAGGCTTCGGTAAAAAGTTCATTCCTAAGCGGGAGTAACTCAGTGGTAGAGTGCGACCTTGCCAAGGTCGAAGTCGCGGGTTCAAATCCCGTCTCCCGCTCCAAATTTTCCACTTGCACATTTCTTGAAATCACCACATAACGGTTAAGCGGCGAAGGCGACTGTCAGAACTCTCGTCCTGACGTTTTCTGAGCATGCTGACTCCCCACAAACGAGAGTCCCGTGCAACTCACTAAACCTTATTCCTTCGCCGCTTCTGCTTTTCTACCGTAACTTCACTATATCGCAACAACCTGACGCATTCTTGCCATTGATTAAGCAAGACCACGCAAAAACGCTGTCAGCCGATCCGGCTTATTCGTCACGATGCCGTCAACCTTTAGCGCAAGCATTCGCGCAAACTGGGCGTCTTCGTCGGCTGTCCAAACATACAGCTTTTTTCCGTCGGCTTTGGCCCGTTTGGAAAGATATGGAAAACAAAGTTCGACTTGCATGCAAAGGACATGATAGTTGATTCGCCGCAGCGCAATCCACGGAAAGGCCTCTCGCCAGCGAACAATGGGATTAAGAGTTTCATTGCCAAGAATCACCCCAAGTTCCATGTCGCGCACTTCTTTGCCAAGCTGGCGCATCAACTCAATATCAAATGAAGCCAGCATCACGTCATCTTGGCATTGTCTGGTGCGAACAATCCGCAAGGTTTCCGCCGCTGCTCGGCGGTCTTTGATTTCCAGATAGAGCCGGACTTTTCCCCTTGTCAGGTCCAGCGTTTCATCCAGCGTCGGCACACGCTCGCCCTTTCCGGCATCGGCTTGTTTGATTTCAGCCAGTGTGAGTTGATCCGCGCGGCCCTTGAGGTTGGTAGTGTGATCCAGCGTATCATCGTGAATGACGATAACTTGATTGTCGCGGGAGATATGCAAATCAAGCTCGATCATTTGCGCTCCTTGCGTAATCGCGAGCGCAAAGGCAGCCAGCGTATTTTCCGGCTGATAGGCTGAAGCTCCGCGATGAGCGATAACAAGTGGCGGCATACGGCTATTTCACTTGAAATTCCCGCGATCCAAGAATCAATGCGGCAATATTGCTGAGCATCCCAGCATTGCGGCGATCATCAAACCGCGCCGGAGTCATTTTCGCTCGCTGATCGTCGAGCACTTTGGTCAGGTTGCCACGTGTTTCTTTTGAAACTTCGCTATGAATCAGTGCTGCCAGCAATCCGTCGAGCAACCGTCTTTGATCCTTGGCCGTGTCGGGCGAAGCCAGCCGGGAAACATCCACGCGTGTTCCGTTGACGCGATTGGCCATTAAAGCCACAGCAAAATTCATGCGTTCCAGCAGCGTCGCATTGCTCAACCAGCGCGACGAATCTTCGGAATATCCCGTTGGCGGCTGGCATTGATAAAGCGGCTCACCCATTCGCGCAACCGTTTGAATCAGCGGCGAAGCAGCATCCGTTGAAGCGCCAGTTGCACGAATCGCCGAAGCGGCCAGTTCCAACGGAGATTTGATTTTGTTGCGGTAATACTTCGGCGAATAAAATTCCGGCGAAGTCAGAATCGCCCGAACCACCTGGCGAATGTCGCCGTCAGTTTGCGTGAAAACCTCAGCAGCGCGATCAACCAGACTTTGCGGCGGTTCATCCGCAACAAAACGCTGGCTGAGCTTGTAGGAAATGAATCTGGCGGTTGAAGGATGCTTTGACAATAAATCAAGCACGCGTAAGCCATCCTCAATTCCTCCGCCGGGGGCAATCCGTTTGCCAAGCACAATCTTTTCGCCTTTGTCGTGTGAACGCGGGCGAAAGATAAACATCTGATTTGGCTGCTGTCCGACTGTCCAGCCTGTAAAGCAGCGCGCGACTTCCCTGACGTCGGTTTGCGTGTAACCGCCATCAACTCCCAGCGTGTGCAATTCCATCAGCTCGCGCGCGTAATTTTCATTCAATCCTGGCCGACGAGGCGGCGGGATCAAATTTCCATCGGCGTCGTATTTCGGTGGCGGCGCAGGCTGCTCCATCTGGCTCAGAAAGTTGTCCAGGTAAATCATCATCGCCGGACTTTGGGCCGTGGCAACCAGCAAATCTTTGAATTTGCCAAGTGCGTGCGGGCGAATGACGTCGCGTTCGTAAACGGTCAGCATTAACCGCGCATTGTCTTTTCCGGCAAATACATTGAAGTGGTTAAACCAAAAATCAACCATCACTTCCTGCAGTTGGCGCTCGCTGAACACCGCACGAAGCAATTTTGCCTGCTGCAATTCGCGCAATGGGCGCTGCGCGTCTATCTGCGCCGGACGTGGAGTGGCTTGCGGTTTGGAAGCAACTGAAGTTGAAGATTGGGCGATCGCGGGACGAGAATTTGGCGAAACCATCATCTCAGGCTTTTTCTCTGCATCGCCCGGTTTTTCCACCTCTTTCTGGACATCCATCACTCTGCCAAGCGGGGGTACCGTTCCACCATCAAGCTTTTGAGGGGGCGGCCAGGGCGTAGGCACTGGAATTGGGGTTGGCGTTGGTGTCGGAATTGGACGTGGAGGCGGTGGCAAATAGTTCTGAAATAGCTCCGGCAATGTGGCTTGCAGCGTGTTCAGCGATTGCAGGGGCCGCGCCAGAAAATCATCAGACACATCTTCAGGATGAAGCTGCTCCTCAAGATACCGTTCGATGCCCATTTGCTTTACACGTTCAATGTCGCCGGGCCTGGGTCCAAACCCGGCGCGATTGAGCAAGTGCAAAATCTTTTGCTCCTCACTGATGGGTGCTGGAGCAGTAGCTTTGCGGCTACGCGTGTTTTCACTGGCAAAATTGCCCGCCAGATTCGATGGCAACGGAATCAAACGCTCGCTGGAAGCCCAAGCACCCGCTGGAAGAATTGGCTTTAAGGGCGAAATTGCTGAAGGCGGTTGAGCCTGCGGTGCGCCAATTGTTCCAATCAGAGTTCGCAATCTGGCTTGCTGTTCCGACCTAAGCGATGGCAGGAATTCTTCCAACAGAGCGCGACGCTCGCGATCAAGCTGGCCGCGCAATTCATTGGATTGCGGGCTGCCGGGCTGAACTTGAGCCATCTGCTGCAACAAACCATCAATTCGAGGACGCCGACGCTGAATAAGCTCGGTCAGGCTTGCCGCCTGCTCAGGAGCCAGTCGTAATTCAGTCGTTAGATCGGCAACCATGCGCGATTCATCAAACGGAATTTGTTGAGCAGAATACGGCCAAGCCGTCAATGTCGCGACAGCCAGCAAGACAGCGATCAATGCCAGAAAACGAACGCGCAAGCGACTCCCACTATTCATAATTCTTTCCCCTCAAAGAGGCCTGAAAAGCGATTCAAATTTAGAAGGTGGAAGAATCTTACTCCAAGTTTTTCCTCCCAACCACCTATTTGAGGCTGTTTCCTCTCCCGCCCAAAATGTAACAAGTGGATTGACCAGTGACATCTTGGAAGGTTGACGGAAATTAGCGTCGAAGCTAGACTCTCGCCACACAAGGCTAGCTTTATAGAATCAAAAGAATCAAAAATTAAATGCCTGCGACTTCACAGACAGGCATCCACAGAGTGAGCTTAAAGTCACAACTAAATACTGGTTTAATCATGTAGTTGAATCAGGAGGCGTTTTCATTCTGGAAGCGTCGTAGTTCATAAAAAAACAAATCACCGTTTCATCACTTATTGGACCGGTTTGGCTCTTGAATGAAAACGGTTCAGTAAGCATTCAAGCTAATCCTTTTTAGCTGAGGAGACCACTATGAGACACCTTTCAAGCAAAGTCGGAACTGTAGCCAAGGTTACGGGACTGATGCTTTCGCTGCTGTTTGCAGTTTGGCTGATGCCGAGCTTCGCTACAGCCCAGGTGCTTTACGGATCGTTGGTCGGAAATGTCGCTGACCAAAACGGTGCTGTCATTGCAGGCGCCACCGTGACGATCACGAGCAAAGCCACCGGGCAAACACGCGAAGCGATCACCAATTCAGACGGCGAATTTTCAATCATCAGCGTTCTTCCGGGCGAATACGATCTAAAAGCCACCAAGCAGGGCTTCACAACCCACACTAAAACTGGCTTGATCGTGACAGCCAATAATACGTTGCGCGCCGATGTGGCAATGAATATTGGCAAAGTCACCGACGTGGTTTCAGTACAGGCAGATGTAACAACTCTGCAAACTGAATCGGCCAGCGTCAAAGCGGAAATCAGCAGCAAAGAAATTCAGGCGCTGCCGATTAACAACTATCGCAACTATCAGTCGCTGTTGAATTTGGTCCCCGGAACGACTCCGGCTGGGTTCCAAAACTCCACCACTGATACGCCAGAGCGAGCCTTAACGACCAACGTTAACGGCACAGCGCGCAACAACAACAACACGCGCATTGACGGAGCCCAATCGGTCAATATCTGGCTGCCACACCATTCGTCTTACGTGGCGCCATCCGAATCCGTGCAGGAAGTAAACATTTCGACCAATAACTTCGAAGCCGAACAAGGTCTGGCAGGCGGCGCTGCCGTTCAGGTCATCACCAAATCCGGCTCCAACCAGTTCCATGGTTCTGCGTTTGCTTACCATGACAATCATTTCTTCCGAGCCAAGAATGCTTTCTACCCAACCGTAGTTGCAGGACAACCAAATCCGAACAAACCGAAACTGCTCCGCACAATCCCGGGAGCAACATTGGGCGGTCCGATTATCAAAGACAAACTATTTTTCTTTGGTAGCTGGGAAGGTTTGTACGAGCGCTCACTCGGCGACGGCTTCTTCACAGTTCCGACAGCAGATGTTCGCGCCGGTAATTTCAGCGCATACAACGTAAACATTTATGACCCGCTGACAGGCAACATTAACGGCACGGGACGTACCGTGTTTGCCGGAGGGCAGATTCCGACCAATCGTATCCACCCTGCGGCAGCGAAAATGCTGGCATTGATTCCGCAGCCAAACCTGAGAGATGCCAGCGGCAATGTGCCTCAGGTCAATAATTTGTATCGTTCGGCTCCGTTGATTTTCGATCGCAACAATTACGACATCAAGGTCAATTGGAACCGGAACGAAAGGCATCAAATCTGGACAAAATTCAGCCACATGAATGCTGATGTGGCCAGTGAATTTGCTTTGGGTTCAGCAGGTGGACCGTCTCTGCCAAGTGGCGGCGGCACCGGCAACGGCAACACCAAGTCTTATATTGGAACCGTTGGCCATACCTGGACGCTGGGCAGCGGATTTATTGTGGATGGCAATTTCTCCGTTTCACACCGTAGTCACGTTACTTTGCCATCGGATTACGGCACAAACTTTGGTCTGGATGTGCTAAACATTCCGGGAACCAATGGCCCAGACCCGCGCCAAAGCGGTATTCCGGGCTTCATTCTTACGGGTTACACAAGTCTTGGTAACCTGAACACCTGGACGCCTGTTGAACGTGCCGAACGCAGTTACACGTTTACACAGAATGCCACCAAACTGTTTGGCAGCCATGACCTTCGTTTTGGCGCAGACATCGTGAAGCATGAGCTGAACCATTGGCAGCCAGAAATCGGCGCAGGCCCGCGCGGCTATTTCAACTTCAGCGGCAACACCACAGCGTTAAATGGCGGTGCTGGCGCGAACCAATACAACTCCTTTGCCTCTTTCCTGCTGGGCATGCCACAAAGTGTTCAAAAGAGCCTGCAATACGAAGTGATGACCACGCGCGAATG
This sequence comes from uncultured Heliomicrobium sp., assembly GCA_964570175.1. Classification (GTDB taxonomy): domain Bacteria; phylum Acidobacteriota; class Blastocatellia; order RBC074; family RBC074; genus RBC074. The sequence goes on along the minus strand of CAZMXG010000079.1, from coordinate 18,147 downwards.
GCAAATGGGCTTTTACCTTCGTGATCGCTGGCAGGCTTCCCGCAATCTGACGCTGACTTTGGGATTACGCTATGAGCTATATCCGATGATGCGTCGTGCGGATCGCGGCATTGAACTGCTGGATCTGAATTCACCTGTGGTGCTGAACGCGGCTGGTAACCCGAACGGCGTTATGCGCGTTTTGATCGGTGATCGAGGCAGCAATCCCAGCGACTTGGGAGTTGGCTCCAGCAAGAAGCTGTTTGCCCCTCGCGTTGGATTTGCTTATCGCTTCGGTGACGACACAGTCATCCGTGGTGGTTACGGCATTACCTACGACCCGATGCCTTTTGGCCGTCCATTGCGTGGATTCTATCCGGCAACGATTGCCCAAACCTTCATTGCCACTGCTCCTGGAGCCAGTGAAGTCTTTACTCCCTGGGGATTCAACGATGCGACCAACCGCCTTGTGGGTTTGACGATTGGCATTCCCAACTTCTCCGGCCCGGACCTGAGCACTGGCGTCATTTCATTGCCAGGCACGGTTGACATGCGCAGCCCATACCCTGGAACGCTCAAACGCGGCTACATCCAGTCATGGAATTTGATGATCGAACGCAAACTGATCAAAGACATCAAAGTCGAGGTTGGTTACGTTGGAACCGGAACGCGCAATCAATTTGGTGACATTGAAGTCAATGCCGCACAAACGCCAAACAGCACGCGCTTCCTGCAGCAAAAGTATGGCCGCACGGCCAGCACGTTGTTGTGGAATGGTTTTATGAGCACCAGCTATCACGGCTTGCAAGTTGCCGTGAATCGCCGGTATTCAAACGGCCTGTTCCTGAAAGGCGCTTATACCTGGTCGAAGGCAATCAACTTCTTCGACGATTCGGGTTGGGCAGGTTTGCCGCTCTTTAACGCTCAATCACAGATTGGCCGTAACCGCGGTTTGGCAGGCTTCGACATCCCGCACAACTTCCAGATGGGCGCAGCCTATGAATTGCCGTTTGGTAAAGGCAAGAAATGGCTGAGCGACAATGTTGCAGGCAAAGTGCTGGGCGGTTGGAGCTTGTCCGGCATTGGCAGTTTGGTGTCGGGCCGTCCGCTAAACGTCACGGCAGCCGCTGGTTCGCTCAACGCGCCTGGCAACACCCAGACACCCGATCTGCTCGGCGAGGTCAGCTATCCGAAGAACACTGGTCCCGGCGTTAGCTGGTTCGATCCCAGTGCCTTCCGTCCAGTTGATTTTTCGCCTGAATGGTTGGCTTCTGTGGCTGCTGGGACGACTCGTCCCTTCCGCTTCGGCTCCGCTGGCCGCAGCACGGTGCGTGGACCTGGCTTCCCGAACCTGGACGTTTCACTTGTCCGTCAGTTCCGATTCTTTGAAAAAATCACGACTGACTTCCGCGTGGACGTCTTCAATTTCACGAATACACCGCAGTTCAATAACCCTGGCACCAACGCGTCCAGCCCATCTCGCGATGCCCAGGGCAACATTACGCGCAATGCGGCTGGCCAGTTAAACCTGAATGGTTTCGGACAGGTGCTGTCGGCGCGTGACACGCAACGCCAATTCAGATTCGGACTCCGCATAGGCTTCTAAGCGGAACCGCAATCTCTAAATCAAAAAAGGCGGTCGTCAGAACTTCAAATCTGACGACCGCCTTTCTCTTTCGGAATAGCCATCTATTTCTTTGCAGCTTCCCAAACTTTTCCGGTTCCCTGCTTCAAAACATTCAACGAATCTGCTTTCACGTTCGTCCAGATTTCACGCGAACCGGTTGGCCAGACAACGCCAATGCCTTCAATCCCAGTGTCCTTGCCCAAGCCGAAATGCACGCGCGGGTCGTTTGCCGCCAGATAGCTGCCGTCCGTGTGAACTCGCCGCCAGGTCGTCCCTGATTTGCGAATCACAGCCACTCTCGCGCCCAGGCCATCACGATTGTCCTTGACGCCCGTCAGCCGCACTTGCAGCCAATGCTGTTTCGTCGCGTTCTGGTTCAGCAGCAACCGCGCCAAACCATTGTTGTTGGCAACCAACACATCTATATCTCCATCGTTGTCTATGTCACCAAACGCTGCCGCTCGACTGACCTCGGACAATTGCAAAGCCGCTCCAGCTTCGGTGGTAATTTCTCGAAAGGTACGTTGCGTTGGCTGGCGACTGGCTTCGTTATGGAAAAGCTGATTCCGTTGATAAAATGGATACGGTTGCCCGCGAAGGCTCGGCATTAACGTCACCGCTCCGTTCGCGGCAAATAAATCCAGCCAGCCGTCGTTGTCATAATCAAACCACGCCGCGCCAAATCCTGTCGACATAAAGGTCGGCTGGGCCAGATTGAAATCAACCGTCGTGTCGTCGAACAAGCCTTTGCCGTTGTTTCGAAACAACGTGCTGCCCTGTTTGGTCAGGTTCGTCACCAGCAAATCATCGTCGCCATCGTTGTCAATGTCACCAGCCGTCACGCCCATTCCGGCGCGTGGCGCTCCGTCTGCGGCATAGGCGGCTCCCGCCATCAACCCGCCTTCTTCAAATTTGCCGCCGCCCCCAGAATTCTGAACGCCCAGCCACAACAGATTCGCCGCGCCATCGTTTGCAACGTAAATATCAATAAGACCGTCGCCATTGAAATCGGCGCAAGTCACACCCAATCCGGGACCGGAAACCATGCCAATGCCGGACGATTGAGTCGCGTCACTGAATTTGCCGCCGCCGTCATTGTGAAACAGCCGATCCGGTACCGGCTTGTAAGCAGAAGGCGAGCAGTAATCCACTTCGCCGGTTGGGGCAAAACACGGCTTGTTGCCTTTGACCGTGAAATCCACGTAATTGCAAACGAACAAGTCCAGTCTTCCGTCCTGGTCGTAATCCACAAACGCCGCACTCGTGCTCCAACGCGGATCGTCAACTCCGGCCTGTCCCGTCACGTCTGTGAACGTTCCGTTGCCGTTGTTTCGATAGAGCACGTTCGAACCAAAATTGGTCACGTACAAGTCCACATCGCCGTCGTTGTCGTAATCGCCCGTTGCCGCGCCCATTCCATAAGCGACCAAGCCGACACCCGCAGCTTCGGTGACGTCGGTGAATTTCAATTTGCCACCGGGAACCAGTTCATTGCGAAACAAACGATTGCCGGGCTTCCAGTCTTTCGGCGGAGGATATTTCAACTTTGCCTGCTCGTTTGGATTGAGCTTTGTGCTTTGCAGCAAGTAAACGTCCAGATCGCCGTCATTGTCATAATCAAACAGCGCGGCTCCTGATCCCATAATTTCCGGCATGTAATATTCGCCAGTTGCGCCTGTAACGTGATGAAAGTTCAATCCGGTTTCGGCAGCGATCTCGCGAAAGAGGGGGAGCTGAGTAGTAGCAGGGGCGAATGCATAAGCAGTAATCAAAGCCACAAACAGACACCTCACCAAAGTTTTCTTCACCGCAGAGGCGCAGAGAACGCAAAGTGTTCGCAGAGACCTTTCCTCTGCGTCGCCTCTCGTTTTTTTTGGCCTCAGCGGTAAATCAGGCTGATTTGTTCGAACTCTCTTCATATTCATTTTTCCTGCTCCAAAACTTTCAAATCTCGTTCGATCTGCGCCAACAACTCTGCCTGCTTCAATAATGCCGCCTTATCGCGCGCGATTCTGGCGAACTTCAACCCGTTGGCTTTATCACCGGCGCGCACATACGCCGCCGCCAGCCCATACGTAAACCGTGGCGTTTCGCTATCTTCGGGTAACAGCGTTTGATGCAAATGCTCAATCGCTTCGGGCAAGCGGTTTTTATAAATCAGCATTCTCGCCAATTGAAAATGCGCCTGCCGGAAATTTGGCTTGTACCTGACTGCCAGTTCGTAATGGCTTGCGGCTTCGTCGTATTTCCGCTCCGCCTCCAATATTCCTCCATAATTCAGATGCGCTTCGGCAAATTGCGGATTGGATTCGATTGCTTGCCGAAACGCTTGCGCCGCTTCAGCAAATCGTTTTTGCTCAGTCAGCATCACACCAAAGTTGTAATGCGCATCCGCCAACGTAGGGTTCAAGGCAATGGCTGCGCGGTAATGCTTTTCGGCTTTCTCAGGCTGGTCCGCGCGACCATAAAGCTGAATCAGATTGACGTGAACTTGCAGATATTGCGGATTGATTTCCAGGGCTCGGCAATGTTCGGCAATGGATTCTTCCAACTTACCTTCGGCTTCCAGTTCCACCCCTTTGCGAAGCCTGTCAGCCGCGCCAGAATTCAAATCGGCAACTGCGCTCATCAAAGGGTCCGCAAGAAAAGGCCGAACGAGTTTATTCTGTTGAGAAAGCCGCAAATGCTCTGCAGTTTTGGCGGCGTCGCTAGCATCTCTATAAGCCAGTGCCAACACGTAATGCGCCGCTCCCCATGAAGGCGAAAGCTCCACGGCTTTTTGCAGATCGTCAATCGCCGACCTGTCGCCGAGTTTCGATTTCACTCGCCCTAACCCGTAAAACGCCTGAGCCGTTCGCGGTTCCCTGGCAATGATCGCTTCGTAAAGCTTGCGGCTTTCAGCCAGTTCGTTCGTCGCCAACAGCGAATCCGCCAGCTTCAATTGCGCAGGCAGATAATCCGGTTTCTTTGCCAGAGCTTCGCGCAACATCGTCGCCGCTTCTAGATGTTTGCCGAGCGCTGATTGGCAATGTGCCAGCAGGTAAATCCATTGAAATTCGTTCGGCTGGAGCTTTAACGCTCGCTGATAGATTGCTGCAGCCAGTTCGTACTCTTCGTAAGTCTGCAAAACCATCGCCAATCGGCCAACGACTTTTGCCACATTCGGATTCCGGCGAACTTCTTCGTCAGCCTTCTTTACCTGCTCGCGAATGCCCGGACCGAAGCTGTCGAAGCTGATTTTGGGAAGTTCAGGCAGGCTTTGCGCATGAACAGAAAACGCAGAGAAAAGAACAATCAATCCACCGCAGAGAAGCGGGGCAACGCAGAGGAATCGCAGAGTTTTTTCTCTGCGATTCCTCTGCGGCACTCTGTGCCTCTGCGGTAAAAAAAACTCGCTCATCTCAATTTCACTTTCAACCATTTAACCAGTTTCGTTTTGTAAATCGTCCACTCGGCGTGACCTTCCCAATTTTCGATTCCGTGCGGCGCGCCAGCCACATCAAAAACTTCGTGATCGGCTTTCACCTTTACAAGCTCTTTTTGGAAAGCGACAGCCTGCGCGTGCAACCGGTCAGCCGTGCCTTGAATTAACAACAGTGGCGGAATTCCGGCGTTGACTTGATACAGAGGGGAAAATCGCTTCATCACTTCGCGGGTCTGATCGTTTAACTCAGTCACGCCGAACAACCGCACCGGAATCGAACGCGGCGCAAAGCTGGTCACCATCTGCAGAAAATCATAAACCCCGTAAAAAGACACGACAGCGGTTACACCTTCGATTTTTTCCATAGCCAATTGAGCCACCAATTGCCCGCTGGCGGATTCGCCTAGAATGGCGATTCGCTTTGGATCAATTTTGAACTGTGCGGCATTGGTACGAATGAACCTAATCGCTTCGCGCAAATCTTCCAATTGATCTTCATTGCGAACTTGAGGAGTCAGCCTGTAATCAATTGACACCCAGGCAAAGCCTGCTTTGGCCAAAGGCTCGAACAGCGGAGTGACGTAAGTGACTTTGTCGCCCGCTTCCCAGCCGCCGCCGTGCGCGATGATCACTGCCGGATGCAGCCCTTTCCCAGGTGGAACGTAAGCGTCGAACTTCAAGTTATGCCGGGCGGAATAAACCAGGTCTTTTTTCAGACTGGTTTCGTAAGGTTGGTGATCCGTATTGGCCAATTTCATTTCCCTTGCCAACCAGGTGGTTAAACGCGCTTTATAACTCCATTGTGACGGCCACCAGTTTTCGGCTCGGTGGATTGCTCCCTCAACCGCAATATATTCGCAAGCACGCCCGACGGCACGCAGAGCTTCACAAAATCGCGAGGCTTGTTGCGCCGGGACATCTCGATCATTTGCTCCGTGAATTAGCAATGCTGGCGGGAACGATTTTAGGTCAGCCGTGATTGGCGAGGCCTGGATTGGGTACGGAGAACCAACAATCGGCATTTGACGGAAATCATAAAAGCCGCCAATGCCGATCACAGCCTTAATTCCGACGGATTTATCTGCCGCCAGCAATGTTGCCAAATGCGCGCCCGCATCTTCGCCAAACAAAGCAATATTTTTCGGATCAATCCGAAATTCCCCGGCGCGGCAGCGCACGAATTCCACAGCAGCGCGTACATCATCAACCGATTCAGCGAAATGGTTTAACCCATTTTTCCGGTAATCAATCGAAAACCAGTTATATCCGGCAGCGGTGAGCAGTTCCAAAAACTGTCCAACGAAACTAACACGACTGCCCGTTTCCCAACTGCCCCCGTGAATGACAATCACGGCCGGTCGGTCGTTTCCCCGTTTTTGCACATAGGCATCCAGCGAGAGTTCGATTCCATTTGCTCGGCGATAAACGATATCGCCTTTTACGCCGGGAATAATGTAATTCCCTTCGGGATTGCGCACCTGAAGCGGCAAACATTCCATTGCCGACAGTTCAATGGCCGTGGCAATCATCATCAAACAAATGATCAAAATGGATTTTATGCGGGTGTTCATCGCCGGAAGAGATAGCACAGAACCGCGCAAGGAGGTAGCGTCAAAAGCCAATTTGGGTTACAACTTGCCGCCATCAAATACCCAATCTTCAGGAAGGTGTTATGAGTTTTTTTCTGCGTGCAATCTGTCCGATTGTCGTTTGTCTGGTTTTCAATTCGGCTCTTGCCCAAACAACAAAAAAGCCCCGCCCGGCGCCTGCAAACTCCAAATCTGCGGCGGCGGCGGCATTGCCGAAGCTGCGCGCCGCCGTCAAATCCAAACCGAATGATCCCCTGCTCCGAAATTTCCTGGGTGCGGCGCTGGCGGAAACCGAGCAGATCAATCCGGCGATTGCCGAATTCCGCGAAGCCGTGAAACTGAAGCCGGATTTTATCGAAGCCTGGACCAACCTGGCTTCTGCGCTGGAACAAAAAGGCGAGGTTGAAGCTGCAATTGAGGCGTTTCAACGGGCAACACAGCTTAACCCAAATGACGCGGGCCTGCATATTTCATTGGGCATGTTGTTGCATAGAGCGCAATTGCTGGACGCTGCTGTTGGAGAATTTCGATATGCATTGCAGTTGAAACCCGCGCCGGAGCTTCATGCCAATCTTGGTTTTGTGCTTGGGCAAATGGGCGACTTGTCCGGTTCGCTGAAAGAGTTCGAAGCAGCGCTCAAGATGAAACCTGACCTGGCCGAAGCCCATTACTACCTGGGCGTCGGCAGAATGCTTTCCAACGATTTTGCCGGAGCAGTAGCAGCACTGCGAGAAGCAGCAAGACTGACCCCGAACAATCCCGATGCGCAAAATGCACTCGGTTCAGCGCTGCTTCGCAAAGGCAGCCGGGAAGATGTCGCCGAAGCTGTTCTCGTTTTGAAAAAAGCCGTCAAGTTGAAGCTGCAACAACCTCAGTACTTGGCAACGCTTGGCGCGGCATTACGCGAAAACGGCCAGATTGATGAATCCATTTCGACGCTTCGGCAAGCCATCAAGATCAAACCCGATCTAGTCGAATCTCATTCCAATCTGGGGCTGTCGCTTTTGCAGGCGAGAAACTACGACGGCGCGATTGCAGAGTTTCGTGAAGCCCTGAAGCTGGATGATCAAAATGTGAACTCGCATTTGAACCTTGGGTTGACGCTGATGCAGAAAGGCGATTTGGTTGCGGCGGTCGAACAATTTCAAAAGCTGATCGCCATTGCCCCGGATGCGCCGGAGGCCCATTACAACCTGGCGCTGGCCTACAAACGCAAAGACGAACGCGACAACGCCATTGCTTCGCTGGAAAAAACCATTTCGCTGGCACCGGATTTACCGGATGCGCATTTCACCCTCGGCGAAGTTTTTTACCAGCAATCCAAACTGGACGAAGCAGAAGCTGCGCTGACAACCGCGATCAAGTTGCGAAACGATGATGCAGAGTTTCACCATGTGCTGGGCAATGTCCTGTTGAAAAAAGGCAAAGCGGAAGAAGCCATTATTGAGCTTCGCGCGGCAATCAAACTTGCGCCGAATTCGCCGGAACCCCATAACTCACTGGGTGCGGCGCTCCGGCAAAAAGGCGAAACTGACGCCGCACGGGCAGAGCTTCAGGAAGCGGCAAGATTGCTGAAATTGAAACAGGATCAGGAAGTCGCCATGACAAATGTCGCCACAGGCACTCAGCGACTGGGCGAAAATAAGCTCGACGAAGCTATTGAGCGTTTTGAAGCAGCAATTAAACTCGATCCCAATTATGCGCAGGCTTATTTACAGTTGAGTGTCGCCTTGAAAAAGAAGGGCCAAGCTGCCGCGGCGCAGGCTGCGCGGCAAAAGGCTGAACAACTTGATCCGCGACTGAAAAGTATTTCGAAACCCTAACTTCGCAATCCTCGCTGACTGACTGATTTCACGAAAAAGGCATCTTTTAATGAAATTCAGAACGCGGCTCGTCTGCGTTTTGTCGCCAGCGATTTCAGCCATGAGGAAGTGAGAAAAGTCGTTTCCCAAAAAAATCGGCGAAAGGCGAAATGGAATCCCCAGTCGCGCCTTTCGCTTCGGGAAACAGATGTAATTGGACCATCGTGACGGGGGAATTTTGTCATGTTCTTTTACAAAGAAGCTATTGCCAGTTAATTCGAACTGGATTATCTTCCCGCTGCCTTATCCCGACCCCAGAGCTTCGTTTACCTTCGAAGCACGAATCTTTTGATTCTCCAGCCAGTCGTTTGCAGTCAAAGATTGGCTAAGTCAAGTCGTCGTAATGCTTTCCCTCAAATACTGGCGACACGTAAACCGCGCAAGCTCCCAGCTTGCCCCGACAACTCAGGAGAAACCCGAATATGAAAAGATTGACGCTTTATTTGACCGTTCTGGTCTGCGCTGTTCTTCTGGCTACGGCCAGCGTTTTTGTTCAGGAACGGTTGAGACCACAACTCGGTGACCGCGACGAAACTCCGCAAAGAATTACAGATCCTGACAACCTGCCAACTACTTACCTAAACCAAAATCGCCTTCACAAATTGATCATTAACAATGAGGACTTGGGCGTTTACAACGAACTCTCTCAACGCGGCGCCATCCGCAATGAGTTCAATTACGGTTCGTTCCGTCTAGTCGTCGTGGACCAGGATGTCATTGGCGGTCGCGCAGCGATGCAGGCGTTGCCGATTGCCGCGCGCGACGAACAGAACCTGATCGTGCTGAACGGTTACGTGCTGGACACAACCAATGCCGAACCGCTGAGCAAAGAGCCGCCGGCCGATTTGCGCCAAACGCAAATGAACGTGGCACGCAAAAACTTCTCGCGCCCAGGCAAAGGCCTTTACATCGTCCAGTTTATCGGTCCAATTCAAGATGAATGGCTGCAATCGCTGGATCAAACTGGCGTTGATGTCGTTAGCTACATTCCGAACAATGCATATGTGGTTCGCGCCGACAGCGACGCCGCAATGCGATTGATTCAGATGAAGGACGAGCAATCGTTCGTGCAGTGGCTGGGAGATTACGAACCAGCGTTTCGCATCCGGCAATCGCTGATTGAAGCTCGCAATTTTGACGCCGATCAGTTCGTCAACGTCACGGTTCAGTTCATCGCGGGTGACGAAACTTCCCGGAAAGTCAGCGCGTTGAGACGCTCAGCGCGTCGTTTCTTCTCGGAAGCTCAAGTTCTGAAATATCACAACGTGACAATGAACATTCCATTGTCGCAAGTGATGGAACTGGCCAGCCAGGATGACGTGTTTTCTATCGAACCCGCCGGTCAACGCCGCCGCCTGGACGAAGCGCAAGGACAAATTAGCGCGGGCAATCTGACTGGCAACGCTCCCAGCGGCCCAGGCTATCTGGCCTGGCTTGGAACAAAAGGATTTACCAGTTCGCAATTTACGGGCTTTGCCGTCAACGTGGTTGACGATGCTTACACCCTGAGCGGACACCCGGATCTGGCCGCTGGCCGAATTGCTTTCCAGAACAATCCCACCAGCCAGAGCGGCGCAATGGGCGGACATGGCTTCCTGAACTCACACATCATCGGAGGCTTGAACACGGGAACCGGTTCGGCCAATGAAGATTCTTTGGGTTACAACTACGGTTTAGGCATTGCGCCCTGGGCTCGCGTAGGTGTGACTGCGATTTTCGGCAGCGGCTCTTCCACCCCGACAGCTTGGGAAAACACTGCTTATGGCAGCGGGTCGCGCATTTCGTCAAACTCCTGGGGATTCCAGACGCAGACCGGAGGGCCAATTCCAGATTACGACAGCAATTCGCAGGCATACGATTCCATTGTTCGAGATGCGCAAACCGGTACAGCCGGATTACAGCAACTCACGGTTGTTTTTGCGGCCGGTAACGACGGATCAGGTTCAAACACTGTCAGCACTCCCGGAACTGCAAAGAACATCATTACTGTTGGCGCGGGCGAAAATGTTCGCCAAACAGGCACGGATGGTTGCGGCATCGGCAACACGGGAGCCGACAGCGCCAATGACATCATCAGCTTTTCCAGCCGCGGGCCTGTCAATTCGGCAGGTGGTGATGGGCGCGTCAAACCCGACATTATTGCTCCTGGCACACATATCGAAGCCGGCGTTCCGCAATCGAATTACGACGGCAGCAGCGTTTGCAATCAGTATTGGCCAAGCGGTCAAACGCTGTACGGTTGGTCTTCGGGAACCTCGCATTCCTGCCCGGCAGTTGCTGGCGGAGCGGCGTTGGTTTACCAGGATTTCCTCAACAAAGGGCTGGGCGCGCCGTCACCAGCGATGGTCAAAGCGACATTGATGAATTCTGCGGCTTATATGAGCGGAACTGGCGCTGGCGGCAATTTGCCGTCCAACAGCCAGGGAATGGGCCGAATGGATTTGGGTCGCGCATTTGACAGTGAAGCGCGCATTCGTGTGGATCAAACGCAAGTGCTTGGCGCAACCGGCGCAACGCACACAGTCACAGGTTCCATCGTATCATCCAGCCAACCGTTCCGCGTGACCTTGGCTTGGACGGATGCTCCTGGACCAACAACTGGCGCACCCTGGGTGAACAACCTTGACCTGGAAGTGACTGTGGGCGGTGTGACTTACAAAGGCAACGTATTTACCGGAGCAAATTCCACCAGTGGCGGAACTGCTGATGGCAAAAACAACGTCGAATCAGTTTTCCTGCCGGCTGGCACTTCCGGCAATTATACGGTCACGGTCAAAGCGACGAACATCGCAGGCGATGGCGTGCCGGGTAATGCGGACACCACTGATCAGGATTTCGCGCTGGTGATTTACAACGCAAATGGCAGCGTTTCAACAACTCCGACGATTGGCCTTAACCCAACCAGCTTGAGCTTTACGGCTACTGTTGGCGGCAGCAATCCTGCCAATCAAACCGTTAGCATTACCAACGCTGGAAGCGGAACATTGAACTGGTCGCAGACTGATGATGCCTCCTGGTTAACGGTTACTCCGGCTTCGGGAACCGCGCCTTCAACCTTGACGGCTTCGGTCAGCATCAGCGGTCTGACTGCCGGAACGTACAACGGCACCATTACCGTCACAGCAGCCGGAGCGACGAATTCGCCTCAAACGATCCCTGTCACGTTGACTGTAAATAATGTCAGCAGTCAGTTGATCGTCAATGGCGGATTTGAAACAAACTCAACTCCGTGGGTGCTGAGTGGAGCGACTCGTCAAACGGATGGGAATGCGCGCACGGGAACGGGATATTTGAGAGAGGGTGCAGCCAATAGTGTTACGCACACGGCTTATCAAACCATCACGATTCCCAGCGGCACAACTCCAGGCTTGAGCTTTTACCTGAACGTCAACTCCAATGAAACCACGACAACAACGCAGTATGATCGTTTGTTCATTGAAGTTCGCAGCTCAACTGGAACCTTGCTGACAACACTGGCGACATTCAGCAACCTGAACAAAGTAGCAGCGTCTAACGCCTATACATTGCGTGGAACGTACAATTTGTCGTCATTTGCCGGTCAAACTGTTCGCATTCAATTCCGCACAACAACAGACTTTTCGCTGCCGACCACATTCAGAATTGATGACGTGTCGGTGCAGTAACTTCAAACACAAAAGGCAGATCGGGAATGCATTTTCGATCTGCCTTTCATAAATAATCTTTCGCGCGGTGATCCCTAATGCCGACCATTCACGCTTATCTGCATGTGAGGTTGCATAACCGGTTAGGCAACCGGTGCCCCGACTGGTGATAAGCCGCCCTCCTACGGCTGACCAGTGGACAAGACGGCGTCGCAAACGGCACGATCGCATTTGCTAACGGCAGTGGCAAACACGATCAAACCAGGCGCGACGCCGTATTTTTTCGCCAAGCTCAATCAGCCTCCGCTCAAGGCCTGCAAGATATGCACTTCATCCGCAGGCTTCACAAAAACATTCAGGCCAAAAACCTGTTCGCCGTTGACGAAGATTTTCATGTGCGGACGAATGGCATCCTGTTCGTCAATCATCCGAAAGCGAATACCAGGAAAACTACGGTTCAAATCTTCCAGCAATTCGTTGACAGTTCCCCCGACAGCTTCAACCTCTTTTTGCTGATTGGTATACGACAATAGCGGACTGGGAATAATCACTTTCATTGCAATTCCTCAGGTTCAAATTTCAGCGGCTTCAACGGCATAAATATGTGGCAGATGCCGGGCAATGCACGACCATTTTTCTCCTTCGTTCGTGCTGGCCCAGATCTCACCGCAAGTTGTGCCGAAATAAATCCCAACGGAATTTTGCGCGTCGGCGGTCATGGCTTGCCGAAATACAGTCAGCCAGGCCTGTTCTTTCGGCAAGCCATTGTCTTGCCGCTGCCAGCTTTTACCGCCATTTCGCGTCACATACGCTGCCGGTTTGCCGCCGGGCGAAGTTCGCGGCCAAACTTGCGTACCGTCCATCGGAAAGACCCAACAAGTGTTTGGATCACGCGGGTGCAACACCATCGGAAACCCAATATCGCCAACCGATTTCGGCATCTTTTCACCGATGCGAACCCATTGATTTTCCGCGCCCTTTGCAGTGCGATCCATGCGGTAAATACCGCAATGATTTTGCTGATACAAGATATCAGGGTTCTGTGGATGCAACCGAACGCAATGTGGATCCTGCCCAAATTCCGGCAGCGGATCCGGAAAAAAGTCCGCACGGCTGCCCTTGTTCAGGGGCGTCCATGTGCCGCCTTTGTCCGTACTTTCAAACACCCCGCCACCCGACATTCCAATGTAGAGATGATTCGCATCGCGCGGATCAACAATCACCGAATGCAATTTTGGGCCGTCGGGGGTTCCGCTTTGATCGCCGCCTGTCCAGGTCATCAGCATCGGGTGATCGTTGAACCCTGCAACAGCTTCCCAAGTCTCGCCAGCATCTTCCGATCGAAACAAAGCTTGCGGCGAAGTCCCTGCATACCAAACTTTCGGCTCACTCGGATGCCCGGGCGTCAACCAGAAAACATGATCCACGACACGTCCTTTTTCGCCTTCGGGCGCCTTGGGAAACGCAGGTGGCTTCGCAGCTTCCTTCCAGGTTTTGCCTTGATTGGTCGAACGAAACACCGTTGGCCCCAAATGACCAGTCTTTGCTGCCATCAACATCGTCTTTCCATCGCGCGGATCAAGCATGATGTGATGAACAATATTGCCCAGATACAGCGGCCCTTTGATTGTCCAGGAACGGCGCTTGGAATCAGCGCTGAGAATGAACCCGCCCTTTTTCGTGGCAACCAATAAGGCCACCGATTTCGGCGCGGATTTCTTTGGCGCTGCTTTCTGTTTCGTGGTTTGTTTCACTTGGTAGCTCCTTTTTTTGAGGGTTGAAGTTTGGGATTTTCCCCTTCACTATACACTATCTACGATACACTTGTTCCATCAGCAAAACAATTTTCCATTCTCAACTGGTCAAACCTTGTAATAAAAATCCTTGCTGAAGATAATCTCACCGACATCTTTCCTTCCATCTCGATGTAAGTTTCAACAGGCATCGGTAATGAAAATTGAACTGCCTGCCTTCAGAGCAGGCCTGGCAATCAATCGGCATGAATAAACGAAAGCTTTCACTGTCCATCATCATCCTCTTTGCAGCTGCAGTTGCGGCTGTGAGCGCCTGGCAGCCTGTTATCAGAGCCCAGCAATCTTCAACAGTAGATTTTGCCCGCGACATTCAACCAATCTTTGCGGCATCGTGCTCGGGCTGCCACGGAGAAAGGAAACAAGCGGCTGGCTTGCGCCTGGATTCCAAAAAGATCGCGCTTTCCAAAGTCATCGTCCCTGGAAAAGCTGCTGAAAGCGAATTGTATCGCCGTGTCGCCGGACTCAGTGATCAGGCCCGTATGCCCATGGGCAGCAAGCCGCTTTCCACAGAGCAGATTTCATTGATCAAAGCCTGGATTGAGCAAGGCGCGAACTGGCCTGACAGCGAATCCGCAATTCGCAACTCGCAATCCGCAACTAACCAGCATTGGGCATTCATTCCTCCTGTCAGACCTGCAACTCCCAAAGTCATCAATTCCGCCTGGGTTCGAAATCCGGTTGATGCTTTTGTGCTGGCTCGGTTGGAAAAAGAAGGACTGAAGCCTTCGCCGGAAGCCGACCGTGTGACCTTGTTGCGGCGATTGAGCCTGGATCTGATCGGATTGCCACCAACGCCGGAAGAAGTTGACGCTTTTCTAACTGACAAATCGCCGAATGCGTATGAAAAACAGGTTGATCGTCTACTGGCTTCGCAGCATTACGGCGAACGCTGGGGACGGCATTGGCTAGATGCGGCCCGGTACGCCGATTCCGACGGCTATGAAAAAGACAAACAGCGCGCCGTATGGTTTTATCGCGACTGGGTGATCAATGCCTTGAACCGCGATTTGCCTTACGACCAATTCATCATCCAGCAGATTGCCGGAGATTTGTTGCCCCCACAAAAAGATCAAAAAGCCACACAGGATCAAATCGTTGCCACAGGATTTTTGCGCAACTCAATGATCAATGAGGAAGGCGGCATTGAGCCTGAACAGTTCCGCATGGAAGCAATGTTTGACCGCATGGACGCCATTGGCAAAAGCGTGCTGGGGCTGACAATTCAATGCGCCCAATGTCACAACCACAAATTCGATCCGCTGAAACAGGAAGAGTATTACCGGCTGTTCGCATTCCTGAACAATTCCAACGAAGCGAACATCGCCGTGTACACGCCGGAAGAGCAGATCAAACGCGCTGAAATCTTTCGCCGCACGCGCGAAATCGAAGCCGAATTGCAGCACAAAAGCCCCGACTGGCAGCAGCGAATGTCAGCCTGGGAAGAAAAGGCCAAAAGCAATCAGCAGTGGCAACCTGAATGGATCATCGTTCGGCCCGAAGTGGATGACATTTCAAACGGTGGCCAAAAGTATCTGCCGATGAAAGATGGTTCGTTTGTGGCGCAAGGGTATGCGCCGACCAAACATCGCGTGAAGATGATTTGGAAGACCGACGTGAAGAACATCGCGGCTTTCCGGCTGGAATTATTGAACGATCCGAACCTGCCGCTTGGCGGCCCCGGGCGTTCAACGAAAGGCCTGGGCGCGCTGACCGAGTTTGAAGTTGAAGCGGCACCCGCTGCTGAGCCGACAAAAATCACCAAAATCAAATTGGTCAAAGCAACTGCGGATTTCAATCAGCCCGAACGCGACCTGGAACCGATCTTTTACGACAAAACCAATCGCAAGCGCATTACCGGCCCGATTGAATTCGCCATTGACGGCAAAGACGAAACCGCCTGGGGCATTGACGCTGGGCCGGGCCAGCGAAACATTCCGCGCAAAGCAGTGTTCGTCGCTGATCAGCCGATCAACATCGAAGGCCCAATCATTCTGACTTTCTATCTGAAGCAGAATCATGGCGGCTGGAACTCTGACGACAACCAAAACAACAACCTAGGAAGAGTGCGGTTAGCTGTGACGGCAGCCAAAGATGTTGTTGCCGATCCGTTGCCGACAAGCGTGCGCGAACTGCTTTCAATTCCGAGCAATCAGCGCAGCGAAGCGCAAACGCAAACTGTCTTTGGCTATTTCCGCACCACCGTGCCGGAATGGAAATCTGAGAATGAGCGCATTGCTGAACTTTGGAAACAGCACCCCGAAGGTTCGTCACAATTGATTTATAACGAGCGTGGCGAAATGCGCCCAACGTTCACGCTCAAACGCGGCGATTTTCTGAAGCCTGACAAGGAAATTCAACCCGGTGTTCCCGCCTTCCTGCATCAGTTGCCAGCAAACGAGCCGCCGAACCGGCTGACCTTTGCGAAATGGCTGGTGGATCGCCAATCACCCACCACGGCGCGTTCCGCGGTCAATCGCATCTGGCAAAGCTACTTCGGTACAGGATTGCTGGCGACTTCGGAAGATTTCGGCAAACAAGCCGACACGCCTTCGCATCCGGAGTTGCTGGACTGGCTGGCAGTTGAGCTGATGGAAGGCAGTGTCAGTACCGCGCGCGGTAGCAAGCGGGTTGGCGCTAATGAAAATTCCATGCCGCATGGCTCACTCCTTATCGGTCGCGGTACTGACTCGGCTGCTTGGAGCTTGAAGCACATTCATCGTTTGATCGTCACATCGGCCACCTACCGGCAAACGTCAAAAGTCACACCGGAATTGCTGCAACGCGATTCGTACAACCGATTGCTGGCACGCGGCGCGCGATTACGCGTAGAGGGTGAGATTGTTCGGGACATTGCACTGGCTGCCAGCGGATTGCTGAATCCTAAAATGGGTGGCCCGGGAGTTTACCCGCCGTCGCCAGATTTTCTGTATCTGCCTCCGGCCAGTTATGGCCCGAAACCCTGGTTCGAGGAAAAAGCCGAAAATCGTTATCGCCGCGCCGTTTATACATTTCGTTATCGTTCGGTTCCCTTTCCAATGCTGCAAACCTTTGACACGCCGAACGCCGATATTTCCTGCGTTCGCCGCGCCAGATCAAACACTCCGTTACAAGCGCTGACGACATTGAACGAAACCTTGTTTCTGGAAGCGGCGCGGGCGCTGGCAACAAAAACCCTGAAAGAAGGCGGCGCAACAGACGAACAACGCTTGACCTACGCGTTTCGCAGAGTGCTGTCGCGCAAGCCGACGGCTTCTGAACTGAGCGAATTACTTGCCCTGAAAACGCGTCAGCAACAACGCTTTGTCAGCGGAGAATTGAATCCCTGGAATCTGGCGACGAACGATCCGGATAAACCTTTTCTGTTGCCCAAAGGCTCGACAATGGATGAACTGGCGGCGTGGGCAGTTGTGTCGCGCGTCCTGCTGAATCTGGATGAAACGATCACCAAGGAATAAGGTCTCAATTGCTCAAGCAGCTGTTTGCATCGCGCAGATCGAAAGCCATTACAGTCACCGTGGCAGTTTTGCTGCTGCTGTGTTTTGGCTGGTTGTTCCGCGTTTCTTTACTGCAAGGCGCAGCCAAGTTGTGGATCATTTCCGATGTACCGGTTCAAGCGGACGCGATTGTGATTCTAGGCGGCGGAATCAATACACGGCCAGTCGCGGCAGCTCAGCTTTATCACGCGGGCTGGTCGAAACAGATTTTACTGATGCAGCCGGAACGTTCGACCATCGTCAAGCTCGGTTTGGTGATGGATTACGGCACCATCACTCGCAAAATTCTGCAAGCCGAACACGTTCCCGAAAGCGCCATTGCGCTGATTGAACCGGAAGTCACCAGCACCTTCGAGGAAGCAGAAGCCTTGAACAAGTGGGTGAACCAGCATCAAGCGAAACGGTTGCTGATCGTCACTGACATTTTTCACACGCGGCGCGCTCGCTGGATCTTGAATCGCAAACTAAAAGAAACCAGCGTTGAACTGCGAATGATGGCGACTCCGCTGCTTTATTACGATAGTTCCAACTGGTGGCAGGACGAGGATGGTTTGATTGATTTCCAAAACGAAATCATAAAATTTGCTGTGTACCGGTGGCGCTTTTGACAATAAGAAGAGGCAAAGATCAAGTTCGCCAAACACGGTATCTGCCGTAACAATCAAAAATTGTGTCAGCGCTGACAATCTCAATATGCTCAACTGCTGCCTGAGCAAGTAGCAATCGGTCAAACGG
>CAZMXG010000078.1:15963-32697 GCA_964570175.1 uncultured Heliomicrobium sp. | reverse complement strand
TCAACCCGAACGCGGCGTCCAGCGCAGGAGCCTTCAACCAGGGCCATAACCTGCATCACCTGACGCTTAATAATTCGATGAGCTACATCATCCCTGTCTTCCCGCCATCTTGCTGATGAGGACAGACAGGTAACCACCAAAGGTCAGGGCAGCAATGCCCTGACCTTTTTTCATGATCACCGGATTGACACTTTTCCGAATCGTGTAGTAGCTTTCCTCGCGTCTAGTTAAGCGAGAATCTTTGCAGTAACCGCCTCAATACAGATCAAAAGCGGGGACTGTTAAAACTTACAAGGCTGCTGCGTTCATGAACTTTCAGCGCAGTTCCTTCATCTGACAAAGAGAAACAACCACACTGAGAAGTCTGAAAATTACATTGCCGGAACGCGGGCTGGAAACATTGTTCGGCCCACATGACCAGAATATCAAATATCTGGAATCTCTTTTAAGCGTCAGCGTCGGCGGTCGAGGAAACGAACTGATCGTCGAAGGTGATGAAGCCGATGTAGCCATCGTCGAGCGTGTCCTGAAAGATTTCAGCCAGCTATTCACTGAAGGCCGCGCCCCTTCTTCCAACGAACTTCGGGCAGCATTCAAACAGATCGCCGATGATCGAACATCCAATTTACGCGAATTGTTGACAGGGCAAAAACGCATCAACCCGGCCGGCCGCAAGCAAGTCACAGCCAAAGGACCCAATCAGAAACTGTATATGGAAGCCATTGAAGAGCACGACATTGTGTTCGGCATCGGCCCCGCTGGAACCGGAAAAACGTATCTGGCCGTGGCGATGGCTGTCCAATATCTGATTTCCAAACGCGTCAACCGCATCGTGCTGGCACGCCCTGCAGTTGAAGCCGGAGAAAAACTTGGCTTTCTGCCCGGCGATTTGCAAGACAAAGTTGATCCATACCTGCGCCCACTTTACGACTCTTTGTTTGACCTGATGGATTTCGAACGCGCAACCAAGTTTCTGGAAAAACGCGTGATCGAAGTTGCACCGTTGGCATTTATGCGCGGCAGAACGCTGTCGGATTCCTTCATCATTTTGGACGAAGCGCAAAACACAACGTCCGAACAAATGAAGATGTTTTTGACGCGCATTGGCTTTGGATCAAAAGCTGTCATTACGGGCGACGTGACGCAGATTGACCTGCCTTCGGGCCGCAAGTCCGGATTGGTTGAAGCGCAACGCGTAGTCAGCAATATTGAAGGGATCGCCTTCATTCATTTTGACGAACGCGATGTGGTTCGGCATCAACTGGTGCAAATGATTATCAGAGCCTACGATGACCACAACAAAAAGATCAGCCTCTAATTCGGACGTAGAGACGCTGGGACAGGGTGACGCGGGGATTCAACAGATCGAAGTTCTCAGCCGTCAGAGATTGCATCCAATTGATCGGAAAGCAGCGGCAAAACTTTCTCGCCAGGTGTTGGATCGAATTGGGCGCGAGGACGCGACGCTCACCATCAGCTTCATACGCGATCCGGAAATGCGCCGATTGAATCGAGATTTTCGGCAAATTGACAAAGCCACCGACGTTCTTTCATTTGCGTATCACGAAGCTCCGGATGATTTTGATGGTGGCTTTATCGAAGAGGGCCAGGCTCACTTGGGTGATGTTGTGATTTCGGTGGAAACGGCAGAACGGTATGCCGCCGAACTTGGCCTGACGTTCGAGACTGAAATCAAGCACCTGATTATCCACGGCACTTTGCATCTGGCAGGTTACGACCACGAAACCGACAATGGCGAAATGAATCGCCTGGAGCGGAAATTGAGAAAACAACTCCTCTTGCGAGGCAGTAACTAAAACAAGAGAGGTACTGATTGAATTTTCAATCCTTCAGCCCCAAAAGACTTTGGCCAATTCTGTTTCTTTCCATTCTATTTTTTGCCTCCAACAGTTCCGCACAACAACCAAAATCCAGCGGCTCTCCACGCCGCATTAGCTACGCCGAAGGCCAAAAGCTTTTACTGAACGAAAAGGAAGGCAATCTGGACAAACAGCCCGGCAAATTCACTAGAACCAAGCTCAGTGATGGCCGCGTGCTGGAACTTTTCTACCCGCTGACTGCAAACAGCGCTGCGCGCAAAGGCAAACCATTGTCAGTTCCCGGTTACGGCTTGCTATACGATTCCGACGTTGCGTTCAAAGAAACCACAAAACCTCGCCACGCGCTGGAAGATTTGATTCCCGATGGTCGTGTTTTCGTCGGTAGTGTGCCCTTGCACGTAATGAAGCTGGAAAAGCGAGTCGGCAAGCTGGATTACACCCGCGGCAGTTTGCGGCGGCTGGATAGTTTGATCGCCGGATATCACGCTTCGCATACGACGGCGCAAACCGATCAGCAGACCTTTCAACAAGTGACGGCGTATTACGGCGAAATTTTGCGCCGCGAATTGAAAGCCGAATGGAAGGCGCGCGAAGTCAAACTTGGGCTGGCTCGCGTTCAGGTGGAACCTAATCTGGAATTTGTTGTCAGCGGCAAAGCCAAAGAAATCCGACCGTGGAGCACTGTGCTGCAAGCCATGTCGAACGAAGATTCGCGCGGCATTCGGCTTTCGAAACTGTTTGAAGACGAATTACGCGCAGCCCAGCAATAGTTGTCAGACAGGCTGAACAGAATTTTTACAGGATTGAACGGCAAGAATGACTCTGCCAATCCTGAAAAATCCTGTAAATCCTGTCAGAGTTTTTGTGACTTGAACGCCATCTTGTTCCGCTTCCCATCGAGTGCTATAAGTTCGCCCGTCCGTGATTACCTATAACAATTCGCCAACTCGGAGGACAAAGCTATGATCGCCAACCGTAAGCGTCTGCTGCTGGCAGTGCTGTTGTTTAGCACAGCGGCATTTGCAATTTTCTCAGCCAAATCTGTCGGTTCAGTTTCGGCTCAATCCGGTAAAACAGTAGCCGTCAGCCCAGCCACTAGCGAAGCCGAAGTTGGCCAGCAAGTTCAACTCAAAGCAATCTCGACAGACGAAAGCGGCAAGCAGTCTGACGTGAAAGCCGGTTTCTGGGTGGCGCTGCCCAGCGACATAGCTGCGGCGGATATGGAAGGGCGAATCAGCCTGTTTGCTCCCGGCGAAGTTCAGGTGATTGCCGTTGTGGATGGGCGCCCAGCGCGCGCCACGATTCGTGTCAAACCGGCAAAGGTCAAAACGATTGAAATTGCCAAGCTTAGCGCGCCGCTGGTAATCGGCGGAACTTACAAACTCGGCGCAAAGGTCGTTGGCGCAAATGGTGATCCGCGCGAAGACGTAAAGCTCGCCTGGGTTTCGGACAATCCGGCGGTGGTGGCCGTGGATTCAGCGGGTTTGGTAACAGGCATTGCCGCTGGCAAAGCGAAAATCTCTGCGAAAGCTGATGCCGTCACAAACGACTTAGCCATTGAAGTCATCAAAAGCAACGTTCGCAGCATCGCCGTCGAACCCAGAACCAGCGACACGCGCACTGGCGATGTCATTCGCTTCAATGCGCTGGCCAAAGACGCCAGCGGTTCGGCAATCAAAAGCGCGGCTGTTCGCTGGGCTGTCAGCGGCAGCGGAGCCATTATCGAAAGTGATGGCGGATTCGTTGCCAACAATCCGGGAACGTATGTCGTCACGGCTTCAATCGGCGAACAGTCTGCGGCGGCAACGATTGTCGTTACGCCGCGTAATGCCGAACGCGCTTTGGAAACCGTTGGCCGCATTCGCCTAAAAGACATTCAAGCTTCCGAACAATGGATGTTTGGCAATTACATCTACATTTCGACGATCTCAGATCAGATCCAGGTCTACGACATCAGCGATCCGAAAAGCCCCAAACTGACTGAAACAGTCAAAGTGGATGCGCGTGTGGTCAACGATGTCAGCCTGACAGCCGATGGGAAAATTGGCGTGGTGACCCGTGAAGGCGCTTCCAGCCGTAAAAATGGCATTGTCTTTCTGGACACGGCGGACCTGGCTCACCCCAAAGTGCTTTCCGAATACACGGAAACCGTAACTGGCGGCGTTCACAGCGCTTACATTGATGGTCAATACGTTTTCCTGACCGATGACGCGACGGGCTCAATGCGTGTCATCAGCTTTAAGGACGTGAAAAATCCAAAGGAAGTCGCTCGCTGGGAAGTTCCGCTTCGTGGCCCGAAACCGACTGGCGAAGGGTTTGGCGAAGCAGGACGGTATTTGCATGACGTGCAAATCAAAGATGGATTGGCGTATCTGGCTTATTGGCGCGACGGACTGGTAATTCTGGATGTTGGCGCGGGCGTCAAAGGCGGCTCGCCGGAAAGTCCGAAACTGATTAGCCAACTGCGGTTCAACCACAACGAATTGTATGGCGACGGCTGGTTGGCAGGAACGCATGAGGTTTATCGCTATAAAAATTATGTCTTCGTTGGCGATGAAGTCTTCCCTGCCCAGTTCGACATTATCGCCAAAAACCGAATCCCTGCGCGCGGGGTTCTGCACGTGGTTGACGTCAGCGATATCAATAATCCGCGCAAAGTTGCCGAATACCCTGTGCCGGAAGGCGGCGCGCATAACGTCTGGGTCAAAGACGACGTGTTGGTGATGGGATATTACGGCGGCGGTGGTCGCGTGTTGGACGTTTCGGGCGAATTGCGCGGCGATCTTTATCAGCAAGGTAGAGAGATTGCGCGATTGTGGACCGGCGACCCGCAAGGCTATCGTCCGAACCTTCCTTTCACCTGGGGAGCGCGTCAATTCGGCGATTACATTTTCTTCAATGACATCAACTCCGGCATTTGGATTACCAGGCTGGGCAAGCCAAAACAGAAAGGCTCGACGACGGCGCCGGGCGAATAAGGCAACTGTGGAAAGACGAATGAAGCAGGTTCGTGGCTCCGCCTTCAGGTGGTTGATTTTGACGATGGTGTTGCTGAGTCTGTCGCCTCAAGGCGGGACTACGAACGCTTTTCCCGAAACTCCAGCTCAGCCCACAGCGCAACAACGCGCCACCAATACAGTTTCCATCCTGCCTGCCAATATCGAGGCCGAAATTGGCCAGCACATACAGCTCAAAACTGTTACAACCGATGCACGTGGCCGCCAAACGGAAATTAAGGCCGGGTTCTGGATCGCTTTGCCAAATGACTTGGCCACGGTTGATGGCGACGGTAAAGTCAGCTTGCTTGCCGCCGGAGAGGTTCAAATCGTCGCCATCGCAGGCGGCAAACAGGTTCGCACAACAATTCGCGTCAAACCGGCTCGCATTGTCACCATCAAACTTGCGAAACCAATCGCACCACTGATCACTGGAGAAAAAATCCAGCTTGCCGCCGAGGTATTTGACGCCAGCGGCAATCTGAACAAAGAGGTGAAGCTTGCCTGGGAATCTGATAAACCGGCGGTGGCCGCTATTGATGCCACAGGTCAGGTCACAGGTTTGACCAGTGGCAAAGCAAACATTATCGCCCGCATTGAAGCCATCAGCGCCGCCCTTCCTATTGAAGTCAGAGAGAGCGATATTCATAGTTTGAGTCTGAAGCCAAGCCAAGCCACAGTTCGAACTGGCGACGTCATCCGCTTTACTGTGGAAGCCAAAACTCAAAACGGCGACGCGGCAAATCCTGCCAATATTCATTGGTCGGCAGGCGATGGTTCAAACATGGAAGCTGATGGCGCTTTTGTCGCTCAACGTCCGGGCCAATACACGATTAACGCTTCTTCCGGCGGAAAATCTGCAACTGTGGTTGTAACTGTAACGGCTCGCAATGTTGAGAAAGAGCTTGAAACGATCGGCCGTATTTCGCTCGGCGCAATGCATGGATCGGCTGTTTGGCCGTTTGGAAAATATCTTTACGCCGCAACTTTCAAGGACGAGCTTCGCGTTTACGACATTTCTGACCTGAAAAACCCTGCGCTGGTTGAGACACTGAAAATTGATGCTCGCTCACTGTTGGATTTCAGTTTGACGGGAGACGGGCGCATCGGCGTGCTGACGCGCGAAGGAGCATCAAACCGTCAAAATGGTTTACTATTCCTGGATACTTCTGATCTGGCACACCCCAAAATCCTGTCGTCGTTCACGGAAACCATCAGCGGCTCGGTTCACAGCGCATTCATTGATGGCCACTATGTTTATCTGACAGACGATGCCACAGGCTCGATGCGCGTGATTGATTTTCGTGATCCGAAAAATCCCAGACAGGTTGCGCGATGGGAATTGGCGCTACCAACGACGAAGCCTCAAACTGAACACGCAATCGCTGGAATGAGTATGGGAATGCGTCATTTGCATGATATTCAAGTCAAGAATGGTCTGGCCTACCTGGCGTACTGGAGAG
The DNA here is from genome assembly GCA_964570175.1 of uncultured Heliomicrobium sp. Taxonomy (GTDB): domain Bacteria; phylum Acidobacteriota; class Blastocatellia; order RBC074; family RBC074; genus RBC074. The sequence continues at coordinate 26,397 of CAZMXG010000078.1, read as the reverse complement.
ACGGTCTGGTCATACTGGATGTCGGCGCCGGGCTTCGCGGTGGTAGCCCGGAAACTCCAAAACTTGTCAGCCAGTTTCGATTCAACCTTGGTGATCTTTATGGCAAAGGCTGGCTGGCCGGAACGCGCGAAGTGTTTCGGCATAACAACTATGTCTTCGTCGGCGACGAAGTCATCCCTGCAGAATTCGATCCCAATGCCGGCATCCGGCGGCTTGGTCGCGGAATCCTGCACGTAATTGATGTTTCGGATATTTTCAATCCCCGCCGTGTTGCCGAATACTCGCTTCCCGAAGGTGGCGCTTACAATATCTGGGCGGATGGAGAGATGTTAGCGATGGGCTTTTACGGCGGCGGCGGACGAATTTTGGATATTTCAGGCGACCTGCGGGGCAATCTGGCTGATCAAAACCGCCAAATCGCTCGGTTGAAAACCGGTGTGCGCGAAGGGGAACGCGAACAAGCTCCCTTCACATTCAGCGCTCGAATTTGGGACAACTACATTATCTTTAATGACATGCAAACGGGCATTTGGATCACTCAATTAGGCAAGCAATTGAAATGAATCAGCAACGAGCACAACAAATCCTAAGCCTTTTTCCAAACCGCCGATTGATCGTGCTTGGCGATCTGATGCTGGATGAATTCATCTGGGGAGAAGTGCGGCGTATTTCGCCAGAAGCGCCCGTTCCTGTGGTCGAAGTCAAACGCGAATCCTGGCATTTAGGCGGCGCGGGAAACGTTGTGTCAAACCTGCTCGAACTTGGGGCCAAAGCCTGGCCAATCGGCATCATCGGAGAGGATGAAGCCGGGCGACTGCTAAAACGACACTTTCTGGAACAAGGTGCAACAGTAGATGGCCTCATTATTGATCCAGCGCGACCTACTACACGAAAGACACGGATTGTCGCTCACAGCCAGCAAATGGTTCGTGCTGACCGAGAAAGTCGGTTGCCAGTTTCTGGCGAAATCGAAACGCGCGTTCTTGCGGCTTTTCGCTCTATCCTGCCTGAAACGGAAATTGTCATCATTTCTGATTATGACAAAGGCTTATTGACTCCGCGCTTACTGAAGCTTGTGATTGAGGCGACGCAAGCTGCTGGAAAACTCGTCTGTCTGGATCCGAAGATCAAAAACTTTCTGAGTTATCGGCATACTGATGTCATCACGCCCAATCAGCCCGAAGCGGAGCGAGCCAGCGGAATCGAAATTACGGATGACGTTTCATTGATTACTGCAGCTCACAAAATCCGAGAAATTTTGGAATGCGCCAATATCTTAATTACTCGGGGAGAACATGGAATGAGCTTGCTTGACGCAAACGATAAGCTGACACAGATTCCAACCGTTGCTCGTGAGGTTTATGACGTAACAGGCGCTGGCGATACGGTAATTGCCACGCTCTCAATGGCTTTAGCCGCAGGAGCCACTATGATTGAAGCTGCAATTATGGCTAATCATGCTGCTGGTGTCGTCGTTGGAAAAGTTGGGACCGCAACCGTTACCACGGCAGAATTATCAGCGACATTGCTTAATCTGGCTGCAAGATGAAGATAATTTTTCCACTAAAACCTCTTTCCAGATTTGGTAGCTACATCCCAAATCCGAAAAATTGGATGGAACATGATCGTACACAAGTAAAATTCCTACCCGTCCCCTTTCAAACCACTACTACTTTTTTACTCAGTTTATTCGCCGACCGGGAAAAATTTTTCTGATCTAAGCCCGACTTAACAAGTAAGTTAGGTCACCATCCTAAATCGTGTCCTTTTGTTCAAATTTTCGGATGGTATACTTTCGCCCGTGATATTTATGCTTCTACTAACGCCGTGAAGTTCTTTCACGTTGCGGTTGCAGTCTCAAGCCGCTTTGGAAGCTCGAACAAAAGAGAAAAACAAAAGAAACGTGAAAAGGTGCCCCTGCTCAATCATTACTGTGTCCGCTAGAAAGTGATGATGTTTTGATTGAGTCCCTTGTGTTTGATCCACACAGAGGGCAAGCGTTAGTTGAAGTTGGGATTAACCCTAACAAGGAGACGAATGGATCGTATGGTTATAACTCTTAACAAAACAGTGGGAATTGCTTGTACAGCTTGTTTGTCAATTGCTCTTCAGTTTGGAGCCAACGCTCAAACCCCAACATCGCCTCTCCCGTCACAGGACCAAGTGACAAAACCCAATTTATCCGACCTGCAATCAAATACCGATCTCCATAAAGTAACTTTGACCTCTGATACGACAGTCAAAGTCAAAAGCGATGCAAGAGTCGAATTGAGCCGCGAATCCGAAATTACAGCGCCTAAAATCAAACCGAAAACTCCCGCTCCGGATTTCAAAGTAGCAGTGAGCGAATCAAAAACAGATGCTCGTGATTTTTCGCTGCCGGATACGGATCTGGGCTCGCCAATGACGTTTCATGCGACCGCTTATGCGCTGAAAGGCAGGACCCGAATGGGTACTAATGTTCGTCGAGGCGTTGTGGCAGCCGATCCACGTGTTTTGCCACTCGGTTCAGTAGTACAGATCAAGGCAGGCAAGTACACAGGGGTTTACACAGTGCATGACACTGGCGGAAGAATCAAAGGCAATATCATTGATGTGTGGGTTCCGAGCAATCACGAAGCCCGCCAATTCGGACGCAGAAAGGTCCAACTTTCAGTTTTGAAAATGGGGCCGTCGAAATCACGGAAACGATAACGTTTTTTTGTCCTCCTTACCTGGTTCGCCGCTCGAAAATAAAAATCGGGCGGCGATTTTATTTTTTGGACAAGCTGATTATCATCGCTCAATGAGCCGAGAAGAAAATCAAACTGCCGCTGTGCCTTTGGTGGAAATCGTTCGCGGCTCAATGGTCGAATCGCTTCATCGCGGCTTCATTTCTGTAGTTGATTCCAAAGGCCGGACCTTGGCCAAACTTGGCGAAACGGAAACTCCAACCTGGTATCGGTCGGCAGCAAAGCCTTTTCAGACGATTCCTCTTATTACAAGCGGAGCGGCAACTCATTGGAACCTTACTTCAAAAGAACTGGCTGTCATAACAGCCTCTCATAGCGGCGAAGACTTTCATCTTGAGGCTGTCAACTCTATCCTCAACAAAATCGGTTTGAACGAAGCAGACTTACTTTGCGGAGTTCATGCTCCATTTGATGAAACGACCGTCAGCCGGTTAAGGATTGAGAGACGTCACCCGGATCAGCGACATAATAATTGTTCAGGTAAACATAGCGGCATGCTGGCTTTTGCCAAGTTCATTGGACAGCCAATCACGGATTACATCAATCCTTCGCACCCAATTCAGCAGCAAATTCTAAAAGTGATTGCGGAATTTGCCGACGTATCAGCTAAGGAAGTAACCATTGCCATTGATGGTTGCAGCGCCCCGGTTTTTGGCGTCAATATTTCGGCAATGGCCCGAAGCTATGCCAGACTTGTTGGCGCTCGGTTCACGAACATCGCCCCCAATATGGCCGCTGCCGCTAACCAAGTGATTGATGCCATGACGGGATGTCCAGAAATGGTTGGCGGATCCCGGGGCAGGCTGGATACCGATTTGATGCGAGTAACGCGAGGTCAGATTGTTTCCAAAGTCGGCGCTGAAGGCGTTCAACTACTTGGCGTCAAACCTTGCCAGCAATACCCACACGGACTTGGCGTCGCCATCAAGATCGAAGACGGAGACACTCGCCGCGCAAGAGATCCGGTAGTAATCGAAACGTTACGTCAGCTTGGAGCCCTGAGTGAGGAACAAATTGCTGCACTCTCTGCCTACACGAACAAAAATGTTTTCAATCATCGCAAATTGAAGGTAGGAGAAGTCCACACCTGTTTCAAATTATGAATCCTGAAATCCGAAAGCTGTTTCCAGTCACCCAAAATCATATTTACCTGAATCATGCCGCTGTTTGTCCGATTTCGCTCCCGGTCGCGGAGCGGATGCTGGAATACACGGCCGATCTGCTCAACCATGGATTTGTACATTTTGAAATGTGGGGCAATCGCCTCAAGAAAGTTCGCCAGCTTGCGGCGCAATTGATCAATGCCTCTGCCAACGAGATTGCTTTTGCTCCTAACACATCATCCGGGCTGTCGTTTGTCGCCAACGGCATTGACTGGCAAGCGGGGGACAATATCGTCACAGCCGAATGCGAGTTCCCAGCCAATTTGATTCCCTGGCGCCGAATCAGCCGCGAATTTGATGTAGAACTGCGAATGGCTCGCGAACACGAGGGTCGGCTGGAAACGGATGAAATTTTGCGCCTGATTGATTCGCGCACACGCGTTGTCAGTTTGAGCTTCGTCGAATTCGCCAGCGGTTTTCGCAACGACCTTGCGACGATTGGCCAGTTTTGCCGAGAGCGCGGCGTATTGTTTGTTGTTGATGCGATTCAGGGGCTGGGAGCATTGAAACTGGATGTGGAGGCTTGCCGTATTGACGCCCTTTCAGCGGACGCACACAAATTTTTGCTAGGTCCAGACGGGGTGGCGCTGTTTTACGTTTCGCGTCAGGCAATGGAACGAATCAAGCCAACCGTCGTCGGTTGGACTTCTGTTGCCAACCCCTTCGATTTCAATGATCAGCAACCCTATGCCTCCAGCGCGCGAAGGTTTGAGCCAGGAGCGCTTAACACGGCAGGCATTGTCGGGCTGGGCGCAGCCATCGAATTGTTTTTGAATACAGGCTTGGAAAAGATTGAAAACCACCTGCTTGAACTCGGCGACTCTTTGAGCCAGCAACTGACAGAACGCGGCTATCAAGTGATAAGTTCACGGCTCACCGGTGAAAAATCCGCTGTCATTTGTTGTCGCCATGAAAGATTTTCAGCCGACCAGCTCTATCAAATTCTAAATGGCCATCGTATCATCACGACGCCACGGCTTGGACGATTGCGAATTTCGCCGCATCTATACAACACGCTAGAGGAAATTGATCTTTTGATTAAGGCACTGCCGGTTTAATCCAAGCAGCGCCAGCAGTAATTCAGATCAGACAGCCGGTTAAAACCAAAGGAGAGTTCTACTCATGGACAAAGAAACGATCACGTTGATTATCGCTCAGAACGGATTGAAAACTGCAGCTACGATTCTTACCGCGAAAGCCACCAAACAAGAAAAGAAAGCCAGCAGCGCCACTGACCCGGCAGAGAAAACAAGGCTAACGAAAGACGCAGCCAAAACCAGGAAGCTGGCCGCCGCTTTGTCCGCTGCCGATCAAGGCATCACAACTTATATCAGCGAAACCCAAAGCTGATCCCTTACCAAAACACAAACTTCGCTTTCTTCCGAAAACAGCGCGCAATGATCACGCAGATAAATTTCATTGCGCGTTTTATTTTCCAATATCTCCTCGTCTTCAATGACAGGTCAATTTTGAAGGCTTATAATCCACCCGACTTTGTTTAACCAATTCTGGTAAACACAAAAATTCTCAACAATTCAAAACACCTCGGTTATCGTATCTTGATCGAACTCTTCGTCCCGAAACGAAAACCAAAGAAGGTGAAATAAAGAACCACTCGCAGAGAACAGAGCAGGGATGAATGCGGTCAGAGGCGTTTTACGTTGTAGCCCTAAGCAGGAACTACGGTTTCGCCTTAATTTGCATGTCTAGCGGAGGGCAGTTAGTCCATCAACCGACTCACTACGGAGGAACCCAAGTATGTTCACACACAAACTTATCAGAATCAGTTTGTTGATTTTTGTTCTCTTTATTTGTCTTGGTTACGCTTCAGCGCAAGAGTTTCGCGGATCAATCGCAGGCCGTGTGACTGAAGCTTCAGGCTCGGCCGTTGTCGGCGCCCAAGTCACTGTAACGAATGTCGCAACCAACAATTCGGTAAATGCCGCAACCAATGATGCCGGAGAATATCAAGTACTTTATTTGATTCCCGGCAATTACACGCTCTCGATTGAAGCCAAAGGATTCAAGAAATCCGTCCGTCAAAACATAGAAGTTCGCGTGGGCGATAAACTGCAACTCGATATGGCCTTGGAAGTCGGAGCCGTGACAGAGTCTGTAAACGTCACTGCTGATACGGCCCTGCTGGAATCCACTTCGGCTTCTGCGGGACAGGTTATTGACCAGCGACGAATATCCGAACTTCCGCTATCGGATGGCAATCCGTTTGTGCTGGCGCGGCTAGCGCCTGGAATTGCGTATGTCGGGGATTTGAAATTCTCTCGCCCCTTCGACAATGGCGGGACTTCAGATGTTGTTGCCAACGGAGCACCAGGGCGCAATGAATTTACTCTCGATGGCGTTCCGAATATGGCCAGCGGTGGCGGGCGAGGACGTGTGGCGTTCGTGCCGCCCTCCGACGCAGTGCAGGAGTTTAAAGTTGAAACATCGAGCTTTGACGGCCAGTCGTCCCACACAGCAGGCGCTACAGTTAACGTCACGCTCAAAAGTGGGACCAACAGTTTTCACGGCACCGTCTACGAATTTGTCCGCAACGATGTGCTATCAGCCAACGATTTCTTCCTAAATCGCACAAACCTGGCCACCAATCCGACTCGCGATAAGGATCAGGATGGCAAAGCGGATCGTGATCCACTTCGTTACAACCGGTATGGTTTTACGCTGGGCGGACCGGTCTATCTACCTAGATTTGGTACCGGCGGAAAGCCTTATCTTGATGGGCGCAACCGAAGCTTTTTCTTCTTTTCCTTTGAAGGGCTGAAAGACGTGTTTCCGGAACCGGGCTTGTTTACGGTGCCAACGCTCAAGATGAGGACGGGTGATTTTTCGGAATTGTTACCCGGCATTGTTATTTACGATCCGGCAACGGCCAGAGCCGAAGGCGCGCGCGTCCGTCGCGATCCGTTCCCTGGAAACATCATTCCGACCAACCGGATCAGCACAATTGCAAAGAACTACCTTTCTTATTACCCGCTGCCGAATCAACCCGGCGGCGCGCAAGGCCAGAACAACTTTATCAGCGGCAACCCGCGCACAGACAATTTTCATTCTGAATCCTTCCGCGTTGACCATAATTTCACTGAAGCGCAGCGCATCTTCTTTCGCTACTCGCACAATAATCGCCGAGAAGCGCGTGGAAATTGGGGCGGCGTAGTCAATGGCGTGAATTCAACAGGTAACTATCTGTTCCGAATCAACAATAGCGGAAACGTGGATTACGTAAACAATATTTCGCCGACTGTAGTTCTGAATGCCCGCGTCGGCTTCTCTCGTTTCAACGAACCCAATATCCGCCAGCACGAAGGCCAGGTCAGTCCCGCCAGCTTGGGCTTCCCTGCTCAGACGGCGGCATTGTTTGGACCGGAACAATATCTGCCTCGATTTGAAATTACCGGCTATTCGGTCCTCGGCGACAGCGTCGGTGGGGGCACGACATTTAACATTTACACGGCGCAGGGAACGCTGACCAAAATTGCGGGACAGCACACTTTCCGCATGGGATATGACTTCCGCTCATATCGCGAAAACGCATATAGTGCCGGCCAGGCCGCAGGACGGTATGATTTTGCCCAAAACTTCACTCGCGGGCCGCTGGACAATTCGACAAGTGCGGCTGTTGGCCAGTCGCTGGCATCCTTCCTGCTCGGCGTGCCAACGGGCGGGACAATCGAGCGGAACGCCGCGCGGTCCAATCAATCGTTATTCAATGGAATGTTCATCCACGACGATTGGAAGGTCTCAAGCAAGCTGACACTCAACCTTGGTTTGCGGTATGAATACGAAGGCGCGACTGATGAACGTTACAACCGCAATACACGCGGTTTCGACCTGACAGCGGCCAGTCCAATTGAAGCAGCCGCGAAAGCCGCTTATGCCGCCAGCCCGATTCCTGAAATCCCTGTCAGCGCTTTTCAGGTTAAAGGTGGCCTTCTTTTCCCCACAGACAGCAAGCGTGGCTTCTGGGATGCGGATAAAAACAATTTCCAGCCGCGTGTGGGTTTCGCATACAAGTGGAATGACAAACTTGTGATGCGCGGCGGCTGGGGAATTTACACTGTCCCGTTTGTGATCAACGGAGCCAGCCAACCTGGTTTTTCACAAAGCACTCCGATCGTGCCGAGCGTGGACAATGGCCTGACTTTCCAGGCGAATCTGGCAAACCCATTTCCGACAGGCGTGCTCTCACCGGCCGGTTCAAGTCAAGGGCTAGGAACTTTCCTTGGCCAGGGGATTTCATTTCTGCCCAACGACTTGAACAACACTCAGGCGCAACGTTTTTCATTTGGCTTCCAGTATGAATTGCCGGGCAATTGGCTGGTGGAACTTCAATACGTAGGCAACCGCGGCTACGATGGCGTAGTGGGAACAAACATTCTCAACACGATTCCGCGCAAATATCTATCCACAAGCTCGTTCCGCGACCAGAGCATGATAGATACGATCAACTTTCTCAGTGCGACAGTCACCAACCCGTTTCGCAACCTGATCCCTGGCACCAGCCTGAATGGCGCAACGGTGCAGCGCAACCAGTTGCTGCGCGCGTTTCCACAATTCGGAACCATCGGAACGTTTCGCAACGACGCATCAAGCAGTTACAACGGCGGGCAACTGCGTGCCGAAAAACGCTTTAGCAAAGGCTACACATTGTTGGCGGCGTACACCTGGTCGAAGTTCCTGGAGAAGGCCGCCTTCTTAAATGAAGTGGACACCGCATACGAACGGCGCTTTTCCGACACCGACATTCCTCACCGTCTGGTAATGAGCGGGATTTTGGAATTGCCGTTTGGCCGTGGTCGAAAATGGGGCGGTGACATGCATCGCGCATTGGATGTGGTTGCTGGCGGATGGCAGGTTCAGGGTATCTGGAACTGGCAAAGCGGGCGTCCCACACTGACGCTCGGCAATGTCTACTACAACGGCGATATCACAAAGCTGAAAACCAGCATCAAGCCCGAAAACGTGGACGGGACGGTGTTTGATATCAGCGGTTTCTATTTCACCGATGCTGCTGTGCAAACCAATGGCGTGGTTGACCCGAACAAACAACGCAACGACCCGCGCATTCAATTAGGAAACAACATACGCGTGTTGCCTTCGCGCTGGGCTGGATTCAGAGGACAAGGCCTGAATTTGTGGGATTTGTCAGTCAGCAAGAACTTCTCCTTCACAGAAACCATTAAGCTGCAATTGCGCGGCGAATTTCTGAACGCCTTTAACACTCCGGTATTTGGCGACCCGAATCTCGACCCGCGGAATGCAAACTTCGGCAAGGTAACAGGCCAGAACAATCTGGCCCGTAACGTACAGATCGGTTTGAAGTTAATCTTCTAACCCTGACCAATTTGGAGCACCGGATCTTCCCGAAAACCGGTGCTCCAAAGCAAATTTGATTCACATGAAAATGAAGTACAACTTGTTGGTAGCTTGTTTGCTCTTGATCTTGAGCTTCGGTTCAATGGCCAAAGCTGACGACTTCAAGCTTGAGCCGGTAAAATGCCGTAGCATTGAAGATGTGGTCTATGGTCACAAGGACGGATTGGCCTTGACGCTGGATGTGTTGATTCCTGAAACCAAGCCCAAGAACATTGGCGTCATACTTATTGTCAGCGGAAGCTGGAAGTCCAAAAAATCAGATATTCCCAGCGAAGAAGCGGTGTTGCGCAGCCAGCATTGGGCGCAAGGATTACTAAATGGCGGTTTCACGCTCTTTCTGGTTCGCCACGGCAGCACTCCACGTTACCCCGTGCCGGAAATGGTCGGCGACATTAAGCGCTCGGTCCGCTTTGTCAGGCTTCATGCTAAAGAATACGGCATTGACCCGAGCCGGCTGGGAATCGTCGGGGGCTCTTCGGGTGGCCATCTGGCTTTGATGGCGGCTTTCACTGCGGATGATGGAAAGCCGGACGCAAAAGATTCTGTTGAAAAAATCAGCAGTCGGGTTCAAGCCGTTATGGCCTGGTTTCCTCCGGTGGACTTCATCAACTGGGGCGGCGAAGATGGTTACAAGATGGTTGAAAAGATCAGGCCGACGCTCTTCCCTGAAATGTTCGGCAAGATCACTGACCTGGAAACTCAATTGAAGTCCGTTTCCCCAATTTATTATCTGAATGCTGAGGCACCGCCGCTGTTTCTGGTTCACGGAGATGCTGACAAAACGGTTCCCCTTCAACAATCGCAAATCTTGAAAACGAAGTACGAGGAATTAAAGCGACCCGTGCAACTGGTCATCCAACCCGGAGGACCACACACATACTGGCCGGGAATCGAAAAAAACTACCCCGCGATTTGGGAATGGTTTGACCGTTATCTGAAATAGTTCGCAGTTCACAGTTCGCGGTCAATAGAAAATTTTGACCGTGAAAATGAACTGCAAACATTGAATAGTTTGACCGTTACTTACAGTTCATCATTCCCAGTTCATAACTTTTTTCAACAGCGAACTGTGAACCGCGAACTGACAACTTTCTTATGGGAGACAAAATGAGCAAGACATCACGCAGAGATTTTGTAAAAACCACTTC
>CAZMXG010000078.1:0-15863 GCA_964570175.1 uncultured Heliomicrobium sp. | reverse complement strand
TTATGGGAGACAAAATGAGCAAGACATCACGCAGAGATTTTGTAAAAACCACTTCGGTTGCTGCTGCGGGCATGGCTGCGACGAGTATGCCTGCGTATAGCTACGATCGGATTCTTGGCGCGAACGGCAAAGTCCGCACCGCCATCGTCGGCGCGGGAGATCGCATGATGGGATCTCTGGTTCCGGCGTTTTTCAGCCAGTCCGCAGAGCTTGACTTCGAACTGGTTGCGATCAGCGACATTTGGAAACATCATCGCGAAACCAATTCCGCGAAAATTCAAAACAACGAAAAATACAAAACCAAAGCGCCACAAATCGCCCTGGCTCGTAACAACGACGAGCTTTATGCAATGAAAGACATTGACGCCGTAATTATCGCAACGGCGGATTTTCAACACGCCTACCATGCCATCGAAGCCGTCAAAGCTGGAAAAGATGTGTATGCCGAAAAACCATTCGCCAATATCATCAGTGATGCCAACGAAGCGCTGGACGTTATCGGCAAATCAAAGCAGGTGTTTCAGGTGGGAACACAACGACGTTCTACGCCAAGCTACCAGCGCGCCAAGGAATATTTGGATTCCGGCAAGTTCGGCGACATCGTCATGGCGGAAATGAACTGGAACGTGAATCAGCCTGGCCGCTGGCGTCGTCCGAACGTCGTGCCACTGATGAAGCAGGAAGACACGGACTGGAAGCGTTTTCTGATTAACCGCGATCCTAAGCTGCCGTTTAATCCGCGCCACCATCTGGAATTCCGGTTGTTCTGGCCGTTCTCTTCAGGTATTCCGGACCAATGGATGGTTCACCAAATTGACACTGTGCACTGGTTTACGGGAATTCCGCACCCGCGTAGCGTTGTCGCCAACGGAGGTTTGTACCTGTGGAAAGATGGGCGCTCGAACTGGGATACGATGACCGCCGTGTTCGATTACCACAATCCGAAAACCGACAAAGCCTTCCAGGTGCTTTACGCTTCGCGGCAGACGAACGCGACTGTTTCAACCAACCCCGAAGGCCTCATCAAGGAAGTCTACTATTCCAACGGGGGCACACTTGATCTGGATACGAACAAGGTCACTCCCGACGGCGGGTTGATCGAACGCCATGCCAGACCAATGAAAATGCAGCCCAATCAACTGGCTCCACTCACACTGGCCGATGAAGGAGGCGTTGTGGCGTCTGCCAACACAGGAGCTGATAATCAAACCATCGCTCACATACGAAACTGGATGAAATGCGTTAAAGATCGCAATCAGAAAACCAATGCCGACATCAACGCGGCATACAATCACTCGGTTGCGCTGTGCATGACCATTGCGGCAATTCAGACAGGCAAGAAAGTCACCTTTGACGACAAAGCTCGAAAAGTCGTGACTGCTTAATTCATCAAAAGGCGGAAGAGTTTTTCGAACTTTTCCGCCTTTTGATTCCTACCCAACGGAAAAGATTCATGAAGCAAAGTTTTGCAGCATTCCTGACAATGAGTTTCCTGGTGCTTGCGGTGACTGCCGTCAGCGCTCAAACCGTGAAAATCACTGAAAACAAAGAAAAGAAACAGTATGACGTGACGGTAGATGGCCAACCATTCACATCGTATGTTTATTGGGACGATCAGAAAAAGCCGATTCTTTACCCGCTGCGCACGTCGAAAGGCACGACGGTCACGCGCGGTTTTCCGCTGGAAAAAGTTGCGGGCGAACGAACCGATCATCCGCATCATATTTCGTCGTGGTTCAATTACGGCAACATCAACGGTGTTGATTTTTGGAACACTCCGCCCGAAGGCGTGACTCGCGACAGAGGCGTGATTGAAAAGTTTGGCACTATCAAACATCGCTCGGCCAAAGTCGTCAAAAATGGCAAAGGCGCAGCAGAACTCGACGCATCAATGGATTGGATCATGCCGGACGGCTCGAAAATTATGCAGGAGGATGACCAGATCTTTTTCCGCGCAGGCAAGGATGTTCGAATCATAGATCGCGTCATTACGCTGACTGCTCAAAAAGACAAGGTTGTCTTCAATGACTCCAAAGAGGGCGCACTGGGTATTCGCGTCACACGCACTTTGGAAGAGCCTTCAAACAAACCAGAAGTTTTCACAGACGCCAACGGAGTTCCGACTAAAGTTCCGGTGATGGACAACACAGGCGTGGCTGGGGTTTACCTGAGCAGTGAAGGAAAAATTGGCGAAAAAGAAGGATGGGGCACGCGTGCCAAATGGATGACGCTTTCTGGCGCAGTCAAAGGTGAGGATGTGGTCATTGGCATTTTCGATCATCCCAAAAACCCAACCTACCCTACTTACTGGCATGCCAGAGGATACGGTCTGTTTGCTGCCAATCCGTTTGGTGCCAAGGAATTTACCAAAGGAGCAAAGACGTTAAACTACACGCTGGAGCCGGGACAAAAGATAACCTTGCGCTTCCGCATCCTGATCCATTCGGGCAAATTGACCAAAGATCAAACTGAAGCGCTTTATGGCCAATTCCTGACCGACATTAAAAACTGAGCAGGATTTTAAGGCTTTTGGCGAAACAAAAACGCCTCGCCACTATGATGATGAATCAATAGTGGCGAGGCGTTTTACAAACTAACCCGTCGCAAACAGAAATAACTTTATGCTGTAGTGCGACGCACCGGAGTCAAGTGAAGTTGCCGCCTGATTCCAGCCATCCAAAAATCAAAGCGCGTTTGAGGCACCTTAACTGCTGTTGATTGTTGAATACTTTGCACTTGGACAGAACGACCGCAATTGGGACAGCACCGCGAGTAGGCAAAAATCTGATAGTTGCAATGTTGACAACGCATGGGGCACAACCTCCAAATAATGGGGTTAATCTCTACAACTTGGAACAAATGCTACTGAACCGCAATGGGGAAGGTGAAACGGATTATAGATACGGTTTTAATTTTGTCTAGGTGTCTGTGAAAAAAATTCGCAGTTTCTGCGAAAAATATTCACTATTTTTGCGTGGCTTGTATCATTCTCTCTTGAACCAAGATTGCTACACGACTACACAAGGAGCCATCAATGAAGATCGAAGGAACCTACACGATAAAATCCTGTCGAGAACGCTTGTTCAGCCTGCTCATCTCTCCTGAAATCCTCCAACGCTGTGTTCCGGGCTGCCAATCGTTGGAGGCAAATGAAGATGGTTCTTACAAAATGACTATGAAGACCGGTATCGGTTCCATCAAAGGCGTCTTTACAGGCTTGATCCGATTGGAGGAGATTGAAGAGCCAATTCATTTCAAAATGCACGTCGAAGGCAAGGGCGCGCCAGGCTTTTTGAAGGGAGAAGGCATCTTGAACCTGGTTGAGCAGAATGAAGAAATTGCTGTTCATTATTCTGGAGACGTCAGCGTCGGTGGCACTCTTGCCAGCGTAGGCCAACGAATGGTTCAGTCTGCCGCGAAGATGATGGCGGGTCAGTTTTTCGCTGCAATCGAGGCTGAAGCCAAAGCTATCGCCAAAGCAGAAGAATCCGGAGAACCTGTAGAATTGCCCAAGCAGGGTTTTATTCGGAACACCATACGCCAAATTCGAAATTGAAGGAAAATTTACGATTCACACCAAATTAGTAATTGACTTCCCTCAGCTTGTTTGTGTTTAATGCCAATCAAGCTCGTTACAGAGCTTGATTCTTTTTGCCCCGCCCATATCACCACGAATTCGTATTAGTAAGTAGCGTTGCCTACCTCCCGCATTTCCCCCAATAGCGATCTGCTACGACCCCAGCAGCAAGCTTTCCTAACACAGCATGCAGAAGCGCCAGGCCGTTATTGATGGCGCTGACATCTGTCGTTTGCGATCTATAACATCAAATTCCAACTTCCTGTTTGCGGGCTGAATTCACTGATGCCCGCGAAGAAAGTATTCGTGTATTCAATCGCTGCTGGCCCGACAGAAACTGATTACAGCAGCATCCGATCGTAAAAATAAAATAGATTCCCTTTCACAATTGGAGACACAAACCGATGCTTACCGAAAAAGCGAAAAAGCGTGACGCAAACTACTCCGACACCAAGCCGACTTCTCCGTCCACTTCTTCCACATCACCCCACCGAAATGCTGACCTGGCAGAGGTCAAGGCAACAAACGTATTGCCGATGGAACGTCCGAAAGGAAACACAGGAAAACTTAGACTGCCTTCCGTAATCACTGAAGCGCATCCGGAGGCTAAGCAGGATGCTACCAACGCAACAGAAACCACGGAAATCAAAACGCGCATGGAAGCCGTTCTGGCAGAAATGAAGTCCAGAACCAGTTCTTTTGAAAAAGAAACCTCTGCCAGCAAGCCGTCACCAGTCGAAATGAAAACGGACGGACAGAACCCAGAAACGTTAGGCCAGGAAATCGAGCGGCGCAAAGCGGCGATTATTGCCATTGCTCGCGAAGCCGAAACCCGGTCACGCGAAGCGGCAGAAAAGTTCCATCTGGCGGAAGCCAAGTTGAATGAACAGGTGGAGCTTCGCAAGCAGGCCGAAGTCAAGGTCAGCCAACTTCAAGAAGACGCCAACCAGTGGCAAGCAGTCGCGCAGTCAGAAGAACTGAAACGAATCGAAGCAGAAATCGCCAAAGTCGAGCTTGAAGAGCGTGTAAAACAAGAAGCCGAAGCGCATACCGCTGCTGAAATAGCTCGCGCTGAAGCGGAGGCGGCTTGCTTGCAAGCCGAAGCCAAGGCCAGAACCGCCGAAGAGGCCTATAAAAATGCCGAAGCCAAAGTCCGCGTTGCGGAAGAAGCTGCCAGAACTGCGGAATCGCTGATTTATGAAGCTGACGCCATCGCTCGCCAGATGGAAGAAAAATATAAGGCTTCCGAAGCCCAACTTCACCGCGAAGCCGAGCTGCGCGTTTTAGCGGAGCAAATGCTGCAGGAAATGGCCAGCCTGATGCCCAATCAGGAAATGGGTTTGGACAATTTGGCAATCGCGCTTTCCGGGCAAAACCTTCCGCCAAATTCGATAGTCGGTGATGAAGCGCTGGCACAGCTTCAGGCGCAATTTGAAACCGAACAAAAGGCTCGCCTTTCCGCTGAGCAAGCGCGAACCGATGCCGAAATGAAAGTAGCCGAACTGGAAACCAGGCTGCGAAAGCTGGAAGAAAAGTTCCGAACGTCTGAAAACGGCTACAAAAAGGTTTTGCGAAAACAGGAAGAAGAGCTGCGCATGATGTCCGAACAGATCACGCGCGCAAATGAATCTACAACGGCCTTGGCGCCGATGAAACCCGAAGACGAAATTATGTTTATGGACGCTTCCGAATCCGGAGCAAAAGGTTCCAGCATAAAACTGGTCTTTTACGGAGCATTACTCTCGCTGCTGATGGTGACATTGGTTTGGCTTGGTGTTGTGGCATTTCGGCAGCTTTGAAACAACTCAAGGCAACAACCCCATGAAAAAGATACTCCTTACTGTAATTCTACTTTTGTCGCTTTCGTTTTCCGTATATGGGTCAGTCCCACAACAACCAATATCACCGGAAAAGAAAAGCGCAATGCACAAACTTGATCCGGTGGACATCTTCCCGCAGGTGCGGGAACGCAGCGGGACCGACCGCAACCGAAACAATCGCTCAGCTAAAAATTCGACTGAATCGGTTTCATCGGCATTAATCAGCAATTCCTCTGATCGAGAAAAGCGCTCACGTTCCCGCAAGCACTCGCGTGGCCGCCATGAAACTGTATCAACTGATTTGGCTGCGAATGGGACCGCATCGCCAACTCCCATTCTCGAAAGCCCTGGCGCAACGCCAGAACCATCCGCCACGCCAGATTCAAGCCTTGTGCTGGCTGAAACAACGAGCAAAAAACTTGACCCGCCACCCCAAACTTTGGCGGCAATGGGCCCCCTGCCTGGGGACGCAATCAGAGGGCAAAACAAATTACTCTCCCTGCCGATTATTTTGGCACTGCTGGTAATTGTGCTAATTGCGCTGGTTCTGGTTTTTGCAAAGCTGATTCGCTATCTGCGAGGTCCGGCTGTTTAAACAACAAGCTGGACTTGAACTCCGATCTCATCCCCTTTGGAGCCTCAATTGATGAAAACTGAAAACATTTTTCGAAGAACTTTCCAGTACGCTTCGCTGGCGACTTTTACTGTCATCCTATGCGTTTCCGCCCTGGCTCAAACTGGCGCAAACGATTCAAATGACCTTTACGGAGGGATCGAAGTCGGCTCAAAAGGAATTAAAGCCACAGCGATTCGCGTCAAGGAAACTGACGAAGGCCACACCGTCAAACTGATTTATGCTGAGGTCATCAACACAACAATCATGCAGCTCAAAGACAATAAGTTTGCGCCAGAAGTCATACGCGACACAGCAATGGCAACCGCCAGACTTTTGGGCAAGATGAAAGGCGACCTGAGAGTTCCCGATACGCATATTGGCATCGTTGGCAGCAGCGGGCTTAAAGCCGACAATCCACAGGATCTGATTAAAGCTATCCATGAAAAAACCGGCAAAACCATGTCCTTTCTTGATGTCGAAACCGAAGTCCAGTTGAGCGTCGTTGGAACCATTCCACAACGTTATCGGTACAAAGACACCTGGAAAGACAATCGCGGTATTTCGGTGCTAATGGACATTGGCAGTGGCAATACCAAAGGCGGCTATCAAGTTTCGCGCCAACTGGCCACTGGGACGCCGGATTACGATTACGTGACGGTCGGCATTCCCAAAGGCACTGTCAGCTTCACCAATGAAATTAATCAGGCAACCGGTGATGCAGGCGACCTCGCCGATTTCGCGCGAAAGGCAAAAGAATTGTCAGCAACTTCCATCAAGGCAAACTTGCGAAAGGAAATGGAGCGAAAGCCTGGCCTGGTAAATCGTCCCCGCGTTTATATGTCCGGGGGAATCGTCTGGGCAATGGCGACGCTTCTCTACCCTGACGATCGTCGCGCTCTGGTTCCGATCAAAGCCGAAGACATTGATCTGTTTTATCGAAAAGTCACCAGCGATCCTGACACGGTGCAGAAATTTCTGAACCCGGACCTTTCAAAACGGATTACCAATCGCCAAGTGCGCGCCGAAGCTGAAAAAGAGATCGAAACCGTTCGTAACACGTTTTCTCCCAGGAATCTGATTGCCGGGGCAGAAATCCTGAAAGCCGTATCCAGCGAATTTCAACTGGGTCAAAAGCGAATCCGGTTCGCACGATACGCGTATCTGGCATGGATTCTGAGCTACACGCGCTTGCAGGTTGGCAGCTACACTCCGTAAACTGCAGTTTGGAGTTCAGCTTCGGACAGGTTTATTGGTAAAACTTGGCAAGCTGAACTCCTTATCACTCCCGGATTTCGAGAACTACTTAACAACTTCAAGGTCAAAATGCTCCGAAAAACTTATAAGTACGCATCCGTTCAGTTCCTACTGATTTTCCTGATTTCGTTTTTTGCCTTCTCGGCAACTTCCGCCACCTCTTCTGCTTCTGCGATCGCCAAAAACACCAAACTCCACGGTGGCATTGAAATCGGTTCGCGCGGCGTCAAAGCAACCGCCATCAATTTTTCCCGCAAAGGCAGCGGGTACGACGTCAAAATTATTTACACCGAAGTGATCAATACCTCGATCATGAAGGTGAAAGACAACAAGTTCACACCCGAAGCGATGCAGGAAACCGCCGACGCCGTCAACAAAATGTTCACGCGAATGCAGCAGGAATATCAGGTTCCAGTTGAGCAAATTTACATTGTTGGCAGCAGCGGATTGCGTTCCGACAACAAATCTGACCTGGTTAGCGCCGTCAACAAAGCCACGGGAAAATCCATGTCATTTTTGACGGTTGACCTGGAAGTCCAGCTTAGCATCGCCGGAACCATTCCACGCAGACGAGATGACGAAACGAAACCTCTGGACGAACGCGAAGCTTCCATGTTGCTCGACATTGGCAGTGGTAATACCAAAGGGGGCTATCAACTTTCCGGCTCTGGCCCAACGGACGAATTCGTGACGATGGGAATTCCCTTTGGAACTGTCAGCTTCACCAACGAAGCCAGCAAGCTGCGAAAAGTCGAAGCCGATTTGAACAGTTTTGCGCTGGACGCGCTGTTGATCAGCCAGCACACCTTGAGCGAACAGTTGCGCAAGGAGATTGAGAAAAAGCCGGGCCTGCTGTCTCGTAACAGAATCTATTTGTCCGGCGGCATCGTTTGGGCAATGGCCACATTGATGCATCCGGAAAATCGCAAGGCGTTTGTCCCCCTGACAACTGACGACATTGCCTTGTTTCATTACCGCGCGCGAAACGACGTGAATGCGCTGCTAAACCCGGATTTGTCCTACATCGCTGATGAGCTAAAGCGGAATGAAATCAAAAAAGAAATCGAATCCGTCAAAGCGACATTCTCACCCAAGAACATTGTTGCCGGAGCCGAAATCCTGAATGCGGTTAACTCCGAGTTCAAACTGCAAGGCAAAAATATCTGGTTTGCGCGTTACGGCCACTTGAGCTGGATCCTGAGCTATGTGCGAGGCCAGGCGGAAAAACAGCTTCTGACCGCCGAACGCTCTACAACCAGCGCTCTGAAATGATATAAAGGGTTGCGCAATCAGCCGCGCGCGGGTGGCAAATGGGTAGTCTTCAGTCAGCTCCCGCAATCCCAAATTTCAGAGGAAACAAGTCCCATGTTACGATCAATCAATTCACGCTTTGTCACCGTCACACTTATTGTGTTGGCGACACTTTCCATTCAGTTCTCAGCCAACGCCCAAACCATCAAACTGGTTGGCCATCTTGATCCCTTCGAAGGTGAAAACCGCTACGCAGATGTTTGGGGCGAAGGCAATTATGCATATGTCGGATCATTCAGCGGCAATGGCTTAATGATCTTCGACATTAGCAATCCGGCTGCGCCCAGATTGGTTGGCAATTACATCCCAACTGAAGGCGGACGCTTTCAGGATGTCATAGTCATTAACGGCATTGGATATTTTTCCAGCGAAAGCCGTGGCGGATTGCACATTGTAGACGTGCGAAATCCTGCCAATCCTGTTTTGCTCAGCCAAATCACCGAAACCAAAAACGGCTTTCCGAATGTTCACGAATTGTTTGTCGCCAACGGCGTTCTTTATGAAGCCGATTCGCGCACAAACATTGTCAAAGTTTTCGACGTGCGCGACCCGCGAAATCCGGTTTTCGTGCGGGACATTCAAACCACCGATACGCGCTTCATCCACGCCATTGTTTGCGTCAACAACAGATTGTTCACCTCAGGCTGGAACGGGAAGACGGATATTTACGATGTCACCAATGTCCTGACTGCCGCGCCCCCGCTGCTCGGCTCAATTGATTCAGGCTCCTCTTCGCACGCAAGTTGGCCAAGCAATGACGGAAAATTACTGGCCAGCGCACGTGAAACCACTGACGGAGACATTCGCCTGTTCGATATTTCAAATCCGGCCAGTGCGACCCTGCTTTCAACAATCACAGCGGCATCACTGGGATTAAGTTCATTTTCAGCGCACAATCCTTACATCATTGGCAATCTGCTGTTTGTTTCCTGGTATCAAGCCGGGCTGGTCGTGCTGGACATCACCGATCCACGTCAACCGAAACTGCTTGGCAGTTACGATACTTATCCGGGTTCGATCAATGGCTTTGACGGTTGTTGGGGCGTGTATCCTTTTTTGGGACTTGATCGAGTGCTGCTGAGCGATCTGGATGGCGGGTTGTATATCGTTGACGCAACTGCGGCGCAAGTCGGCCCGCGAACAGTTTCTGCCGCCAGTTTCAGCTTTTCAGCAATCGCAGGCAAATCCATTGCGGCAGCGTTTGGTGTGAATTTGGCAAACACAACGCTCGGAGCGACAACTTCCCTGCTCCCAACTTTACTGGGCGGAGCGTCCGTTTCTGTGCTCGATTTCAAAGGTGTCGAACGTTTGTCGCCGCTGTTTTTCGTTTCACCGACTCAGGTTAACTTCGAGATTCCACCCGGAACAGCGCCGGGTCCTGCACTGCTGAAATTCATAAATGGCGGCCAAACTGTTACGGGCGCAACCATCGTTTCCCAAAGTGCAATTTCCATTTTCACCACAAATGCTAGTGGCACGGGTCCGGCAGCGGCTCTGGACGCGTTTAGCTTTGCCGGAGCGCCGTTCAATGCTACTCAAAGCAACGGTCAGCCAAACGTAATCGCTGTTTTCAGTACGGGGTTAGGAGAGGACGCCACCGATCTGGATGGCAATGTTGCGGCCAGCGTTTTGGCCACGATTGACGATCAGCCAGTGACGGTTAGCTATGCTGGCCGAGCGACTGGCTTTACCGGGCTGAATCAGTTGAACATCGTCTTTCCAGTCGGAATCACTTCTGGCAATCACAAGCTCAACGTTGCGCGAAACGGAGTTGTCAGCAATTCAGTAATCATCGCAATTAAGTGATCAAGCTTCTGGCGGCGCTCAAAGCGGTTGAGAGTTCATCCAGCTTTGCGCCGCCCCCTTGCGCGAAATCTGGTTTGCCGCCACCGCGTCCGCCAAGCTTTTCACATGCGGCTTTTATGAGCCTATTCATGTCGGCACCGACATTTGCCGAGCGGGCAAACACCAGCCTAACCATTTCAGCTTCGCGCACAGCCAGCAAAGCGATGACGTTTTCGCCATCAACCAAACGGTGAGCAATCAGTTTGGCTTCTTCAAAATCACGGTCAGTAAAAATCTTTTCGAAAATTCGCAATCCATTGCTGGACGCCGCTGCTGAAGCCAGCAATTCCGCCGCTTCGACCTTGGCGGCAACTTCGGTAAGCTCGCGGACTCGACGCGAAAGGCGTTTGTTGTCGTCAATTAACCGGACAACGGAAGCTTCCGCTTCTTCGCGACCAACGGTAAGTTTCAGCGCGACAGCTTCGGCGGATTTGTTTGCCAGACGATAATCTTTCAGCGCGCGCGAACCGCAAACGAAATGCAGCCGAGTCATTTTCCTGGCGCGTTCCCAGGCGCGAACGGCAATCAAGCCGACTTCGCCGGTTCGTTTGGCGTGCGTACCTCCGCAAGGCGACCAATCAAAATCGTCAATTTCAATCACACGAATGCAGTCGGTGATAAAACTTTCTTTTCGCAGCGGCAGCTTGGCGGCTTCTTCAGGAGAGACTTCGTGAATGCGAATTTCGCGGTCGTCGAAAACAATGCTGTTGGCCAGTTCTTCGGCGCGAATGATGGCTTGTTCAATTTCTTCCGGCTGAAGTTCCAGCGTCAGGTCAATTTCCGTCAGCCAGTCGTTGATGCGAAAGCCGCGCGTTTCGGCTCCGTAAAGTTGAAAGAATGCCTGCGAAATGATGTGCTGTCCGGTGTGTTGCTGCATCATTTCGCGGCGGCGAAGCCAATCCACTTCGCCAACGACTTGTTCGCCAACCGCGATTTCGGCAACTTCGCCAAGCTGATGGATGATTCGCCCGTCTTCCCCGGTCTGAACGTCAATGACCGGCAAGGAATTGATCCAACCTTTGTCTGCGGGCTGGCCGCCGCCTTCAGGGTACAAGGCAGTTTGGTCCAGCACCACCGATGTCTTCCCATTTTGTGGAAACACATCTTCAACACGTGCCGTGAACTGTTTCAGGTGAGAGTCATTCCAAAATAGTTTGGTCGTCATAATTGGCCTAACAGCATCCTCTTTTCTTTTCTTTGATTTGCCCTGCAAAAGGCAATCCTTGTCTCGTTCGGATTGATGCCCGATAATCACAAAGAAATCAAACCAACCAAGAATTCAAAGCTATGGCAAAAAAAGGCAACGTTCTGATTGTTGACGACGAAGAAGTAATGCGCGATGTGCTGGAAAGCCTGCTATCGCAAGACGGGTATCGTGTTGATCTGGCCAAAACCGGCGAAGAAGGGCTGGCGCGTTTCGGCGAACGCACTTATGACGTGGTGCTGCTTGACGTTTCCATGCCCGGCATTGGCGGCCTGCGAACGCTGGAAGAACTTCTCAAACTCGACCGCGAAGCCGTCGTGATTATGATCACGGCGTACGCGACTTTTGATACGGCAATTGCTGCCTGGCAGCTTGGCGCTTTCAACTGCATTCGCAAACCGTTTGAAAACGAACAGATTCTGAAAATGGTCGCCGCGGGCTTCACTCGGCGGCGCGGTGACGAAGAGCGCCGGGTGTTACGCCGCACGCTGAAAACCACAAGCGACCGCGCGCAGCTTGTCGGCAGTTCTTCCGCAATGCGCGAAGTTTACGACCTGATCGAACAGGTTGCGCCTGCACGTTCGACCGTGCTAATCACGGGCGAATCCGGCACGGGCAAAGAAGTCGTTGCCCGTACTATTCATTTTTCCAGCCCTCGATCCGAATCAGGCCAGTTTGTTGCCGTCAATTGCAGCAACATTCCTTCAGAGCTTCTGGAATCCGAACTGTTCGGCCACACCAAAGGCGCGTTTACCGGAGCCGTTGCCGCCAAAAAAGGATTGTTTGAAGTTGCAGACGCCGGTTCAATCTTTCTGGATGAAATCAGCACAATTCCACCGGAAACGCAGGCCAGATTGTTGCGTGTGATTCAGGAGCGCGAATTCACTCCATTGGGTGACACGCAACCGCGCCGAGTTGACGTGCGCATCATCGCCGCGACCAACACCGATTTGCAGCGCGCGGTGAAGTCCGGCGATTTTCGTGAAGATTTGTTTTACCGGCTGAATGTCATCAACATTCATCTGCCGCCGCTCAGAAACCGCAAAGAAGACATTCTGACCTTGGCGCAGCACTTTATTCGCAAATACAACGAAGAAAATGGCCGCTCCATTTCTGAGCAAATTGCGCCCGAAGTGCTGAAAAAGCTGGAATTTTACGCCTGGCCCGGCAATGTGCGCGAACTGGAAGCGACAATTGAACGCGCGGTCATCATTGCGCGTGGCAACGAATTGACCGCCGAATGCCTGCGCGAAGAAATCGTCAATCCAAACTCTGAAAGCATGCATTCAGGCCCGCTGGATGCCCTGGCAACTCTGGACATTTCGCAAGGCATTTCGTTTTACGATGAAGTTTCGCGTTTCGAAATTGATTTAATCCGTCACGCCCTGGAATTGACGGGCGGACATCAAAGCCGGGCGGCAAAATTGCTTGGCATGAACAACACCACCCTCAACAGTAAGATCAAGGTTTACAACATTAAGCTTTAAGTCTTTTTTTCGCTGGGGGCGATTCCGTAACTTCGCATCCTTCGAACTGAAACTGAGTTGGTTAATCCAACGTCTTCAAAGGCGACCCACTTAGTTACATTCGCTTTTTTGGCAGGCGGGCAATCCGCTTTGTCAGTGGATTCCATTCCTAACACCTGAAAGGAACTTTAGACGAATTATGAAACAAGAAAAAACTTCACGACGAAAGTTTGTCACAAGCACCGCAGGGCTGACATTGGGGGCCATGATTGTGCCACGCCACGTGCTGGGCGGAGTTGGCTACATTGCTCCCAGCGATAAGCTGAACGTTGCCGTCATTGGCTGCGGCGGGCAAGGCGCGTCAGACGCCACCGAATTGGTCAAAGCAGGCGAAAACATCGTTGCACTGGCGGACGTTGACTTTGGCTATGTTGACAAAGCGGTCGCCAACAGCACCAACAAAGGCCAGAATCAGGATCGCGTCAAATTGCAAGAAGCGTACAACAAAGCCAAACGCTATGACGATTACCGCAAAATGCTGGATCAGCAAAAAGACATTGACGCCGTGATCGTCGCTACACCAGATCACATTCACGCCATCGCCGCCAAACATTCGCTGGAAGCCGGAAAGCACGTGTATTGCGAAAAACCGCTGACTTGGTCGGTTCAGGAAGCCCGCGTGCTGCGTGAAACCGCCGCCAAGTATCCCAAGCAAATGACCCAGATGGGCAACCAGGGGCATTCCAACGACGAAGCTCGTTTGATCAACGAATGGGTTCAGGCGGGCGTTCTTGGCCCGGTCAAAGAAGTGTATGTCTGGACGAATCGCCCGATCTGGCCGCAAGGCGTTCCGCGACCTGCCAAAGTTCCGGTCAATCCGGAAGGTGGCGGTTTCGGAAATGACTGGACGTCTCGCTTGCTCAGCAAGGCAACGGCGAGCGCGCTCAGCGCTTACACCGATAAACCGTCCACGCTGAATTGGGATTTGTATCTTGGCCCTGCTCCAGAAGTTGAGTATCACCCGATTTACCACCCGTTCAATTGGCGCGGCTGGGTGGATTGGGGCACAGGCGCGTTGGGCGATATGGCCGCGCATTTGATTGACCATCCCTATTGGGCGCTGGGATTGCGTTATCCCGAATGGATTGAAGCTACCTCGTCTCCGTGGGGCGAAGACAACAAACGCAATCCGGTCAGCCATCCTTTAGCGACGCAGGTGGTTTATCAGTTTCCGGCTCGCGGTAATCAGCCTCCGGTCAGAATGGTCTGGTGCGATGGAGGTTTGATGGCTGCGCGTCCGCCGTTCGTGCCCGACAATGTCACGCTGGAACGCGGCGGCGGAGTCGCCATCGTCGGATCGAAAGGCACACTGTTGCACGACACGTACGGCGAAAAGCCACGCATTTATCCGGAAAGCCTGATGGAAGATGCCAAGAAAGTGCCGCAGAAATACGAGCGCGTGAAGTTCAGAAACGAAAAGGACAAACCGCTCCATCGGGTGCAGTTTGCCAACACCTGCAAAGGCCAATCCATGCAGGTCTGCCCGTTTGAATACGCGTCGCGGTTGACGGAAACCATGCTACTAGGGATCGTCGCGTTGAAAACGGGCCAAGGCAAATTGATCCGCTGGGACGGCGAAGCGGGCAAAGTTACCAATAACGACAACGCCAACCAGTACTTGCACCGAGAATATCGCAAAGGCTGGACGCTGTAACAGCTTTTTCATGGATGTATAACCAAGGGCAAGCCGCTGTGAATTACGGTTTGCCCTTCACCTCTCCCGCATCTTCGTACCTCCGATCGGAGGGAATTTCACTAGGAGAAAATCCAATGAATCGCAAAACTCTGTTTGTTTCCGCTTGCCTGGTCATGGCTCTGGCAACATTGGCCTGGGCGGCTGATGTTAGCGGCAAATGGACGGCTCAAGTTCCAGGTCGCCAGGGTGCAACTGTCGAAACCACTTTTACCTTGAAAGTGGAAGGTGACAAACTGACCGGCACAATTACCAATCCGCAAGGTGACATGGCTATCGCCGATGGCAAAGTCAGCGGAGACGACATCTCGTTTAGTGTAACCCGTGAAGTGCAGGGCAACTCATTCAAGATCATCTACAAAGGAAAAGTTTCCGGCGACGAGATCAAATTTACCCGCACGATCGAAGGTCGAGACGTGCCTCCAACTGAATTCACGGCGAAGAAAGCCAAATAACCATCGCGCTTCAGCGTTCAAACCTCGGCTTGTTTCTTTCAGACTGAGGTTTGAACTCTGCGCTAATCTTCCCTTCCCAATATCATCCGCCAGTTTTTCTCCGGCTATTTCCTTCTCCTTATTTGTTCCGTATTCTTTACGGCATCTTACAAATTTCATTCACGAGGAAACTTCAAACATGAGATTACAAGGCAAAGTTGCTCTGATCACCGGAGCTTCCAGCGGCATTGGCCGCGAGGCAGCGCTGTTGTTTGCCAAAGAAGGCGCAGCAGTCATTGGCGTGGACGTAAATGACGCTGAGGGCGAACAGACCGTCAAATTGATTCAAACAGCACGCGGCAACGCTGCTTACGTTCACGCAGATGTATCGAAAGCGGCAGATTGCGAACAGATGATTTCATTTGCCGAAAACGAATTCGGGAAACTCAACATTCTGTTTAACAACGCCGGGATCATGCATCACAACGACGACAACGCCGTCACCACCGACGAATCCATCTGGGATTTAACGATGGACATCAACGCCAAAGGCGTCTTTTTCGGCTGCAAGTACGGCATTCCT
>CAZMXG010000077.1:0-32802 GCA_964570175.1 uncultured Heliomicrobium sp. | reverse complement strand
AACGATTTCGCGTCCGCTGGTGCTGGCGGCCAGGATTGCGATTGCTTAGGCAGCGGCGTTGTACATGCTGGGCAAAATTCAATTGACGCACGATTCGCCGGTGGAGCGGTTGGGCGTTTTCAGAATGTTAATGGGGACGTTCTTTCTGGCGCTGGCATTTTACTTTTTAACGGGATTGTTTGGCGGAAGCCTGGGAGAATTCGACGCCTGGTTGCCGCCGTCTTCGCCAAACGATTTTGCCTTAAACCGTTCGGGCGGCAGTGCCGAAGCGAAATGGCACGAAACGTTTGACGCGGCCCTGCAAAAAGCCAAGGCCGAAAACCGTCCTGCGTTTTTGAACTTTACGGGCGTCACCTGCACCAATTGCCGCTGGATGGAAAAGAACATGTTTCCTGACCCGGCAGTGAAAAAAGAACTGGAAAAATTTGTCCTGGCAGAGCTGTACACGGATCGCGAAGACACTGCGGAACATCAGAAAATTGACGAGGAAAACGGAAAGCTTCAGGCTGAAAAGTTTGGGACTGTGGCATTGCCGCTTTATGCGGTAATTGATACGAACGGCAACATTCTGGCCAAGTTTCCCGGTTTGACGCGCAACAAAAAAGAATTTGTAGAATTCCTTCAGCGCGGAGCCAGCCGCTTTCAACCGCTGACCGCGCAAAAGTAAAAACAGTAGGCCGCAGATGAACGCAGAAATTCGCGGATCAAAAAAATCTGCGATGCCTTGCGCCAATCTGCGGCTTCAATTGCTTTGAGGCTTATTGCTGCGGCCACTCACCGCCATCGCCTGACGGTGGAGGATTCCACTGCGGAGGCGGGGCTTGCGGCGGCAAGTTCTGGCGTTTTTCAAAAATCTTCACACCGGCCATCGTTCCCAGAACCGTAAACCCGCACAGCAAAACAGCTCCGATCAAGGTTCCGGGGATCATACCGATAATCTGTGCGCCAAGTCCCTGCCCGCTCATTTGATCCACCATTTCCTGGACAAATTTCTGCAATGCAGGGTTGTTCACTTGCTGCGCAAAATTCCCAAGCGCTTTCAGTTGGTAAGGCAGCGTCACCAGTTCCACGGGCAATCCGATAAAAACGCGTATGAATGCGCCCAGCAATCCCGCGTACAACCCGATTTTTGCGCCATCGTTAATGGTTACGGGTTGCGGCGAACCATCAACCAGTAATTTGGCCGCCACCGCTCCGCCAACCCAGGCCCACAAACAACAACACGTGTTGCCTGCATTCAATAGCGGAACCACGGACAAAATGCCCATCACCAATCCGCCAACCAAATACGGCTTGCTCTGATCCTGCTGATTCATGCTGAATAGTGCTCCTTAAAAGAATGTTCCTGGGATTCTGGCGACCGTGGAAAAGCAATCGCTACCCAGGCAGGCAGCAGAAAAAACGCTGCCACGACGCCAACCAACAACCCTGTCGCCGATCGAGAAAAGAAGGTGTTTTTGAATGCCCCGATAAAATCACCGCCGACATCTATCAGCATCGGCAAGGCTGCAACCACCAGCCAGATGCGCGGCGGAACTGTCAGATCGTTCAAACGGCGACAAAACGGATACAGCATCAACCCAACGACAAAGCCGAAATAGATCCCCGTGCAACGCGAACAAACCGCCAGTGGCGATCCGAGCCAGGAAAACGACCGCTCCGGAATTTGATGACAAATGCCGGACAAACCTCTGTACAGGCTGATTGCGGAAAATGAATGCTCGTTTGCCATCAGCCATGGCGGCATAAAAATCACCGCCAGCCAGACCAGTGCAATTAGCATCAGCAGCGAGTACATCAGCCACGATTTTCGGGTATTCGACATTTTCAGATTGAGTTATTTGACCGCATCAAAGAAATCGTACACCACACGCGCCAGTCGCCCCATTTGCTCTTCGACCTCACCGCGTCCCGTTCGCTTATCCACCGTAAAAACCACCAGCGCAATAGGATTGCCGCGCACGAACATGACGCCCGCGTCATTGGTCGTCGAACCAATGGTTCCGGTCTTGTGCGCGAAGCCGGTGCCTTCCGGCAAATATCGAGGCAGCCGGTGATTGAATTGCTGACGGTTCAGAATCGTCATCATTCCCTGGCAAGAAGCTTCGCTGGCCGCTTTGCCTTTGACGATCAACTCCAACAACCGGGCCATATCGTCCGGCGAAGCCACATCTTTCGCAATTTTGGCAAACTCTGTGTCCGCTTTGGCGACGCGCTCAGGTGAAGCCGTGTTGAGCTGTGGACGATTCATCAACTGCTGTTTGGTTTTGCCAGCCGCCGCGTCATCAATCAAGGCCAGATAGTCGCGGATCAATTCAAACGTCGTGCGATCAACACGAATGTTGTTCAAACCCAGCTTGCGCATGGTCGCGGTGACATTCTCAGCGCCGACTTTGGTCAGCAAAATGTCCGTCGCCTGATTGTCGCTGAGGATAATCATCAGCGTCGCCAGATCGCGAATTGTCGGTTTCAGCCCTGGCGCCATCAGCGTCAGGATGCCGCTGCCCAGCGTGCGGTCATCGGCAGTCAGTTCGACGCGATCATCCAGGGAAAACTTTCCCGCTTCAACCTGACGAAAGACTTCGACCAGAATCGGAATCTTATACGCGCTGGCCATGGGGAAAGCCTTGTCGCCATTGATGGAAATCTGCTGTCCTGTGGCAATATCCTTAACCGCAACGCCGAGCGTTCCCGGAAACGCATTGGCCAGTTCCTGCAATCGCCCCCGCAATCGTTCGATGTTCGGCACTGGCTTGGTTGATTGGCCAAACGCCGAAAGCGAAATCAGGCAAAGCAACAGCAGCAAAATAAAAAATCGGCTACAGCGCATTCAGATTCTCCCTATCAAAATCGAAAAGCATGTCAAGCCGCTTTCAGTGGCCGAAGCCTCGAATACTCTTCACGATTCGCAATCAATGCTTCCCAAATGTCCACGGCTTGTTGCAGATTCATCCAAAACTCCGGAGAAGTTTTGAACACCCGCGCCAAACGATGGGCCATATCAGGCGTCAATGAGCGACGCTCGTTCAACAAATCGCTGATTGAGCGAGGCGAAACGCCAAGCCGGGCAGCAAGCTCTGCCTGAGTTAATTCAGCCGCAGGGACAATTTCTTCACGCAAAAGTTCGCCTGGATGAGTTGGGCGTCTTTTTCTTCCGTTGAGCATACTTCTCTCCTCAATGGTAATCCTCAAGATTGACTTCACTGGAATCTCTACCAGCGAATTTGAAAGTGATGCGCCAATTGCCATTAACCCAGATTGACCAAGTGTCCTTTCGGTCACCTTTCAACTCGTGCAATTTGAACCCTGGCAAATCAAGGTCAGCAACTGCAACCGCGGCGTCAAGAGCGTCAAGGCGAATGCGGATACGAGATGCCAGTTCAGGTGGAATTCCTTTTTTGCTTCCCGTTTCGAAGAACTCTTTTAGTCCTTTATTTGACCAGGACTGAATCATTACCCACCGACACAAAATCATTAAGGCCTAAATGCGATCAAACCGCACAAAGGAATCCGGTCCGCCTTCGACGTGGACAGTGTCAACGAATCGGACGTGCATGGTTTCCGTCGTCATCACCAAGGATTGCGTTCGTTTGCCAGTACCAAAAAATCGCACGCCGCGCAGAATTGTGCCGTCGGTGACTCCGGTGGCTGCAAAAATAATTCGTTTGCCTGGCGCAAGTTCGTTCGTGTCAAACACGCGCGAAGGGTCCTTGATGCCCATCTTCGCCATGCGGTCGGCGATATCCGGAGCGATTTTGGAGCGTTCTTCCGCCTCCAGTTGTTCCGGCATCATAAAACGCGCCTGAATTTCTCCATTCAGACATTTCATCGCGGCGGCAGTGATAACGCCTTCCGGCCCGCCGCCGATTCCCATCAGCGCGTGAACTCCGGAACCCGCAACCGCAGCCGAAATCCCCGCCGAAAGATCGCCATCAGTAATCAGCCGGATTCGTGCGCCTGTTTCGCGAATGTCCTGAACCAGTTGGCGATGGCGCGGCCTGTCCATCACGACTATGGTCAAATCTTCAACTTTGCGTTTCAACCGCGAGGCAATCGCATTCAGGTTGTCTTTGACCGGCGCGTCAATATCCACTGCGCCTTTGACCGAAGGGCCAACCACCAGCTTTTTCATGTAAATATCGGGAGCGTGCAACAATCCTCCCTTTTCCGCGGCAGCCAAAACGGCGATGGCATTGTCGGCTCCGACAGCACAAAGGTTCGTGCCTTCCAGCGGATCAACGGCGATGTCCACCTCTCTGTATTTGCCTTCGTAACCAGGCTTTGCGCCGATTCCCACGCGCTCGCCTATGTAAAGCATCGGCGCTTCGTCTCGTTCGCCTTCGCCGATGACGATGGTTCCATCCATCGGGATGGTGTCCATCACTTCACGCATTTTTTCAACGGCAACCTGATCCGAGTATTTGCGCTCGCCCTGTCCCATTGTGCGCGCAGCTTCAACAGCGGCGGCTTCGACCACGCGAAGAAAGTCAAAAAGCAGATCATGTTCCAACGGGCGTTCGGCTGAATTCTTTGCGCTCATAATCCCAACCTCCTTAAAGCAATCAAGGGCAAGCTCAAAGGCTTGCCCCGACGTTTCTTAATCCGCATTTGCCTGTCCAAGATTCGGATCGAAACACGCGCGACAGCGGGCTTCGTAGGCGTCCGAAGCTCCAACAACGACGCGTTCGCGGCTGGCAATCAAACGTTGTGTGTACGTCGCGGGACTGCCGCATTGCATGCAGATGGCCCGCGTTTTGGTGATGTCTTCGGCAATTGCCAGCAGCAACGGCATCGGTTCGAATGGACGGCCGAGATAATCCATATCCAGTCCCGCAATGATCACCCGCTTGCCCTGGACAGCAAGCTGGTTGGCAACGTTGCCCAATTCGCTGTCGAAAAACTGGCCTTCATCAATGCCCACGACTTCGGTGTCTGCGGCGACAGCTTCCAGAATTTCGCGCGTGGAACTGACCAAATGAGATTCAATTCGCATTTCGGAATGGGAAACGATGTGCTCTTCGGAATACCGCAAATCAATCGCGGGTTTGAAACTTTGCACCTTCAAGCGGGCAATTTTTGCCCGGCGTAAACGGCGAATCAATTCTTCGCTTTTGCCGCTGAACATGGAACCCGTGATGACTTCAATCCAGCCGGAATCATTTGAATGACGTTCTACCAACGTTGGCTTTTCCCCTTCTGATTTGTCTGATTTGACTGCGCGCACGTTCTACACCATAAACCAGCGGGGGCGCAAGATACGCTTCCGAAAGGATTTTGGGGGACTCAGCTTGTCGCGGTGGAGCGATTGTACGCCTATGAACTCTGCAAAATTTGAATCTGTTCGCATAACTCGGATCAGCGCTCTGGTTGGGGGAATTGCCTGGCTGTTAGTGCTGTTGCCAATTTCGACCTGGCTGAACCTGCCGGTTGAAAGCAACGGGGAAACCTGGTTGATCGAGCGCTTGCTGATGCTGTCCGTTTTAGTCTTTGTCCCGTTGGCATTGTCATTGGCAGCAACCCCGGACGAAACTGGAATGCATAGCACTGCATATCGTTGCGCCACCTTGTTGCAACCTTTCGGCGCAGCTTTAGTCGTCCTTTCGTTTTGCTTACGAACCGGTTTTCTGGCGGGAGCCATCACGATGGCCTGGATTTTGGTGACTTTCTTCATCGCTCTGTTCGGCTTCTGGCGATTGTGGCGTCGCTGGAAATCCAGCCGCAGCATTTTTCCGCTGGAAGAACTCTGCATGGATGCCGGACTGGCTTATGTAATCGTTGGCAGCGGCTGGCTGTTTTTATCGCGTGCAGGGCTGAATCCGCTGGAATTCTCAGACACCATCGTGCTGTTGACAGCAGTTCATTTTCATTATGCGGGATTCGCTGCACCAATCCTGACGGGTTTGGCCGGACGAAAGATCAAAACCGGCATTGCCAGAAAGGTTTATCTGGCAGCCGCCAGCGGAGTGATCGCCGGACCGCCACTGGTTGCGGCTGGAATCACGCTGTCGCGCTCCGTCGAAGTGTTCTCAGCCGTTACGTTGGCGCTATGTCTGTTTATTTTGGCGATGCTGACAATGTTTGTTCTTGCTCCAAAGATGAAGCCGCTGCCCAGATTGTTGCTGATTTTGTCAGCCATGTCTGTAGTCGTCACAATGATGTTTGCCTGCCTGTACGCCTTCGGGCGATTTGCAGGAATTGAAACCGTCATGATTCCTTTGATGGCTCAGGTTCACGGCATCAGCAATGCGCTGGGTTTTGTGCTGTGTGGACTGCTGGCTTGGATAATTGCCAATCAAGTCCCGGCAAAACACTGAACCGACAGTTGCAATTTCACTGATTGGATTGAACAATCCGGCTTCCGAATTTCAATCTGCCGGAGCAATCAGATGCCCGCTTCCATTATTTCCATTGCCGACCGGTTTCGTTCGCTGTCAATCGCTGACCTGGTCAGCGACCCGCACGTTGCCGCGGCGTTTGAGTTTATAGACACCTCTGCCCAGCGATTTACTTCCGAATTGATTCGCATCTGCGAGATTCCCGCGCCTCCTTTCAAAGAACAAGAACGCGGACGCTATTTTGCCGCGCGGTTCAACGAACTTGGCCTGGACGACGTCCACACGGACAGCGAAGGCAACGTGATTGGGTTTTATCGCGGCGAACGCGAACAACCGTCGATTGTATTGTCCGCGCACCTGGACACAGTGTTCCCCGAAGGCACAGACGTCAAAGTTCGTCACGTGGGATCGCGGCTGTGCGCTCCGGGCATCGCCGACAACTGCGCCGGGTTGGCCGCGCTGGTTGCGTTGATTCAGGCGCTGAATACCGGACAGATTAAGCTGCGTGGAACGATTGCGTTTGTGGCGACAGTTGGCGAAGAGGGCGAAGGCGATTTGCGCGGAGTCCGTCACTTGTTCAACGAAGGCAAACTGGCAAAGAAAGTTTCAGCATTCATCTCTTTTGATGGTCCAGGAGTAGATTTCATTACCCATCAGGCTTTGGGATCGCGTCGCTATCGCGTCCGGCTGGAAGGCCCTGGCGGCCACAGTTGGGGAGATTTCGGCGTCGTCAATCCGGTTCACGCGCTTGGCCGCGCCGTCGCCCGGCTGGCGGATTACCACGCGCCGGTTGATCCGCGAACGACCTACAGCATTGGCCGCATCGAAGGCGGCGAATCTGTGAACGTCATTCCTCAATCCGCTTCTATGGATGTAGACTTGCGGTCGTCCTCTGAAGCCGAGTTGGCCAGGCTGGAAGATTTCTTGCTAACCGCGCTGAACCGAGCCGTCATTGACGAAAACGTAATGCGCGCCGCTTCTGGCAAAAAGCTGAAAGCCGAAGTGCAGTTGATCGGCAATCGCCCTTCAGGCGAAACGCCGCGCGAATCGTACCTGGTGCGAACGGCGGTGGAAGCTTCGCGGGTAATGGGCATCACGCCAATTCTCAACCGCGCTTCGACCGATTCCAACATTCCGATTCATCTGGGAGTGCCCGCCATTACTATCGGCGCTGGCGGCAGATCAAGCGATTCTCACCGGCTAAGCGAATGGTTTGATCCAACCGGGCGCGAGCTTGGCTACAAACGCGCGTTACTGTTGGCTCTCGGCCTGGCCGGACTGCAATCGTGACGGCAAAAAGAAAGCCGCTTGCCGATTTCGCAATCAACAAGCGGCGCGTAAAACTCAGCCTTCCGCAATACTGCCGAAAGAAGCTGGCTTAAATGACGATTTTCGTGCCGTCGAATTTGGTCAACGTCATTTCAACTTTGTCGTTATAAGTCAGCTTGTGTTCCTGCATAATGCCTATGGCGACATCTTCGCCAAGCTTCATCCCGCCGGTAGCGTCTGTGCGCCAATGAACTCCAGCACCGTTACGACCAAAAGCGACGTTTCGAGCAACTTTATTCAACTCACCCAGAACTGTCAGTGGCGGTCCTTCATATGGAACCAAGGCCGTGCCATCAGCATTGGGAACCACAGGATTTTTGACTGTGTCTGTTTCGTCGAAGAAGGCTTTTAGGATGGTGACGCAGGCCCCCGCGACAGTTGCGTGACCAGAACCGTAAGACGAGTGCGTTGGGCTTCCTTCCGGGAACGCCTGCGGAAGCAAATACGTGCCATATTTACTGAACGTCAATTGAGCGGCTTTGGAATTCAACACATCCGAATGAATCGGATAGTTGGCGGCTCCGCTCATGTGGTTGTGAACGCGGCCACCGAACTCTTCCGGACGCAGCCGATGATGCACAAACCATTTTTGATACCAGACGGCTTTCAGCGCGCGGGTCGCCACTTCAGTCACATAGCTCAAAATGTGCGGACCGCCGCACTGCGCAAATCCAGCCTGTGCTTTGGAGTTATACAGCGGCAACCCCGGATCAAGCTTGGTGCCTTGTCCCAACAGAATTAGGCAGGCCTGCAAGTAAGCCTGGTAAAGCGCGTCAACGTGAACCCATTCGGCAACGTCGCGCAGATTGCGAATGTAGCGCGGCGTCGGATCGTAAACATTGTTGGTTGGTTCCGCACCGTTCTGCACAGCCAGCCAATCACTGTAACTGGTCATGTGATCAATGCCTGTCGCAGAGGTTTTCATTCGCTGTGAGAAGAAATTTGCCCCAAAGTAAAAATCTTTCATCAAGAACTGCGATACCCACGGCCCATTCAAATCATCCGGCGTGTTGGAACGGAAGAGGGTTTGTGCTGTGACAACGCCATTCTGACGCGGGCCACGAAAATCCGACAGCTTGGAAATTTCATCGGCTGCTTGCGCCGCCAGCGGATGATTTGCCCAATCGGCGAAGTTCACGTCGCGCAATAGCGACATCCAATAAAGCTCAACCATTTCGCCTGCTTCTTCGGCGCTGGCAAAACGCGGTGGCGGCACCATTGTCACATGGTGCGAATCAGGCCCTTCCAAATCCATG
Source organism: uncultured Heliomicrobium sp. (assembly GCA_964570175.1). Classification (GTDB taxonomy): domain Bacteria; phylum Acidobacteriota; class Blastocatellia; order RBC074; family RBC074; genus RBC074. The sequence goes on along the minus strand of CAZMXG010000077.1, from coordinate 23,882 downwards.
GCCAGCCCTGCCTGCGGGCTGGTCAGTTTGCGCCCAAGTCCAAGCGTGATTTCCTCAAACAAGTCCGGGTTCTGGGTTTGGCGCGCGCGGGCAAGCGTCGCATACGCCGCCGGATCTACTTCTCCCAACTGGTTGTGCGGAAGCGCTTTGGTATAACTTCCAATCTTGTTGGGATAGCGGTCATCGTCACCATTGGTAACGTGAAAAACCAACGGCCGACTCTGCGCCAGCTTCGCGGCTTCAAGGCGGCACTTATAAGATTTCATGTACCGGTTCGCCGCCATATCCGAAGGCTCGACGCCAAACGGAAACACAGGATCATTACAGGCTGGCTTTGAGCCGCCAGGAGCAGGAAATTGAGCCACAGCCGTTTGGCTGGCGACACCTGCCGCAATCGCTGCCGCTCCCGCGCGTCCCAAAAATTTGCGACGGCTTGAAACCGGTTTCGATGAGGTGTTGGTTGTTTCTTCTGAAGAAATTTGCGTATCCACGGGTTCGCTGACAGGCGCCTGCGGAGAAAAAGATGAAGGCTTTTCCATGAGGAATTCTCCTTTATTTGTGAGTTAAAAAACGAATTTAACTTGAAATTACGAGCCGGGGGATAGCTTCAAAAGGTCATTCAGGGCAGGCACCGCGATCGAGTGAGGAAAGCTCTATAGCTCGGTAATTCGTTAAATTAATGGAAGTAAGGTTGTCCTCAACCAGCGCAAAGAGTATCTCGGCAGACGATTGCCAAGCAACAACTTTTTCGCGCCGGGTGTGGCATTTTCTGAAAATTAGAACAAGATGCCTACACGAAATGAATTTACGTTTCCAGTGAAAGTACAGGCCAAGTGACGCAGGGCGTGTTGATAACGTTGCTTGAGGATCAAGTCAAAATTTGATTCACGACATTGCCGTGAACATCCGTAAGCCGATAGTAGCGGCCCTGGAACTTAAACGTCAGCCGCGTGTGGTCAATGCCCAGGCAGTGCAGAATCGTCGCGTTCAGATCGTGAACGTGAACCGGATCGCGAACGATGTTGTAGCTGAAATCATCGGTTTCGCCGATGCTCACACCAGGTTTAATTCCTCCGCCTGCCATCCAAATGGTGAAGCATCGCGGATGGTGATCGCGCCCGTAATCATCCACTGCAAGCTTGCCTTGTGAATACACCGTGCGGCCAAACTCGCCGCCCCATATTACTAATGTGTCCTCCAGCATGCCACGCGCTTTCAAATCCTGTATCAATGCCGCCGAAGGCTGGTCAGTGTCTTCGGTTTGTTTCTTAATGTTTCGCGGCAAAGTTCCGTGCTGATCCCATCCTCGATGGAACAGTTGAATAAACCGTACGCCGCGTTCAGCCAATCGTCGAGCCAGCACACAGTTGTAAGCAAACGTTCCGGGTTTGCGCGCGTCCGGACCATAACTTTCGATGGCCGTTTCAGATTCTTTCGACAGGTCGGTCAGTTCGGGCACTGAGGTTTGCATGCGATACGCCATTTCGTATTGCGCGATGCGCGCTTGAATTTCCGGATCGCCGTATTCCTTCGCGTTGAGCTGATTCATCTCTGCCAAATCATCCAGGAATTTGCGGCGAACTTCTTTGCTGATGCCTGGAGGGTTCGACAAAAACAGCACAGGGTCTGCACCGTTATGAAACTTCACGCCCTGATGTTGCGAAGGCAGAAAGCCGCTTCCCCACAAACGATCATACAGCGGTTGATCTCCGCCATTTCTGCCAACCGAAACCAACACGACAAACGCGGGTAAGTCTTTATTTTCGCTGCCCAATCCGTATGCCAGCCACGAACCCAAACTCGGACGCCCCGCAAGCTGGAACCCCGTCAGCGCAAAGGTCTGCGCCGGATCGTGATTGATCTGTTCGGTGTGCATGGATTTGATGAAGCTGATGTCATCCGCAATCTTCGCTGTGTGCGGTAACAATTCACTGAGCCAGGCGCCGGACTTCCCATGCTGCGCGAATTTGTACAGAGAGGGCGCAGTCGGAAAACTGGATTGATGCGCCGTCATGCCGGTCAGCCGCTGCCCCTGGCGAATTGAATCCGGCAAATTCTGCGCGCGGAATTTTTCCAGGCTGGGTTTGGCGTCAAACAGTTCCAATTGCGAAGGCCCGCCTGCCTGAAACAGAAAAATCACGCGCTTGGCTTTGGGCGCGAAATGCGGAACGCCGGGCAAACCGGATTTCTGATCGTCCGCTTGCGCAAAACCGCTTTCACCAAGCAGCGAAGCCAGCGCGGCAGTTCCAACGCCCAAACCAAAGCGGCTGAAAAAGGATCGCCGTGTCAGCATCAATTGAAGTTCGTTGAGTGGGTTCATAAGTGCTCTCATGATATTTTCATTGTCAGGCAAAACTGACAACTTCAACTGACAAACGTTCCTTTACAGAATGTTCGGCTTTTAGCATTTCATCTATTCGGTCCAAAACCGTCGCATGAAAATATCGTTCGCCACATTCAGTGCAAACTTCGGCTTCGACATTTTCGACAAGATAAAGCCTGCCTTCTAGCCAATGCTGTTTCCTGACTTTTCGCTTGACGGTTTGTCCGCTGCAGAATTCGCAAATCATGGTTCCTCCGTTAATACGTAGACAGTAATTATCACAAGGTTGCTGTCATCCCTGAAGCGGCAAATCACGTGCATTCTGCGGCCATCTCTTGCCGGCCCTTCAATGCGATATCGTGTGCCGCGTTCATCGTGAGTCATTTTCTTTTCAATTTCCCCTTTGAGGATAGCATTCTCCATATCTATCCGTTCAAACAAGTCATTCGCCATCTCTTCTTCGGCGTGGGACGAAATGTAATAAGCCCGATCAATAATTTTTTGCCGGATTTTCTGAATATTTGCCATTTCACCTCCCACATCATTTAGGTCCTCGCCTCTTAATTTCAGAAAGTGGCAATCGGGTTGAGTGGTGAACCGGTTCCGCCCGTAATCGGAATCGGAGCCGCTGTCATCAGAAACGCCCAGCGTTTTCGTTTTGCCGAAGCTTCGCTCAGAGCTTCCAGGTCACAGTTGTCAAAAATGTGAACGCCCATTGCGGCCAGCGTCAGCAAATGAACCGGGTGTGTGACGCCATCAATGCCTGAAGGCAATACATCGCTGGCGGCATCGCTCCCTAAAATTGCCACGTCGCGCTGTTTCAACCAACGCGCGCAGGAAGCGTGCAATCCGGCAGCGCCAGTTTTTTCCGCGTCCCAACCTCCTTTCACAGCGCGTCGTGCCCAGCGTCCCGTGCGAATGAACACTGCATCGCCCGGGCCGACTTTGATCCCGGCTTTCTTTTCCCACGCGTCCAGGTCAGCGGGATAAATCGCAACGCCGGGTTCCAGATACGGAACGCCCTTCAACGCAGCCATATCCATCAGAATGCCGCGCGTGAAAATGCCCTGCTTCAAGTTGGTGATCGCCAGCTTTTGCGCGCCTTTGGCGGTGACTTCCTGCTGCGAAAACCCGTTGTACATCTTGCCCTGATAAAAGATGTGGCAGAGCGAATCCATGTGCGTGTGCTGGTATCCGTGAAAAAGAATCGAGAACGTATCCACGGCCCATTGGCCGTCGCTGTCACCGGACAGATTCATCGTGTGCTGATACGGATTCGGGTTGTCGGTATCCGCATCGGAGTTCGTGTTGCGAGCCAACGAAACGCTCGCCCCTTCCGTCACCATCGCAGCCGCTTGTTTACGTTTGGCGGGCGTAATCAAATTCAGCGCGCCCAGTTGGTCTTCTTTTCCCCAGCGTCCCCAGTTGGAAAGCTCCGTCATCCAACGATCAATGTCGGCTTTGGTCAGCTTGTCGGCTTTGATTAGCTTCGTGTTGTCGAGTTTGATCCGCTTCGCCTCCGATTGCGCCGAGGTGGAGGGAGCGAAATTGATGGCGACAGCGAAAAGCGAAGCCAGCGCAATCAGCGAAAGAGTTTGGAAGATTCTGCGATTCATTTTGTCCCCTTGTTCAAGTTACTGCCGTGTAATCACTTCGTCCAGGTTCAACAACAAGCTGGCCGTCGTCGCGTAAGCCGCAAGCTCTGCGCGATTAAGTTTTTCGTCGTTGCGCCGTTCGCCAACAGCCAACAGCTTTTCGACTTCCGCCGAATTGAGTGTGAAATATTCCAGTTGCGAGTTCAGGTTCCGAACCAGAGCTTTGATTTCCGCTTCGTTCGGCTGGCGCGAAGTAACCGCCCGAAACGCCCAGGCCAATCGTTGTTCGGCGGTTGCGCCGCCTTCTTTCAGCATTCGTTCAGCCAGCATTCGTGCCGATTCGATATAAGTCACATCGTTCATCAAATTCAGCGATTGCAGCGGCGTGTTGGTTCGCGTGTCGCGCACCGTGCAGAATTCGCGCGCTGAAGCGTCAAACACCTGCATCGTCGGCGACAGCACCGTGCGCTTCCAAAATGTGTAGAGGCTGCGCCGCCACAAGCCTTCGCCTTTGTCTGTGTTGTAGCCCGTCAAACCGGAAAACGCCATGTCTTTGTAAAGGCCATCCGGCTGATACGGTTTGACCGAAGGACCGCCAAGTTTTTCCACCAACAAGCCAGAAACCAGCAACGCCTGATCGCGAATCATTTCCGCTGACAGCCGAAAGCGCGAACCACGCGACAACAGACGATTCCCTGGATCAGCAGATTGCGGATCGCGGATTGCGGATTGCGGATTGAATTTAGATGACTGGCGATACGTCGCGCTCATCACAATCGTCTTGAATAGCGCCTTTACATCCCACGGTTGTGACTTCGCCGGGTCAGCACCGCGCGCGGTAGCAAGCGGGTTGGCTGTAAGTTCGCGCTTGCCGGAACCAACCAAGTCGCTACCGCTCCCTGTACCGTACCGACTCTCTCCATCGCGAAATGCGACCGCCAACCAATCCAAAAGCTCCGGGTGCGAAGGGAGTTCTCCTTGAGAGCCGAAATCTTCCGTCGTTTTGACCAAGCCAACACCAAACAACATTTGCCAAAAACGGTTCACCGTAACGCGCGCGGTTAGCGGATGCTCTTTGCTCATCAACCACCGAGCAAAACCCAAACGATTGTTCGGCAATCCGGCAGCCATTGGCGGCAGCGCGGCGGGAATCGCGCGCGCAACGGTTTCGCCCGGAGCGTCGTACGCGCCGCGAAGAAGCACCTGTGCCGGGCGCGGTTGTGGCATTTCCTGCATCACCATCAACGGAGGCAAATCATCTTCAAACTTCTGCCGCTGTTCTCGCAATTCCGACAGCTTTGTATGCGCTTGCTTCAATTCTTCCGGCGCAGCGAAATTCAGAAACGCTCGATGAAGTTTCCAGGCTTGGGCAGCAGTTCGTTTCTTCGCCGGAATTGCCGCGATCGTTTCAAGTCTGTCGGCGCACGCCAGCGCGGCAACTTCGTCAGGACTCAGCGCGCGGCTATACATTCGCACTTCATCAAGCGCGCCTTTGAATCGGAACTGCGGACCGCCGCCAGCGCCGATTTTCAGCGTGTTGCGGGAATTGCCAAACAACAGATAAAAGTTTCGCTGATTCCATTTCAGTTTTGCTTCCTGGCCGTTGACGAAAATTCGCAAGCGGTCTTCCCACTGCTTCAACCCGTCGAAAACGACGGCAATGTGTTGCCATTGCCGCAGCGGCAATGGCTCCTGAGTTTCAACGCGCAAGGTGTCTTCGCCCCAACGGAAAACCATATTGAAATGCAGCTTGCCATTCAGAAGATACAGTCCATACCCTTCAGCGCGCGGAATGCCGTTTTCAATCTCTGCCGGAGCGTCACTTACTTTTGTGACTATGGAACCGCTCTGTTCCGTTTCTGGATAAACCCAAGCTGCGATGGTGAAGCGTTCGCGGTAATCGCTGGAGGTAGATTTGTAACGAAAGTCTGCGTTCAACCCGCCATCGAAATACAGCTTGCCGTCAAACGCAGTTCCCTGCCCTAATGGCGAAGCGACAAACCGAGGGTCGGAATCTTTGAAGCCTGCCGGTTCGCCGATCTTCTCTTTCTTTTTGATCTCTTCCTGGTTGTGGAAAGCACGGTCAGACAGTTTGAAAACGGGCGACTGCTGTTCGTCGAAGGGAACACGCACGATCAACTTTTCTTCGGGAAACCATTGCCGATTCTTTTCTTCGGACTTCAGCAACGACGTTTCCCAGTCGCGCTCTTTGCTCGAAGCTTTCTTCGTCAACTGGCTGTATTCCCTTTCAGCGGCGGCAATCTGTTGATCAAACTCTTTCAACTGCGCTTGTTGTTGGCGCGTCGGAGCTGCCATGACAGGCGGCGAGTTGCCCCAATCAAACGAATGGCCGTCTTCATCAATGCTGTTGAAATACGCCGACAGTTGATAAAACTCTTTTTGCGACAGCGGATCGTATTTGTGGTTGTGGCAGCGCGCGCATCCAAACGTCAGCCCCATAAACACCGTTGAAGTCGTGTCCACGCGGTCAATGACGTATTCGATTCGGTACTCTTCCGGCACAATACCGCCTTCGGCATTGATGCGGTGATTACGGTTGAAGGCCGTGGCAATGCGTTGATCCAGCGTCGGATTCGGCAGCAAATCTCCCGCCAGTTGCTCAACCACGAATTCATCAAACGGTTTGTTGGCGTTGAAGGCTTCAATCACCCAATCGCGCCAGCGCCAGGCTGAACGGTCGCCGTCAATTTGGTAGCCGTTGGTGTCCGCATAGCGCGCCGCATCCAGCCAGCGAAACGCTATTCGTTCGCCGTAACGCGGCGACGCCAGCAACCGATCCACAACTTTTTCATAAGCATTTGGCGAAGTGTCGGCGAGAAACTCATCCAACTCTTTTGCCGTTGGCGGCAAACCTGTCAAATCAAACGACACTCGGCGAAGCAAGGTCGCGCGGTCGGCTTCTGGCGAAGGCTGCAATTTTTCGGCTTCAAGCTTGGCCAGCACGAAATAATCAATTGCGTTTTTTGGCCAGGCAGTGTTTTGAACGTTCGGCAACGCTGGCCGGGATGGCGTGACGAACGACCAATGCTGCTCAAAGCGCGCGCCCTGGTGAATCCATTCGGTCAGCAATTCAATTTCTGCCACAGTCAGCTTGCGGCCAGAATCCGCTGGCGGCATTCGCATCGCTTCATCAGTGTGATTGATGCGTTGAACCAGCAGGCTTTTTTCAACATTTCCCGGCACGATGGCTTGGCGGCCACGGCCCAGATCGGCAGTCGCGGCAGCTTCAGAATCCAATCGCAGTTTGATTTTTTTTGCCGTCGCATCGGGTCCATGACAGGCAAAACATTTGTCAGAAAGAATCGGGCGAATGTCGCGATTGAAATCTATGCGCCGAGTTGTTTGCTGAGCCTGACTGACTGGCTGAAAAAATCCGGCGGCAATGACCGATAAAATGAAAACTGCTGTAACGGTAAGCTTCAAGTTCATAGCTCAGCTCTGCAAGGCGATTGAAGTGATTTTGCAAAGTCCGGCAAGCAATGCGCGTTCGCTTTGTTCACCGGTAATAATCCTGGATTGGATTTTGGCTTGTGCCAGCGCGTGGCGCCAGGCTTCGGCTAAAGCGTCGCTGCCGACGATGACAACCGAGCCAGAAAGAACTCCGCGCGCTGACAGCGCGTCAAGATCGTCGGCAATGAACGCGCCGATCAAAAAACTCAGACGATCTTCCGCGCTTCCCTGCTGGGATTGCTCCAGCAAACGAACACAGAACAAAGCGCGCGACAAACCCGCTTGACGCTGCTCTCGCATTCCAGCTTCCAGCCAATCAATGTTCACTGCCACAAGACGTTCGTGCGGAACCGCGCTGGCCAGAATCGTTTGCGTTTGCGCGGCGTAAACCAATTCGCCTGCCAGCGAAGTAACACTGGCCGCTATGCGCCCTTCCCCATCCAGCCGAATTGCTTTCCAATGAGAGCCTAGATTCAGAACTGTTGCTGGCGGTTTTGCCAGCCTGGTCATCGCCAATCCCACGCAAAGCGTTTCTTCACCGCGCATCAAATCGGTTTCAGCAACTGCCGGCAGTTCACTAGGCATCTGCCCTGATTTCACGCCTGGAACCAGAAACACAGGCAAATCAGTCACATCAGGAAAATTATCGGATCGAGTTGCAGCGGCCAACTCGGCAATTCCGGCAGGCGCTGCCAGATGCGGAACTTCCGCCAAACCAAGCGATGAAGTAATCATTCCGGCAGCGGCAACACAAATTGGCGAGATTTCAAATCTGGCACGAACATTTTCGATAAGTTCCCGCAAGGCCGAACGCAATCGCGCAGGAGAACCATCTTTGGCTGTGTCGCGGACGCCGACGTGCGCATCGGCTTTTGCCAGAATTTCATCGCCGCGCATCAGCCACACGCGACTGTTGGTCGTGCCTGTGTCCACGTAAACCGCGCACAGTTCGTTTTCAGGCATTTCGTCTCCCAGCCGCGACAAAAGCCGCCGTGCGTTCGCGCAGCCTTTCCAACCCGCCAGCAGCAAACCAATCTTTGCCGATCAGTTCCGATCCAGCACCAATGGCCCACGCTCCGGCGGCAAAGTATTCGCGCGCCAATTCAGCCGTCACGCCGCCCGTTGGAACCGTGCGAATTTGCGGCAGCGGACCGCGCAAGGCTTTCACAAACGCCGGGCCAAGCGCATTGGCCGGAAAGAGTTTTGCCGCGTCGGCTCCCGCGTTAACGGCTTCGACAATTTCGGAAGGCGTGAAGCAGCCGGGCAAAGAAACCAATCCCGCTTTCTTCGTCGCTTCGATCACGGTCACGTCACGGTTGGGCGAAACGATAAACTGCGCTCCCGCATCGGCGGCGCGCAATACTTCGTTGGGTGTCAGCACAGTTCCCGCCCCAACGGCAATCGTTTGGCCAAAGCGTTTTGCCAGGCGATTGATTGCCGCCATTACATCGCGCGAATTCAGCGTGACTTCGACAGCGGTCAATCCGCCTTCAATCATGGCGGCAACAATTTCTTCTTCGCGTCCGGCAAAATCTCCACGCAAAATAGCGACGATCTTTCCGGTTTCAATTTGCTTGATGGTTTGGTTCATTTCAGTTTCGAGTGATATTAACGGGCAAATGCGGCAGCTTTTTCGTTTCTGCTTCCAGCTTTCCCTCGCGCGCAAGTTCGATGGCGCGAATTAACACGGCTTCGTCCTGAACTCCCGCCAGCACGTGGCCTCCGATGACAAACGAAGGAACGCTTGTAATGCCGTAGGTCCGAGCAATCAATAAATCTTCGTCAACTTCATCTGCCATACGGTTTTCAGTTAAAGCTTTTTCCAACTCGCCTGGGTTCAAGCCCGCCTTCCAGGCAATTTCCTTCAATACAGCCAAATCGCTCAAATCTTTATCTTCCAGGAAAACAGAGTTGAACAATCGGCGATGAAATTGTTCGAAGCTGTTTTTTGATCGTGCCCACGCAGCGGCTTCATGCGCCAGCCGGGTCAGCGGAATCTGCGAAGGCTGACGAATTTCAACGCCAAGCCTTTCGGCCATCGGATACACAGAATTTTTCCAACTTGCATTTCTGCGCTCGCTGGTTGGCTCTGCCTTCGGCGCATCCGCCTCACGCAATTGAAATGCGCGCCACACAACCTCAGCGCCGGTTGCAGCCGCAGCGTTTCTCAGAGGAACTTCGCCAAGATAGCAATATGGGCAGACGTAATCGGAAAAAACCTGGACGACGACAGGCATCGGCAAGAACTCCTTTTGTGAATGATTCGCGACGTAGTATAAAAGCCGTCAGCCAGACAACAAAATCTTTAACTGACAATCAAGCCAAAAGCTGCGCGAGCGGTTTTTCGTGGGAGACGCAAATGCAGAACGGATACGAAGAAGGATATTCAGATTATGAACTTGATTTTTTTCGAGCCATTGATAGCAATACGATGGCCGAGCAGGCAATCTTTGATGCGTTGATTGAAATCGGCGACGATCAGTATTACACACTGTTTGAGGTAGATGTTGAACACACCTGTGGGCGGGCAAAAGTGCAAGTCTTCCCAGAACGCGCCGGCACACTTTATAGATGCCTGAATTGTGGAGTGGCTGGGATAATTGGTGGATAAGTTTCTAAAACCCAAGCTTGAAAGAAAGTTTTGATTGACCCGTTGACAAAACGTGTGTGGGCATCTAAATTCGATTCTTGGTTTTGACGCGGGGTGGAGCAGCCTGGTAGCTCGTTGGGCTCATAACCCAAAGGTCGTAGGTTCAAATCCTACCCCCGCAATCACTTTCTAAAGCACTTACAGCCGTCGCGCCTTTTGGTTCGGCGGCTTTTGCTTTTCGGGGTACACTTTGGGGTACAAAACGCTTCCCTGCTCAATGATCAAATTTTCAACCTACAAAACGAACTGATCGCCGTCACTTCTGAGACTTCTTCTTCCCTGCTTTCCTGCTCGGCTCGGCTTCGCCTTGATCAACAACTAACACTTCCTCTTTCGACTCACTGGCATCTCCGCCTTTCGATGGGCGACCGCGTTTCCGCCCACGTGGCAAGTCCGCCAGGTCTGATTCTGGAATTTGCCAATCTCGGCCAAATTTCTGAGCGTTGGGAAAACGCGGATGGCCTTCTTCATTCAGCCAGACTCGTATACTGACAGGCTTTACACCAAGTATTTCAGCCGCTTCGTTCGTTGTAAGCATTCGATCCCCTTTGGTTTCCATGTGCCGCAAAGTAGCGCACGCATTATTTATAAGCAAGCTTACCGGGCTTGTCAAGAAAAAGTAACGCTAGCATTGTTTTTCCCTTGATCGAAAACAACGCTAGCGTTATATTTCGCCCGTCAGTTGATAAAACTGATCGAGGGCATCTATGAAACCGAATTCCTGTCAAATCTGCGGCCGCCAACTCAAAGACGCCAATTCCATCGCGCGGGGCTTCGGCCCGGAATGCGCGGCGAAGCGTGCGGCGTTCCTGGCGACCTGTGGCACATCCGACGAAGAGTTGGACGCGATCAAGCGCCACGAAAACCCACTCGTAAGCCGATGGGCAAACAACTTCTATCAGGATATGCGGGCAGGTCGGCTTCGCCGGGCTTGCCAGTGCATCGAATCGGCGCGCTATCAAGCGGAGAGGTTCGGCTCTTCTCTGGTTGCGCGCATGACCATCGGTAATGATCCGGTGGTCACAGTGCTGGCTGATGGTTTGGACTCAGCCAGCACATCCGTCGCTTTTACTGACCGAAGCGGAGATTCTAACGATAATGATCAGCCTTGCTCCACTGTGGCGGTAACCACGGTGGATTCAGCGACCGCCGCGCCCGTGTCTCAAGACTTCGAATTCGGCGAGCCGTTCATTACGGTTCGTGAGATCGAGCGCGGCGGGTACTACGTCAGGACTCCCTTCAAGCTGGAAGGCTTCGTCAGCGCTTTTAAGTGCGTGGTCGGTGGCACCTGGCATCCTGAAAAAGAGTCCTGGTATGTTCCTGCATCGCATTTAACCTGGACAATCGAAGCGCTCGAATATTGGTTCTGCATCCCCGTAAGGGTCGAGCCGTTTAAGAGAGCGGGGACAATGTCCGTCCTGTCCCATACCAATCAACAATCCGTCGGCGTTCATCCGTAGGCGGACATTTTCAAAAATCCAGAGGAGTTTTATGAAAAACAAACAGCAGCAGATTGATGCCATTTACCAACCCGCAACCGCTGAAGACATCGAGCGTTGGGCCGCTGAAGTGTTTGGCGGCCTGGACGGCAATTCCGCCGTCGCTTCGATTATTCGGCTGGTTCGTGCCATCGCCGACGAGCCGAGCTTTGCCGAGCGCGACCTGATGGCGCTGAGCGTCGCCAATCTGATGTACGGCTTGACGACCGACCACTCGGAAGCGCGCGACACATTCATTGCGAAAAACCTGCCGCCCACACATTCGGCACGACCAGCCCTGCATTGCTAGATTTTTCCTTTTGAGGACCAGCCCATGAACACATCAGAACAAACAATATCTGAACCGAGCCTCATTATCGCGCTGCGGCTTGAGCGAGCTGCAGCCGCGATTGATGTAAGCGAAGACTATCTACGGACGGCCATTAAAGCTGGCCGGCTGAAGGCCGTGCGGAAATTTATGCCTGGCAAACCCCGCGGCGTGATCTTGATCATGGTCGAAGAGTTGCGGCGGTTTGCCGCGCTGGATGAGGGGGGTGACCGATGACGCTGTATAAACGAGGCAACGTGTACTGGTACAACTTCTTTCGGAAAGGCGTGCGCTTCCAGGCGTCTACCGGCGTCCGGCGTAAAGCCGATGCCGAGATCATCGAGAATGCCAAGAAAACCGAAATTGCAATGGCTCAGGTCGGCATCCAGCCGCCTCGCCAGCGCGCGGAGGTCCCTCGATTTGCCGACGCCATGAAACAGTTCTTGGCCTGGTCGGCTGTTGAGCATGCAACCAAACCGGCAACCACGCGCCGGTATGAGGTCAGCAGCAAGGCTTTGCTCCGCTTCTTTGGGCAACAGGGCCTGGACAAGCTGGATTCCGGCGACGTCGAACGCTTCAGGGACTGGCGGCGCATTCAGACCGCCCAGCAGAAGCCAACTAAACACGCAACACCAAAAACGACCTGTCAGATTATGCCGGCGACGGTTAATCGTGAGCTGGCCTGTCTGAAGGCGCTGTTTACTTACTTCGTTCGTCGGAAGGTGGTGGAAAGCAACCCCGTGGACGGCATCAAGATGCTGCGCGAGGAAAGGTCTTTCAATACGCTGTCTCAGGAACAGGAACGCGCTTATCTGGCTCAGGCTTCCCCGTTGCTGGCTCAGATTGCGATTCTGATCCTTGAGACCGGCATGCGCCCAGATGAAGTTTATGGACTTCGGCGAGACGACCTTCATCTGGAAGACGGGTACTACTTCAACCGGCACGGCAAGACGCCGTCGGCTCGCCGTCGTGTGCCCCTGACCGCCCGCGCTCGGCAAGTCATCACTGACCGGCTTGATTCGACGCTGGGGGAGTTTCTTTTCCCCGGCAATGTCGTTGGCCGCCACATCGTGAAGATCAACGCCGCGCATACGGGCGCGCTGCTCCGATCCGGATTGCCGAAATTCCGCCTCTACGATTTGCGCCACACGTTTGCTACGCGGTTCGTTGAATCGGGCGGCGACCTTGTGACGCTTGCCCAGATCCTCGGACACAGGGATTTGCGGCTGGTGATGGTGTACAGCCATCCGACCGATCCGCATAAACAACACTCGATTCGCCGTTTCGAAGCTTACAACGAAAGCAATCGAAGCAATTCAACAACCGTCAGCACCTGCGAACGTGGCCAGCCCACGTTCGCAAGCTGACATCACACTACGGAGGTTCTTTATGACCAAATTGCAGGAAGAAAAGATTGACGAGGTTTGGCAGGAGAGTTCGGGCCCTGTTGGCACTGTCGGCCAGGCCGAACGCAAAGCCGTCACAAACGCGCGCGCGGACTGGGACCAGGAGACGGATTGTATCGTGTTCGACGCATCCACCGAGGATGGTCAGCACATCGCCCTGAGACTTCGCAATCCGGAATTGCTGGCTGAAACTCTTCATTCCGCACTGTCGAAACGCTCGGCAGAGCCTGGCGACGGCGCCAGCGCCAGCGCATAAGCGAAAGGCTTCCGAAAGGTGACACTCTCGGAAGCCCGGACAACCGTCAACCACTGGAGTGGCAGACAGTCCATCGCGGTTCTGATTCTGACACTCCCATAACCCAAAACCAAAACGAATCCGGGCAGGCTGCGGAGAACTCCGCCGTCTGTCCGTTTCGCTGTTTCAATGGGAGTCATTCAAATGAAAAGTTTCTTCTCTGGTATCGGCAAGATGCTGACCGAACAGAAGGCCCGCGAGCAGGAATCCGACGCGCTCAAAACGGCTTCGACAAACTTTCAGGTTGCCGGTGATGGTGGCTATATCGTCGCGCTGAAGTACCTGCTCTTTGTGCTGTTCGGCTTCTATAACGCCCGGTTGTTTCTGACCACCGTTCCGGGCTGGGAAAGCTATCTAACAGCCGTCTTTGCCCTGCTTGGCGAAGTAACCGCCATTTACTGTTACAACAATTACAAACGCTCAACGGGCTACCACAAAACGGCGCTTGGCGTGTTTGCCCTGCTGCTGTTTCTGTTTTCCTTCACGCACGCAACGATCAGCTTTTTCAAGATGGAGCGCGGCGACCACTCCGCGAAAATCAATTTTTATTGTGAGCACGTCGCTTTCCCGCTGCTGTTTGGCCTGCTGCTGTCGGCTGCCATCATCATTCCGCTGCTTCACTGGCGGACAAAGGTTGCCGCCAAGCAAGCCGACGCACAAACGCAGATTGAAACTGACCACGCCGAATTGGTTGCCGAGACTGCCGCCATGCGAAACAAAGCCACGCTGGAGCGCAGCCGCCTGGAGCATTTCGAGGAAGAAATCCAACTTGGCAATGAATACGTTGGAAAGCTGAAGCGCTATGCCGCGATGAAGCAAGGCGAGCAGATGGCCTTGTCTGACATTCCTGAACCGTTCCGGTCACAGATCGCCAATCAACTTGGCCTGGACCTGTCCAAGCCTGAGACGAAAGCGGAGACTCCCCTGCCTTCGGCAGACAAGCCGGTTGTCAGATGGCAAGGCGGCCGAGTGGTGGAGGATCCACGGGGAAACTGATTGCGCCGGTGGATCCTTTGCCGCCCGTGATCACACCGGCGGCAGATTCATCGGCGCTTCAGCAACCAGCGCGCGGACAACCGGAAACGCACGTCGAAGAAGCGCGAGCGACCGGCACTTATGGAAGGGTTGTGTTGCCGTTTTCGACGCCGAAACCAGAGTCGTTTGCTCACGTGAGCAAAACCGTTTTGCCCACTGATTTTGCCCACGTGGGCAAAATCGAACAACCATCAGCGTTTTCAACACTTTGGGGCGCTGGCGCAAATCCCGTTTGGAGGCCGAAAAAATTCGTTCGTGATGACTCTTATCCGAGGGTTACGGCGAGCGGGTTTTACTTCCGAAAAGACTCCGGCGGATTCGCTCTGATTCGGCGCTCAGATCGCAAGTGTGTCGGCTTCTACACTAAACTCTCAATCCAAGAACTGGAGGACCAACATGGCAGCAAAAGCAAAACAGCAAAGCCCAAGCCCCGACGCGCACGAACTGGCGGTCGTCGTGACGGCTGACCTGGCGCAGATCACCGCCGACGCCAGAACGCATCCGGACGAAGAAGCGAAAGCTCGAATTCTTCGATGTGTGGGCAGACTGGAAAACGTGGTCAGCGGGCAGATGACGCCGGAACTGAAGGCGAGATTCGAGCACGCGGCTAACGTACTGAATCAAAGGGAGTAATTCCATTTTGCTCACGTGAGCAAAATGGATAGCAAAAAGCCGCTCAAGTCCTATGACCTGAGCGGCTTTTTCGCGTTTAGAAGCCCTACATTGATTTCGGGGTGAAGGCTTAGCGGCGGCGGGAAATCGTTCAAAATCACCCCGTTTCCGCCGAAAGGGGATAGGCCTAAACACTCTCGGCAACGCTGTAGTTGTAAAGAATCTGCCGTTTCAGAGCGTCCACCGCTGAAGTCATCAAGCCATGGCTTTGATTAAGGTATTTATCCACAGCGGCAGAATGCTCGCCTTGCAAGCGAGCCAAGTTTTCACCAGCAATTTGCACTGCTCTGGTTAACTGGCTGACGTCGGGCTTGAGCTTTTGAACCTTCCGGGTTATCAGCTCAAGCTCCGCTTTGGCGAGTGCGAATTCTTCAGGTGTCGTATTTTCAATGTCGGCCGCTTCGACCATCGCCTGAAGTTGAGATTCTTTCCGTCGTAACTTTTCATAGGGGACATTGACCTTGGCGTACTCGTCCATTTCCCTCTGTACCTGTTTGTAAGCCTGCCCGATGGGTGTGTTCTCCGGAACGTCTTCAAGGTACATATCCCCGTCTAGGGTTCTGATTCTGTCTTGGTAATTGAGAGCCATACGTTTTAATCCTTTTCGGCAGATGGTTTAGAAGAGAGGCGAACGAGCACTGCCTGAAGCTCATCCGCCTCTGCGGCCCTGGCCGGAGGGACCAGGGGAAACGATTGCCGATCATCACAATGGAATGTCGGCACCAGGAATGTTTTGGGCGTACAAGTTAATCCGCGCGAGACGCAAGCTTGGAGTTGCCCTCACGATGAAGCGAGCATTGACGGCGTTTATTTCCAGCTCGCGGAAGTCGTAAGAGGTATCCATTGGCCGGAACCAAAGTCGTCGGCTATAGCGCCCACCTGAGTCCGGCATTGCGTCGGCTCTCAGTTCGCTATACGCAACGAGTTCCCAGGGGAGGGCCAATTCCGGGACTCCATTGCGGGTCGGCAACAGCATGGACACTTCCAGGAGATAAGGAACTGAGGCCCGATCCACCAGCCATACGATTTTTATTTCCTCGCTCAACATGGCAATATTCCTCGGACGTCTCAAGCGGTGCGCACAATCTCATTCCAGAGGGCTTCAGGGATGGGATTTTCTGCAAGGCGCTCAGTGTTTACTTCTTCGTAATCACTTTCCGGTGTGTCTTCTACTTCATCGGAAGTGGGTTTCGGTGTGGTGCCGGCGGCGAGCCGCGTCATGAAGTCGTAGTCCGCGGGCGTGCCTTCAAATCTGGTTATCATTGGCAGTCTCCTTTGCTTCAGCGTTGATAATTCCAGTCAGTTTCGACTGACCAGGCGGGAAAGAAACTTCAACACACCAAAGAAGGCCGATCTTCTTCAGCCCTCTCGAAAACGGCGACAAGCTGATCGAAGAAGGTAAGGGCCTGGCTCAGCAGCGCTTGACGAACAGGCTCAGATAGATCGCTGCGCTTCTCAATCAGGGAGATGATGTTCGCGCGGTATCGTTGCGCCGTGTTTAGCGGATTGAGATTGCCCATCAACTGAGAAACAAGAACTTCCTGTAACAATAGTTCGTGTAGGCGGCACACAGAGGCGGTCTCCGTTATGGTTCGCTTCACCTCTTCGACAAACGGCCTCATCTCTTTTTTGAGTTCTTCTGCCAATTCAATTTTGAGAGCTTCGTTTTCCATCTTTCTCCACTAGGCAAGGCCAAGCTTTAAGGCCAGATTGCGGGTTACATCAGTATTGGTGGACGTTGCAGCATCAAAGCCACGGCCAATGTGTTCCGGCGCACGATCAACGCCGATGCTCAGTACCGTTTCAGGCTCCATCGAAACGATATGCGTTCTCAGATCCACAACAGCCGCCTTCGCTTCATGCTGGGCCTCAGAGTTCCTATCAAGAGCAGCATTGTGAATAGCGAGATTGTCGTTGTGCTTCTCCAATGCCGCATTAAGTTTGCTAATTACCGTCTCGAAAATTCCGCCTTTATGAAGCTCCGCATCCTGACCGAGCTTTCCGGTCACGTCGCCGAACTTGAATTTGGCATCTTCCGGGCCGCGTTGTTGGCCGCCGAATGCGCCCGCGCCTTGCGCTTGGCTTTCGTTTCCACCGCCAAGGCCTCCCGCCGCGCCGATCCCCAAGCCAACACCGGCAGCAACTCCCGCAACCACGCCATAGACCTTGGCGGCCGCAAAATGTTTAGCTGCGGAATCAAACTGATAGCTCGCCAATGCCGCAAGTCCTTCGGCAACCTCAAAAATGGCCTTTACAGCCGACTGAATGGCTAAGGACGCGATGATGTCGGCGGCGAGCTGCTTGAACGCCTGGCCGCCAGCTTTACCGGTCAGGATGAAGGCGCTCAGCACGGATTGGGCAGCGCCGGCGACGGCACTGAATGCGCCCTTCATCACGTCTTTGAAGTTGCCACCTGCTGCGGCGACTTCTCCGAGAGCACCCAACGCCGACAGTTTGAAGGCGTCGAACGTCGAAGCCGACTCATCGGTGATGCCGAAGAGGTTGATGTTGCTGGTGGGATCTTGCAAAGCCTGGGCTTCGCTGAGCTGCTGCTGCAATTCTTTGAGCGCTTGGACGTGGCGCTGCTGCTCTTGTTCAAACTCCTGGTTGAAGAGTTCCGTGACGCGCAATATCTCTTCATACGTCGTCGCCTGGTCCTGGAGCTCGTCTTCTTGTTGGCGAAGGCTTTCCAGATTCTGTTCGTGACGCAGATTTTCGGCGTTGCGTTCATTGGCTGCGCGAGCATTGATGATGGCCGTTCGTTCGGTCGGCGTCGTCGCGCGCCGTTCGGCGGCGTCAATGCGCTGCGCTTCCTGTTCGATTTGCTTGGCGACCAGGTCGCGCTCTGCCTGCGTAAGCGCCTGCTGGAAGGCTCGTTGATCGGCGATCTCGCGTTCTCGCGCGGCGCGAATCCGAGCTGTTGCGGCTTCTATTGCCGCCGCTCGTTCGGATTCCAGTCTCGCTATTTCATCAAGAACTTGCTGGTAGGCGCTGGCATCAGGGCCTGTATCCTGCTTGCGTTCCTCCAAAGCAGCGCGCCGGCGTTCAAAACTTTGCTGTTCGATTTCGGCGATTCGTTTTTCCGCATTCACCGACGAAACGATTCGTTGATTGGCCAGTTCACGAATGCGGTCAATCTGCTGTTTGTCGGCGTCCAGGGCCAATTGCAACAATCGTTGCTGATGTTCCTTTTCAGCCTGTTCGTCGCGCTGGCGTTGTTGCTCACGGATTTGGCTAACCGTCTGTTGCGATCGCTGGCGTTCTTCGTCAGCCTTCAAATCCAGCTCGGCAATTTTGACACTCTTGTCACGGCCCTTGAGCGCGCTGGCTTCGACCTGGCGTCGTTCTTCGGCGAGGAATTCCAGGCGCGCCTGCAGGCGAACCTGTTCGATCCGGATCAACTGCTCCGTCGCGGTTTGGTGAGAAATGAGCTGTTGCGCCAGGTTGAGTTTTACGGCTTCCGTTTCGGCCTTGAAGATCAGCTCTTTCTGTTTCTCGGCCAATTCCAAGAGCTTTAACTCGGCACGGGCCTCGGCTTCGCGTTCGTCTTTTCCGCCTTTCTCTCCTCCTCCGATCGGCTTGGCCACTTTCTTGGGGGCTTCGTTGCCGACGGGCGCAAAGCCTTGGTCAGAGAGTTGTTTCAGCGGGTCAGACTGTTGCCGCGCCTGGGCTTCCAGCTCACGAACCCGAGTTGTCAGGGCATACCCTCGGTTGAAATCTTCCTCCAGGAGCTTTAGATCGCCACGCAGCCGAGCAATTGTTTGCGCCATGCCGCTGCTGGCCAGGCCAAACAAGCTAGATACATCGTGAATTGCCTCAACGGCGGTCAAAGCAATCAGCTTGATGGCGCCAACCAGTAGATCAGCCATCAGCCGTCCGCTATCGCCGATAACCGCAACAGCTCCAGCAACGGCGTAGATCGCTGTGCGAAGGCTTCCGAATGATGATTCGACCTCCTCCACATTGTTGACAGATTGGCCGGTCCCGTCGTCAATGACCTGAATTACACCGGCGACTGCCCTCCGCACAGTGTCTATCAGCGTTACCAGATCACCAGTCACATCAATGCCGTATTGCGCTCCCGACGCCAACGCCTCGCCGAAGCCTTGAGCTTGCGGTCCCAGTTCCGTCAATTTGTCGCTGACCTTTTCGAGGAGGGGTTGCAGCACCGGCAACAATTGCCGCCCAACCGTTACAACCAGGTTATCGAACTGGCTGCGAATATCGGTGATGGAGTCGTTGAACCGGTCCGCCGCGCGCACATCAAAGGCAGTCGGCAGGACAATGCCGAGCAGCTTTCCCTTTTCGACAAAGCTATCAATTCCGTCAGCCCCTTCCTTCAGGAACTGAATCAATTCTGCGCTACCGCCGATCTTTTTCAGGAGTTGGACTTTTGCGGCATCATCGTTGAGCTGATTGAAATTCTTCAGGAATTGATCGAAGGCCGCTTGCGGGTTGCGGAGGCCTTCCACGGCGTTGATGCCGAGCTGTTTGAATGCAGCGGCAAGCTCTTTATTACCGGCGGCCGCATCTGCCAGTTTCTCCTCGAATTGGCTAATAAACGAGCCGACCTTTTCGATACTGACTCCGCTGGTGTCGGCGGCGAGCTGCATGGCGGCCAGCGATTGCGCTGAAAAATTCGTGGTCTGCGTCAGATCGAAAATCTTTTCGTCGGCGTTGGCGGCAGTTGCCGCTATTCCGGCAATAACGGCACTTGCACCAACGCCGGCGAGAGCCATGGCAGCAACGGCAGTTCCAGCCAGAAGGCCAGCCGCGCCCAATCCGCTTAATCCTCCGGCTGCGCCCGTAGATTCGCCAGCGACGCCCTTTAACACATTGCCGAGCCCGGCTGCTTCATCTTTGACGACTTTCAAGGCTCCTGCTGGACCGGCGGAGGAAACCTCGTCAAACAGGCTTCGAAGCGTCCCAATGCCGGATTTCAAGAAGGATTGAAAGTTTGAAATATCAAAACGCGCCTGGGTGCTGTCGGCAACGATCTTGAAGAGAAGCGAAACGGTTGAATCATTGCTGGCCATCGGGGACCTCCTGGGGGTTCTCTTTCGGTTTGACGGGGAGTCCGGCTTGGAGCTTTCGGAGGTCTTCTGCAGACCATTGGGTGAAGTCTTCGTTGTCGAGTGGCGAGGATCCGGGATTGATGCCGACCGCCAGTCGCTGAAGTTCGGCACCGACGCTGATCAATTGCGCCAGGCCGGATAGACTGTGCTTCGGCTTGACGGTGATGTAAGTCGTTTGGCCGTCATCACTCACTTTTTTGGAGACCTCGCGTTCTGGGAACTCCTGAATCATCCGACGGGCTTTGGTGACGATCTCCTTGCCGGCCTGGTAAAACTCCTCCCGCAAATCCTCGTCTCGCTCGATCCAGCGCTGCGCCTGTTCCGCCCGGGCCTTCTGCATTTCACGTTCGCGTTCGTCGAAGCAATGTTGATCGTAAGCTCGCGCGCGTTCCACCCAATTCCATTTCGCTGACCAACGCTTGAGCGAAGAAATAGGCACCGGTTTTAGACCGCTTTCGGACCGCAATTGGCTCACCTTTGGGAGAGAGCGCTCGGCACCCATTGAAAAATAGGCATTCGCGCATTCATAGGCTTTCGCCGACTCGCCGGGTTTGCCGTTCTGGCCGGCGATCCGGTACCAAATTGGCTTTGTTTGCTGCGTTTCCAGCATCGTTTTGATTGCTCCGAATGCTTGCCAAGGGTCAAACAGTTGCGCGAAGTGCTGGTTTGCGAGCGCAAATGAGTCTGTAAAGGCCGTTTGTTACGTCACCATCGGCCTCCAGCGCCGCCGTAAACACATCCTGGGGAAGCCTCGATAGATTGCCGATGCGGAACTCTTCACGTCGCTCCATTTGCTCGATACGGACCGTTCCGCCGTGGGCTTCGATCTTCGCGAGCAGCTCCTCCGCACGTTTTTCCTTGCTCAGTCGCTTCATGCTGCTGCCTCCATACCCGGTTGCTGGCCGAACTCAAAGACCACGCCAGATAAGCCCTCCGCTTCGATTGCCTTATAGAGCAGGCTCGCATAATTGTTTTCGATTTGGCTGCGGAATACAGGATCGGGAGCCCATAAGGAAAGCACTCCATCATCAATGCGAAGCTCTTCCAATGGTTCAAACCAAATCGAAAAACCCGTCTTGTGCTCTTCGTCGAATGTCGCTTCCAGCCGATCAAGAATGCTTCCCCAGGTTCCTGATCGCTCTTTGCGGACTGGTGCCGAGCTGTCGGCTTTCGTTTCGGTTTTCGGCATCAGCAAAACGTTCGCAGAGTTTGCACCGACGTAAGCTGTAGCTTGGTTCTTTTGGCGCTGTTTTTCTTGTGCGACTTTCCACCGGCGAAACGTTTGGGCGATAAATGCAGGCGCGGGATAGGTGGAACTGGAATTCAGCCAATCGGTCAATTCTTCGACTGTAATCTTGTCGCTGACTAAGGCTTCGGATTGCTGAGAAACCTGCACCAACTCCCGTTGGCTTTTGGCGATGTTCTGATAAGCCGTCAGTAAAACCGTGAGCAACGAATTTGGCGAAGAACCCTCATTCTTTTCTACTGACGGTTCATGATGGTTCATGACGGTTACTTCCTTATATGCGTCAGTCTGAAAGCGTACCTTTTCGCTCTCAGGGCGTACCTTTTCGCTCTCAGGGCGTACCTTTTCTTCTCTCAGAGCGTACCTTTCTTCGGCTAAAGGTACGCTCTGAGAGTGCCTTTTTTGAGCTAAAGGTACGCTGTCGGCGTAGCTTTCTTCTTCCTTATCTTTGAAGTATCGGCGCTTTTTTATTGGGTTGGTATTTAGCGTGAACTCGCGCTTATGGGTGCGACCCGTCTTTCGATTGACAGGTAAAAGAACTCCCAGCTTTACGAAGTTTGCTATTGCCTGGGTTACACGTTGTTGACTAAGACCAGTTTTGGCGCATAGCAATTCATTACCTGGCCGAATGTTTTTGCCTTCGTGGTCGGCGTGATCAGCGAGAGCGAGTAAGACGAGCTTATCTGTTGGAGGAAGGTCAAGTTCCCACACTTGCCCGGACACCTTAGCACTCATAAAACCTCCTTAAATTGTATTGGAGGCCTTCTAGCAGGGCTTTTCGCGTGATATAGTCACCCATGTTAATATCCTTTTTTCGGGTTCCACTCGCGTGATCAAAACGGTGGAACCCGAATTTTTTGCGATGGTTCGAGGGCCATCGCTTTTACGTTTTAAGCTGCCATTGCGAGGGGTTGGGTCGGTAGGGTCGTTTTGCCACCGGCTTCCAGCCAGGCTAGGAGCTGCTCAGTCGAAATGACGTGCCGTCGGCCTATGCGATAGGTCTGAAGATGGCCTCCCCAGATGGCGCGCCAGATTGTAATGGCGTTGATGCTTAGCGATGCGGCGGCTTCATTTACTGAGAAGTTCCGATTGGGCGTAAGTGGGATAGCATTGCTTTTATTCGCGTTCTTGTTCATGGGTTTTCTTGCTGCCATAATAAAAACACTCCTGGCGGGTTCGCCGGGAGGCAAACCGCCTGATAAGGGTTGGTTGAATGGGCGTCGCGGTTCAGTTTGCGAGACGGGGCCGCGATTCCCGTGAATCATCTTTCGTTATACTTTTACCTTCAGCTATGCACTGATTTCAATCCCTCCTTCCAGATGAAAAGCTGTTGAAACGCCCGTCAAATAAGGCATTGAAGCCGATTGAGACTAAATAAGACCAAATAAGGCCAACAATTAGGCGAATAAATTTTTTCACTTTTTTTTCAATTGATCAGATACGAGGTCGAAGATTCGCTCTCAATCTGGTGCCAGTCATCAAGTGCGGCCGCCGCGCGAGTCGCCGTTTCAGAGTTCGCGTTGATGTAGATGTTGATGGCAGCAAGCGTGGTATGGCCTAGTACCCGCATTACCTCAGCGGGCGCCATCCCAGCACCAGTCATCCTGCTCCCGGCTGTGTGGCGAAGATCGTGGAATCGAAACCCTTCGATCTCGGCCAGGCCAAGCGCGCTTTCCCAGGCTCGTTTGAAATCCGTCAACCCGAAGACTGAGCCGGTATGACCTGAGGGCGCTGCGTCCTGAAGCTTTTTCAGTTCCGAATAAACCCGGTTGGTCATTCCGATAACCCGCGCGCGGGCAGTCTTTGAATTCATCGCCTGAACGGTGATCAGCTCGGTGTCGAAGTCCACATCCGACCAGCACAGTTTGAGCAATTCCCCGCGACGCATGCCGGTGTCTACAGCTACGATGACCATTGGCCGCAAATGAGCACGTTCTTTGACGCACATCTCAAGCAATCGGCCTTCTTCGGCACGTGTGAGGATGCGCGTTCGTCGGCGCTCCTCCGCGGCTGAGATCAGCGAATCGCCAAGCTCAAACGGATTCCGGGCAATCCATCCTTGTCGCCTGGCATAATTCAAAATTGACCGGAGCAACTGCATTTCGCGATTTACAGTCGTCACGGTCAATTCCCTGCCCTGGTTTCGGTGCTTCTCTCCGATGATGGTCTGAAGCCGTTGCATCCGGAACTTTTCCAGATCGGCATGGTTGATAATCTTGATATGGCGGGATCCAAAGTATTCGATCAAGGTTTTAAGACGTGACTTGACGCTTTTATAGGAGCGCATCCCGGCAACCTTTGTCTCGTT
>CAZMXG010000076.1:0-32988 GCA_964570175.1 uncultured Heliomicrobium sp. | reverse complement strand
GCGGCAATGTCGCCGATTCGGTTTCCCAACTTTGCCGGAACCACTTCGCAAGCCGCAACGGCTTGCGGCAAAGCTTCTTCGGCCAACGCGCGCCGCGCTGGTTCCAGCACCCGGTCCCCCAGTGCGACCGCCAGCGAACCCAGCACGATCATTTGTGGATTGAGCGTATCCACCAGCAACGCCATTCCGCGTCCCATCCACTTTCCGGCTTCAGCGGCGACAGTCAGAGCGTCAGAATCGTCGGCAAGCATCGCTTCAACGACTTCGCGGATCGGAGTCGCTTGTGACCAGCGACGCGGAAACATCAGCGCGGCCAGTTCGACCAAACCCTGACCGGAGGCAAATCCTTCCCACGAACCCACTTTGCCAAACCCAACTGGCCCTTCCCAGGCCAACCGCAAATGGCCAATTTCGCCAGCCGTATCGGTTGCTCCGCGTAAAACCTGGCCGTTGATGATCAGTCCGGCACCGATTCCAGTACCGAACGTCAAAAAGATCAGAAGGCGCAGCCCGGTTATTCCCTTCCCTGCCCCGAAGTGAAATTCTGCCAGCGCGCCTGCGTTGCCGTCGTGTTCGATGAAAACAGGCAGGCTGGGAAATTCTGCTTCGAGCGCGGCTTTCAAGTGAACACCGTGCCAACCGGGCAAATGCGGCGGATCAATCAAAATACCTTCGCGGATTTTCAGCGGCCCACCAATGGAGACACTGACGGCGGTAATTTCACGACCTGCGGCGACGGCAGTTTCGATTACGCGCTTTGCCGTGGCGACAATGCGCGGAAAGGTTTCGGCGAACGGCAGATGCGCCTCGGTCAGAATTTCTTGACGTTGCAAAAGCTCCGCTTCAGGCGTCCCTTCAACAATGGCGGTTTTGGTTCCGCCAATGTCAAAACCAAGAACTGTCGCGCCCTTATCAGCCATCAAAATTTCACCTCACAGAACGTTGCAGTTAATGAACTGCATCAAGTATGCTTCGTGCGCCAAATAGAAAAGCAACTCCGTTGCTTTACGGTTCAAAGCATCTCAAGGAAAATCATTACAGGCTGCCCCAAGCCTCACAGAATCTATCGTCTTAAGGAGCAACACCATGAATGCTGCAGAAGTCATTCCTATGCCAACCAGCGATCATCATCAATCCGCCGCCAGCCAAAATATCAGCCCGGCCACGGTGCAGGAAGTGGCTGGATCGGGCAACATCGAAAAGATTCGGGACATTTTGTTTGGCGCTCAGATACGCGAATACGAACGCCGCTTCATTCGCTTGGAAGAACGGATGATCAAGGAAGCCGCCGACGCGCGCGAAGATGCGCGCCGCCGGTTTGATTCGCTGGAAGCGTTCATCAAACAGGAAATTAGCGCGTTGGGTGATCGGCTGCGGTCGGAAAACCAGCAACGCACCCAGGCCAGCGAAGACATCACGCGGGAATTGCGCGATGCGTCGCGTTCGCTGATGAACAAGATCAACGCCATGGACGAACATAACACGAACGTTCAGCGGGAATTGCGGCAACAAATTCTGGATCAGGCCAAAAATCTGGCCGACGAAATTCATGTTAAACACGATGACCTGTCGGCGTCCCTGCAGCGCGAATCGCGCGAACTCAGAAACGATAAAGCCGACCGTTCGGCGCTGGCCAATTTGTTCACCGAACTGGCAATGCGGCTGAATCACGAATTCAAACTTCCGGGCGAAGAATAATCTGCGTTCTGCAAATGCTTTATGGCTGATTATCCCTTGCGCATCGTTCCGAATAAAACCGAAACGCCTTTACCAACTGATTTGGCTGAGCCTGAAGACGACGACATTCTTCAGCTTGAAGACAAGAATGGCGAGCCAACAGAAGACAAAGCAGAGGCGATGGCGGAATTGCGCCGTTTGTTGCTGGAACCCGAACAGATTCAGCTTGGCAACATTCTGGAGCGGTTGAACAATCCACGGGTTCGCGCGCGCGAACTCAGCCGCCCGCTGCCGGAAGCCATTCGGCTTCGCAATGCCCAGGACGATGCGCTGACCGATGCTTTGGCCCCAACCATCGTCACGGCGTTTCATAACTCTGTCAAAAAAGATCCGCGCCCTATCGCCGAAGCCATTTCTCCGCTGATGGGTCCGGCTATTCGCCGGGCTATCGCCATTGCACTCAGCAGTTTTGTACAGACCATTGATCAGGCGTTGAAACATAGTTTGTCCTGGCAAGGCGTAAAATGGCGCTTTGAAGCCTTGAAAACGGGAAAGTCATTTGCCGAAGTCGTGATGTATCACACGCTGCTTTACCGTTCGGAACAGGTGTTCCTGATCCACAAACAAACCGGCTTGCTGCTGCATCACGTTGCCGCTGATCCGGCCATTACAAAAGATGCAGACATTGTTTCCGGCATGCTGACGGCAATGCAGGTGGCGATCGGAAATTTTGCGCGCGATTCGTTCGGTTCGTCGAATGAACAGATTGACACGTTGGACATGGGTGACCGCGAAGTCTGGTTTGAATCCGGCCCGCAGGCTGTGCTGGCCGTGGTCATTCGCGGCGAAGCGCCCGAGTCATTGCGCAGCGACTTTTTTGCGCCTGCGCTGGAAGCGATTCAGATCGAACAGCGCGAAGCATTCGAAACCTTCAACGGCGATGCTTCGGCGTTTGAGGGCGCGCGGCCCCGGCTGGAAGAATGCCTGCAATCACAATATCAAGGGCGGACAGAACCGGCGGATTTCAAAGTTCCGGCCTACTTATGGCTGTTGCTGGTGTTGGTTATTCTCATCCTGGGAGCCTGGGGCTTTTATGCCTGGCGCGATGCCCGGCGCTGGGACGTCTATTTAACCCGTCTAAAACAGGAACCGGGCATTGTCATCGTTGAAACCGGCAAAGAAGGCGGAAAACGATTCGTCGCAGGATTGCGCGATCCGCTGGCCGCCGACCCTGCTGTCATTTTGCAAAAAGAAACTCCGATTGATCCGTCGTCTGTCGCTTCGCGCTGGGAACCCTACGCCGCGTTGGATGCACCATTCGTGATTGCCCGCGCTAAAACCTTGCTGGAACCGCCAACGAGCGTTGATCTGAAATTTGCCGACGGAACATTGACAGCCAGCGGTTTGGCTTCGCATGAATGGATTGCCGAAACCCGGCGCTTGGCGCGCGCGCTGCCGGGCGTGACAAAGTTCGACGATCAAAATCTGATTGACGAAGATTTGAAAGAACCGGATACGCTGCGCCAGCGGATCGAACAACAGGTGATTCGTTTTGTTTCCGGCAACGCACAAATTGCTCCCGGACAAAATGAAACGTTGCGCGCGTTGTTTGCCGATATTCAAAAACTGGCCGAACTGGTTCCGGCTGCTGGCCGCACATTTCGTATCGAATTAATCGGCCATACAGATACTGAAGGCGACGATGCCACTAATCTGGCGCTGAGCCGACAGCGCGCCGACAAAGTATTAACGATGCTCTCCTCTCGAAAACTCCCTCCTAATACGCTGGTTGCCGTTGGCGTTGGCACGATGCAACCTGTTCGCGCCGAAACCAGCGAAACTGACAAACAATTCAATCGCAGCGTGTCTTTCAAAGTTTCCCTGCTTGATCCGCGACAAGCCAAAACTCGGGAGCCACGCTGATGATTCAGAAAAAGATTTGCCTGTTGGGTGCCTTTGCTGTCGGCAAAACCAGCCTGGTTTCGCGTTTTGTCAAAAGCATTTACTCCGATGAATACCTGACAACAGTCGGCGTCAAAGTGGACAAAAAACCTGTCATGCTGGGCGACAAGGAAGTGAATTTGATCGTCTGGGACTTGGCTGGCGAAGACGAATTCCAGAAAGTCAGCATGGATTATCTGCGCGGCGCTGCCGGGTACTTGTTGGTGGCGGATGGCACGCGGCTGAGCACGCTGGAAACAGCGCGAATGCTGCGGCAACGCGTGGCCGACAACGTTGGCGAAATTCCCTTTGCGTTCATCGTCAACAAAAACGATTTAAGCACGGAATGGGAAATTGACGACCAGGCAATTGCCGATTGTCAGGCGGCAGGTTGGACCGTCATCCGGTCCAGCGCCAAAACCGGCGAAGGCGTCGAAGAAGCATTCAAACTCCTCGCGGAAAAAATCTGCGGAACTTGAAACCCGCTCCAATCAATCCCCGAAAACGGTATCCATTCATTCGGAGGCTGAGATGGCCGAATTGCCCGATTTTGTGTGTGCGTATTTGTACGGTCTGACATCCGGGGAACGTTCACCTGCATTTTTGCTGGTCAATGAAACCGGCGCCGTGATTGCTTGGGGAGGCAGCACGGAAACCTATGGCATTGCCGATTTGCGCGCCGGAGAATCTATCGGCGAACAGGTTTATTTTCTGGAAGGCCTGTTCCCGCTGACAGGTCGAAATCTGGTTTTGCCCTGCATTCAAACCAGCCTGGGACGGCCAGCCGATATTCACCTTTTCCGCACGGATAAAGGTGATTGTGCATTGCTGCTGGATGCCACCACAAGAGAAGAACAACAGCGACTGACGCAACAGGCGCGCTACGACTTAACGCTGAATTTCCAGCAACTGAAAAAAGAAATTCAGAAAAAAGAAGTGTTGCTGCATTGCATCATTCACGACCTGGCCGGGCCGCTGATGGGAATCCGTGGCGGGTATGAGTTGCTCTCAAGCGAACCAATCTCTGAGCAAGGCCGCAAGTATCTGGAAATCGGGCTGCGACAGGCGAACAAACAGGAAACCCTGATTCGCGAGATTTTGCAGGCCTTTTCAGCGGAAGTTGAATCAGCAACGAACTTCAATGTTGACCCGAATACGGCTCCCGACGCAGCGCAAATTGCCCGGGAAGTCATTGAATCACTTTCGGCTGCCGCTGCAATTAACCAGGTCAAGCTGCAACTGGAACCGAATCTAGACCGTTCGCAAAGCTGGAAAGTGTTCGGCGAAAAATCCAGGCTGGAACGCGTGATTTCGAATCTGGTCGAAAATGCGTTGCGTTACAGCCCGGCGAATTCAACTGTCACGGTTGGCTGCCACGACGAAGGCAACAAAGTGCTGGTCACGATTGACGATGAAGGACCGGGAATCCCGCCAGAAGTTGCGCCGACACTGTTCCAGAAGTTTGCCCAGGGAAAAAAAGGCAAAGGCAAGATTGGCCTGGGATTGTATTTCTGCCGCATTACCGTCCAGCACTGGAAGGGCGAAATCGGGCACGCTGCGCGTGAAACAGGCGGAACCCGATTCTGGTTCCGCCTGCCTAGACCACAATTGAATTCATAACCCACGCTGTTGCAGGGTTTCATATTCGTATCTATCGCGTAATGCGATTATGGTTTCCTTCCTGTAAAGTGCAGTGTGACGAGACTGACAAAAAGCTGCCGCGCGATAGGAGGCGGCGAATTTCGCTGACGCGTCCCGCTGCAACAATCAAATCAAAAAACTAGCAAAACAAAGAAGGAGTATTTCAAATGCCGTACGTCAAAGTTGGACAGGAAAATTCGCACGACATCAATATTTTTTATAAGGACTGGGGAAGCGGACAGCCGATTGTGTTCAGCCATGGTTGGCCGTTGAGCGCGGACGACTGGGACGCACAAATGCTGTTTTTTGGGCAGCAGGGCTTTCGCGTCATCGCGCACGACCGGCGCGGTCACGGACGCTCCAGCCAAACCTGGGACGGCAACGAAATGAACACGTACGCCGACGATCTGGCAAAGCTGACAGAACATCTGGATTTGAAAGATGCTATTCACATCGGCCATTCGACGGGTGGCGGCGAAGTCGCACGCTACATTGGCCGTCACGGCACAACGCGCGTCGCCAAGGCAGTGCTGATTGGTGCTGTTCCGCCACTAATGCTGAAAACGGAAGCAAATCCCGGCGGTTTGCCCATTTCGGTTTTTGATGACATTCGCGCTGGCGTTGTGAAGGATCGCTCGCAGTTTTACAAAGACTTGACCATGCCTTTTTACGGATACAATCGTTCCGGCGCCAAGATTTCGGAAGGCATTCGCGAACATTGGTGGTTGCAAGCAATGGTTGGCGGCATCAAAGCCCATTACGATTGCATCAAGGCGTTTTCCGAAACCGATTTCACCGAAGACCTGAAAAAATTTGACGTGCCAACTCTGATCCTTCACGGAGATGATGACCAGATTGTGCCTATTGGAGCGTCTGCGCTGCTGGCCGCCAAACTGGTGAAAAATGCCAAGCTGAAAATTTATCCGGGCGGATCGCATGGCATTTGTGCAACTCAACCGGACGAAGTCAATGCGGACTTACTCGCATTCATAAAAGAATAAACGACAAAGGAGCTATTCAGACAGGCTGAATGAGTGATTCAACAATTCAGAAGAATTCAGCGAGCGGCCAACCCCGCTCTGTCGCGTTCATCATCACGCACACCATCAAAGCAGGTGAGGAGCGGAGGTACGAAGCTTGGCTAACCGAGATTCAGCGGGAAGTCAGTCACCGGCACGGTTATCTTGGCAGGGAGATTTTTCGCCCTGCCCACGGCAGCCGGAAATACACCAGCATTTTGCGCTTCGATACGCTCGACAGTCTGAACGCTTGGGCGGAGTCGGAAACGCGCCAAAACTATGTCAATCAGGTCAAGCATCTGCTGGAAACCGGCGATCAGGTTGAAATCCAAACGGGGGTGGATTTCTGGTTTACACCTGAAGGCATTCGGCCACCGAAACCGTGGAAACAATTTCTGATCACGCTAACAGCCGTTTATCCCTTGAGCTTGATGATTCCACGACTGCTGCGCTTCTTGTTTCACGTAGTTCCCTCTTTCGAACACGAACTCGTCAAGGCGCTGCTGATGGCCGTGATTCTTACTGGCTTGCTGACTTTCGTCATCATGCCGCGCTACACGCGACTGGTGAAACGGTGGCTGTATGAAACAGAAGCGTAAAGCAACGGTTCACTGACACAGCAGGCTTTTCGACGATCTCAGTAACTGAGTCATCCCTGCTGTGTCCAGAACCCATTGAATACACTTTTCACTTCGCGCCGATTGCCGACACATCAAGCACGTAAGCCGTCTGGTTTGAAGTCATCGCAAACAGCTTTTTGCCGTCCTGGCTAAACAGCGCCAGTGAAACCGGATGCGTAAAGGTGAACTGATCGCGTTTTTCCAACGAAGCCAGATCGTAAACCGTCAGTTGTCCTCTTTCATTTTCGACGCAAATCAGATTGGCGGCTTTGCTGATGGCGGAGCGACTGCCAAACAACCGGCCTTTCTGAGCGCCATTGGCCAGCGAGTAAATCAACACGCGGTTCGTGGTGTCCGCAATAACAACCAGATCATTGGTGGCAAAGACGCTACCGATTCGGAAGGATCCTTTGCCGGTTTCTACCAACAACCGGCCTTTGAGCGTTCCAGTGCGAGCATCAATCACCTGCAAAAAGTAATCGCCCTCTTTTTCCTTCATCGCCGCCAATTGTTCTTTCAAAACCGGATCGGCTTTGATTTCGGTCTGAGCTGTTTTCGACGCCACCGGCCAGGACATCACCATCGTCCCTTCCTGAGAACTGATCCAGTACCGCGGAACTTCCTTGCCGAACTGTTTTGTCCAAAGCGTGTTGTTGGTTTGGGTGTCGCGCATTTCCAGAATCAGGTTTTCAAAATACCCGCCATCTTTTTTCGCCGGTTTGGTGACCATCAAAAATTGCCCGTACTGAGAAGCGCGCTCGTCTTTGAGTTCCGGCCCACCGGAAGCGACTTTATTTTTGGGATTGAAAAAGGCGATCTGACGTTCGGCTTCTTGAAACTTCGGAAAGTCACCGTAAAACTCTCCGGCATCGTTAAAGTGAGCGCCACGGAATCCACGAACGAAAAACACGCGTTCGCCCTTCTTCAAATCCCAGATGCCTCCCCGCGAACGTTCGGAAAACGCGAGCCAGTTGAAATCTTTTGAAATCGCCAGCGCGCGCAACCGGCCAATCGGATTGCGCGGCAGGTTGACCACCGCCAGCAATTCATTCTTTTCCGTCGTATAAAGCCCAATCTCGCCGGTGATTCGTTCAGCCACAAACACCTTATCGTACAGATCAAAAGCCTGCGTCTTGTTGCCTTTGATTGCCATCCGCTGGGCAATGTCCACCACACCTACCGCCGATTTCTGCAGCGGACGAACCAGCAAATAGTTGCCTTTTGTCACCGGCGCAAGTTTGCCGGGAAACATCGGAAACTCTTCTATGATTTCGCCGCTTGGCACCGACAAGAGCGCGGACTTGTCCGGTTTTTCGCGGTTGTAAGCGATTATCCTGTCAGCCGCCGTGAACGCGAAGCCTCCGGCAATCAGTTTTTTGATGTTTCCTTTCAGCGACACAGGCGCGCGGGTTTGCACATCCAGCAAAAGGGCGGCGTTTTCCACCGACACCCCAAGCGCGTTAAATCCCACGCTGCGTTGCCCGGCGGCAAAATATTTGCTGTCCGGCGAAAACCCCATGTTGATCATATCGAATTGCTGATCGCTCAATTCTTCTGTGCTCAAAATGCTGAGCAGGTTTTGCAGCAGCATGAAGTAAATATCGGGCACATAAAAATTCTTTTTCTGGAAGACCTGGGCTTTGGTTTGCACGTCGAACATCACCAAAGAAAATTCCTCGTCCAGACAAGCCAGCGTTTTGCCGTCTGGCGAAAGCAGGCTCTGAAAACAGGTTTTACGCGTGACAACTTCATGCGCCTCTTTCAGCTTTTCATCCGCCACGCTCCAGTTTTCAACGCGAAGGTCGGAGGTATGGAAAACGATGTTTTGAGAATCTGGAGTGAATTGCGCGTTTTCCGCTTCAAGCGCGTCAATTCGGAAAAGCGCTTTGAACGGTTCGACGCTCATTACATTGATGCCCGTATCGTCCTGAGCCAACACGTATTTCCCGTCGGGACTGAATTTCAGATGGCTGATTTCACCGCGCAGCGGAGGTTCAAGCATGGTTTTGGAAACCACCGAATGCAGCGCTTCTTTGCGGCCAAGCCCGGTATAGGCAACGACGGTGGATTGCCATTTTTGATAATCGGTGGCTTGTCTAGCGGGGCGCGCTTCTATGCAGCCGGACGGCAATGCAGTTTCGGTTTTCAGCATTTCGCGCAGGCGTTTTGCTTCCGGTTTGGTGACGCCGAACAGGTCGGAAAAGAACCCGCCGGTCTTGCCTTTGGTTTCGGAAAAGCGATCGAACATTTTGGAATGCGCTTGCGGGTCATAACCCGCGGCTGCCAGCACAAACAATCCCAATCGGTCGGCTTCGATTTGCTCCTTTCCATCGTGTTTGTCGCTTTGTTTGAAGGCTTCTGGCTTGCGCGCAACGTTTTCTCGCAACTGATTGTACTTATCGAAAATGTCTTTGCGGTCGCCTACCTGTGTTACACCCAGAACTTCCTTCAACTGTTTGGTCATCGCAGTGGATTGTTGCCGCGCCATCAAGTGACCAATTTCGTGCGCGATGACTCCAGCCAACTCGTCTTCGCTTTGCGTGAAAGCGATCAGCTTGCGCGAAACGTAAATGCGTCCGCCCGGCAACACAAAGGCGTTTGCATCAGACAATTCAACCAGGAAAAAGCGGAACTTCAATTTGTTGGGCGGTAAATGGCGGACAATGCGGTCACCGATTTGGCGCAGGTAGGTTGTTACCTCTTCGTCATCAATCACGCGAAAGTCACGCTGGATTTGTTCGGCGATGGCTTCGCCCAGCTCGACTTCCTGTTCATCGCTGAAAATGTTGGATTCGCGCGCGCCAGCCGTCAGTATCGGTGGCTGGCATTTCTGTTGGATTGGTTTGGCGTGGGTGACATAGCTTCGCTGGGCGAACGCCAGCAACAATAGGCAAATTGAAAAAAGGAGTGTTCTTTTCATAACGCTGAGTCGTTGAGAAAACTTCTGGTTGACGGTTACGGGCGGTTTCCAGGCAAGGCCCGTTATGGCATTTCAATTCTGATCAGTAAAACTTCAAAGGGTCGGTAACGAAATTCTTTCAAAGGCAGGGCGAATTATAGTGAGAAGGACTGGCAGAATCGAGACAAATTTTCGCCGAGTGCAGGTTGCGGCTTGAATCTGCGGGAAAGAAATCAGCAAGCTTTGATCAAAGCTTGCTGATTTCGATGTAGTACCAATCAGTGGCGACTTCGAACTCGCCCTTTTTCAGACTGGTTTTCATCGTTTTCCATTCCGTCGTCGGCTGAATCGTCTGCCATTTTGCTTTGCTACCGACTTTGATCGGCATGGCAAAGTCTTTGACGTCGGCTTTCCAACGATACGAAACGCTGCCGTCGCTCTCTTGAAACTTCAGTTCCAGAACCGGCAAGGCGCTGTGCCGAAGGTATTGATCGAAAATTGGCGTCAGATTCTTGCCGGTTCCCTTGTTGAAAAACGCCACCACGTCTTCGGTCATGATGTTCTGATATTTGAACTTCTTGCAGTAATCGCGAAGCAGCTTCCACCAGCGCGTGTCGTTATCCACGACGGAACGCAGTGTGTTCAGAAACAGCGCGCCTTTGAAGTATTGATCCTGCCCGGGCGTTTGGTTTGTTTCAGGCTTGGTGATGATCGGCTGGCGGTTTCGGACTTTGGTCTTGTAACCGTTGGTGTATTTCAGCGCGTCCGCGTAGCCAAACAGCGCTTCGACGTACACGCATTCGGCATAGGTCGCCCAGCCTTCGTGAATCCACTGATCGGAAACATCCGCCGCCGTGATGCTGTTGCCGAACCATTCGTGGGCGCTTTCGTGGATGATGATGAAGTCGAATTTCAGGCTGACGCCTACGCCCGTCCAGTCGCGCTCCAGGTAGCCGTTCGCAAACTTGTTTCCGTAAGTAACGGCGCTTTGGTGCTCCATGCCGGAATACGGCACTTCGATCAGCTTGTAACCATCTCGCTTGAATGGGTATTCGCCAAAATACTTTTGAAAAGCTTCCAGCATCGGCTTGGCCTGGGCAAATTGGCGTTTGGCTTTTTCCAGGTTTTCCGGCAAGCAGTAATAATCCAGCGTCAGGTCGCCCAGCTTGTCGCTGAAATGCTCATACGCGCCAATATTCAGTGAAACGTTGTAGTTGTTGATCGGATAGCTGATATTCCAGTCATACCGCGTGTAGCCATCGCCCAAATCTTTCTTGCCCATAAAACGCCCGTTGGAAACGTCGGTCAGCGTGCTGGGAACCGCCACATGCATTTGCATGCTTTCGACCTCGTCGCGCTGCTGATCTTTGTTCGGCCACCAGATGCTTGCGCCGATGCCTTCGCAAGCGGTTGTAATCCAATGGCGCCCGGCGGGGTCTTTGCGGAAGCTGATTCCTCCAAACCGACCCGTTTCTTGTGGCGAACCGGAGTAATAAAACTCAATGGATTGCACGGAGCCTTTCTTCAGCGGCGCGGGAAAATCCACAAAGACCGTCCACAGTTCGCGTGTGTATTTCAGTTCGGTTGCGCCAGACAGGATTTTGTCTACTTTCAGGTTGGCGTACAGGTCTAGCTGAATGCGCGTGTCTTCCTTCAGCATTTTGAAGCGGATCGTATTTTTACCACTGATGGTCTTCTTTTCCGGGTCAATGCGAATGTCCAGGTCATACGAAAGCAGATCATTGTTCGCGCGCCACTGACTGTATTCCCCACGTAAGAAGTCCGCGCGGGAAGGCGTCTGCGGCGAAGGCGTTTGCGCTGCTGCCAGCGTAACCAATACAAGCATAGAGAGACAAACGTATCTAAGTGCATTCCGTAATTGCATGTAGTTTCCTCTGAAAGGATTAAGACTTCCGAAAATCTGCTTGAAGTTTACCGATATAGACGCTGATGGCCAATAGAACAGTGCTCGTTTTCCAGCGTTTCAGTGTACTCAGCCAAAATGCCAATCGGTCAAATGTTGTACGGTTCTTTGTCTCTTTCTCCGCCATGCTTTCTTGAACAACATTAACAGTACTTGTAACGCGCTGTGTTCGCTAAGGTTGCGCCATAAGGCTTTTTCCATGGCACACAGCCTGCAATAGTCATCACCGAGGTGAGAGATATGAACAGAAGAAGTGAAGTCAGGGTTTATCAGAATGGCGAATACGCGGCTTTTGGATATTTTGATAGTTCCAAGGTCTTGCTTCCAACTGTTCAGAAATCTGAACCAATAACAAATCCTGAGGTAATTTCACCTCAGAAATACAGAAATAGGAGCAGGAGATGAAAAACTTTAAAACGATGGTAATGGCGATTTCTTTTTTATGTTTATTAAGCATCGGAGTCGTTGCGAATGGCGACTTGAAAGAACACGTCACCATTACCCAGAAGATTTGGGTAAACAACACTTTGGTGAAGCCGGGCAATTATCTGATCCGATATGATGCCGCAGCAGGCGTAATGAAGATCATGAAAGGGGACGATGTCGTGGCGGAAGCCAAAGCAACTGTGAAGGTCAACGATGACAAATTCGACCAGGATGCCTTGTTGACAAGCACAACATCGAAAGGCGATGTGCTGACTGGTATTCGACTTGGTGGCCAACGCGAAGAGCTTCAACTGACAGATGCAGTCGCTTCTTTTGTTGGCAACCTCGAATTCGAAAATGACAAATATCTCGACTTTGATCGTTTGCTGGATCAGTAGTTAAGTTCCGATCCCCGCCAAAACGAAAGCCTGCCAATAGTTATTGGCAGGCTTTCGTTTTTGTTTGTCGCCAGGACACGCAGTACGTTTGTCCTTATCGTGGACTTGCCGTCATTGACGAACGATGTCCAGTAGTTGTCGCCCAGTAATCAATCCAGCGTTCACGTATGCCGTTCGTGCGTTCGATCAATTCCTTGCTGGGTGTTGCGCCGTGTTCGACGATCACGACCATGCCAGTGTTGAATTTTTTCTGCGCGCGATCTACTTCGGGCAGGCGCGGCCCTTCTGCCGCAATCACATCCTGCACAGTAATCTTCGTTCGATCTGCTTTGAAAATCGGATTTCCGTTCGCATCCTTGCCCGCCGGAACCAGATTGCGCAGCAAGAAAAAGTCCGGCACTTCCGATGGCGCTGCGAGTCCCATCAGATAAAGTTCCAAATACGACCAGCCGGTCGCAGGAACGTAATAATCGTCATCAAGCTGTGTGTACGTGCCGTCGAAATTATCCTGCCAAACTCCGCCGCCCATCGCCGAAGCTTCCGTAGGTCGTTGATAAGGAAACGGAACTGGCGCGTGCAGTCCTCTAGCCCAATGCGTTGGGCCAAGCGGAATTGTTTCGCCATTCACTTTCGCCGAAACAAAGGCCGACCATCGGTGGCCCATTTCGTGGGCAATCTGCGCAATGCCATAGTTATACGGTGGCATTCTTCCATCCGGCGATTTGCGGCTGAGTTGGCGATCATAAAAGCCAATGTTGCGATTGAGCGTGTCGGTTGTTCCAGCAGGCGGGCGTTCCTGCCCCTGATTGGAGCCGATGTAGACCGGTTGCACAAACTGCCATTGGAATCTTCCCGAAGTGCAATAACTGTCCAGCCCCCTTTGTGCCGCCCCGATTCCCGTCACCGCGCCGCCTGCCGGACCTCCACCCAAAGGTCCGGTGCTGGGCGTTCCCGCCTCCTGATTGTCTATGCGAAAGTCGGAGTAGTAGGCCAGGAAATCGAACTTGTCGCCCAGGGCTTTGATCACTGTGCAGGTCAAGTCCCTGGGGTTGGGCAAAGCCAGGTAGTGAAAGGATTCGTAGATAACTGTGAACGGGCCGTCCTGCCGCTTCACCGAAGAAAGGTCTACTGCGGGACTGCGAACGCCCGAAAGGCTTACCGCGCGCAGCGGAATTTGGTCCGTCGCAGATTGCGTATTTGCAGTTTGGACATCAGCAAAAATTGCGATCTGTTCTCCGGATGTGAACTCTGCCGGCAAAATGCCCTGCAGCGAGATGGTGTTTCCGCTTGTTTTCACAACCGGAGAAACGCCTGGGCCTGATGCAAAGTATCGAGGCGCACCGCCGCGTCCGCCTCCACGCCCGCCAGCGCCGAAGCCGCGAACTGTCCAGACAACTTCGGGACGAGCGCTTTCCGCGCGCGTTGGCAGTGGTTTGCGCTTATCAAACGAGACTCGGTAGGTAATGCCTGCCAAGCCTGCATCGCCTTCTGGCAAAACGGGGCCGCGCGTCTCGAACGTAACCTTCAGGAAAAGCCCGTCCACGACTGAAACTTTGACAGCTTTTAGGTCAAGGTGCGCCGCAACAGCCGAATTCTCTTCCCCGCTAAGCGTTGCGATTTCCTTTTCCGTTCCCGCCGCGACCAAGGGGTAAAGACCGACGATTGCATCTTTGGCGGCCACTTGCTCATAAGACATTTCAATCGCGCCATCTTTCCACAACACGGCTTGAAACCGGTTGACCGTCGGTACCCAGGTGAAGTCCTGAATCCCGCCCACAGGCTCGGTCAAGTTCCAGGTCAGCACCACGCGATCAGCCAATTCCTTGACGTAGCGATTGCCGGACATACGCGGCTTGAAGAAGACACAAATCGCCGGAACCGTGTTGATCAAAGTGCGCGCGGCTTCCTGTAACTGTGCGAACCGGTCAATAGTGACTCCTCCGCGATTGGCTGGCCCACCGCCTTGAGCAGCACCGGAACTGCCAAAGCTGATTGATCCGGTTACGCCCACAGAAAGCGAATCCCAGCTTTTGCCGGAATACGGGAATGTAAAGTTGCGCAACGGCACCTGAGAACCAGTGAGCGCGGGGCCGAATTCGGCATCCCATTTTAGAGGCGTATTTTCCGCACGATAGCCGGTTCCTTCGGGAGTAAAGCGCAGGGTACGCCCGCCCAGGTCGAACAGATTGGCTTTGCCCAGCACACCTTCATTCAGCGTCATGACAATCAAATCGCCCATGGTTTTGATTGTGCCGATGGATCGCCCTGGCTCTTGCTGACGCCCCTGGCTTTGCACAACAGTTTGGTGCGGAAGAAGCAGCGATACGTACAGCAAAATTCCAAATACAATTGGCCCTCCGCTCTTTACGAAAAACCGGATCCTCTTTTTCATAACGTCTCCTGTGGATTGAATGGTACGAACTGACGAATTGCGAGTCGCACTAGTAAGCCACGAAACCAAGCTCAGCGTCTTGTATGCGTATAGGCTGACTTGTACTGGCTTAAACCGGAAAATTTCATACGTGGCTAGAGCCGTTTGTCCCAGGGAGTCGCAAAATAGATATTTGATCAATAGCTGAGTTAGTTTCCGAAGTGCGTAACTACATTCACGATTATGTGCTACGTCGCCGTGAATACTGTACTAGTCGCCGATACCGGTAATCCTGCTCCAAAGCAGGCGCAACCTCTGCAAGGGCCGTCAAGCATTGCGCCAACTCTTGAGGTGCCCAAGGCTGGTCATCAAGGATAGCGTTCAACAGACGCAACGCATCTTCTGGGAACCGCCTCACCAAACCTGATTCGTGAAGCAGATGCACCACGTAGTGCGGGTGATCAATCGGTACTAGCCAGTCCAGGATGGCTGATAGTGCGGCGGGAAATTCGCCCCGCGCCGCGATGCTCAGGCGTGCAAGAGACTCAGCAAGGGCGTTTGATGTGAGATCGCGCGACTTAGGCCATACGTGTTGCCAGAAAGGTTGGAGGCGATTTTTCCAGTAATCTTCTCGTTGCTCCCCAGTCCCCTCAAGCGCTTGCGAAAGTGCCTGCGCCGCCTCTTGCAAGCCGTCTTGTGGCAATACCCCAATGGCAGCTTGGAATTCCTGTATCGTGTAGCCATCCACCCGGTCCAATGCTGCGTAAGTCAGAAATGTCGCGAATTGGCGACTGTGCTCGCCTAACTCTGCGTAGTGGCGAGCGGTTTCGAGGAATTGCGGCTTGAATGCGATCAGCAAAGGCCAGTACAGCCGAGGCGACCAGAGGAAGCCTTCCCATACCGCTTTAGCCTCTGTAGGATTGGTAGCCCAATTGAACAACTGCAACATGTGCGCCTCCGTCCATGATCGGTCTACGCGAAACAATGCGATCAGTCGCGATGCCAGCAGTACCCTGCCGTGGCGAAATTGCTCAACCCCAAGGTCGCAAAGGCGATTGAAGAATGGCTCGATGTCGTTCGGTAAAGTGTCGTTGTCGTTAGGTTCGCGCTTAAACCATAGATTCAGTAGTGCCTGCGTGACGTGGCCAATCGGGTGATTGATGGCTCGAGTGACGGGCTTTTCTATGTCCAGGCCATCCTGATGCGGCAGTGTCATTAAGCGACGGCACAAATCTAAGAGGATAGTTTCATGCTGATTGATCGACTTGGAAACTGTCTCCAGCCACCAAGTGACACCCTGTGCAATCACCTGAAGAATTTCGTCAGGCATGGTTTGCACTATCGGCGCCGCAAATCGCCATGATCGAAGAACCTTACCTTCCTCACTCCAAGCTTGCAGGGCTTCGCTCCAGCGCTCTGCCGGCCAAAATCCCTCTTGGGCGAGATCACATAAAGCATAGATGCTATGAAAGAAACGGGTTCGACAGATCTCTCGCCAAGTGTCCTCGTAAAAGTGGCATCGAGCGGATGGCGGTTGTTTGAGCCATTTGACCAAATCTCGTCGCTTGCGAGGAGCAATGTCGATGTCGCGACTTTCCTCGTAATCAGGATCTCCAGTACCGCTCATCCAATGGGAAAACTCATCGCGCTCGTTGCTCGCCAATTTCCAGTCGGGATTTGCTGCTGATAATTCATTGAACCGCTGTGTGGCAGCATCGCCGAGCTTCCCCCCACCTTCTTGAAACTTGGCGAGATACAACCAGACAGAGTGATCCACCAGCGACTGCCAGTGCTCAGGCTCGATGTCATCACGGAACATTGCACGTGGCGGCCCCACGAGAATTGCTGCTTCTAGTTTGGCCTTGGCTTGTGCCGAGAGACTTGCGCCCTGCAATACTAGCAAGCGCATCGTTTCCCGCTTTGTATTCACTGACCACAACCACCTCGCATCCTCGGCAATTAGCCAATCCATCCACTGATCGGGCGCGATGCACCCATCATGGCTGGCGGCAAACAGCGCCAATCGTTTGAACGTCGAATACGGCAAGTCGAACCAATTCTGTGCGATTCGGGTTGCCCACTCAGGATCCGTGCCACGTATCGCCAGCCAGGAATCGCGTAGAAGTTCGATAAGCACCACCCAATCGCGGAAACCGTTGTTCTGCCAATGCGTACTAATCGACGGCAGATCCCAATAGGAACGGTCACTTTGATCATCGGTTTTGCTTAGCTCGCGAAGCAAGTCCAGTGCGTCGCGCAATAGTTGTTGAAAATCATCCAGCAGTATTCGCAAGGCTTCACGCCAGCGTTCGTCAGGCATATCGCGAAAGACGGAATGTACGTGATCGGCCGCTAGCACCAGTTCCCAATCCACCAGTTGTGTCAGGTGTTCAGGCGCATCGGCGCTCTCATTGGCATCATCCCAGCGGAATGGCTTTTTCAACGCAACCTTGGGTGCAAGCAACTCGCGCAACTCAAGACGCAACATGGTGTTCAGTCCGTCTCGTTTTAGACGATCTTTCCAGCGGTAGAGATCCAAGTCGCGCCACGGCGATTTCACTAGCCCTGTCAGCAGTAAGCGCCACAACATTTGCATCAGCGGACCAGGGATGGCATTAGGAGCGTTGGTGCGAATTTCCTCCAACTCGGTAGTCTTGCCTTCCCGCTCAAGACGCGCAAAGCGGTCCAACTCATGCTCGATCAGCCAAGACCAACGGTTGTGTAACTGGCCGCCCCGCTGAGCCAGCCAGATGATCAATGCCGGATCGTTTAGGTGCCGCACAAGCCAACGGGCAAGATGGAACATCACATCGTCCCATTGGCTATCTACCAGCCCCTCGGAACCGAGATACATCCACGGCGCACGGGTGTGAGGCGCGGGACGGCGGATTAAGCTGAAACGCAGCTTGTCGTCTACCTCGGCATGGGACTTAATACCGAAGCGGGCAAGATCGCTTTGCTGGTAGCGATCTTCGGAAAAGGCTTCCAGCCACGTGAGTGCTGGTACAGGATTAAACTCAGCAAAGCGTTTAGCTGGCAAGCCAGATTCGTGCGACAGAGCCCAGAGCATCCGGCCCACGAAATCATCCTGTTGCGTGCTGGCCGAAGGCTGAGCAAGGGCGTGACCAACGACAATGCGCTCTTTGCCGATGATACCGTCTCGGTAAGTTTCAGCCCAAGTCTTTAGAGTACCGTGTAGCGCGGCGTGATCATTCGCCGGGTCGTAAAGAATCGGAGTGACGCCCTTAGCCTCCCACTCAATGGTCTTGCGAGGGTCATCTCCGGGCGCACAATCGCCCAGCGCATAGGCTTGCGGGGTGACCTCGCCCAGCATCCGGTCGGCGGCCAAGGCATCCATCATGTAGCGCAACACCGGGTCATTGATGCTGTAGCCGACAAAACAAACGACATAGTTGCGAAATAGTTCGCTCACAAAGCGCGCAGCCC
This sequence comes from uncultured Heliomicrobium sp., assembly GCA_964570175.1. Classification (GTDB taxonomy): domain Bacteria; phylum Acidobacteriota; class Blastocatellia; order RBC074; family RBC074; genus RBC074. The sequence goes on along the minus strand of CAZMXG010000076.1, from coordinate 14,625 downwards.
AGCGTTCGGTCAGGTAGGCCAGACCGAAATCGCCGCTGGTGATTACTAACCGGTGCAGCTCACTCTCGTCCTCCTTATGTGGCAAGAGGCCATGCAAATACACTAGCCCATTCCAACGGCTGTTCTTAGGGATGGGCAGCATCGGCGCCGCGAACGGGTTGATAGACTGCTTGGTCTGCTTAGCCACTTGCTCAAAAATACGGTCGAAATTGGTAGTCACTAGACGTAATTCACCTTTACGACAGCGTGCCAATTGTAGCAATGCGATGTGGGTGTTGGTCGCGCCCTTGCGCCGCAGCTTGGGTTGCAAGACTTTCGCCAGCGCCTTACGCACCGCCAGCCGCTGACCGGGCAAACGCCGCTCCAGCAAGTCCAGCGTGGCATCAAATTGATTCTTGACGTAAGCCTCCTTCTCGATGAGTGTGCATGTAGTGCCTACTTGGCGATAGATCTCATCCACCAGCCCCTTGAATCCCGGCAGCCCTGCCGGATAGGAAATACCTGCCCCGCAGAAGAACACCACACGGCCTTCCTCGTGCGCCTGCAACAGCGTATCAGGGATATCAGGGCCATTAGCTATAAATTGCATATTCCTTGCTCGATCAAGATTTTAGACAAACAGTAAGATGATTAACTCATCAGAAACCTCAGAGGTTTGTGCCAATGTGTATAGGAGAGCGCTGAAAGACGTCTGAAATGTAAGATTTGCTAGCCAAGTGTGGCAAAATCGCCACAAGCAAATCGCTAAAAATGAGCAAGGCAGTCTATAAACGAAAACTGCCTTGCTCGATGCCATCACCTTCTAGTGACGCTGATTGACTATTGTCCCCCACCAGCCGCTGTCATGGGTTTGGCTGCGCCGTTGATCCAATCCACCACATCTTTGCGTAGTTTTTCGCGCGATTTTTTCTCGATGTACATCATATGGCCCGCTTCGTAATACGTGAAGCTGACGTTTTTGCGGATCGAAGGTTCCAGGTTCATATGGGAAACGGTGTGTTCGATGCCGTTAAACGGCGTGGCCACATCGTAATAACCGCTGATGACCAATACTTTCAACTGGCCTTGCTGCGTCATTGCTGAGCGCAAGGCTTCTGCCGGGCCGCCGGGTTGGCCTTGATCCCAGGGCTGCACGCGGGCGCTGAGGGTGTAAAACATATCGGTATTCCACTTCAGGTCTTTCCGCACGTAATCCTGAAACATGGCGACGTACGAACCGTCATAAGACGCCAGGCTGGAATCGTATTCGTAGCGCTCTCCGGCGGCGTCAGCGTCAATTCCGGTGAAACGAGCATCAATGCGGCCAACGGTTTTGCGTTTGTCGCGCAACAATTCCTTGAACCAACGGAACGGACTGACGCGCAGATTGGTTTGCTCGATATATTTCGGCGTCAAACCCGTCAGGCGCGCCAATTCTTTTACGGTTTTCTGATATTCGGCGGGCGAAATTTCGTCGCCTTTTTCCAGCGCGGCTGCGTAATCGCCATGAGCAAACTGGCGGGCTTTTTGCGCCAGCTCAGCAGCGCTCAGCCTTTGCAGATCGGGCGGCAGCAGTTTGTGATACCACGCAGACAGAATGAATGTCGGCAGGAAGAAGATCGTCCGGTCGTCTTCGCCCCAGTTGCCGAAGCCCACGGAAGATAACAGCGCGACGCCGTTCAGATAGATTTGATGGCGGCGCTGCAACACATACGAAAGTTGCGCCGAACGCGTCGTGCCGTAACTTTCGCCAATCAGGAATTTCGGCGAAGCCCAGCGCTCATTGCGCGTGATGTATTGATAAATGAAATCCGCAAACCAGGTGGCATCTTGCACAACGCCGTAAAATTGCGCGGTATTTTCGCCGGGCGCTGGGCGGCTATAACCGGTCGAAATGGCATCCACAAAGACCATGTCCGTTGCGTCCAGAAAAGTATCGCCGTTTTCAACCACCGAATACGGCGCGGGCATGCCGAAGCCGTCATCCGTCAGCACAATGCGTTTCGGGCCCAAGCCCATATGCGTGTACGATGAAGCCGACCCCGGACCGCCGTTGTAAATAAACGAAACAGGGCGTTTGGTTTTATCGGCGACATCGTCTTTGGTGTAGCTGACAAAAAAGAAAGATGCTTTCGGAGAACCATCTTCCCCTTTGACAATATAATTTGCGGCCGTAGCAGTGTAGTTAATTTGCTGTCCGCCGACTTTCACGTTTCCGCGTGTTACGGAAGATTTTTCTTCCAGCGGGGCGGCGGGGCGCGGTTGGCCAGTTTGCCCTGTTGTCGGCGGCGGAGTCGTCTGTTGTGTCTGAGGTTGTTGGCCGCGACCTCCGCCTCCACGCTGTTGGGTTTCTGGCTGCGCAAAAGCCAAATTTCCGGTGAGCAAGAGCAATGTTATTACGGCGAGTACGGGTTTCATTCTCATTTCTCCTTGTTGAAGTTAAAGCGAAGTTCACAGTTGAAAACCAGGAAGTTTTCACCACAAAAACCACGACACGTCTTGTACCCCTTTAGTGTCTTTTGTGTTTTTATGATCTGCCACGTTGCAGGTCAACGACCAGTCGCCGTAGTCGTTGCCGCTACAATTCAGTCAGCCGATTGAGCCTCTAGGCGTAACCGCAGATGGCCAAAGGTTGCGCCGCCGGGCGACGAGTCGGAAAAGATGTACGGTTGATAGCCTGTTTCGCCCGCGTACTTTTCAGCAATGCGTGTGATGGCGGAAACCGATTCGCGGCGACCAAGCACCGCAACCGTTCCGCCGCTGCCGCCGCCTGTGATTTTGGCGCCGTAAATTCCTTCGGCTGGCCCAGCTTCACGCGCGAGTTCCACCAGACGATCCGTCGCGGCCGAGCCCAGTCCGCAAGCCGAATAACTGGCATGCGATTGGAACATCAATTCGCCCAGGCACTCCATTTGGCGTTCCGTTATGCGCGCGCTGAGCAGTTCGGCAAACAATCGCACGCGGTGATGTTCGTAAACAGGATGAGCCGTCGGAACACGAACAGCATAGCTGCGAGCAGGGTCAATGCGCGTGACAGCATCAGTCGTTCCGCCGTACTTCGCCAGAAACTCAGCCCCAGTAATTCGTTCGGGCAAATGCGCGGCGTAATGTTGTTCGAATACTGATGGCGTCAGATTGGCTAGAAATCCGCCCCAACGCGAATCCGCAATTTTGATCGGTTCGCCTGATGCCACGTTGAAGCCTGCCAGTTCGGCGATGATGCGGTACCCCATAAATGCGCCAACGCGCACCGAACCATAATCGGCCCCGGTAACGGCGTGACGAACGCCGGAATCAATTCCCCAAAATCCGATTTCTGCCGGGATGGAAACGGAAGCTTGCAGCTCTGCCGGTTGGCACAACAGCGCCAGCAATCGGTTGGATTCTCCGCAAACGGAAGTCATCTGATCCATCACGCCGCAAGGCGCTCCGGCTACCAGATTTTCAACTTGCTGGCACAACAACGCTGTTTCACGCGGTTCCAGGGCAATGCCAAAAGCGGCAGCAACGGCTTGCATCACAGCGACTTCCAGCGCAGCGGAAGAACTGACTCCTTTGCCTTGCGGCACGCGCGAAGCGATCAACAAACGCGCCCCGTCTGTGAAGCGAACACCGCGTTCGCGCATCAGAACCAGAAAGATTCCAGCGACGTACGCCGCCCAATGGTCTGCCGGATCGCGCTGGAAATAGCTGCGGGCAGTTTCGTAAGCGATCGGTTCGCCCGCCTGCTCGAATTCCGCCAGCGACATTTCAAACCGTAAGGCATCTGACGAATCTTCGGACAAGCTGACAATTTTCAAACGCCGGTCGGCATTGCGCTGCAAGGCGACAAAGGTCGCTTCGTGAATCGGCATTTCCAGCACCAGCGAGCCGGAATAATCTGCAATGCCGCCCATCACATCCAGCCTTCCCGGCGCGCGCGCGACGAAGAGTTCCTCGGCCAGATCGAACAGCCCGTAAGTCGCGGGGTTCTGCTCAACTGCGTTTAGTGTTTGAAGAAAAGCATCAACGTCGGATAAGCCCAGCGTTGAACCGTGAGTTATTCGGATCATTGTTTGTAATGAATTTTCGGAAAACCAAGACAGCTACGGCTTGTCCGGCGCAATGTAATTTGTGGTGACCAGATCGTAATGGCTCTTGTACACACCTGCGTCAAAATCTTTCAGAAAGATGGTCATTTTCTGCAGCAACGTCGCCGCGCGATGGCCCGGCAAAGCCGCCGGGTGTTGAATGCGCCCGGAAGCCGAACGGATAAAAAGGCTTTTTTCCGTGATCGGCAGCTTGCGCACATTGTTCACCCATTTATCGAAAATCTCATCCTGAAACAGATACTGTTCAACGTTCGACAGGTAATAAGCCGTCACCGTGAAATTGTTTTTCTTCAGATATTCGGCAATCGCTCCGAGCGCCTTTGGCCCTGCAAAATTGCCCACAACGGGAATGATCATGTTTTTGCGATGCAAGTCGCGCACGAATTCAAAGTCTTCGTTGCTGGCCAGAAAATTGCCCGTCTTGCCGTTCAGGTCTGTCTGCGCGATCAAATCTTTCAGAACCGGAAATCCGCCGCCCCTGAACCCGCCACCACCGGGAGGCCCGCCGAAACCGCCGCCCGGATTGTTGCCGCCGCTACGATAACTCAGTTGCAACCCGTCACTCCGGAATGTGCTGTACACATATCCCACTCCCTTCTGATCGCTTTCCGACAGTGGAAAGTGGAAATCTTCCTGAATCGTTTTGCGAATGACGGCAAGGTTGGCGGCGTAGGCTTTTTCATCTGCCGCAGTCGCGCTGAAATACTCCAGGATCTCACTGAGCGAAGAGTTGGGCGTCACCGCTTTTTCCTTAGGCAAAGGACGGCTGAGCATAAACGCCAGAAACTGCACGCGATCATTCGTACGCTGAAAGACGGCTTTATATATCAAGTGCTGCAAAACGGCTTGCCGCCGAACATCCATAATGAACGCAACGCGCGGACGGATTTTGGCGATGTACGTGAAATTCTGCTCCGGTCCAACGCCCAGGTAAGCGCCGCCTGTTGCGCCAAGCTGTTTGAGTTTGTCCACAACCGTCAGATAGGCCGTTTCATTGGAAGTGAAATTGTCGGATCGAAAAAAGCCGCCTTCTTCTGACATCTCCCGGCTCAGGCGCGAAAACTCTGTCGCGCTTAGACTCTCTGGTTGTTTAGCCGTTTGTTGTGCAACAGGCGTTTGTGCCCAACCGAACGCGGACAACAGCAGTGTCAACAGCATGCCGAATTTGAGAAAAGCAAGTTTTGTCATCGTTGGTTTCTCCGCTCAGCGTCTCCTGACGCGTTCAACTCACACTTCGCTCGACTACACAATGTAGACGTATCGTCGGTTCATGATGATCTTCGCAGATTTGCAGGGTGCGCTTGTGAAGACTTTGCAACGGCAATTGCGGTTACATTCTTCGACGGCGAGGTTCGATCAGAAACGCGCTTCGATTTCCGCGAAACGTAGCGCAGCCTGCCCCCACGCGGGCGAAGGCTGCGGTTCAAAGCGACGCAGGCTTAGATTCTCAGCCACATGCCGGCGCGCTTCGGCAAGCGTGGCGAACCGGCCAGCCGCAACTGCCTGCACCAGCATGTTGCCGATTACCGTTGCTTCGACGGGTCCGGCCAGAACAGGTTTGCCGGTGGCATTTGCCGTCGCCTGATTCAAATATTCGTTTTGCGAACCGCCGCCGACAATCTGTATTCCGTCGACCGTTTTTCCAGTCAATCGCTCTATCGTACGAATGACGGAAGCATACCGCAGCGCCAGTGAATCCAGAATCGCTTTGGTAATCACAACGGGTTCATCGCTGACAGGTTGACCGGTTTCGGCAAACTGTTCAGCGATGACTGCGTTCATGCTCGGCGGGTTGAACAATCGTGCATCATCAGGGTAAAGCAACGCCGGGAAATCTTCATGCGCGGCGACATTCCGCAACAAGCCATCGTAATCCGCCGCCAAACCGCGTTCCAGCCATTCGCGGCGACAGGATTCCAGCACCCACAACCCCATCACGTTTTTCAAGAACCGGATTGTGCTGAACGCGCCGCCTTCGTTGGTGAAATTCTCACGCGCAACTTCGGCATTGATGAACGGTTGATCCAACTCCACGCCGACCAATGACCACGTGCCCGACGAAATATATGCCCAGCCTTCTTGCAACGGGGCACCTGCCACGGCGCTGCCTGTATCGTGCGTTGCCGGAGCGATCACGCGCACATCTTTTAAGCCCAACTCTTCGGCCAGTTCCGGGTTGAGCTTGCCTAGTTCTGTGCCTGCCGGAACGAGTTCCGCAAACAAGTCGGCGGGCAGTTGAAGTTGTTCAATTAGTCGCTGATCCCACGAACTGGTCGCAGCATTCACCAGTTGCGTTGTTGTCGCATTCGTATATTCCGTGACGGCCTTTCCCGTCAGCAGAAAGTTGATCAGGTCAGGAATCAACAGCAGTTTTGCAGCATTGGCTGGAAATCCTGCCTGTTGGTGAGCGAAAAGCTGAAACAGAGTATTGAGGTTCAGGAACTGAATGCCCGTGCGAGCATAAATCTCTTCGCGCGGAAGTTGGGCGAAAACCTGCTCCATCGCGTTTGCCGTTCGTTCGTCGCGGTAACAAATCGGGTCTTCGACGATGCCGCCGCTTGCATCAATCAGCCCATAATCCACAGCCCAACTGTCCACGCCGATGCTGTGAACTGGCCGACCGAGTTGCCGCGCTTGTTCGCCCGCTTCACGCAATCCGGTTTTGATTTCGGCAAAAATGTGCGAGATGTCCCAGCGCAAATGCCCATCCAAGCGTCGCGGCGGGTAATGAAAGCGGCGCACTTCTTCCAGCAACAATTCGCCCGGTGCGACGCCCGCCAGAAAAACACGACCGCTGCCTGCGCCTAGATCCACCGCAATGTAAAGCGGTTCGCTCATCTCAAACAATTCCTGCTGACATGCTCAATGACGCGGGACGTTCTTCGGCTTTGCGCTGGCGATATCCACTGGCGCGATACGTTGCCAAGGGATCAACCGCGCCGCCCGCTCGCTGGCGAGCCATCGCGATAATCGGCGCCACGTCTGCCGTGAATGCTTGTTTGAGCGTTGCCAATGCGCGAATCGCGTCGCCGCGTTCCTGCGCTTCAGCCAAAGCGCCGCGGTCTACCAAATGCGCCTGAACATAAGCCCGCTGCAACTCAACCGCGCTCAGCATCAGCGATTCAATCGGGTCTGTGACGTTATGCGATTGATCGAGCATGTACGCCGGGTTGAAATCCGCCACCCCTTCCAGCTCGGCATCCACCAGTTCATTGAAAATCAGAAACAACTGGAAGGGTTTAATCGAACCGGCGTCCAGATCGTCGTCGCCGTATTTGCTGTCGTTGAAATGGAATCCGGCCAGTTTGCCGAACTGAATCAGCCGCGCCACGATCATTTCAATGTTCACGTTCGGCGCGTGGTGACCCAGATCAACCAGACATTGCGCCTTTGGTCCAAGCTCACGCGCGCAGTGATAGCTGATCCCCCAATCGTTGATGACCGTCGAATAAAACGCCGGTTCGTACAGTTTGTGCTCCATAAACACGCGCCAGTCGTCCGGCAGGGCAGCGTAAATTTCCCGCATGCTTTCCAGATACCGGTCAAGCGTTTTTCGGAAATGTTGCTGCCCTGGAAAGTTGCCGCCATCGCCGATCCAGACAGTGTGCGCTTTGGAACCAAGCGTTTTGCCGATTTCAATGCATTCGATGTTGTGCGCCACGGCTTGGTCACGAACGGCGCGGTCAGGATGCGTCAGGCTGCCGAACTTGTATGACAACGATTGCCCGGCTTGATCCTGAAATGTGTTGGAGTTCATCGCGTCGAAGTGCAACCCGCGCGCGGAAGCAAAAGCACGCAATTCCGCCGGGTCATCGGGTTTGTCCCACGGAATGTGCAGTGAAACTGCCGGAGTCGAACGCACTAACTGGAAGATCGCGGCGCAATCTTCCAGCTTTTCGTAAATGCCGCGCGGTTCGCCTACGCCAGGAAAACGCGCAAAGCGCGTCCCGCCCGTCCCCACGCCCCACGAAGGCACGGCAACCTGAAACGCTTGCGCGCGTTCGGTTAAGTCTTCGATATCCACACCTCGCCGCTGCAACTGTTTTCCCAGATGTTCGTAATCTTCCGCCAGCCAGTCTTGTGCTTTCTGGTTCTGTTCGGCGATGAAGCTGTCGCTGATTTCAAACTGTGTTGCCATAGTTCATCTCCTGAAAGATGTCAGATGCTGGATGCTAGAAACTAAAATCCAGTATCTGACATCTAACATCTATCTCAAGAAGCCATCTTGCAAACCGCCATCCACTGGAATCACGTGGCCGGTGGTTTTTGACAATCGTTGCGACACCAGCAGGAAAACGGCTTCTGCTTGATCTTCCGGTTCGATGGGCGATTGCGTCAGCGAACGTTTGGCGTAAAAGCCAGCCAGCTTTTCGCGCAAAGCTTCGGTGTCTTCGGATTCGTCGAACGCGATTGCATATTTGGTGAGCGAAGCAATCACGCGGTCGCGCGGGAACATTGTGCTGCCTTTGACGACCGTTGCCGGAGCGACGGCGTTGACGCGCACCAGCGGCGCAAGCTCCACGGCTAGTTCGCGCACCAGATGATTCGCTGCCGCTTTGCTGGTGTCGTAGGCCAGACTTCCCTTTTTCGCGACAACAGCATTGGCGCTGGTAGTCAGCACAACGTTGCCGGACAAGCCCTGTTGTTTGAAGATTTTGTTCGCTTCGTCGGTCACGATGTATGCGCCAGTGACATTGATCGAAAACGTCTTTTCCCACAGACGATCTTCGATGTATCCGGCTTTGTCAGGCGGAACGAAAATGCCCGCTGTTATGACAACAGCGTCAATGCCGCCGTAAGCCAGCATCACGTCTTTGAACATCGCCTGCACGCTGGCGCGGTTCGTGATGTCGCACGCCAGGCCAATCGCCGGGCAGCAATTGCTGATGCCGGTTCCAGCGACGCCAATGCCTTCGCCGTATTTGGCGATGATTTCCTGCGCCGTCGCTTTGGCCGAAGCTTCGTCCAAGTCTACGCAAACGATGTGCGCACCTTCTTTGACCAGGCGATGCGCGGTGGCTTTGCCGATGCCCGCGCCTGCGCCGATGACGACGATGATTTGCCGGTCGAGTTCTTTTTCAGGAGGCATGCGGCGCAACTTGGCTTCCTCCAGCAGCCAATATTCAATGTCGAAAGCTTCCTGTTGATCCATTGCTTCGTATTGGTCAATCGCTTCCGCGCCACGCATCACTTCAATCGCGCAGTTATAAAACTCCGCCGTCACGCGCGATTCGCTCTTGTTTTTGCCCCAAGCAATCATGCCTAAGCCCGGAATCAGCACGACGGTTGGATTCGGATCGCGCATTGCGGGCGAATCCGGATGCTTACAGCGGTTGTAGTAATCCGCGTAATCCTGGCGGTACTGAATCAATCCGGTGGAGATCGCGGCTTTCAGGGCTTCCAAATCGCCACTGGCCGGATTCCAGTCCACGAACAACGGCTTGATCTTTGTGCGCAGGAAATGGTCTGGACATGAGGTGCCGAGTTCCGCCAGTCGCGGCCCGTCTACGCTGTTCACAAAGCGCAGCATTTTTTCGTCCGCCTGCACAGTTCCAACAAAACGTTTGTAAACCGAAACCTGGCCACGTAGCCACGGAATCAAGCTGGCAATCAAATTATTGCGCGACTCTTCAGCCAACGGCTGGTATTTGGCCCCGCCAAACGTTTTTTCGCCTTTGTCGTGGGCTTCAATGTATTGGGCCGCGCGGTCAATGATTTCCAGCGCAGTTTCGTAACAGGTTTTGTCTTCATTACTCCACGAAGACATGCCGTGATGACCGAGAACGACGCCTTTGGCTTGCGGATGGTCTTTGATGAGCTGTTCGATCTTCAATCCAATGTCGAAGCCAGGCCGCTGCCACGGAACATAAATCACATCGTCGCCATAAATTTCCTTGGTCAATCGTTCCTGATTCACCGATGCTGCAATGGCGATGACGGCGTTCGGATGCAGATGATCCACGTGCTGGTACGGAACCAGCGTATGCAGCGGCGTGTCTATGGAACAAGCGCGCGGGTTCAGATTGAACACGCAATGGCTGTACATCGGATGCATCGCGTCTTCGATTTCGGTTTTCGGCCCGCGATTGGCGTCGTTCAAATACAGTGGTTTCATTGCGCGAATTTTGTCCAGGTACAACGACGCAAAGCCATCGCGTTTGGCGGTGCGCAAATCTCCGCCGGAACCTTTGATCCAAAGAACTTCGACTTTTTCTCCGCTCAGCGGATCGTTTTCCATCAGCTTTGACGAAGTATTGCCGCCGCCCGTATTGGTTAGCGTCAGATCATCGCCCAGACGATTCGAGCGATAGACCAACCGATCCACGCCCGACAACTTTTCTGCTTCGGCATCTTGCCAAAGGTATTTCACGAATTTATATGAATCCTGCTTACTCATTTGACTCCAGTTTTTATGATGATTTTCCTGCTTGAGAAAAGATAGTTTTCAAGAAAAAGTTTTTCCACGAAGTCACACGAAGTTTCACGAAGAAAAACAAACTCCTTATTTTCTTCGTGGTTCCTTCGTGTGGCGTCATGGAAGGAAATTTCAATGCATTCATGCTTACTGCACTACCAATCGCACCGGCCCCAATAAGCCGGACGGAAGTGGTTGCAAATTTTCCATGTCCTGTGGCTGAAAGCGTTCGCCGTAGCGTTGATTCAGCAACTTGTAATCAGGCTGTTTGTGACCCGCCAGATAATTGATCGCCGTGTTGCCGACGATGACGCGCAAGCTGTTCGCGCCAGGTTTCAGCAATCTGGTCACATCAATCGAATACGGCGGACACCAAACCGAACCGGCTCGCTGGCCGTTAACGTACACCACCACGGCGTCACGGACTGGCGCGTCCAGCCAAGCGCGCATGCCATTTTTTCGCGGTTGGACCGGAACGGCTTGCCCCGCGCCAAAATCCAGCCAAGCCGTTAAACCTCGCCGCAACCATTCGGCAGAAACATTGATTTCTTTTTCGTAGACGGCCGTGCCGGAATAAAACCGCGTCGCTTCGGTTTCCGTCCACGAACGCAATTGCGCGAAGGTTTGCGTTTGACCGGTTGAGCCAAGCGTCACGCGCCAATCGCCTGTTAATTCAATCGGCGATGGCAATGCAGTCGCTTGCGTTTCAACAATGGGAGCTTGTTGACGGCGGTTGAATACAATCAGCTTCGATTCATACGGCGCAAAGTCCAGTGCGACATTCGCCCCCGTCGCGTTCAGCATCACCTTGATCGCTGAGATGTCGCCGGTCAGCGGATTCCAAAGTTCAGCGCGCGGAGCCGTCACTTGAAATGCCGCGTTCAATTGCTGGCGTTCGTTGGTCGAATTTGCCAGAAAGTAAATGTCGGCTTCTGGCGTGCGGCGGTGAATGAATCCAACGCCAGGAACCGCAGGCGACAGTTTCACATCAGGCCGCACCAGCGAAGCCAGCTTGTCGCCAAGCTGTTTGTCGTCGGCGACGAAATGCGCCAGCGGTTTTGCGCCGTCAAACAATCGTTGAATCAGTTCGCTGTGTTGCTGGCGTTCAGCTTCAGTCGTTTTGTAGCCGGGCAAGCTGGCGGGCTTGCGCCGGGCAGCAATCACCACGCCGCCTTGTTTTGCAAAGGTTTCCAGTTTTTGCAGCGTTTCAATTGGCAGACGTTCGACGTTCGGCAACACAACGGCTTTGTATTTATTCGCACCCAGGTTCAGCGCGCCCGCTTCAACCTTGCCGATTTGTTTCAGCACGTCGTCGTCAAAAAAATCCAGGTTGAATCCCGCTTCCAACACTTGCGCGACGGCGTGTTCGCCAATGCGCTCTTTCAAGGCTTCGATCATGTAATGGACTTTGGGATTGACGAAGCCTGCCCAGGCGTCGCTGTTGGGCAGGTAAAAGGCTACATCATTGGCGGGCGCGCCTTGCCGCATGGCAAAGCTGACCCGCTGCAAATACTTCGACACATCGGGCATCGCAATCCACCAGGGATTTTTTTCGTCGAACACCGCCGCAGCATAAAACCGATTGCCGGGATATTCAGTATTTTCGGGCGTGTACGGCCAGCCGTGTCCGATCAACTGATTGATACCTTGCAAAAAGTGCAAATCGGCTTCGGCTTTGATGTCCAAGGGCGTCGCGCGAAACGACGGCGAGTGCAGCCACGTCCAGGTTTCGGACGAAGTCACGTTGCGCCCATACAGATGATTGGCTGACGAAGCCCAACGTGATGCCCGCAGAATTTTCCAGTGCGGGCCTTCTCCTTCGGTCAGATCGGCAAACTGATTGCTGCCAATCGTCGCAGGCGGAATTCCATAGCCTTGAATGCGAAATCGTGTGTTGTGTTGTTTTGCCCAGGCCTGCATCGGCGCCAGAAAGCGCTCGTTCAGCAATTCCGTCAACGTTTGTCCCCAATCCTGTCGAATGCTGGCGGTTTCGGGACCAATGTCGCGCACCAGGGCGGGCAGCAAGGGTTTCAACTCGTAGCCTCGACGCCGCTGAAATTCAGTTAGAAAATCCGACGACCAATCGGAATTGAAGACTTCCAGGCTGTCGCAAAAAATCGCATACGGCGGCTTGTCGCCAAAAGCCTGCAACAAAGGTTCGCCGACTTGCCGCAGGTAATTGTCCAGCGCCGCTCGGTCGTAATGATCCATCACGAAACCTTCAGAACCGAACGAAGCGCGTTTGACTTGTTGCCTTGTACGACTGGCGATGAAACACAGCAGTTCATTGGATTCTGCATTGGCGGGCAATTCGATAAGGCCATTTTTGATTTGTGTCAGTTCTCGTTGACCTTGAAAGACTGCCAGCAATTGTTCCCATTCTGCCAGTTTGGGCAATGTCACACTCTTTTGCAGCGGCACAATTTTCACTCGTTCAACGCGCAGCCGGCTGGCGGCTTGCGTAATCGGAACCATCGGCCCGCCGAACGGCCAGCCGCTGCCCAGCGTCAAATCCACGCGAAGCCCCTGCTCGCGCGCTTTTTCGTTGGCGAATTTCAGCGCGTCTAAAAACTCCGGCGACAGAAAGCGCAGGTTTTTTAGCCCTTTACTTTCGTCATCCAGTGCCAGCGGATAGACAGGCTGGATTTCCACGCCACCAATCCCCGCATCTTTCATCTGGCGAAGTTCGCGTTCAATTCCGGACTTGGTTACGGCGGGACCAAACCACCACCAACGCATCATGATTCGCGTGTCATCTGGCGGGTTTTGAAATTGGCGCTGCAGTTCGGCCAGGCTTCCCGGCAATGCGTCTACGCGACGTTGCATCACAGCATTCGCGACAGCAATGGATTCCGCCACAGGCCGCGACAGCAAAAATCCTTTCATCTTGCCGCCCGCTAACGCCTGAATGCCTTCGACAACGGAAGCAGCATTACGCACGGCTCCGGCGGGCGAAGTGTGCGTGTTATCGGCATCGGTAAAGTATTCGGCTTTGACTTGGTAAGGTTCCAGCGTTTCGTAATGCAGGGCGGTGATGTCGTTCAGGTCAATAAACTCTACGCCGGTTTGCCGGGCGACTTCTTTTGCCCATTTGCCGTAATCGTTGCTGGCACGGGCAATTCTGCCGTTTTTCCAGTTGTTGCGTGGAACCGGCGACAGCACGACGGGCGTTGCGCCTTTGGCTTTGGCGTCGTTGATGTATCGGCGCAGATACCAGCCGAAGCTGTGAACAATTTCGTGCTTTTTGGTCAGCAGGTTGTCAATTTCTTCTGTTTCTTCGCCAATGCCTTTGATCGAACCGCGTGCGCGGAAATTGTCGTTGACCGGTCCGCTGTCGTTATGGCCAAATTGCATCAGGACAAAATCGCCCTGCTGCAATTTGTCCAAGACTTCTTGCCACAAGCCTTCGCTGAAATACGTGCGGCTGCTGCGACCGCCGCGCGCGCGATTTTCAATGCTGATTTTTGTCAGATCGAAAAACTCCGGCAGCGCGGCTCCCCAGCCCAGTTGCCCGCGCGTCGGCGTATTCACGGTCGAATCGCCGATCAAGTAGAGCACCGGTTTGCGCGGGCTGGATTGTGAGCCGGATTGCCATTCCACAGACGCAATAAAAGCTGGACGAGGTGTCACCAGCATCAAGAACATCAAAAATAAGGCGAGCGCGAATCGTGTTTTCATAAGCATCATTCCGGCAATAGCTACGGCACACCAACGGCGAAGGTCATCAACGGCGCATCATCGAACGCCGTGCGTTTCTTCGCCCTTCTTTTTCAGGAGTCGTATAAAAGTGATCAGGGATGAGAGATGGAACAGAATGAATACTGCATAAGAAACGCGCAGAATACGCCATTCCAACCGCAGGTCGCTTTCTCCATGCCCGATGTCTATCAAGGCCAGGTTGCTGACCAAGACTGCCAGAATAGACAGCAAACAGAGGCCAAAGGAAATCCGAATGCTTGTTGTTAATTTCATGATTGCGAGTTCCTGTCTCAGTTACTTCTTCTCAACTTGCACCGCATACACGTGCGTCGAACCATGCATGTTCGAACGGAACACAATCCACTTCATATCCGGCGTAAACGTGACGTTTGGTTCCAGTTGGTAATTGTGTTTGGCCAGGTTGACCAGTTTTTCGGCTTG
>CAZMXG010000075.1:0-33039 GCA_964570175.1 uncultured Heliomicrobium sp. | reverse complement strand
TAACGCGCTAAAACGAAATCCGTCAAATATGGATACCATGTTGGCGTCCAGAGCAGTGCCATTCACATCGTGTGGTTCGATAACCGCGATGGCAATTCGGAGATTTACTACAAACGGTTGCGCCAGGTTTCGAACGATCGCAGCTTGCCAGGCAGATAATTACTGATATTCAGCCAGCGCTGAGCGGATTTCTTCCGGCAATTCGACAGAGCGGCTTTCGGCGTAATTTGCCCAGGCGTTGATACTGGTGGCAATGGCTGCAACGTCATCAGTGCCGTGAAAGAAGATGCCATACACCATCTTGAAGCTGCGCTGGCTGATTCTGTCTACGCGCAAACCGACATCAAGTTTTGCCGGATAGACGACTTGCCGTTTGAAATCGCAGGAAGCGTGAACCAGCGTCGGGCCTTCAGTTAAGCCAGCTTGTTTGCCCTTGAAGCCAATTTTTCGCAGCAGTTCGACACGAGCCGATTCGCAGTACGTGAAGTAAACAGTATTGTTGACGTGACCTTGCGCATCCATGTCGCCCCAGCGGACTTCGATGGTTTTCCAGTATCGGAACTGATCGCGCGTGATTGGCTGATCCTTTTTCATTCGCTTGCCAGCTCCTGTTCGTGAGTTTCGCGGAGCTTGAATTTCTGAATCTTGCCGGAAGCAGTCATCGGAAAATCCGTCACAAAACGCCAGTAGCGTGGAATCTTGAAACGCGCAAGCTGCCCATGGCAGAAGGCTTTCAGTTCTTCCTTGGTTACCGTTTCGCCCGCTTTCAGCTTCACCGCCGCGCCGACTTCTTCACCAAAAAACTCACTTTTGATCGCGTAAACGTAAACATCCGAAACTGCCGGATGCTGGCGCAGCCAGTCTTCAACTTCTTTCGGGGCAATGTTTTCGCCGCCGCGAATGATGATGTCTTTGATGCGGCCAGTGATCCGCACATAGCCTTCAGCGTCCATTGTTGCTTGGTCGCCAGTTCGCAGCCAGCCTTGCGTGTCAATGGCTTTGGCGGTGGCTTCTGGGTTGTTGTAATAACCGCGCATGACGTTGTAACCGCGCACGCAAAGTTCGCCGGGCTGGTTTACTCCAAGAGTTTCGTTTGTCGCGGGATCAACAATTTTTACTTCCATTTCGGGCAGGACTTCGCCGACGGTTTGCGTGCGATGTTCCAGCGTGTCGTCCCGACGAGTTTGGGTGATGCCAGGCGAAGCTTCGGTCAGGCCGTAAATGATTGTGATTTCGCTGAGGTTCATTTCAGCGATGGCGCGCTTCATCAAGGCTTCCGGGCAAAGCGCGCCCGCCATGACGCCCGTTCGCAAGCTGGACAAGTTGAAGCGCGAAAACTCAGGGTCTTCCATTTCGGCCAGAAACATCGTCGGCACGCCGTAAAGAGAAGTGCAGCGTTCGCGCTCAACAGTTTCCAAGACCTTGCGCGCGTCAAAAAACTCAATCGGACACAGGCAAGCTCCGTGCGTATAGGCTCCGAGTACGCCAATCACGCAGCCGAAGCAGTGGAATAGCGGCACGCACAGACACAACCGATCCTGCGGCGTGTAGCCCAATCCTTGCGCCATCCAATATCCGTTATTGACGATGTTGCGACTGGAAAGCATGACGCCCTTTGGGAAGCCGGTCGTGCCGGAGGTGTATTGCATATTGATGACATCGTCCAAACCGACCTGGCTTTCGCGAGCGTCTAGATCGGCTTCGGTGATTTCGGCGGCCTTTTCGCGCAAAGCTTCGTAGGGCATCAAGCCTTCGGGACAATCTTCACCAACTCGACTGATGAAGATTGCTCGCTTCAGATTCGGTAGCTTGCCGCCACCAACCGCTCCAATGTCACGCAGCGCGTGGACGTAATTCACATCCTTGAATCCGCTGACCGCGATGACTGTCGCCGCTTCGCTCTGTCGCAGCAGGTAGTCCATTTCGTGAGCACGCAAGCTGGTATTGACGGTCACCAGAATCGCTCCGATCTTGGCCAAAGCAAATTGCAGCACTACCCATTCAGGCACGTTCGTCGCCCATACGGCTACGCGCTCGCCACGTTCGACTCCGCAAGCCATCAAACCGCGAGCGATCAGTCGCGCTTCGGCTTCGAGTTCGGCAAAGCTGAATCGCAAATTGCGGTCGGCGTACACCAGCGCTTCGTTGTTGGGAATGGATTCGGCCAGCCGGGTCAGCAAGGCTCCGACTGTGACATCGCGGTAAGGCGGGATGGGGGCATTCATGAGAGCCTCTTGAATGGGAAAAGGACAAAGCCAGCGGAACTAACTTTGCCCTTTGTTTTACTTGTAGGGAAAACGAAGCCTCGGCGCTTCAAATTTAGCAGGCGAGACGCCTGCGCTCCCAGGTTATCGAATTTCAGACATTGCTGCGATATAACAGCCGCGCGCCGTGGCAGTCATCGGATCGCTGGCCATTCGCACGTCGGAAATCTGGAAAGGGAAGCCGCCGGTTTTCACAGCCGCTTCAAATTTTTGCAGGAAGCCGCGCGGGCGAGCTGTGCCGCCGGAAAGCACGATCGGCATCGGACGATCAAGTTTCGGCAATTGTTTCGAGTTTTCGAACTCATCGCGCAACTTGCTGACTAGCATATTGATGACTTCTTCGTAGTAAATGTGGAGCGCGCTGGTGATCTTGTCTTTCGGTTGGCGCGATAAGTCCAAGGATTCTTCTTTGACCAGGCGAACGCGCGTGACCGTTTCGTCAACGACTGACGCCACACTACTGTCGATATAATCACCTGCGATCGGAATGCTGAATGTGAGCATTGGCACTGAAAGGAAAGCAACACAAACATTGCACATGCCACCGCCGCAACTGATGCCGATGCCTGTGAAATTCTCGTTCTGCAATTCGGCAAAGACAACGGCCAGGCCTTCGTTGACGGCTTTGGCTTCGTAGCCGAGCGATTGAAGGAAGTTTTTCAGAATGGCTTCGTGATATACCAGATTGGTATCAGCGCCTTCGCCTTTGCCGGGCACACTGAAGCAAAGAAGTTCGTTCTTTTTTGCTCGCGGCACGATGGATTCGATGATGGCCTGGATGATTTGCTGACCCATAGGCTCTTGTGGATTCAGCACGCCATGCTGCATCGGTCTGCGCGGGACGGCGTTAAAAAAACTGGCAAATCGCTCTGAGTCGGTCCCAAAGACATATAATTCTTTGCCGTTGCGGTGATACACCATTTTGTTCTGTTGCAAAATGGCTTCGGTCATTTTGGAGTAGGGGACGCCGACAAACGCATTGAGTTGGGTTTGGGCTTTATGACCACTGGCTCCGCCGGCCATAACAATGCGGCTGGTTCCAACGTCCAATCCCAGTGCAGTGGTTTCGCCTTCAGCAGCTTCATTTGTATGTTCTTTTTCTTTTTTCTCTTCAGCCATTTTTCCTCCGGTACGTGTATTTGATCTATTGCGAGAAGCCATCTGGCCGACGGCTTCTTTGGAAAGTTGCCACGTCTCAACGCGAAGCAGCCTGACCAAGGTATTTCAGTGTCAATGGGGGTTCGTGTCGTTGGTGGCGTTTGAGTGCGGGAGCAAAACGGAATCTTATAGCTTTTCCGATTCGCCGAATAGGTTTTCAATTAGGGTTGCCGGTTTCGGCTGACTCTGCCGAACCGGTTGACTGTGATGCAACAACTGTTTTTTCGTTTGCATCGAGCCTTAACTTGCGTGTTTTTTCCAACTGGGACAAGTAGCGGTCCCGTAGTTTTCTTCTCAAAACTTCGACATTGGCGCGTAATTTTTCAGCGCGACTATTGAATTCGCCTTCGGCAGCAATTGCGCCTGGCCAAAGCGTTCGATCCAACTTGATCAAAATCTCTTCGTCGTAGGTGAATCCATAATCGGTCATATTCGGAGGCGGAGTTTTGTATTTATCCGATAACCCCATTGCCTCAAAAGGAAAATTGCGAACCCAATCATGGTGAAACGCGATCAGCATCTTGTCCGGATTGACCGAAACCAAACCGTGAGTTGTGCAGTTTTCGTCGGCAATTTTGTATTTGCTGCGCAGGACGTTTGTTAGCGCCCGTCCTGCCGTGATTTGAGCTTCAGTGATTGTCTCCTGAAGCGAGGAGCCGCTGTTGAACTTGGATTCGAAGCAGACTCCCAGAAAGCTTTCATTCAATCCGACATAGTCGTACTTGCTATCCGCCCAAATCGAATGGCCCGCGTGATGCGCTGCGTGGTCGTCACGCACAACACGATAAATTTCGCCGTAACGGTCAATCAGATAATTGTAAGCCTTAATATCCTGAATGTAACCCAGTGCGCCTTTTGAGTTCTTGAGAATAGAGTCGTTATTATCACTGGAAAACTGCGCCATATCGCCTTCGTTTGTGTGATAAACGATGCCAATTGGATTGTGGCGCAGTTCGCCGCTTTCGGCGTCAGAACCCCGCGGGATCAGGTAGTAAGCGCGCGGATGATTTTCGATCTCGTGCGTAGTCAGAATGCGGCAGCCATTGCTGTAACGTTCAAATTCGTTGGTGCGCTCAACCAGCCAGACGTTTTCCGCCTGAAAATTCGGCAGGTATTTGGCAGTGGTCGTTGCGAAATCATTCGGAGTTTGTCCCGCTTGCGTGACAATGATTGGTGCTTTGTCAGTTTTGTACTTACTGGACAAATAGGAGTTCACGTTGCGCGCCGACCAGCTTACCAAAGAGTAAAGCCCGAAAAGAATCAAAGCTGCCGACAACACTCCGATGCCATAGAACGCATGCCGTGTTTGGTGAATAAAAGAATATGCTTTTGCTGAAAAGGGAACTTGAAGCTGCTGAATTGTCTGCTGATTTTTCGCTGACAGCGCGGGCATTACTGCCTTCAATTCTTCCAGCACGGCGCTGTAAAACCAGGCTTCAAGTAACCAGAGATAAAAAGGAGTTTTTTCCAGAAAACGAAATCTGTGGAGGGAATCCTTCAGTTGCTGCTGACGGAGAGCTTGTTTGGAAAGAGTATTGTTGAGAAAACGAAGCCGGGCGGCAGGGCTTTCAAAGAGAGCAGCATATCGTTCGACGATTTTTGAATAAAGTAGTGTCGCTTCCGCAACGCTGCGGCTGGTTGTCGCGTTGCCATCAACGCCTTTCCCATTTTGTGCTGATCGCTGGTTGTGAAGACCGATGATCTCTGTTTTCAATGCACTACTCTTCTGCTGCAAAAATGACGGTGAACCCCGCTCGTGTGTAAGTTTCAGAGCAGGAAGTTATTTACCGATAGTTGTAACGATAAAATCCTGCAAAACGCCTTTGGACTTTAATTGGTTTGCGTAATTGCTTGCCTCTTCTCTCGACTTGAAACCGCCGATTTGAATGCGGTGCCAGGTTCCTTTGCCAGGAATATCAACCTTGACACTTCTTGCTTCGACCCCTTTTGAGCGGAACCAGGAGACGCGCTCGTTGGCTTGACCTTGATCATTAAATGAGGCGACTTGGATGGTCAGGTTGCCTTGATTTGGGGTGCTGATCACTGGCGCTTCTGTTTGCTGCGTCGGCTTTGGCGAAGAGGAATGGCCCGTTTTACCGGTCATCGGGACAATCTCAACTGGCTTCGAGTTTCCTGAAGCAGATTGAGCGGGTTGGGATTGATCCTGAGACTTTGGCGCCTCCGTCTGTTGAACAGCCACGGTCGGGGTGGGAGCTGCCGGGCTTGCTTCTGGGCTGGGCACCGTTGCAGGAGGATAAGTCGTCGCTGCATTTTGACTGTTATCTGCAACGCGATCATTGAAGCTGGTTTGCCTTTTTGAAATTTTATCGGCTAGAAGGTAATAGGCCAGGGCGCTGAGTAAGCCAAACACAAAAACAAGTACGGCTACCCGCAAGAGTAAAGCGCCTCGATTGGCCGTCAGCCCGTTTCCCTGATCCTGTTCATAGTCACTATTTTCCGGAAGTACTGGCCATCCCATAAATTCCGGCTCTGGAGCTTCGTCATAATCCTGAGTTGAGCGTTGTTGTCGTGCAGATCCTGTTGGAAAACCTTCGATTGGCGCCGTTGGTTTTCTTTCTTGTGCGACGTCATACGCAGGAGCAGGCGCTTCGTAATTCGGCATGGCGAACACATCTTCAAATTTTGTCGCCGGTTCGTTACTAGGCTGAGTTTGCCGCGGGATGTCCAAAACGTCGTCGAAATCGTCGCCGATGCGCGTGGCGTAAACGTCACGATTGGGTGGTGCAGGTGGCGCCGTGAGTGGCTGACTATTACCCACATTGCCGACAAACGGCAATCGGGCAGTTTGCCGCTTGCCGTTTGCCTCTAATCCTGCGCCTTGATCTGGTTTGATTTCGATGATGGTCGCGCATCTAGCGCACACTACGCGCGAGGAATCTGCTTGATTCTCGAATTGGCATTTTGGACAAATGACTTTCATATCCTTACTCCCACAATTGTTAGTTAGGGGGCACGAACCGCACGGCCAAAGTTTAAGATCTGCGTTTAGCCTGACAAGTAAGTGTCAGACTGCGGATCAACTGCGAGGCTTACGGTCTCTGCGTTCAAGCACAGGAAGGCTGGCCGGATTGTTGTTGTCATCAAAGACGCCAATTTAATCACGGGGTTGTTTAGTTAGGTAGCGTCATATACGACATAGAAAGAATGCGTTAAAGAACCGTTTAGAACTGTCTGAAAACTGATGCAATCAATGCCCTGATTACTTGGTCGTAAGCTGAGCGGTACTCATCTCACTAACCGGAAATGGATTGTAGCGCGAGAGATAGGGCGAGGCAAGGCAAAAGTCTGCCGAAGATTTTTGTTCAGAAAGGGAAGGGCGAATTGATTTCGATCATTGCCTGTCAATTCGCCCAGTCTTGTTTTTAAGGCGGCACGTTAGGCTGCGGAAGCTTTCTCGCTGTGAAGGAATTGAGTCAATTGACTCACATGAGGGGTTATATTGCCACGTTTGTAATCAATTAACCCAAGCTGGCGGAACTCAATCATCATTCCGGTCACAACTTCACGTGTTGAGCCGATTAATTCTGCCAATTCCTCATGGGTAAGCCGGATGCTGGATTCACCATTGCGCTTCGCATCGCCAGCCAAGTCCATTAGTGCGCGTGCCAATCGTGTGTGATTGTTCTCAAAAACCAAAGATTCAATCTGACGATAAGCTTCGGCCAGTTGTCTGGTAATGTACTGCATAGCGTTTTGCATTAAGGTCGAATCCCGGCGGGCGACATTCCAGAAATCACCAATTCGAACCAATGCCACGCGGGTTGTGTCCAGTGCCACGGCTTCATCGCTTCTTCGTGAGTCAGTAGAGCCGCATGCCAGCGCCAATTCGCCAAAAATATCTCCTGTGTAGCGGATAGAAACAATTTTTTGCTCGCCATCCGAAGAGGTTCGTAGAATCTTCACTCTGCCTTTCAGCACAACATAAAGGTGCGTGGCAGAGTCTTCCAGCGAGTAAATAGTCATTCCTCGCCAAAAGGTCTTTTCGATGTGCGGCAGGTTGAGCAGGTTCGGAAATGTTGTTTTCCATGCCTGCTCGCTTTGACAAAAATTCACGGCCAGGTTGGTTGCCGTTGCTGTCATTTAATTTCCCTCCTTCTCAGATTTGAAATCAAATCCAGATTTTGTAAGTCCGTTCCGAAAGCGTTTGCCGTTCGATTGTCCAGTCGGCGAAGGTGTTCAAGTACAGGCAAACTCAGCGTTTCTGCCAGTTTTTCATTTTCAAATTTGGACAAGTCGGAAACTACCAGGACAATATGTTTTGATGTTTGATGGGCGCCAATTGAAAGCTCGCCGTTACTAGCCTTCTGTAGACCGAAAAAGCCCACTTCCATTCCTGGCAAATCACCGGTTTTCAGTGATCGTTCATCCCGTTTTGTGACCAACAACGAAATCAGATTTTCTCCTCGTGTGTATACCAAGTGAGCAAATTGCCTGGTGCCCGGCTGGCAAACGTGAGCAGCGCGGAGCGTTAAGTTTGTGGCTCCGGAAGAAGCAATTTTATCGAGAGCCAGGTATGCTTCATCATATTTGCCAACGGAATCAGGCATTACTGCGGTTTTGGTTGACTCCAGAAAATGTGGCGCGCATTGGCGATGGTCATAAGCAGCTTCAGTCATTAAAAGATCACTTAGTAGCAAAGCAGGGGATGGTGGATCCTGTCGTTTCAGGTAGAGCGAAGCTCCAACTGCCAAAACCAGAATAACGACTGAAGCTGGCACCAGAATTCGAAATTTAAATAACTCAGCCAATCTTGTCTTCCAATTTCTGGTGCTGGCAGGCATTCCCGTCGCCACCAAAGCGTCGGCGCGCAACCGCAAACGCATACGCTCCAACACTTCATTGCTCAGACAATCTTTCGAGCAGGCACGTCGCAGCGTTTCTCGCACATTTCGCCGCGAAGCCATTTCGGCGCGACAGGAAGGACAATGCTCGGCGTGATTGAGCATTTGATGATTCGTCTCGACTGCCAACTCCTGGCAAAGATACGAATCGAGCAACTCTTTGTAGCTTCTGCAATCCATAAATCAAATCTTCAGGCTTAGCCGGGTTCTCTCCTTTAGTGTGAAACTTTATATCCGGCTTCGCGGGCATAATTGACCAATTCTGACCGTAAAATCTTTCTTCCGCGGTGCAATCGCGACATGACAGTTCCAATCGGGATTTCCAGGACATCGGCGATTTCGCGATATGAAAATTCCTCTACATCGGCCAGCAGAATTGGAATTTGAAAATCGCGGGGTAATCCTTCCAACGCCGCAAGCACTTCGACTTCAGTCAAATGTTGTGGTGTGGGCGGATCGTAAGCCAGTGTCTCGGCGATAGTTTCCTCGGTCGGAACTAGCTGTAACCTGTCTCTCCGCTGATTGCTGTAGTGAACATTAAACATGATTTTGTAGAGCCAGGCTCGGAGGTTGGTCCCCAGTTCGAAGCGATGAAACGACCGCCAAGCCTGTAAAAAAGTCTCCTGGACTAAATCTTCAGCTTTGGCTCGATCCCGGCAAAGCCGTAGCGCGACGCGATAAAGCTGATCGGCAAAACCGAGAGCCTGCGCCTCAAATGTATCAAGCATTTGCTGATTGTTCAGTTCAGTACCCCGGACCAAACTCTTAATCCTTTTTCCTGTCAGTAGTCCTACCGCTTTCCACCAATGTATCGCTCGTGCAGTAGAAATTATTCCAAGGGCGAAAATTTTCTTTTTTCGAGTTTTTGCCCATAACTCCCAACTCGGAAGTTATGACGGTTGAACTTTTTGCAAACGGCTCCTATAATCCGCGACTTTCCATCAGACGAATATTCGGAGGAATTACAACAGTGGCATACGCAATCATCCGCTCGGGCGGAAAACAGTTTCGAGTCAGCCCAGGCGAAGTCGTAAGAGTGCCTTCCATTGCAGATAAGAATGCTGGCGAAGCGGTCGAGTTTGAAGTGTTGACTGCTGGCGATGATAACGGCGTTCGCATTGGCAACCCAACGGTTTCCGGTGCCAGCGTGACCGGCACGGTCGTAAAGCATGGCCGTGGTCCTAAAATCATTGTCTTCAAATTCAAGCGCCGCAAGCACTTTAAGAAGACCAAAGGCCATCGCCAAGGGTTTACTGAAGTTAAAATTGAGTCTGTGGCTTAACCCCAGAGAAGGAGTTTTTGAAAAATGGCACATAAAAAAGGTGTAGGCAGTTCGCGAAACGGACGCGACTCAAATGCCCAACGCTTAGGCGTCAAACGGTTTGGCGGTCAGCTGGTTTCAGGTGGCTCGATTTTGGTTCGTCAACGCGGAACCGTTTTCAAGCCCGGCACTAATGTCGGAATTGGCAGCGATGATACGCTGTTTGCGACGATTACTGGTATCGTCAAATTTGAAGATAAAGGCCAAAAGGGACGATATATCAGCGTCTATCCGGCTGAGTAAGGAGCAGGTTCGAAGCTGGATTGTTGGCCTTATGTCAACTGCTAGCCTTTGATACCCTTTAAGATGCTTATTGATCGCGCGAGAATTCACGTGCGAGGCGGAGATGGCGGCAACGGTTGTATGGCTTTCCGCCGCGAAAAATTTGTGCCGCGCGGAGGGCCTTCCGGTGGTGACGGTGGTCGGGGCGGGTCGGTTTTTATGGAATCAACCACAGGTCTCAACACGCTACTTCATTTCCGCTATAACCCTGAGTACGTGGCTGATAGAGGGCGGCATGGCGAAGGCAGCAAGCGGCATGGAGCTGATGCCAAGGACATTGTCGTAAAAGTTCCAGTTGGAACGATCATAACAGACGAGCTGACTGGCGAGTTGATTCACGATTTCACGGAAGCCGGACAGCGCGTCTTGATCGTTTCTGGTGGGCGCGGTGGGCGTGGAAATGCGCAATTTGCCACTCCAACCAACCGGGCTCCCCGCTACCATGAAGAGGGCAGGCTTGGTGGAGAACGCTGGTTGGTTTTGGAGCTTAAGCTCATTGCCGATGTCGGCTTAGTTGGTTTGCCCAATGCCGGTAAATCAACCTTAATTTCCAGGATTTCAGCCGCCCGGCCCAAGATTGCAGATTATCCTTTTACGACGCTTGAGCCGAATCTTGGCGTAGTTGATTTGGGTGATTTCAAAACCTTCGTTGTCGCTGATATTCCGGGATTGATCGAAGGCGCTCATACCGGCTCTGGCCTTGGCGATCGTTTTTTGCGGCACGTCGAGCGAACAAAATTGCTGGTGCATCTGGTTGACATTTCCGGGTTGGCTAAAGATCCGATCAAGGATTACCAAACTGTCACGCACGAACTTGAAGCGTATAGCCAAGATGTGGCTGCCAAACCAAAAATCGTGGTTGCGACCAAACTTGATGCTTTAGATGATGAAGAGCGGTTCAAAGAATTCAAGCAGTTTTGCCTGCAGGAAAATCTGGAATTTCACTCGATTTCGGCGGCGTCGGGAAACGGATTAAAGGAATTACTACTTTCTATAGAACGGCGGCTGGACAATCTTAAAGACCAACAAGAAGTGACGGAATGCTCCGAAAATCAGTCCAGCGCAAGCGTTTAGTGAGGAGTGAGTGCAGCAGCGAATAGCAGTATATGGCGGCACATTCGATCCGATCCATCAAGGCCATTTGCAGGTGGCCGAAGCAATTCTTGATGCATTTGCAATGGATCGCCTCCTCTTTGTTCCTGCGTTTGTTCCGCCGCACAAACGTCATCAGGAAATTTCGTCCCAATTTCATAGGTGGGCGATGTTGACCCTGGCGACTGCGAATCGGGCTCGAATGTTTTTATCATCGGTGGAGTTGGAATTGCCTGAGCGGCCCTACACGGTTGAAACGCTAGGCAGATTGCAAGCCGAATTTGATGGCTCCCGCTTGTTTTTCCTTATGGGAGTAGATTCATTTCGGGATGTGACCATGTGGCATGAGCACACACGATTACTTACAGAGTATGACGTGATTGTTGCAACCCGGCCCGGATATGGAAGCGATGACCATATTGCAGCTCATTTGTCTCCGCACTTGCAGGCACGTTGTGTTGATTTGAGAAATGGAAAAAGCCCGTCCAGCAGCGACTTGGCTTCGCAGCATATTTACCTGACGGATTATGTGGAGATGGATGTTTCCGCAACACAAGTTCGAGAGGCAGCGCAACAGAACCAACCCATTGACCGGTTCGTTGAGTCAGAAGTTGCCGCTTACATACAAAAATATCAGATTTACCGAAAGATTTAATGACAACAGTTGTTGAAGAAAAAAATGAAGAGCAAGTTGGGCAAATGTCGCCAGAAGATCAGGCGATTTTGGAGCAGGTGACATTAGCTGCTCGTTGTGCAGATGAAAAGAAGGCGTCGGACATTTTGGTATTGCGGTTGTCTGCTATAACGGAATTCACAGACTATTTTGTGATCTGCTCCGGTAATACGGCCAGGCAAACTCAAACAATTGCAGACGAAGTCGTGGATCAGTTGAAAAAGCTTAAAGTTCGCCCGCTGCATACTGAAGGTTACAACACTGGAGAATGGATTCTGATTGATTACGGCATTTTTGTCGTACACGTTTTTACCGAGAAATCACGCCAGTTTTACGATCTTGAGCGCTTATGGCGAGACGCTGAAAGAGTTGACGTTTGAAACTGCATTTTGTCTGGATTGGGAAAACCAAGGATCGGCATTATGCCGCATTGGTGGCTGATTATCTTGAGCGAATCAAGCGGTTTACTCACGTTGAAGTTACCGTGCTGAAAGAACGAAATGCTGAAGATCAAAGCCGCATCATTGCGTATGAAGGGTTGAAATTGCTGGATGCAGTAGAGAGCGATGATTTTGTCGTCCTAATGGATGAGCGAGGCCGCGAAAAGACATCACGGGAATTGGCAACGTTTATTACGGAACGTCAGCAAAGAGCAGTGAAGCGTCTAGCTTTCATTATTGGTGGGTTTGCAGGGGTCAATGAGGACGTTCGCCAATGGGCAAATTTCCACCTTTCACTGTCTCGTATGACCATGACGCACGAGCTGGCCAGAGTCGTTTTGACCGAGCAAATTTATCGTGCATTTACGATTTTGGCAGGCTTGCCTTATCACAAAATCTGAAGTCTAATCGCCGACTTCAAAAAAGCTGATTCTTGAAGTTTGGAGAAGAGTGGATGGATAAAAAGAAACTGAAAGCTTATCAAGATCGTCTGGTTGCAGAACGCAACTCACTCCTGGGTGTCGTTGGGCGCACTGAAGACTATGGGCGCGAGGCTGATATCGAAGCTACGCAAGACCCTGCTGACAAAGCTTCCAATTCATACACCAAAGAATTACTTTTCAGCCAGTCAACCAATGACAGGCTAATCCTCACGCAGATTGAAGAAGCCCTTCAGCGCATCGAAGACGATGAATATGGCGTTTGTACCAACTGCGGAAATGAAATCGTTCCCAAGCGCCTGGAAGCGCTTCCCTGGGTTCGTTATTGCATCAATTGTCAGGAACTGGCTGAAAAGGGTCTTCTTGACGAAGAAGAATAATTCTTCGGAAATTGTAAAATATCTAAAACCTTATTTGGGGCAGTACCCTCGTGAGCTGCTAATCAGCTTTAGCAATTGCTATTTCCGCTGGGGATTGATGGTTATCAGTGTTGACTGATTTTGATGTTTCGGGTAAAACTTATCCCGCTTTTGATCCTCGTGGTAAATTTTAGTCGTTGCAGGAATTTAAGCCTGAAAAGTGCTTGCCGGTGATGGCAAGTTTAAGCTAAGCTGCAATCCCCAAACCGGGCTGCTTCAAGCTCGGTAGAAGTTCTAGCAATCAAGTATAAACTCTCTTCCAGCCTGGGTAGTGATGCTTAGGCAATGGATAGAAACATTGAAACTAAATAGTTCACGGGAGGAACCATAATGCGTAAGCCAACTATGTTTCGGAAGGCGTTGACAGTTTTGGTAGTATTGACCGTCAGCAGCTTCTATTCGTTGGTGACTTCTTCAGTGCTCGCGCAAACTGCGGCCAAAGCTGCAGGTGAGTTGTCTGTTACTGGCAACGTCACCATCAATGGCACTTCGGCAATTTCTGGCGCGACGGTATTCAGCGAGAGCAAAATCAAAACTGCGCGCAATGGTATGGCGACTGTCAATCTTGGTAAAATCGGACGAGTCCAACTTGGCCCGGAATCGGAAATGACGATCAGTTTTGTTGAGGGCAGGGTCGGTGGAAATTTGGTGGCTGGTCGTGCCACTGTCAGCACCCCTAATGGAGTAGCAATCAATGTTGCTACCGCAGAAGGTGTTGTAACTGCCGAAGGCAAGACCGCTTCCAGTCTGACAATTGACGTAACCTGCGGCAATACTCGCGTGGCTTCAAGCCGGAGCGATGCCAAAGTTGCTGCTGGCAGCAAAGTGGAATATGTCGCTGCTGGCAGCGAAGTGTCCGTCGGTTCTCAAACTGCTCCTCGTTGCGCTCGACTTTCGACTGCCAACCAAAGCAGCGGCCTTAGCCCGGGAGCGATTGCAGCTTTGATTATCGCCGGTGTTGGCGGAGCAGTTGCCGGTATCGTTGCTGCCTCGCAATCAGATAATGTGACGCCGAGTTCGATTGTTGTAAGCGGCTTCCGCCCGTAGTCGCAATTCGGCAATCAGCGAGACTGGGCAGTACAACTGACAGTCCAACTGGAAATCTGGCGATGCGCCGGAGTCACTCGGTTATCGAATGATTCCGGCGCATTGTTTCAATAAAGACTTGAAAGATTGAACGCCCTTCTGTTTTTTGATCGCGATTCGTACCGCTTGCCCACTCTCACCGAAATTGGTCACGAGTCTTTATTAGGTCTTACCGCAATGACTCATCGTAACCCTACTTCTCGCATATTTTTACTGTGTGCTTTTCTGCTTTTAAGCGCTTCAATTACCTTTGCTCAGCAGGATGGTTTAGCGGCGAATGCCCCATCGAACAATTCAAATCGGCCTAACCGGGATTACCGAATTGGTCCAGGCGATGTGCTCCTTGTTACGGTAGCAGGTGAAGCTGATCTGAAAGCTGTTAAGAAAAAGGTTTCGCAGGAAGGCACAATCGAGCTTTTGTATATTGACCACAGTCTCAAGGTTGCGGGCCTTACGGAACAACAAGTCACGGAGCTGTTGCGGAAAGAATTCAACGTAATTCTTAAAGAACCGCAGGTGACAATTTTTATCGAAGAATATAACGCTCAGAGAGTTTCGATTGCTGGAGCTGTCAATAAGCCAAAACAGGTTGCTCTCAATCGGGAAATGCGTATTTACGATTTGATCAGCGAGGCGGGAGGCCTTTCAGACAAAGCGGGAGATGTGATTCAACTGGTTCGGTTTTACCCGACAGAAAGTATGGAAGTTATCAGGCTCAATGATTTGGTTCGTAAGCCTGAGTTGAACAGAGCTTTGCGTGATGGCGACATGATCAATGTTCCAGAAGCGGGGGTCGTTTATGTCACCGGAAATGGCGTTAACAAGCCGGGAGCTTTTCCGCTAAAAGAACCAATTAAACTGACGGCTGCGATCGCTTTGGCAGGGGGGTTGGCCCCGGATGCGAAAAAGAAAGAGGTTCAACTGGTTCGCTCCAATGGGGCTGATCAGATTTCTACCACCGAAACAGTCATCAATTACGCTGAGATTGAAAAAGATCCCGCTAAAGACATCGTTCTCAGGCCTTATGACGTGGTAATGGTTCCGGAGTCAAATCGCAGCAAGCAGACTCGTTCTTTGATTCAAGCCTTTGCTGGCGGATTGTCCAGCGCTTTGGGCTGGGGCATTTTTAGATAGACTTAAACCTCATATTTGTGATGAATAACTTCGACGATAATCAAACTGCTCTCACCAACATTCCCCAATCGAATAGAGACTTGGGAAGAGATGTTCGTAAAGTTGGCGGTTATCCTGCATACAGTCGCTATCCTGCCGTAGACGTTGAAAAGAACTCCGTACGCGAATACTTCCGAATCATTCGCCGGCATAAATGGATCGTCCTGGCCACGCTGGTTGTTCTGGTAACCATCGTGACAATTGGCACGATGTTGACGAAACCCGTTTATCGCGCCGAAGCAAAGCTGGAAATTGGCCGCGAAACGGAGCGCGTTGCACAGGGCAGGCAAATTCTTGAACTGGAAAGTGCCAGCGTCTTCAACCCTTTCTTTTTGCAAACCCAGGTGGACATTCTGCACAGCCGTGATTTGGCTCGGCGAGTGATTCAAAAACTGAATTTGTCCGAGAACGACGAATTCAAACTGAAAAATGCCGACAAAATTGCAGAAAACGAGCGCGAAGTTCGCCTGGTGAATGCCTTTCAAGCGCGATACGACGTGTCAGTGGGCCGCCAAACCAAAGTCGTTTCGCTGACTTTTGACTCTTACAATCCCAAGCTGGCCGCTGAAGTCGCCAATGCCATCTCTTCTGAATACATCACCTGGTCCATGGAAAGCCGCCTGCAAGGTGTCAGCAGCGCCAAGGATTTTTTGGCCAAGCGTGTGCAAGAAGCCGAAGCTGCTTTGCGGGATGCTGAAAATGAGCAGCAGCAATATTTGGCCGCTCATAGGATTATTTCTGTCGAAGACAAAGGCGATATTACACTTGCGCGAACAGTTGAATTGAATCGTCAACTGACTGATTTGGAGAATGAACGAAGAACGGCAGAAGCGAATTACAATCGCAGCAAAGAAGTTCCAGCCGATGAATTGCCGCAGGTTATCAATGATGTCACGGTTCAGAATATCTCCCGTGAACTTAGCAAAAAGAAGCAGGAGCTTGCCAATCTTTCCGCCAAGTATCAGGCCACGTATCCAGCGGTCAAGCAGGTTCAGGAAGAGGTCAAGCAACTGGAAACTCAGCTTTCCGAACAGAGAGCAAAGATTGTCAAAAACATTGAGACCCAGTTTCAGGTTGCTAAAAAGCGTGAAGAGGATTTGAAAGCTTCGTTTGGCCAATCCCGAAATGAAGCGATTCAGCAGAACCGCGAATCGTCCGAACTGGGGCTGCTCAAGCAAAAGATAGAAACTAACCGTAAGAATTACGAAGACCTGCAAGGCCGATTGCGCCAGGCTGAAGTCGAAAGCGATTTTCGTCCGTCAAATATTCGCCGGGTTCAGGATGCTGAAATCCCAATCGCACCGGTAAAACCCAACAAAGTCCTGAACATCGGGCTGAGCATGTTGATTGGTTTGGCCTTGGGGATTGGGCTGGCGTTTTTCCTGGAATACCTGAATAACACCATCAATACCGCGGAAGATGTTGAGCGCATCGTTCAATTGCCCGCGCTTGGCGGCATCCCGTCGCTGCAAAGTCTGGCCAAAAACAAAATGCTGGGTGTTAACGCCAGCAGCAACGGAAACGGCAATGGCAAAAAGAGCACAGCATTAGCCACCGCCAGCAACGAACTGCTTTCAGGGCACGATCCTTTGTCGTCCTTTGCCGAAAGTTATCGGGCGCTTAGGACTTCACTATTGCTTTCATCCGCTGAACACGCGCCGCGCACGATGCTCATTACCAGCAGCCATCCGGCGGAAGGCAAAACGACCATTGTCGCCAACACCGCAATTTCGTTGGCGCAAACTGGAGCGCGCGTTTTGGTCCTGGACGCTGACATGCGCCGTCCGCGCTGCCACAAAATTTTGAGCACAAAAAACGACACGGGGCTTTCGACCTATTTGTCGCGCGATGTGTCGGTGGACAAGGTCATTATTCCGCACGACATTCCCAACCTGTTTGTCATGCCTGCGGGACCAGTGCCGCCGAATCCTTCGGAATTGCTCAGTTCCATCAAGCTGCGCTATCTGGTTGCAGAACTTCAGGATCGCTTTGATCACATCATCATTGATTCGCCGCCGGTAATTCATGTTACCGACGCTCTGATTATCTCGCCGCATGTTGACGGCGTCGTGATTGTGGTCAAGAGCAATCACACGCCGCGCGAAGCCGTTCAGCGTGCCAAACAGGCTTTGGCTGATGTGAACGCCAAAATCTTCGGCGTGGTTTTGAACTGCATTGACCTGAATACGGAAAGCTACTACTACAATTACAAGTACGCTTACTATCACAGTTACGAAGAAAGCAGCCAGTAGCCGGTAAGCGGTAGGCAGTAGAATTTTTGCTGACTGGCCGCCGATCGCTGGCTTTAGACTTCCGACTACTTCCGAATGAACAAGCGCCTTCCTTTGCTCATTGCCGTTCTTGCTCTTGCGGTATGGGCGGGCAATTTCATCACCAAAAACTTTATTGCCAGTGCGTTGATCGCTTATGGTCAAAGCGGCGAAAGTCATGACTTGGCGGTTGGGTATGCTCCGGCTAATGCCGAAGTGCTAGCTTCACGGGCGCGTTTCTCGTTGAATCAAGCCGATTCTCCGCGCATTGCCGAAGCCATTTCCGATCTGCGCCAAGCCGTGAAGATTTCGCCAAACGATTACCGGTTTTGGCTTGAACTTGGCAAAGCCTACAACGCAAACGGGGAAACGCAGGAATCTGAAGCTGCGATGCAAAGAGCGGTGTTGCTTGCGCCCAGATATTTTGAGCCACGCTGGGCGTTGGCAAATTTGAAGTTACGCGCAGGGAAGTCAGACGACGCGCTGGATGAGTTTCGCGAAGCGGTGGCATTGTCCGGTTCGCTTTACGGCAACGCCGCTCCTCCGCCTGATCGTTTGGTAACACTCAATGCTTACAACGCAATCGCTGGTGCGCTGGGAATGAATTTGGGCGCTTTACGCCAGATCACGCCAAACGATTCCGCCGCGCAAGCTTATTTGGCAGAGTTTCTTTCTGCACACGATGCGATGGATCACGCACTTGAAATCTGGCAGAAACTTTCCGCCGAACCATCCGCTTCGTATCGCAATTTGGTCGCCCAGTTGACGCGCGAACTGCAAGCCAAAAATCGTTTCAAAGAAGCGCGCGAAGTCTGGCTGAAATTGGCCGAAGTAGAGGGTTTTCCGGCTTCCGATCCTGCCAATTTGATTTTGAATCCTGGTTTTGAGCAATTGCCGTTGCGCGAAAAACTGGTTGAGCTGGTTGATCTTGGCGACGGCTTCGATTGGGCCCTTCGCCGCCACCCTGAAGTCCGCTCTATCCGAACCAGCATAAATCCACATTCAGGTGCTTACACTTTGCAATTGTCCTTTCTAGCTTCGATGAACGCCGAGTTCGACGAAGTTTCACAACTCATTGCCGTAGAACCGTCACGTCAATACAGGCTGAGCTATTTCGTCAAAACCAAAAACATTTCCTCCTTGCCGACAGAGACGCCGTTCATAGAAATTACAGATGCGGCCAATCCTGGCCTATTCAACTTGCGCTCCGTGGTGCCCAGCGGGACGGTTGATTGGAGCCAGCAGGGAATTATGTTTTCAACCACGGAAAACACCCACGGATTGCGTCTGCTGATTCGCGCTCCGCAACTGAAAACAATTGATAACCTGCGCCTGGCGGATTTGTGGCTGGACGATTTCAAACTGGAAAGTCTGAGTACGACTGTTTCCAGCGCGCCAAACCGATAATGCCCAGGATTGCCAAAATAGATTGATGGCCAAACTCGAAAGCTTCATTTTCGAAAATCTCGTCTTTACGGCGATTTTGGCTGTGCTGGCGTACGGCACGGTTGAGCCGTGGTCGTTGGCGTTGTTCGAGTTGAATGCACTGGTTATAGCGGTGCTGCTGGCCGTGCGATTCGCCTTTGATTCGCAAGCTGAATTTGGCAACTGGCGATTGGCGTTGCCGCTGGTGGCGTTGACTGCCTGGGGAATAATTCAATCTGAAGTGTCCGCGCTTTCATTAGATCGCCAAGCCACGAAGGAAGCAGCCATCAAGTTGTTGGCAGTGGCCATCTACTTCATTGCCGCGCTTCACACCTTGCGAAGCTCCGAACGCCGCCGAAAAGTTCTCATCGTGCTGACGGTGTTCGGTTTTGCGGTTTCCGTGTTCGCCATTCTTCAGCGGCTGACGTACAACGGCAAAATGTATTGGATTCGCCCTGTGTCGCCATACATTGCGCCGTATGGACCTTACGGCAATTACAATCACTTCGCTGGATTTGTCGAATTGATTCTGCCCCTGCCGCTGGCGTATTTGCTGTTTGCGCGAATCAATTTCGAGCAACGCATGCTGTGGCTGATCGGCGTTATTTTGATGGCCGTGGCATTGATTCTTTCTGGATCTCGCGGCGGCGTACTGGCGCTGGGAGTAGAACTCTTGGCGATGATGTTGATTGTTGTCTGGGCGCAGCGGCAAGGCTTACAGGCTGAATTCAGCTTGGCCGGAAACAAACTGATTGCCGGCGGCGCGCTGGCGGCAGTGCTGTTGCTGGTGTTGTGGATCGGCTATGAACCGTTAAGCCAACGCTTCAGTTTGTTGCGACAAGGTTCCAGCGAATATTCTCTTGTGACGCGAACCGAATACTGGCGCGGAGCCTGGAAAATGATTCAGGCTCATCCGGTTGCGGGCGTTGGCCTTGGCGCTTTTCCCACGGCGTATCCGGCGTATGGCCGTTCCTCTGTGAAAAACGAACGGCTGGAACATACGCACAATGATTACCTGCAATTGCTGACCGACGCCGGTTTGATCGGCGGATTGATCGGCATTTGGTTTTTGGCTGAACTCGTTCGACTTGCTCGCCGACAGTTTCGGCAGCTCAAACAAATGCGAACCCAAGAGCGCGCGTTGATTCTGGGAGGATATGTTGCGGTGCTTGGTATTGGCGTTCATAGCTTCCTGGATTTCAACTTGCAGATCGCGGCTAATGCATTACTATTCCTGCTTGTTTTAGCGATGACTGTCTCACCCATAAGCTCGAAAGAAGAAATTTGACGATGAAAGTTCCTTTGCTTGATTTGGTCGCGCAGCACCAAACCATCCGCGATGAAGTGATGGCCGAAGTGACGCGAGTGTTTGATACCCAGCAATTCATTATGAGCGCCGACGTCGCCGCTTTTGAGCGGGAAGTCGCCGAATACTGTCAGGTCAAACATGCCATCGGCTGCGCTTCGGGATCGGATGCGTTGTTGATGGCGTTGATGGCCTTGGGCATTGGCGAAGGCGATGAAGTTATCACCACGGCATACACGTTTTTTGCGACGGCCAGTGCAATTACGCGGCTTGGCGCTCGGCCTGTTTTCGTGGACATCGTGTACGACGATTTCAACCTGAATGTCGAACTAATTGAGCGTGCCATCACTGCGAAAACTAAAGCGATTTTGCCGGTTCACCTGTACGGGCAATGTGCGCGGATGGATGCGATTCTGGAAATTGCCGCGAAACACAATCTGCCTGTAATCGAAGACGCTGCCCAGGCCATCGGCTCTGATTTTCAGGAACGCCGCGCGGGTTCGATGGGAGCAATTGGCTGTTTCAGCTTTTTCCCGTCAAAGAATCTTGGCGGAGCAGGCGATGGCGGATTGATGGTAACGAATGACGATGAACTGGCGGCGAAGCTCCGCATTCTGCGCGTTCACGGGATGGAGCCGAAGTATTACCACCAGATTGTCGGAATTTGCAGCCGTCTGGATGGATTGCAAGCCGCCGCGCTGCGCGTGAAACTTCGTCATCTGGACCAATGGACCGAACGCCGCCGCGCAAATGCCGCGCGCTACGGGGAATTGTTTACGGCTGCCGGACTGACAGAAATCGTCGCGCCGAAAGTGCAGGCAGATGGCCGCCACATTTTTCATCAGTACACCGTTCGCTGCCAGCGACGCGACGAACTGAAAGCGCATCTGCAAGCCGCTGGCGTAGGCTCGGAAGTCTACTACCCTGTGCCGCTGCATCTGCAACAGTGTTTTGAGTTTCTGGGCTACAAGCGCGGTGATTTGCCGAATACTGAACAGGCAATGCTGGAATGCCTGTCGCTGCCGATTTATCCAGAACTGACTGCCGAACAGCAGCAATACGTTGTCGAAAAGGTCACGGAATTTTACAGGGCTTGAAGAAGACAATTTCGAGGCCTGTCTTGCGTTTGCAAGCAGCAAATGAACATGGAATTGCCACAAGCAAAGGATATATATACCCGGCTATCTGAACGGTTGACTCTTGCAGCAAATTCAATGGCGGCTGGTCGCATATCACGAACATTGGATCGCCCACGGAAGATGATTTTTCCAAAGTTGATGCAGTGGACTGGCGGCACGACCGAAGTGATGGCAATGACATTTTGGGGCGAGCCGATCTTGGTCGTTTTGCCAGAACTGATTTCGATGGCTATCTGGCGCTATGGTTTTTTTGAAGAAGATGTTTGCCGTTACATGCTTCGCGTATTGCGACCGGGCATGAACTTTGTGGATGTTGGTGCGCACTTCGGCTTTTTTACGCGGTTGGCTTTGGAATTGGTGGGTGACGATGGACGAGTGTTATCCTTCGAGCCAACGCCGGATACATTCAGCCAGTTGATGCGGAATACTGTCGGAAACGAAAATGTATTGCTTCAAAATTGTGCGGCCTTCAGTAGCGAAACTGGGCTAACGCTGCGCGATTTTGGGCTGCAATATTCTGCGTTCAATTCGGCTTTCGGCACGAGTGAACGTAACTCCCGGAATCAACCGGGCAGAGAGTTTCAAGCTCGAGCGCGCAAGGCCGACAATGTTATCCGAGAATGCGGATTGAAAGCTGTGCATGTGGTGAAAATCGATGCCGAAAATTCCGAGCTTCATATTTTGCAGGGCTTGGCAGATACGATACAGCGCGATCACCCACACATTATTTTAGAAACGGGCGATTCCAGATTGGGAAACACCCCGAAAACTGCTGACTTGATCGGCTGGCTAAGCGATTTCGGCTACAAGCCATTTGAAATCGGACGCGACAATGTTTTGCGCCCGGCTGGTTATAGAAAGTTCGACTTTGTTGGCAGCAATTTGCTTTTCAGTGCCACAGAAAACGACGCGGAAGCTTGATGGCCCAACGCAGGAATATGTGGATAAAGGCAAGGCTGATCAGTGTTTGATGAAAACTCACCCCATGCCAACCCTCGAAGGAATCATCTAACTTGTCTTTGCTCAACAATGTAAATGAAACCGATCGAAGTCGCCGCCGATTTCTACGGGCAGGGTTGACCGGTGCAGTGACGCTTGCTGCGCGCGGGACTACGGTTTTAATCGGTTTGGTGACGTTGCCACTGACTTCGCATTATCTGGGTAAAGAACGGTTTGGACTGTGGCTGACGCTGAGCAGTTTTATTACCTGGGTGAGCATCGCCGACTTGGGGTTATCCAATAGCTTGATCAACGCGCTTTCGACCGCAGACGGTAAGGATGAAAGGGCGCAAGCTCAACAGGCAGTCTCTAGCGCATTCTGGATGACCTCTGCCATTGCAATAGCCTTAATGGTAGCTATCGTCGTGGCCGTGCCTCTGGTCAACTGGCCGGGAGTTTTTAATGTTGTTTCACCTGAAGCAAGGCGCGAAGTCGCTCCGGCTTTGATGGTTCTTTTTCTATTTTGTTCTATGCGGTTGCCCGCTACGATTATCAATTGCGTGTACCAAGGCTATCAGGAAGGGTACGCATATCAGCTTTGGAATGGCATTAGTGGTGTGTTGGGAGCCGTTGGGTTGGTTGTAGCCATTAAGTTACAAGCCGGTCTGGCTTGGCTGGCGATTGCGTTTCTAGGAAGTATGCTGTTGGCCGATTTATTCTCGGCTCTTTATTTGTTTGGGTGGCGGCGGGAATGGTTGTTACCGCGTTGGAAATTTTTCAATTGGTGTCAGGCAAAAAGTTTGTTGCGGCAAGGGGGGCAGTTTTGGGTCGCACAAATATCAGCGGTAATGATGTTGCAAACCAGCTTGCTGATGGTTTCAACAATGTTCGGAGCGATTGAATCCGCAGAATTCGGGACAACGCTACGATTGTTTGGTTTGGTTGGAGCCGTTCAAACGGCTTTCGTTGCGCCGCTTTGGGCGGCATACGGTGAAGCGGCCGCAAGATGTGATTATGGCTGGCTTTCGCAAACATTCAAGCAATCAATCAAAATCAGTTTGTTGTGGGCACTGCCCGCTTCATTGGCAATGTTTATAGCAGCACCGATGTTCTTCAAGCTATTGGTGACGGCGGACGTGACAGCGAGTTGGCATCTGCGATTGGCCGTGATGACAACGGAAATACTCAATTCAGTCGCACGTTGTGTTTCGATCTTGCTCAATGGCTTGGGCGCAGTTCGGTCGCAGGCGATTTTCGGACCAATCGGCGGCGTGGCCAATCTAGTGGTGGCTTGGCTGTTGGCAAAATGGATTGGTATTCCGGGTATAGCCTGGGCGATGTCAATCTGTCTGGCGCTGTTTTGGATCGTAGTAATGGGCAGCGAAGCCCGCTTGCGATTGCGCATAGTGAATGAAGAGGTGAACAAATGATGTCGGTTAATCCTTCGCAGGCAGATCTAGCCATAGTGCTAACTGGCACGATTGTTCCCAACGCGCCATTCACCGCTCATAACGATCCGCAGGTTCGGCGGCTCGAATACCTGAAAGCCATCAACTTTTATCGCAAATTCGCCCCTGTATACTTTCTGGAAAACTCTAGCTACCCATTAACTGACGACTCAGAATTTAAGCAATGGTCGAACGTTATGCTTAGGCAACTCCCAGTTTCCAGATTGCCAGAGCGGGGCAAAGGCTATCAGGAATTTGAAATGATTGATGGTTGGCTACTTAACGAATCGCAGCCACCGCGTTGCTGGGTTAAGATTACTGGGCGATATTTGTATCGCAATTTTGCTGACCTTTTTGAGGATTGCCGCCACGAACGACGAGCACAGATAATTATTGACCGCTGCGCGCTTTCGCAAATCGCCCGCAGCTATCTATTTTTTGTCGTGAGCAGGTTTTACCAGGAGCATATCGCTGGCCTGTATCGTGAGTGTAATGACCTTACAGGAGAATGGGTGGAACGTGTGCTCTATCGTCGTCTGGCAAGCCTTTCTAAATCGGATGCACGTCTATTTTCCCTTGAACCGCGCCTGACTGGCATCAGCGGAACGACAGGTGGCAACATAGAAACCCAGTCTTCGCGATACAAAGCGAAGCGAATTTTGCGAAAGTTGAATTACCTGCTGAATCGCCGTCAGCTTTGGTACACACGCTGATGAATTTGCCGAAAATTTCCATCATCACGCCTTCGTTCAACCAAGCGCACTTTTTGGAGCGCACGTTGCTGAGCGTTCTGAACCAGAACTATCCGAACCTGGAATATATTGTCATAGATGGTGGTAGCACAGATGGCAGTGTCGAGATTATCAGGAAGTATGAAAACCGATTGGCTTACTGGGTGAGCGAAAAGGATCGTGGCCAATCACATGCTTTGAACAAAGGTTTTGCGCGGGCCACAGGTGATATTATCGGTTGGTTGAACTCTGACGACTTATACTGCAACGGCGCGTTATCTTATGTTGCTGAGGCTTGTTTAGCCTGTCCCGAAGATGAAGCCTGGTACGGCGGCATTTACATCGCGGATAGTGAGGATCGAATACTGAATGCGTTGTGGCCGCTTGATCCTGATCCGGCATACACGGTCTTGGTTGGTCTGGATATTCATCAGCAAGCTTTGTTCTGGCGGCGCGAACTAATGCAACGAGTTGGGGTGACCGACGAAGCCTTGCATTTTGCGATGGACTGGGACTTCATAATTCGGTTGCTTTTGGCTGGACGCTTCAAACGCCTACGGCATCAGTTAGGGATTTTTCGTTTGCATGACGAAGCCAAGACTTCGAATCAGGCTGAAATTGGCAAAAAAGATAAACAGCTTTTGCTTGAACGCTACGCGCATCATTTCCCGACATGGGGATCACGCAAAATTACGCGTTTAGTGCTTCGGAGCAAACGATTGATTAAGGTTGCTTTGGATGCCCCGCTATCTTATCTGATGTTCAAACTTCAGCGCAGTTTAGGGGGAGCCGCCGACGGCGGCTGGCAAGAAATCGAAAAGAAGGGAATCAGGAAATGAGAGGGGACCTAAGTCAAATCATCTTACTTATGATTGCGGTTAGTGTTCCGCTACTTCTGTTCCGGCTCAAGCGTTACAAATTATTGCTTGGTTGGGTCTGCCTTACACTCTTTGTTCAACTTTTTGACACCACGATGCTGACCAATCTGCCAGCGCCACGCATTGTCGGCCTGATGTATTTGCCAACAGCGATTAGCAGTTTTCGTGAATGGTGGGGGCTAAAACCTGTAAAAGCTTGGGTAATCAATTACCTCTATCTGCTGATCCTTGGCGTTATTTTCGGATTCCTGTGGCCGTGGCCAGACACGACAATGATGCGTCCGTACACATTGACCGCCCCCGGACGAACAATTATCTATTCATTCCGATTGATCAGCGATCTCTCACTGACTTTGTTTGTCGCGACGCAGCTTCGTGTCGCCGGTAATTTGTACTGGATAGGCCGTGCGCTGGTAGCAGGTGCTACCCTGTCAGCATTGGCAGGACTTTTAACGCTGTTCACGGGGTTCGATCTTGTTTACGCCATCACCAATTTTGAAGACCAGTTCCTGACAGCCGAGCGCGCGCATGGCTTAAGTGCTGAACCGCGCGGATTAGGGCTAGCTTGTGCTTATGGGCTAATGATTTTGTTAATCGGTCAGAAGCGATTGTTCAAGCTTTGGCCGGTGTTGTTAGTGATTAACCTGGCTGGATTGTTAAGCACGGTTTCAACAAGCGCGCTGGTTTTATTCCTGACCGGCATCGTCACGGGCTGGGTTTTTTTCTCGAACCGTACTCGCGGTGCGATTCTGGCGTTGATTCTGCTGGCAGTCATGCTGTTGTTTGGCGCATCGGTGTTTATGCCGATGCAGTTCGGCTCCGCTGTGCAAACGGTACAAACGCGCATTGACCCCTCTTACAAATTGAATGGTATTCCACCTGGAACATTTGGCCAGGAAGTCGCATACCGATTGGACGTTTTCGACGCCAGCGCGATGCTGTTTTTACTGGACGAGCCTTTCTATGCGCTGTTAGGCACCGGACCGGGGCTTGTTTCATTGCCCGCGTCTTTGCACGTGCCTGAAGGTCTTTACAGCGCAATCTGGACACCAGAGGTGGGCGTTAATAGTTTGCCGTTTCATGGCATTTTGCTGGAAATTTCAAACGGCGGGCTACTGGGTGTTGCACTTTGGCTATTTCAGGTTGTGACATGCTGGATGGCGTTGCGTTTTTTGGCTAATCGGCAAAAGGGCTCCCTTGAATCGGAGGAATGGTCTTTCGCTTGGGGACTCTTTTTAATCGGCACTGTCTTTTATTTGGTTCAAGTCAGCATTTCTCCCGTATGGAGCGTCATTACGGCCATTGGTTGGGCTGGTGTAAAACTGGCGATGGAATACAACGCTCCCGACAGGAGCAAAGCAAAAGAACGATCTTTGCC
The DNA here is from genome assembly GCA_964570175.1 of uncultured Heliomicrobium sp. Classification (GTDB taxonomy): domain Bacteria; phylum Acidobacteriota; class Blastocatellia; order RBC074; family RBC074; genus RBC074. Next base: position 6,315 of record CAZMXG010000075.1, on the reverse strand, counting down.
CCAGCGATATTTTCAACAAGCTCCCGGTAGCACCAGTTTGCCGTAATCTGACCTGCGATCCTGATACCTCATCTTTATTGCTTTCATCTGAGGCCGAAACTCTCCTAGATCTTCAATTCAGTCCTTTTCAATAAATTCTGAAAAAGTCTCCACTCGTGGCGGGTTCTGTTTACCCATTGCGCCTTACTCAGTGTAGGATGCACTAAATCCTAACAATACCAAATTTGTTTCCTGGTAGCGTTTTCTGCCAAGGCCCTCTTTTGTGAAAAAGACCTCTGGCATAGGGAAATGTGTGTTAGGAAAAGTGTGTTCAAGTCTGCTGCTTCGGTGACCGCCAAGCTGAAGCACAGTCTTATCAAATCGTTCTGACAAACTCACATAGGGGAATTCACAATGTTAGAGAGTAAAAAATTGTCCCGTTCTTCCACCATAAGCAGGATCGGTTTTGCGATGTGTGGATTGGTATTGATCGCCATTGGTTGTTATTGGTCATTGTCCGCTTCCGCACGCGCAAAGGCGAAAGATGCAGTGAGGAATTCTGCCCTTACTGCCTATCTGACACCTGACGGCACGTTCGATTTGACGCGCGGATTCAGTGGCAGTCTGGATCCGAAAGGTTTTCGCATGGAATATGCGGAAAACGGTGCGCCGCGGTTTGTTCCGGCGGCGGCGGCGCTCGCACCGGGCGATGAATTATGGGACTCGCGATTCATCTCAAACGGGTTGGGCGGCCCAGATAGCTTCGCCGAGGCTCTGGCGATAATCGGCACCGATGTTTATGTAGGCGGCATTTTCAGTTCCGCGGGTGGGATTCAGGTCGGTAATATTGCCAAATGGAACGGCAGTGGTTGGTCAGCGCTTGGCAGCGGGGTTTCTTCCCAAGGACTAGGAGTCACCGCTTTGGCTGTGAGCGGAAGCGATCTCTATGTAGGCGGCGAGTTCGGCATGGCAGGAGGGATATCGGTCAGTAACGTTGCCAAGTGGAACGGCAGCAGTTGGTCGGCACTCGGTAGTGGAGTGGGAGGCTCCGTCTATGCCTTAGCGGTGAGCGGGAGCGACCTATATGTAGGCGGGAACTTCTCGTCAGCAGGTGGCATTCCTGCCAAAAATATTGCCAAGTGGAACGGCAGCAGTTGGTCGGCGCTCGGCAGCGGGGCGGATTGGTGGGTTGATTCTTTAGCGGCGAGTGGCAGCGATCTTTATGTCGGAGGGCGTTTCAGCACGGCAGGAGGCATTTCAGTTAACCGTATTGCCAAATGGAACGGCAGCAGTTGGTCGGCGCTCGGCAGCGGGGTGAATGGCGTAAATGATGTGAATAATCTCTATGAGGTTTATGCCCTGGCTGTGAACGGAAGCGATTTGTACATAGGTGGCAATTTCAATCAGGTCGGAGGCGTAGCTGCCAGCAAGGTCGCCAAATGGAACGGCAGTAGTTGGTCGGCACTCAGTAGTGGGTTAGGTGGAACTGTGAATAGCCCTGCGCATGCCGATGCATTAGTGGTGAGTGGTAATGACCTTTATGTGGGTGGGAATTTCATCTCAGCAGGAGGCACGTCAGCGAGCAATATCGCCAAGTGGAACGGAAGCAATTGGTCAGCGCTTGGCAGCGGGGTAAATAGCCGAGTCTTTGCTCTGGCAAGGGAAGGAACGAAAATATATGCGGCAGGCAGTTTCACTACTGCCGGACTGAATGCATCGTCCCTCATTGGACTCTACACCAAACCGCCGATTGTCGTGAACAGCTTGGCCGACGGCACGCCAGCGAACAACGGCCAATGCACATTGCGCGAGGCCTTGATCAATGCCAACAACAACAATCAATCCGGCTCGACCGATTGTGCGGCGGGCAGCGGCCCGGACGCAATTGCTTTCAGCATCACGGGCACGATCAATCTGACAGGTGCTCTGCCGGACATTACCGACAGTCTGACAATCGCCGGTCCTGGAGCAAACCAATTGACAGTGCGGCGAGATACAGGCGGCGATTACCGCATTTTCAACATTCCGAGTGGGCTGTCCATTGGCATCAGTGGACTGACGATCAGTAGTGGTAAAGTGAACGGCCCCGGCGGTGGCATTCTTAGCCGGAGCAACTTATTGCTGACAAATTGCGCGATTGTGAACAACGAAGTGTCAGGCTTTGGCTCTGGCGGCGGCGTCTCCTTGCAATCTGCTGATGGGAGCTTCACGGGCTGCACGTTTAATGGAAATGTCGCGATAATTGCAGGTGCCGGGGTTCACTTTTTGGGTGATGGCGGCCATACACTAACGGTCACCAATTGCACCCTCAGTAGTAACACGATTGCCGCTGGATTTGGCGGCGGTATTTTCAATGCCAGTTTTAGCGGCAGCAGCACTCTGGAAGTCATCAACAGCACCATTGCCAACAATGCCGCTTCTCAGGCCGGCGGCGGCATTCACACCAGGACATCTGGCGCTGGCACAACCGCCACAACCAGACTTCGTAACACCATTGTTGCCAACAACTCCCTCCCCAATTTAGCCACAGATATGTTAAGTGGAGGTGGTCCGGCGACCGTCACGTCGTTGGGTTACAACCTGGCCAGCGACAATGGCAGCGGCTTTCTGACTGGCCCAGGCGACCAGATCAACAAAGATCCCAAGCTTGGCCCGTTGGCGAACAACGGGGGGCCAACACAAACCCAGGCCTTGTTGCCCGGCAGCCCGGCGATTGATGCGGGCACTGCCACGGGCGCGCCAACCACTGACCAGCGCGGAGTTTCGCGACCAAAGGGGGGCGGTGTGGATATCGGTGCGTTTGAGTTCGTACCTCCGACTGTCGTCAATAGTCTGGCCGACGGCACGCCAGCGAACAACGGTCAATGCACTTTGCGCGAAGCGCTGATCAACGCCAACAACAACAATCAATCCGGCTCGACCGATTGCGCGGCGGGCGGCCTTGGGGACACGATCACGTTCAGTGTTACTGGGACGATCAATCTGACAGGTGCGCTGCCGGACATTAACGATGGCCTGACAATCATCGGGCCGGGCGCGAATCTGCTGACGGTGCAGCGTAATACAGGTGGGGATTACCGAATCTTCAATATCCCCAGTGGGCAGACTGTCACATTCACTGGTCTGACGATTGCGAATGGCAGTGTGCCAACCGATGTAGGCGGCGGGGTTCTTAACTCAGGAGCTCTGACGGTTACAAATTGTGCCATCACGGGCAATTCGGGGCTGGGCGGCGCGGGCATCGAGAACCGCGGCAGTCTGACGATGACCGGCAGCACGGTCAGTGGCAATACCGCTGTTTTGGACGGCAGCGGCGTTCGTAATGAGGGCAACGCCAACACTTCGTTGACGAATTGCACGATCAGCGGCAACACCAACACTGGCTTTTTTCAGAGCACCGTCTATAACGTCGCCAGTGCTGGGACCGCCCTGTTGGTGATGACGAATTGCACGGTCACCGCCAATACAGCTAACCAGATAATTAAAAACCACAACACGGGTGGTGGTGTTATCACAACCCAACTCGGCAATACGCTGGTGGCTGGGAATTCCGGCGAGAACTTTTCCATCATCAACACCACACCGCCCTCGCTGACCAATAGTCTGGATAGCGATGGCACGAGCGGGGCTACTAACGGCGTTGGTGGCAATCTGGTAGGGACAACAGCCAATAAACTCAACGCGAAAATTGGCCCGTTGGCAAACAATGGCGGGACGACGCAAACGCATCTGCTGCTGTGCGGCAGTCCGGCGATCAATGCGGGCAGCAACACTGGCGCGCCAACCACCGATCAACGCGGCTTTGTGCGGCCCGTTGGCGGCACCACGGATATCGGGGCGGTCGAAGGCGATTACTCGCTTAGCCTCAGCGCGACGGCCTTGCCCAAGGGGAGAGTTAACACCACATACCCCACTCAAACCTTGAGTGCGACGGGCGGCGCAGCGCCTTATGTCTTTACCGCCGTTACGCCTTTGCCTGGCGGACTGACGCTGGGGGCGAATGGCGCAATCAATGGTACGCCGACCACAGCGGTCAGCAACTTCAACTTCACGGTCATGGCCGTGGATGCGGTGGGCAAGCAGGGGTGCCGCGATTACCTGCTGACGATTGATCCGGCATGTCCGACGATTGCGATCACTCCGGCGACATTGCCTAACGGACAACTCGGTCAATCGTACAACCAGCAATTGACGCAGAGCGGCGGGACGGGCGCGATCGCTTGGAGCTTTACAGGTAATCTGCCTGGAAACGTCACGCTGAATCCGACGACCGGCCTGATCTCCGGCGCGCCGACTACGTCTGGCACGTTCAACTTCAGCGTCACGGCAACGGATGCCAACGGCTGCGCGTCGGCGCCAAAGGCATATTCACTGGTCATCGCTTCGTGTCCGGCGATCACAATCAATCCGACGACACTGCCGAGCGGTCAGATCGGGTTGCAATACTCGCAGCAACTGACGCAAACCGGCGGGACAGGGACGCTGATGTGGAGCTTTGCGGGCGGTCTGCCCACGGGCGTGACGATGAATCTGACGACGGGCTTGATTTCCGGCAAGCCAACTGTGTCGGGCACTTTCGACTTCAGTGTTGCGGTCAAGGACGCCAACGGCTGTATGTCCTCTACGCCGAAGTCCTACTCGCTGGTCATCGCACCCTGCCCGACCATTACGATCACGCCTGCCAGCTTGTCACCAGGGACGGTCAACATACAGTTCACCCAGTTGCTGACGGCGAGTGGCGGCACCGCGCCGTATACGTTCAGCGTCAACGCAGGCTCCACGCTGCCACCGGGACTAAGCTTGTCGGGAGACACGTTGTTGGGTTCTCCGACCACGGCGAGCAGCTTCCCCTTCACCATCAAGGTAACGGACGCGGCGGGCTGCACGGGAACGCAAAGCTACACGTTGGTGGTCAACCCTGCGATCACTTCCAACGGCTTGCAGTTTTACCCGCTGACCAAGCCGCTGCGTTTGCTGGATACGCGTCCGGCGAATGAACGTCCTGGCGGGGCATTTGACCTGCCTGGCGTGAAGCTGACCGGTGAACTAAACGGCGGCACACCGCGCACGCAAAACGGGCGAGTGACCTTTGACGGGCTGACCATTCCGGCCAATGCGAAGGCCATCGTCGGCACGGCAACGGTCATCAATTATCCCGGAGCAGGGCAATATACCGGCACGGGCAACGTTACATTTTACCCGAGCAACAAGCCGAAACCGGAAGTCTCGAACTTGAACTATGCCGCCAACCAAACCATCAGCAACGGTTTTACCGTGGCTCTGGGAGACGATGGAGCGTTCAAGATTTTCAGCTACAGCGATGTGCATCTGGTGGTTGACGTGGTTGGATATTACGCGCCGCCGGGCGCTGGCGGGCTGTATTTCCATCCATTGCCGCGGCCTGTGCGCGCGCTTGAGACGAGACCGGAATTGTTTTACCCCGGTTGCGAAACACCACGCGCCAAGTTGCTGGCTGGAAGCACACGTCTGTTGCAGGGGCGGTTTAGTTGTGAAGGAATAACGATTCCGTCGGCGGCGCAGGCTCTGGTCGGCAACCTGACCTCGGTCAATGCGAATGCCAATGGGGAAGCGGAAGTGTATGCCAGTGATGTGGCTCCACTGCCGCTGGCCAACACGCTGTCGTATGTCTCGACGCAGGCGATTCCGAATGCCTTCGTGACGCGGCTGAGCGGCGCTGGAAGCTACAATCTGTATGTGTCGCAAACGACCGATATGCTGGTAGACCTGACAGGGTATTTCAGCGCGGAAGCCAACGACATCAACGGACAGGGATTGTTGCTGACTTTGCTGGAAACGCCGATTCGCAAACTGGAGACGCGTCCGGAGTTGTTCTATCCGGGTTGCATTACTCCGCGAGCGCCATTGGCGGGAGGCAGCGAGACTGTGATTCCGGCATTGGGAACCTGTGACGGAGTGACAATCCCGGCGACGGCCAGAGCGTTAATTGGGAATGCGACGGTGGTCAATTTCGTCTCTCAAGGCAGCGGCAACGTGACCTTGTATCCAACGGCTGCCAATCGTCCTGAGTCGTCGAATTTGAACTACGTTGCAAACCAGGTGATTCCGAACGCGTTCACGGTGGGATTGAGCGCAGACGGCAAGTTCACTGTCTATGTGTTCAGCACAATCCATCTGTTGATAGATGTAAGCGGGTATTACGCGCCGTAACCGGTGAGAGGGTTCCTGTCTGTGTAGCCGGAGAGGAGCCAGGTATGCAGGTCCAAAAGGCTGTTACGATGAGACAACTCATCGTAACAGCCTTTTGTTAGTGCGCCCGGCAGGGCGCATTCACTTGAGGGTGAAAGTCCCTTACGA
>CAZMXG010000074.1:0-33562 GCA_964570175.1 uncultured Heliomicrobium sp. | reverse complement strand
ACGAGCATCGATGGCGTGGGCTGGAGCGTGCCGTTCGGGTGCGCTTACATTTCCACTCCGGTGATGTATGGCGGCTATTTGTACGTGGCCAATTACAACGGCCTGCTGCGCTGTTTTGATTTCAAAACCGGTGAAAAGATGTTTGAGGAACGGCTGGGACAGGACGCCGTTTGCTCTGCTTCATTGGTCGCGGCGGATGGCAAAATTTACTGCCCGACCGAAGACGGCGTTGTTTACACGCTGAAAGCCGGACCTAAGTTGGAAGTGCTGGCGAAAAACAATCTGGGCGAACCTTGTCTGGCGACACCTGCGATTTCTCAAGGTGTGATGTATTACCGCACATCGGGCAGTTTAATGGCGATTGGATAATGTAAGAAAGGCGTCTTCCCACGAAGGCACGCGAAGAAAACACGAAGATAAGACGGAATAATTGCTTTCTTCGTGAACCTTTGTGTGTCTTCGTGGGAGACAGGTTTTACGTCAATCAAGTTCGCTGAAAGCCCTTCTCGATTTCGCGGGCGGTGATTCGCAAAATGATCGGGCGTCCGTGCGGGCAAGTGGCAGGATTTTCTTTCTTCATCAGTTCGTCAATTAGCCAACGCATTTTTTCCGGCGCTAACGACATATTGATTTTGATTGCTGCGCGGCAGGCCAGGCTGGCGGCGATTTCTGCTCTTATCTCATCCAGTGACAAACCTCTGCGGTTATCTTCAATCGCGTCCAGCAATTCCAGCAACAATGTGCGCGCGACGCCGGAACCTAGCATTGCCGGAATCGCTTTGATGGCGATAGTGCGGCCTGACAGTCGGCCAAGCTCGAAACCGTTTTCCTCGAGTTCCGGCAAAACCTGATCGAGCGACGTTGTCTGCGCGGGTGACAAATCCAGCGTTTCAGGAATCAGCAGGCGTTGCGTTTCGACTTTCTTTCGGCGCAGCGCGTTCCAATGCTGCTCAAACAGGATGCGTTCGTGCGCGACATGCTGATCAATCAATAGTAAACCGGTTCGATCTGTGGCGATGATAAAGCTGTTGTGCATTTGACCAAGTGGATTCACTTCGTCGGCAATCAACGTCAGGTTTTGGGCAGGTTTTAGTTGCGAATTTGTGTCTGCGCCTTTTGCGCCGAGACAGCCGAGCCGATGGCCATACAGCTGCATCGGATCAGGTTCGACTGCAACTTGCGACTCGGCGATTCGTTGAGCTTCTTCGGCAGTGGACGTTTCCAGGTCAACTCGCTCCCTACCGGTCGCGGTACTGACTGGTTCAGCGTCAAGGTCAATCAACTCACGATCGCCAGTGAGACTGGCTTGTCCTTGCTCATCGTCCATTGAGATATTGCCGCCCAAATCAATTCTGGATTGCTGGGGAATCGGCGGCGGGGCTTGAAGCCGGAAAGCCGAGCGCAGTTCTTCGCGTGAAATCTGCGGCGCTTTTTCATCAAACAGGTGTGAGCGAAACACTTCCTGTGGTTTGGTGGCAGGCTCAGGCTCACGTTTGGCAAAGAAGGTCACGGCGGCTTTGGACGAACTAATGGCAGAGCGCACGGCATCACGGATCAAATCATGCACAATCGTTCCGCGAACAAAGCGGACTTCGGTTTTGGCAGGGTGTACGTTGACGTCAACTTCGTGCGGCGGCATTTCGACAAACAGCATTGCCGACGGGTACACGCCCGCGGGAATCATTGCGCGATACGCTTCGATCAAAGCGCGGCTGATGACTTTGTCGCGGACGTACCGGCCATTGATGAAAAAGTATTGGCTGTCTTTGGTCGTTCGCGTTGCGGACGGAGAAGACACAAACCCGCGCACGCGCATTTCGCCCGCTTCACCGCCGACTTCGATCAATCCGCCGATGAATTCGCCGCCGAAAAGCTGATAAGCACGGTCGCGCAAATCGGCGGCGGGCGTCGTGCGAATGCTTTCGCGGTTGTTGTTCATCAGCCGGAAAGACAGTTGCGGATTTGCCAGCGCGTAATGCGTCACCAAGTTGGCAATGTGAAAGCTTTCGGTCGCTTCGGATTTCAGGAATTTTCGCCGGGCAGGAACATTGAAAAACAAGTCGCGGATTTCAAACTCTGCGCCTTGCGTGAACGCAATGTCGCGGACGTTCAGCATTCGCCCACCGCTGATTTCGACTTCGGTGCCGACAATGTCGCTGGCGGTTTGCGTCCGCAGCCGGACTTTTGCGACCGAAGCAATCGAAGCTAAGGCTTCGCCGCGAAAACCGAGCGTGACAATCGCCTCCAAATCTTCGGCGGTTTTCAGCTTGCTGGTGGCATGGCGCTCAAACGCCAGAATCGCATCATCGCGCAACATGCCTTCGCCGTTATCGCTGATGCGGATCAAACGTCGTCCGCCGGATTCAACGGCGACTTCGATGCTTTTGGCTCCGGCATCAATCGAGTTTTCGATCAGCTCTTTGACGATGGAAGCCGGCCGCTCGACGACTTCGCCAGCGGCGATTTTGTTGGCAAGACTGTCAGGCAGAACGCGAATTTTTGACATTGCGGAAGTGAAATCGATTTGATGCGTTGATGAGTTCGAGTTTGAATTTGAAAGCAGGCTGATGATAATTGAACGCCGATTGATGATACAACCGGCCACAAATAACCCCTTTGTAGACAACATAATCAGATCGTTACCAAAAACGATCAGGGAGGGATTCCACTATGAAGTTGATCCGCACAAGAAATTTGTTCGCGGTTCTGCTGGTTCTGTTTGGTACTGCTGTCGTTGCCAACGCCCAACAGCGCGAGATTGCGATCCTTGTTGGGCGATTGAAAACCGGCGACAAAGGAATTACCGGCGTGCAAACAATCAAAGCTGCGTTTGACGGAGCAGTGTCTTACGAAATTACCTACGGTCGTCGTTTCGTTGACGGCAAAGTAGCGGCTTTGTATGGCGAACTGCTGATTGCTGGCGCTCCCAGCACCAAAATCAAGGTGACGAATGTTGTTTTGCCAAACAGCTACTCGACGTTGTTTTTCACTCCGGGGTTGAAGGTCAAACTCTTTCCCGGCGGAGGAATTTCGCCTTACATCGCGGCTGGTTTGGGAATGGGCCGGTATTCAGGGGACGCGCAAACGTCCACAGGACAACCCGTTACCGGCGATACGGCCAACACGACCTGGGCGTTTGATTACGGCGGAGGAGTGGATTTGAATCTGGCCAGCGTCTTCGCTATTCGCGGCGAAGTGCGCGATTTCATCACCGGCAAACCGAAATTCACCGCGCCGTTTTTCGATAAAAGCCAGCACAACGTCAACGTTGCGGTTGGCATTGTTTTCAAATTCTGAAGAGTAGGTGTTGGATGCTGGATGTTAGGTGCTAGGAAAAGAGGATGCTTAGGTTTGGAGGGAGCGAAGTAGGCCGTTTAGCATTCGGCCTACTTCATCCATTTTTTCTCTGATTTGTTGATACTGAGGCTCCGCCAAATAGCCGATCTGAAAAGCCACTTCGATGTGCGTGTCCAACTCACAAAGCGAACCTCTGGCGTGTCCCAGAAACTGCTGGTATTCGCCGCCAAGTCTTCTTCCTTGGCCTTCAGCGATGTTGGCAGGAATAGAGGTTGCCGCACGGCGGATCTGACTGGTCAATCCGTAGGTTTCTTCCTTCGGAAACGACTTTGTCAGCTTGTATAAATCAACAACCAGCTGAACAGCCTTCTGCCAAACAATCAAATCGCGATGGCTTTTGATCTGTTCCTTTGGCCTTTCCATCACAATTCCTGGCACCCCTAATCACATTCCCAAACTCGCCCTTTGGCAAAGCCCAACATCTAACATCCAGCATCTTTTTTATACCAACGTTTTGATCTTCAACTCAGCCAGTTGCGCCGCGGCGACTTCGCTGGGCGAATCGGTCATCATATCCGACGCTGTCGAAACTTTCGGGAAGGCGATGACATCGCGCAACGAACCGGCTTTGGCCAACAGCATCACCAGACGATCCAAGCCCAGCGCGATGCCGCCGTGCGGTGGAGTTCCATAGCTCAGTGCATCCAGGAAGAAGCCGAATTTTTCGCGCGCTTCTTCTTCGCTCAACCCCAAAGCTTTGAAAACTGTTGCTTGCACGTCGGAACGGTGAATACGAACCGAGCCTCCGCCCAATTCTTTGCCGTTCAGCACCAGGTCGTAAGCCTTGGCATAAACCGAACCCAGATCGCCGCCGTCCAGTTTTTCAACGTCTTCGTCGCGCGGCGAAGTGAACGGATGATGTTTGGCATACCAGCGTTTGTCTTCTTCGTGGTATTCGAACATCGGAAATTCCGTCACCCACAGCAACCGATTGTCATCTTCATTGATGAGCTTTTCGCGACGACCAATTTCCAAACGAACTTCGCCAATTGCATCGCAGGCTTTTTCCCACTTCCCGCCAACCATCAGGATTGAATCGCCGACTTTTGCGCCAGCGGCTTCAACAATTTTCGCAACGCCGTCCGCGCCCATCGTTTTGGTCAGCGCGGATTTGTTTTCGCCTTCCAGCACCTGAATGTAAGCCAAACCGCCCGCACCAAACTTCTTCGCGTGTTCGATGATGTCGTCGTATTGCTTGCGCGACCATGTGGCCGCGCCGGAAACGACGATGGCTTTGATGACGCCGCCTTTCTTAATTGCGTCGGCAAACACTGGAAACGCACTGCCTTCAAACTGCGCAGTCAGATCAATCAGTTCCATGCCGAAACGCAGGTCCGGTTTGTCCGAACCGAACCGGTTCATTGCTTCGGTGTACGGCATGTGCTGAAAGGGACGCGCTGGGGCCTCGTAGCCTGCCACTTTGAAGCATTCGACGATCAACGGTTCGATGACGTTAAACACATCGTCTGGCTGAACGAAGCTCATTTCGATGTCAATCTGTGTGAATTCCGGCTGACGGTCAGCGCGCAAATCTTCGTCGCGGAAGCATCGAGCAATCTGGAAGTAGCGCTCGTAGCCGGAAATCATCAGCAACTGTTTGAACAACTGCGGCGATTGCGGCAACGCGAAAAACTTGCCCGGCATGGTGCGCGAAGGAACCAGATAATCGCGGGCGCCTTCCGGCGTGGATTTGGTCAGGATCGGCGTTTCGATTTCGTAAAACCCATGTTCGTCCAGCACGCGCCGCGTTGTGAACGCCAGTTGATGACGCAGCCGGAAATTGCGCTGCATTTCAGGGCGTCGCAAATCCAGGTAGCGATATTTCAAACGCACGTCTTCTGACGCTTCGCAGCGTTCGATCTGGAAAGGAAGCACCTGCGAATCGTTCAGCACTTTGACGTCTTCGGCGATGATTTCGATTTCGCCGGTGGTCATATTCGGGTTGAACTGGCTTTGGTCGCGCAAAATACATTCGCCGGTTACGGCCAGCACAAATTCGCTGCGCACAGCTTTGATCTTTTCGTGCGCTTCAGGGCATTTTTCCGGATCGAAAACGACCTGGGTGATTCCGTTGCGGTCACGCAAATGAATGAAGGTCACATTTTTATGCTCGCGCCGGCTGTTGACCCAGCCCATCAGCGTGACGGTTTGCCCTGCGTTTTCGCGACGAAGTTCGCCGCAATTATGAGTGCGTTGTGTTTGTCCAAGATGATCCAACATTGTTCTTTCCTGATTCTAAATTTTCACCCGGTCGCTACCGCTCCCGGTACTGAACCGAATTTCGAGATAATTTCGTCCAGCGAAAGTGATTGCTGTTCGCCGGTTTTCAAATTCTTTAAGGCGTAGTTTCCAGAAGCGACTTCGTTGTCACCAATGATCAGCGCATGACGGGCGTGGGCTTTGTCCGCTGCAGCCATCGCCTTTTTCATTTTGCGGTCTTCAAATTCCATTGCTACGGCGATGCCAGCCGCCCGTAATTTTTGCGCGACCGTAAACGAATGTGCGCGGGCAGCTTCGCCCAAAAAGACGATAAAAACATCGGGCGCGTCCGCCGTCCGCAATTGTTCGGCTTCTGTTTCCGGCAAAGCCATCACCATGCGATCCAGACCGAAGGCAAAGCCAAAACCTTTGGTCGGAGGCCCGCCAATGGTTTCGGATAGTCCGTCGTATCGGCCTCCGCCGACCAAAGTGTTCTGCGCGCCCAGGCCATCGTGGCCGACGATTTCAAATGCCGTCCGCGTGTAATAATCCAGCCCGCGCACCATTCGCGGATTCACCGTGTAAGCAATGCCGCGAGCTTCCAGATGGGCTTTGAACTGATTGAAATGTTCAAGCGAAGCTTCATCCAGGGAATCGGTAATCACCGGTAAATCTTTCACGACTGCCTGGCAGCTTTCGTTTTTACAATCAAAAACCCGTAGCGCATTGGTTTCAAACCGGTGGTGACAATCACCACACAGTTTATCCAAATTCGGGCGAATCGCTTCGCGCAGGGTTTCAAGGTAAGCTGCCCGGCTGGCAGGTTCGCCGACTGAATTTACCAGCAACGTCGTGTTCGTGATTTTCAGCTCTTTCAAAAACCAGTCCAGCATTTCCATCACTTCGGCTTCGATGGCCGGGTCGTCGCTGGATCCCATGACTTCGACGCCGATTTGATAGAACTGGCGGTACCGTCCCGCCTGCGGGCGTTCGCGGCGGAACATCGGGCCGACGTAATACAGTTTTGTTAATTCGCCCGGAGATTTATCGGCAAACATTTTGTGCTGAATGTAGGCTCGCACAACTGACGCAGTGTTTTCCGGGCGCAAGGTCAGTGATTCACCTTCGCTGTCTTGCCGTGCGCGGTCGGTGAAAGTGTACATTTCCTTGTGGACGATGTCGGTCGCTTCGCCGACGCCGCGCGCGAACAGTTCGGTCTTTTCAAAAATCGGCGTGCGAATTTCGCGGAAGCCGTAGCGGCGAAACGCTTCGCGCGCGACTTCTTCAACGCGATGCCAAAGCGGCATGTCGCCAGGCAAAATGTCTCTGGTTCCTCTGACAGTTTGAATCATAAATTGGTGGTTGGTGGATGGTGATTGGTGGTTGGTGGTTTCAATGCGAGACTGCCAACTTGCCGACACGCCACCTTGCTAAATCAAAGCAAAAACTTTTGGACAGGATTTACGGGATTTTTCAGGATGAATGGCATTCAAATCCGATTAGCGCCTTGCCGGGATTGGTCTTTCTGCGAATCCTGCGAAATCCTGTAAATTCTGTCGAAAAAAGATTGTCCCAATGTTGTTTGTTCCGATTTAGTGTCGCAGGCCTCTATCAGCCTGACAGATTAAGTCGCGGATTGTAGCATAGCCATTGGTTTAGCCAAGTCACGCGGTAACGCAGGTTTCCAAACCTGCATCTGGTTTCAATAGGTTGCTTTGTTGTTCGCCGGGTTCGGTTCGCAAAAGATCGAGCAGATTGGAAAACCTGCTCTACAAATGGAGGATTTAATGCTCACAACGGAACAGCGTGGGGCAGTTTTGCTGCTGACGCTTGATCGCACTGAAAAGCGCAATGCGCTTCATCCTGATCTGATCACGAAGTTGACTTCGACGCTGGAAGAAGCGGCGGAAAACTCAGACGTGAATGTCGTGATTCTGACCGGCGCGGGCAAAAGCTTTTGCGCCGGGCTTGACCTTGATTTTGTGCTGGAATCTTCCTTTGAAGAAAAGATCGCCTATCTGGAAAGTGTCTTTGCCATGTTCCAGCGTATTTACATACAGCCTCAACCGGTCATTGCCGCTATTAATGGACCGGCAATCGCGGCAGGATTTGATTTGGCTGTCATGTGTGATTTCCGGCTGTGTTCCCCCGAAGCGACTTTCGCACAGACGGAAATTCTGCTTGGCCTGACGCAAATGGTTTTCCCGCTGTACAAAATCATTGGGCTAGGCCGCGCAAAAGAATTGGCAATGACCGGCGAAGTTATTCATTCCAACGAAGCCCATCGCATTGGCCTGGTCAATCACGTTTGCGACTCAGAACAATTGCTCAGCAGCACCATGTCGCTGGCGGAAACCCTTGCCGCCAGACCGCGCGCCGCTTTGTTTGAAACCAAACGGTTGACGCGCGAATTGATTGATGTGGATACGCAAACGGCTTTTCGGCGAATGGGAAAGGCCATTCGTGACCGGCTGCAATCCGAGGAGCACAACAAAATGGCGGCGGAATTCGTCGCCAAATTGAAGCAGCGAAATTGAGATGCACGCCCAATTGACGCTCGTGTTGGGCGCGTGATAGTTTGCCTACCGGTCGGTCAGTTAGCTGATTGGGTCAGTGCCGCGCGCGGTAGCAAGCGGGTTTTCTGTCAACCACGCTGCCTACCGGTCGTGGTAAAGATTCAAGATGAAGAACGGAAAGAAACAAACCCGATTAAGCGGCTCTGAGCGCACGGATCAGATTTACTCCGTGGCCGCGCAGATGATTTGCGAGCGCGGCTTTGACGCCACTTCGATGAGTGATATTGCCGAAGCTGTCGGCATTACCAAGGCAGGCGTTTACCATTTTATTCCCAGCAAAAAAGAATTGCTCTTTGCAATTATGAGCTATGGGATGGATACGCTGGAAGTTTCGGTAATCAAACCGGCGCGCGAAATTGCCGACGCCGAACAGCGGTTGAGAGCAATCATTACCAGCCACTGCATGCTGATTGCCCGCAGCAGTAACGACGAGGGGCACAGTCCTGTAACAATTCTGGTCGAAGAAGAATTGGGATTATCGCCCGCCCATCGCCGCAAGCTGCGTCAGCGAAAGCGGGTTTATGTTGACCTGATTCGCTCAACGCTGGAACAGATGAACGCGGAAGGCAAGTTGAAGGACGTTGACCCGACCGCCGCCGCTTTTAGCTTGTTGGGAATGATTCTGTGGGTGGCGCGCTGGTTTCGCCCGGACGGGAAACTTACACGCGAACAAGTGGCCGAACAGATATGCAAGATCGCGTTTGGCGGTCTGTTGAAATAAAACCTCCATTACCTTTGAAAGGAAACTTCACATGAGAGAAGCCGTTGTTGTCGCCAGTTCGCGCACCGCGCTGGCCAAATCGTTTCGCGGGTCATTCAACCTGACGCATCCGGCGGACATGCTTGCGCATTGCATTCAAGACGTTTTGAAAAAAACGCCGCAACTTGACCCGGCGGAAATTGAAGATGTGATTATCGGCGCTGGTTATCCTTGCGGAGCGCAGGGAACGAACGTTGCGCGTGTCGCATCGGTGCTTTCTGGCTTGCCGGTTTCCGTCGCCGCGACAACGGTTAATCGGTTTTGCTCTTCCGGGCTGCAGTCGGTGGCGATGGCTGCGCACCAGATTATGGTGGAAGGCGCAGAGGCCGCCATTGGCGGAGGCGTCGAAAGCATCACCATGCTCGGACGGGACAGCAACCCGCATCCTGTGGTCAAAGAAATGAAACCTGGAATTTACATGGTGATGGGAGACACAGCCGAAGTGGTCGCAAAACGCTATGGTATAAGCCGCCAAGCCCAGGATGAATACTCGCTCAGCAGCCAGCAACGAACCGCGCGCGCCCAGGCCGAAGGATTTTTCTCTGGCGAAATCGCACCAATGAAAGTGATGGCCGGAATTCTGGACAAGCAAACCGGACAAGTCGTCAGCCAGGAAGAACGGATATGTGACAAAGACGAATGCAACCGTCCAGACACCACGCTGGAAGGTTTACTGGCCCTGAAACCGCACTTTGACAAAGAAAGCGGGCAGGGAAGCGTGACCGCCGGAAACTCTTCGCAGCTTTCCGACGGCGCGGCAATCAACCTGTTGATGTCGCGTGAGCGCGCTGAAGCACTGGGCATCAAGCCGAAAATTATCTTTCGCGGATTCGCCGTTGCCGGGTGCGAACCGGACGAAATGGGCATTGGCCCAATTTACGCTGTTCCGAAACTGTTAAAGCGTCACGGGCTGACCGTCAATGACATTGACGTGTGGGAACTGAACGAAGCTTTTGCCGTGCAGGTTGTTTACTGTCGCGATTTCCTGGGAATTGATCCTGAAAAGCTGAATGTCAACGGCGGTTCGATTTCCATTGGCCACCCGTTCGGCATGACCGGTTCACGTTTGGTCGGAACCATCGGCAATGAATTGCTTCGCCGCAAAGCCAAATATGGCGTTGTGACCATGTGCATCGGTGGTGGTCAAGGCATGGCTGGCTTGTTTGAAGCTTGTAATTAAAGTAGTTGGTAACCTTGTGCGGCAGGTTTCTCCGCCCCTGCCGCACTTCAATCCTTCCGATTTGGTGAACTAACTCACCCTTTCTTTCATCGCTCGCTTCTGCAAGCCGGAAATTCTCCGATCAAGACGCCTAGGACTAAAGTTCAATAGCGAGTTCAAAGAGAGCTATGGTAGATTTTAGTCACGCTCGATTTATATTTCCTGCAAATTCATTAACAGTCTGAAAACTGTGAGCTGGCGGAGGCGATGTCCAGCCAAGTATCAATGAACCAAGCGCCATAGCGGTAAGTGAAGTGTCGGTTAATTTGCCTAATTCACATCTCGACCTCGACAAAACAGGGATAAAGGCGTTGACCCCAGAACGTTGGCAACAAATTGAAAAGCTCTGTTACGAAGCTCTGGAACTGGATTCGGAGCTGCGAGAGGCCTTTCTCAATCACATTTGCGCCAGCGACGAAACATTGGGGCATGAAGTCAGAGCCATGCTCATTGCGCACGACCGCGCGGGCAATTTTCTGCAACAAAATGCGTTTGAATTGGAAGCAGAAGCGTTGGCTCAGGAAAAAACGCGTCCTCTGCCAGTGCAGAACTTCAACCATTACCGCATCATTTCGCGCATCGGCGCGGGCGGCATGGGCGAAGTCTGGTTGGCGCACGACAACAAACTGGAACGCAATGTCGCGCTGAAATTTTTGCCGGTTCAATTCACGTCGGACAGCGACCGGTTGCAAAGATTTGTCCGCGAAGCCAAAGCCGCCAGCGGATTGAACCATCCGAACATCATCACCATTCACGAAATCGGCGAAGCCGAAACCACCGAAGGCAAAGCTCATTTTATTGCCACGGAATTTATTGAAGGTCAGACGCTGCGGCAGGTGCTGTCGTATGAAGATCTGACTCTGAAAAAGGCGCTCGACATTGCCATACAAGCTGCTGCTGCGCTGGATGCCGCGCATCACGCAGGCATCATCCATCGAGACATCAAACCGGAAAACATCATGCTGCGCCCGGACGGGTTGGTGAAGGTGCTGGATTTCGGATTGGCGAAACTCGACGTTCGGCGGTCTTTGCCGGAAGATTTGGTGGATACTTCGGCGAAAACCCAACCCGAGATTGTCAAAACGCAGCCAGGAATGATTCTGGGAACGCTGCGCTATATGTCGCCCGAACAGGCGCGAGGTCGTAACGTTGACGCGCGCACGGACATTTTCAGTCTGGGTGTCGTGCTGTACGAACTGATTGCCAAACAGCCGCTTTTTGCCGGAGAAACTTCTGCCGACGTGATCGCCGCCATTATCAACAAAGAGCCTGAGCCGTTGTCAGAGTTTGCGCCCGACACGCCCGAGGAGCTTGAGCGAATCGTCCGCAAAGCCTTGGCCAAAGACGCCCGCGACCGTTACCAGACTGCGCGTGATTTGCAACTCGATCTGCAAACGCTCAGGCAAGGAATAGAATTCCAATCCCACCTTTCACGTTCAGGTCAGGTGGCGCTATCCGGTGCGACGGGCAGATTTTCCAGACAATGGCTTGCCGTCCTGAAGTGGCCATTACTTGCGGCGTGTTTGTTGGTTGTGGCGAGTTTCGCCCTTATTGCCTGGAAATACCTGTTGCCAATGCGGAAGTCTCCTTCGCTTTCAGCGGGCCGGGTCACCAGGTTGGTCAACGAACGAATCAGCAGCGGCGGAAGAATTTCGCGGGTGGAATTTTCGCCAGACGGAAAGCTGGTCGCTTACAGCGTCAGCAATGAAAGAGGAAGCAGCATTTGGGTCAGGCAGATTGTTGGTGGAGAGGCGCGACAAATTACCGATGGCAAATGGAATGATCGAGACCCGATTTGGTCGCCAGATGGGCAATATCTGGCTTTCATCTCGGATCGGAGCGGCGCGTCGGGAATTTGGACTACTCCTTATTTCAGCCCCGAAGTTCCAACCTTGCGCAAGCAGATGGATTTGCTGCAACTCACATTGAGTGGTTGGTTTGGCAACGGGCAGGTAATTTATTACGGGCATCGGAAAAATCTCTTCAAACTCGATTTGCATTCCGGCACCACAGCGCAAGTAACTGATTTTGACGCGGAGACTTCGAAAGCGGGAGACTTTCGAGTTTCGCCCGATGAGCGATTGATTGCGTACACGGATTCGATTGCGGGAAAACTGCATATTTTGGTTCGCCCGATTTCTCCACTAGGCACTCCGACGCAGGTCACGTTCGGCGAATCGGGGAATCGTGAACCGGTCTGGTTTCCGGATGGGCAGCGAATCGCGTTCAGTTCGAATCGCACAGGCCGCTTTCAGATTTACGTAGCCGGGGCCGATGGGCGCGACGTGCAACAATTGATTTTCAGTGATGACAGCCATCGCTTTCCGTCTGTGTCGCTCAATGGAAATCAGGTGGTTTCTGTTGGAGAACGAGAAAACGCCAACGTCTTTTCGTGTGATCTTCAGACAGGCAAGGAAACCGGCCACACGTCCGAATTTGGAGTCCAACTGTTTCCGGATGTTTCGCGCGATGGGCAACACATCGCTTTTCAAGCATCGAATGCCAGCAGCATTTTGGACGAAGCCATTATGCTTAAATCAGTTGCCCCCGAAAGCCAGCCGGCGCAACTGACTTCTCCGGGATTCAATGCCCAATGGTCTCCCACGGAAGATGCGCTGGCTTTCATTCGATTTTCAAACGACAAGGCAGAGCTTTTGAAAATCAGCATCATTGGGAAAACCGAAACCTTGCTGGCCAGCGGAATTCTCATCAGCGGCCAAACGGGAATGCCCTACAATCGCCTCTTCGCAAATTTCAACTGGTCACCTGACGGAACCAGAATTGTTTACCGCTCCGCCAAATCCGGCCAGGACAACCTGTGGGAAGTGTCCAGCAATGGCACGGACGAAAAGATGCTTACCGGTAACACCGACTCAAAAATACGCATTGCCTCGCCTTTTTGGTCGCCGGACAGTGAACGCATTGCCTATATTTCCGGGGCCATGCCTTCTGATCCAGCCGCAAAGAAAAGTCTTTGCCTTGTCGGGCAGGGAAAGACTGACACGATTTTCGAAACCCAATTTCCAGTGCGGCTCATTGGCTGGTCGGCTTCCGGACAGGAAATTTATCTTGCCGTGGGCGATCAAGCGCTCGCCCGCCCACAACACGTCACCATCGTGAAAATTGCCATTCGTGGAGGCGCGGTTTCAACACTTGCTCAAGTCAATTCTGCTTACCTGTACAGCGCCGTTTTATCGTTCAGCCGTCAACAGATTGCTCTTGTTTCCCGGCAGGATGGCAGAGACAACATCGAAGTGATTTCTCCCTTCAACGGCAGCTTGAAACTAGCGACAAACAACGCCGATACAACTGCTTACTATTCCGGGGTGACCTGGTCGCCTGATGGAAAAACGCTGTTTTACAGCAAACAAACAAGTTGGGTCTTTGCCTCGCTGATTGAACTCAACAAATGATTCAGAGCCAAAAAAAATCAGGACTGCTGGCGGCTTTGGGTTTCGTTTTGCGCCTTACAGGTCAGGTGGCGAGAACACTAACTTTCAACCAATGGAGATGATTTATGCCAATTACCGATGAGAAACTGAAAGCAACGACAGAATCGTTTCAAAAACTGGCGACTGATTTGTTTGAAGGCGCGGATGATGCCAGGAAAGAGGAATTGTTGAATCAATTGTTTTCCTCTTTGCGCGGGTTTTCTCGTGCGTGGCGCGCGGAAACTGGATTTGGGTGTCCTGCGGGATGGACCGAATGTCCCGATGGATCCTGTGTTCCACCGGACGCCGGATGTGGTGGAAGTCTTGATTTCGCCAAACTGGGCGAGACCAGGGAAGACGCTTTCAAAGTTCTCAATGCATATATTGAGGAATTGGCTAGTTCCTATTTCGCGATGCTCAAGAGCGACACAGAGGCGCAGGAGAAAACCAGATCGCTGTTCCAAGAAACCCTGCAAAAATTCGTTTCCAGCGTTAACACAGAAATCCAGTCATAGGCCGAATGTCATTTTCGTTGTGGCTGAGCTGAAAATGAAATGAGATTCGTATGACGTCGCATGGCACAGAACCCATGATTCACGCGTTCATCCAGGCCGGGGGCCGGAGTTCACGCATGGGAACGGACAAAGCCTGGGTGGAAATCAACGAACGCCCGATGATTGAACACGTGCTGGCGGCGGCTGAACCAGTCGCCGCCAGCCTTTCTATTGTCATCAATCAAGCCAACCCAAACGCCGACCGTTATCGCGAACTCGCCGACAAGTGGAATGCGCGTCTGCTGTATGACCTGCACGATCACAAAGGTCCGCTCGGCGGCATTTACACCGCGCTGAAAGCTTGCGGCGAACAGGAATCGGCTCTGATACTGGCTTGCGATCTTCCATTCATTACTTCTGAATTCCTGTCGCTTCTTTGCAACGCTCATCAGGCTGCAAATCCAAAATCCAAAATCCAGAACCCAAAATCAATCACGGTTCCAATGAATCAAGATGATCGCGTGCAACCGCTTGTGGCGATTTATGACCGAGCTTGCCTGCCCGCGATTGAAGAAATGCTGGCGGCTGACCGGCTGAAAGTGGATCGGTTGTTTGAAAAAGTACCAACGCAGGTAATTTCTTTTGACGCGCTTTCCTGCCTAAATTGCTCTGACTTAATCTTTCAAAACATGAATTCAAACGAAGATTTACAGCTTTCAATCACAAAAGCGCAGGCTGAAAAGTTCCGGCTCGCGCTGGAACAGTTTGATGACAATCCCGCCGCGCATCCAAATGTTCATCCGAAGATAATTGAAGCCCAAAAAGACGCAATCGCCAGCCAGCTTGAAACTTTGCGGCAGGACATAGAAAAACACGAAGACAAATTGGAAAGCGACTAGGTCGCCAAAAGTAGCAGTTTGCTCAGCCCCAACCCGTCAGCTAAACTCTCTGTTTCATCATTAACACAAATTCTTGTCTGTAGCTGACTGCTCGGAACTTTATGGCTATTGATCGCATTACGGTGCGTGGCGCGCGCCAGCACAATCTGAAAAACATCAGTTTGGAAATTCCTCGCAACCAGTTGACGGTCATCACTGGTCTGAGCGGTTCGGGGAAATCCAGCCTGGCGTTCGACACGATTTATGCCGAAGGGCAGCGGCGATACGTCGAATCGTTGTCGGCGTATGCGCGGCAGTTTTTAGAGCAACTGGAAAAGCCGGACGTGGATGCTGTCGAAGGCTTGTCTCCGGCAATTTCCATCGAACAGAAAACCACCAGCCGCAGCCCGCGTTCGACGGTCGGCACGGTCACGGAAGTTTACGATTATCTGCGGCTGCTGTTTTCTTCGGTTGGCCAGCCCCATTGCCCCAACTGCGGGCGGCCGGTTTCTCGCCAATCCACTGATCAAATCATCCAAAGCGTCAAAGAGTTGCCAGAAGGTCAGCGCGTGATGATCCTGGCCCCGATTGTTCGTGGCCGCAAAGGCGAGTTCAAGAAGGAATTGGAGAAGCTGCAAAAAAGCGGCTTCAACCGTGTGCGGATTGACGGCGAGATGATGACGTTGGACGACGACATCAAGCTGGACAAGCGTCGCAATCACACCATCGAAGTGGTCGTTGACCGTTTGCTGATCAAAGAAGGCATCGCTTCCCGGCTGGAAGAATCTGTGAGAACAGCGACCAAGCTGACCGAAGGCATTGTGCTGATTTCCATCGTTGACGGCGAAGAGCGCATGTATTCCGAAAAGATGGCTTGCGTGTTTTGCGGCATTTCGGTGGCGCAACTGGAACCGCGCTCGTTTTCATTCAACTCGGCTTACGGCGCGTGCAAAGCGTGCAACGGGTTGGGCATGGCTTACGAGCTTGATGCGTCCAAATTGATTCTGGACGGTTCAATCCCAATCAACCAATTGCAATTCGTTGGCGAAGAAGACAAGGCCACCGATTCTTACTTGCGCGAAGCCTTGTTGGCTGTCGCGCGGCATTTCGATCAACCGGTCGAAATGCCGTTCGCCAAACTGCCGAAAAAAGTCCGCGAAGCCTTCTTTTCCGGGTTGAAAGAAAAGGTCGAATTCCGCTACGGCGACTATAAATACAAGGCTGAATGGAAAGGCGCGACGGCGTTTCTGATGGATGCGATGAAGCGGTTGCAAACGAATGCGGGGGACGAAGAATCGCGCTCGGCGCTGGAATCGTTGATTTCGCCCATCGCTTGTCCTGCCTGCAACGGAGCGCGCTTGCGGCCAGAATCTTTGGCCGTGCGGTTGAACCAAAAATCTATTGCCGAATATTCCCGGCTGCCGATTGAATCGGCGATTACAGCCTTTGCCGACATCAAACTCAGCACCCGCGAAGATCTGATCGCCGGTCGAGTCTTGAAAGAAATCCGCGACCGATTGAAGTTCCTGAATTCTGTTGGGCTTGGATATTTGGCGCTGGATCGTCCTTCGTCTAGTTTGTCCGGCGGAGAAAGTCAGCGCATCCGATTGGCAACGCAAATTGGTTCGCAGCTTCGTGGAGTGCTGTACGTGCTGGATGAACCTTCGATTGGTTTGCATCCACGCGACAATCAAAAGCTGCTGGAAACCCTGGCGACGCTGCGCGATTTGGGCAACACGGTTCTGGTCGTCGAACACGACGAAGAAACGATTCGCCGCGCTGATTTCGTCGTTGACCTTGGCCCTGGCGCAGGAACGCACGGCGGCGAAGTTGTCGCCATTGGCAAGCCCGACGAAATCGCGAACACAAAAGCTTCATTAACCGGACAGTACATGTCTGGCGAAATGCAGATTGCCGTTCCCAAACAGCGCCGCCAGCCGAATGGCAAAGCCATCACCGTTCGCGGAGCGACCGAACACAATTTGAAAAATGTTGACGCCAGCTTTCCGCTCGGCGTGCTGACAGTGGTGACGGGCGTTTCTGGCTCCGGCAAATCCACCTTGGTTGAAGACATTTTGTATCGAGCGCTGGCGCGCAAAATTTATCGCAGCCTGGCCGAACCCGGCGCGCATGCCGCCATCGAAGGCCTGGAGAACATAGACAAAGTCATCGAAATTGATCAATCGCCGATTGGCCGAACGCCACGTTCCAATCCGGCGACGTACACAGGATTGTTCACGCCCATTCGTGAGTTGTATTCGATGCTGCCCGAATCGCGCGAACGTGGTTACAAACCCGGGCGTTTTTCCTTCAACGTTAAAGGCGGACGCTGCGAAACTTGTCAAGGTGACGGGCTGAAACGCATTGAGATGAACTTTCTGCCGGACGTGTACGTCACCTGTGAAGTCTGTCGCGGCAGACGCTACAACCGCGAAACGCTGGACGTGCGGTATCAAGGCAAGAGCATTTCCGAATTGCTGGATACAACCATTGAAGACGCGCTGCCGCTGCTTGAAAATCATCCGCAGATCAAACAGAAGTTGCAGACCATTTATGAAGTTGGCTTGGGATACGTCAGTCTGGGGCAATCGTCCACAACGCTTTCAGGCGGCGAAGCGCAGCGCATCAAGCTGGCCAAGGAGTTGTCCAAGCGCGCTACTGGCCGGACGATTTACATTCTGGACGAACCAACGACCGGCTTGCACTTTGAAGATGTCAGGAAGTTGCTGGATGTCCTGCAGCGGCTGGTTGACCTGGGCAACACGGTTATCATCATTGAACACAATCTGGACGTGATGAAATCCGCCGACTGGATCATTGACCTGGGACCGGAAGGCGGCGAAGGCGGCGGCAAAATTATTGCTGAAGGCACTCCAGAGCAAATTGCTAAAAATAAGAAGTCCTACACTGGCCAGGCATTGAAAAATGTATTGAACGGTAAGGTGTAAATATCCTTTTGGCGGCTGATATTCGCTTGACGCAAGGTTCCCGGCGTGGGAACCTTTGCTTGCCGACTTAGTTGGGCGAGGCAGTTGAAAATAAATTTGGAAAGGCGTGGATGCGGATCATTTCTTACGGAAGAATCAGGGAGTTTTACGAGCTTCACCCTGAAAGCCAAGTTTCGCTCGACGCTTGGTACGACATTACTTCCGATGCGGACTGGGTGAGCTTTGCAGATATACGCAGAACATTTCGTAGTGCGGATATTTATGGCACTTGCACGATCTTCGATGTTGGCAACAACAAATACAGATTGATCGCCTGGGTGAGTTACAAAACCCATAAAGTTTTTATTCGGAGCGTTCTGACTCATGCTGAATACGACAAAGACAAATGGAAAAGTGATTGCCAAAAAAGTTAATCGTGAAAAGTACGGGAACTTGCTGGCTTCCACATTGCCGACCGTCATCCGCACAAAAGCGGAAAATGATTACTACTTGGCTGTCGTCGAAGGCTTGATGCAGAAAGGCGATGAGATAAGCAAAGAAGAGGTGGCATTGCTGGATTTGCTGGCGTTGCTGATCGAAACCTTCGAGAAAAGCTATTACGAAATCAAAAAGTCCACGCCACAGGCAGTGCTCAACGAATTGATTGCCGCAAATCAACTGAAACAAAGCGACTTACTGCCAGTATTTGGATCGAAAAGCAGAGTGTCTGAAGTCGTCAACGGTAAGCGCCAAATCAGCAAAGAACAGGCAAAAAGGCTCGCGGGTTTCTTTCATGTTTCAGCCGATCTGTTCATCTGATGAAAATCTCCGCCAAGATCAACGTTTACAATGAAGAAGCGAATATTCCCGCTTTGTGCGAAAGTCTGGCGTGTGTAGATGAGATTGTCATTTGCGATTCGTATTCGACCGACCGCACCGTGGAACTTGCCAAACAGTACACAGATAAAATCTTTTACAGAGAGTTTCGCGGCTACAAGGACAAACACGAATATTCCGATTCGATGACAACGGGCGACTGGATTCTGTGGATGGATGCCGACGAACGTGTCACGCCGGAATTACGCGCTTCCATTGAAGCTTTGCGTCAGCGCGACCCGGCCACGATGCCTGACGGCTTCTGGATTTCGCGGAAGACAAACTTTCTTGGCCGGTGGATTTTGCATTCCGGCTGGTTCCCGGATTTCCAAATGCGGCTGTATCGCAAAGCCGCCAGCTACTGGGACGGCGTAGCCCCACACGAGGTCGCGCATGTGCGCGGGCGAACTGAAAAACTCTCTGGCTTGTTGCTTCATTACACGGCGGATGACCTCAGCGATTACCATCGTCGTGTGCTCACATACGCCACGCTCTCGGCGGAACATCTGGTCAACAAAGGCAAACGAGTGCGCGGCATTGATCTTTTCGCCCTGCCAATTGCCGCGTTTATCCGCAGTTATCTGGTCAAGCGGGGCTTCCTGGACGGCATTCAAGGATTGATTATTGCGGGGTTTACGGCGTATGGAGTGTTTCTACGGTACGCCAAGGTCTGGGAGGCTCAGCAGACGGATAAAACTCCCAGCCAATCTTCTTGAGAAGTAGGCGAAAGCTTTTTGGAGCGCGGCCTTATTCGATTGTCGCGGCAGAGGCCGCAAATCATTCACCACAAGGAGCCGAAAGGAGTTTTTATGTCCCACCCTTCATCCGTTCGCAGCCTGACAACTGTTACGCTTCTGTTCTTTTGCTTTGTCACTACTCATGCTCAAGGAACGCTTTTGCCAGTCATCTTCAAATCCGAAGACAATCAGGTCAGTTTTACCCTGAGAAAAGAATTTCAGCCCGCGGTCTCCACGATTGTTCTTCAAATTTACAAACCGGAAGAAACTTCGCAGGAAATTAAGTTGATTCACGAACAAAGCGGCTCCTCAAGCCTGCCGCTGGTTTGGCAAATGAAAGATTCCAATGGAAAGCCTCTCCAGGAAAAGCTTTATCTTTGCGCAATTATGCTGAAACCCATCAACGGTGATATATACGTGATAGCTGGCCGGATATTGCAAACTGATAAAGATTTTGAGTTCTCGTTATTCGAAGAAAGGCCGAATAATCTGCAAGGTCTTAAGCCCGAAGAGTTTCACAAAGCCATGACAGAAGCGATGCCGGAAAATGGTACGGCTTGGTTCTTTTACGGCCAGGCAATCTACCAAAAGCATTCAGATTTTTTCGGATATTATGTTTTGGCTGCACCGCCTCCGCCTCCGGCTGCTCCACCGCCGTCAGGCGGGATTGCAATCAAAGAGATTCAGATATCGAAAGAAGAACAAAAGCGGATCGTCGAAGAAGACAAGCAGCGTGAAATCAAAGAAGCAGCATTCCGCGAAGATTTGAAAGCGGCTCGGCCGGCTTTTCTGAAAGCCGCTGATTTGGCGGATGATTGCAAGATCAAAGACTTGGCGATGTCTTACTTGGCCTCGATTGCCAGCGAATTCGAAGAGGATGATCAACAGCGCCAATGGCTGCTAAAACGCATTGATAGTCCTTGCGCAACAAATACCACGCGGGCGGAAAGTTATTATGCGCTTGGCGTTAAACAGTGGGAATGCGCTTACACCTTGACCGGTAAATACGCGCTCAAGAAAGCCGCCGACCCGTTTCATTTTCGCGCCATTACGAATTCGGCGGACAAACATCAATTCGATATTTGCGCGGGTAGGGCGGCTGAGTTCCTCGAAAAAGCGTTGGAAGCGCAGCCCGATTTCGTTGACGCGATGTTCTATAAAAGCTTGATATTCAGGGAGCTTCAGAAGACGACTGCTGCCCCGGCGAAGCGGAAAAAACTGGAAGAAGAAGCGACGAAAACCAGTAACCGTGCGGTGGAGGTGATGAAACAGCGGGATCAGCAAAAGTAACCGGCAATTCAATCGTTATATTTTTTCTGCACCCGGTACCGAGCCAGCACTTCTTCCAGAAAGCCTTCGTAATTGAAGGTCACCGGATCGTAACCGGGTCGAATTTTTTCCATCAATGGAATGCTGACGCGCCAAGCCAGCCACTGGCGCGGCTGTTCGGGCAGGTCATACCGGCGACGCAGATAATTTTCGACGACGATGATGTCCGCCGCATCCAGCACGCGAACCTCCCCTTGGAAATCCACCGGATCGGCAGTGCGTCGCATGGCGGAATCAATCACTTCGCTTTCAAACACCTCGCCAAATGTTGGGGCTTCAGCGCTGCGTTCTTTGACGACGACGGTGTTTGCCACGAAATCGCCCAGGCGTTTGGCCTGCTCGCTGGCAAAAGCGGAAACGATGGCAATCGAATAAAAAAAGCCCGGCTGCATGTCCATCAGCCGAATCAGGTTTCGGTTCAAGGCCGAAAAGAAGGTGATGGGTCTGCCGTCCTGTTGAATCACGCGCAGTTTCAACCAGCGTTTGCCCGGCGTCTGGCCGCTCCAAATCGTTTCGAAA
This sequence comes from uncultured Heliomicrobium sp., assembly GCA_964570175.1. Lineage (GTDB taxonomy): Bacteria > Acidobacteriota > Blastocatellia > RBC074 > RBC074 > RBC074. The sequence goes on along the minus strand of CAZMXG010000074.1, from coordinate 12,260 downwards.
AACACGAAATAGCCAAAGAACAGAACAAACCCGACCAAAATCGCCAGCGCGATGATCCACAAACTACCCTGGCTGAATCCTTCCACGACTTTGTCGCTGACCCTTCGCGCGCCGCTGCTGAACCGCAAAGCCAGAAATCCCGTCAACGCAATCGCCAAAACCTGAATCGCGTGGTCAATCGCGCAGGCAATAAACCGATTCCCCATCGTTGCCAGCGCAAAATGGAGTTCGACATGTTCAGGAGTTTCGATGACCAGAGTTTCGTCAGCCATGCGCGCATTCTAAATGCGGAAGGAGGATTTGGGAATTTTCGATTTTGAATTTTTGATTTTGGATTGAAGTAATGGCTTATCGTTTCTCCAATCCAAAATTCAAAATCAAGAACTGAGAATCATTACCGGGGCTTGGCTTTGCTTTTATCCAGGTCAAGTTTCGGGATGCCGAATTGGCCTTCCAGTTGACTCAGCTTTTCCAGATCAATCGGGCCGACAATGTTGACGACGACCAATTCTTTTGGCTGCGTCGCCACAATCAGCAAGCCGTGAATCAAACCGCTGCCATCCATTTTCAAATGAACGTCCACTTTCTGGCCCGCGCTTCTGCTCATTACCCCGACGATTTTTGACCATCCATCTTTGGCTTGGGCTTGCGAACGAATGGTTTCGACATCGCTATTTGAGTATTCGCCAGCTTTGTCGAATTCAAACACGCGAACGTACACGCCCTGGATTTTTGACACCAGGTCTTTGACGGCGGCTTCGGTCGGATTTTTGTCGGATAGAAACTTGGCTGCCACTTGCAGCAGCTTTTGGTCCAGCGTTACTTCGACAACGTTCTCAGCTTTGGGTGCCAGCTTGTCCAGTTCAGCGAACTGCAATCGGGCGTCCTGGGCTTGCGCGAAGGCAAAACCGGCCAACAGAAAAACGGCCAGCAGTGTGATTCGTTTTGCTGTGTTCACAGCCTGATTCATAAAACTTCTTTTTCTCATCCTTCTCTGTTTTCGACAGGATTGACAGGATTTTTCAGGATTAGTTTTTCATCCCGTTCGATCTTGTCAATCCTGTGTACTGTGTTTATTTATCGAAATATCCTCGCCGCGTTTTGGCAACAGCGCCATCGCGTCCGAGCTTGACGGCGATTTTGCGAAACTGGCCGTCGTGTTTCAGTTTGTCTGGCGAATACGCCAGGCTGTACAGCGTGTGCAATTCATTGGCGACCATCTTATAGGCGTTTTGCAAATCCTCTTCGCGCTGTGCGCTGAAAATTTCGCCGCCGGTTTGCGCGGCCAAATCTTCAAGCTGTTTCCGCGCGACTTTGCTCCGGTTTGCTCCATCAAACATTCCACCGCCGTTTCCACCAAACAAAATGCCGAGTTTGCTGAGCTGCTGGTTGTTCGGACTGAAGTAGATCGGATAAATCGTCACGTCTTCTTCCGAAGCGCGGCCCAACAGATGTTCAAACGTATGCGTGGTTTCTTTGTCGCTGATCAGCGATTCATCTTCGCCATCGGTTAGGACGACAATCGCTTTGCGAGCTTCCGCCAATTTGCCAAGCTGATCCAGCGCTTTCCACGTTGCATCGTAAAATGCTGTGCCGCCGCCGATCTTATTGATTTTCTTGACGGCTTCCTTCAGCGCTTTTTTGTCGGCAGTAAAATCCGTCAACGGTTTGTATTGGCGCGTGAAAGCAACCAGCGAAATTTTGTCGCCTGCGGGTAGAGAATCAATGAAACGATTGGCGGCTTCGATCATCGCTTTGCGCTTTTTCTGCGTGCTGCCGCTCAGGTCTATCAGCATGATCAGATTGACGGGCGCGTTAACGGGTTTGAAATGCGCGACTTCCTGCTTTGTGCCGTCTTCCAGAACGACGAAATCTTCCAGCTTCAGATTGGTGATTGGCTGACCGGCTTTGTCCAGCGCCTTGACGTTTAGATTGACGAGTCGCGTTTCGATCCGGACGGTGTCGTCGCGCGGAGGAGCTTTGACTTCAACAGGTTCAGCAGGTTTCGCTGCCAACGAGGAACCATCGGCGACTACCGGAGGATTGTTTTCATCGCTAAGAGTCGCAGACAACACTGGGCGAGTTACAGATGGAGTTGTCGAATTGTCTGTCGTTGTGTTGTCAGTCTTGGGCGAATCTGTTGGAGTCGTTGTGGTCTTCGGATCAACTGAAACCGTGTTCTGATTCGGATCCGTTCGTGGACGATTCATGGCGGTGGTGTTGCCGTTGCCACGGATCGAACCGCCGAGCGAGACGCCCATGATCTTCGGGTTTTCCAGGAACTTCGCCGCCGCGTCGGGATTGAATTTGGCCTGCAACACAACGGCTTCGTTTTCCTGCAACGACGCTAGGGCAAATTCAACGTCTTTTTTCGTTTGTCGGATGTAAATGAAAGTGTGGCTGGTGCCGTCACGTTTGGAACTGATCTGCACCAGCGGCGACCAATCTTTGTTGAAGGACTGACGCATCACCTTGGCAAATGAACTTGTTTCGCTTCGACTGACGAAATTCTGATCTTCAAACACCGCCAGCTTGAAACCTTTGACGCCCGCGGGTCGCACCATCCAGATGGCAAATTTCGCCAATCCGAGCATGGGGATTTTGGTTTTCTTGGCGCCGTAATTCTTTTCCAGATGTTTGACGACATCGTTGAAGCCTTTGCCTTTGGGGACAAAAGGCTTGCTTTGGGCGCTTGCAGACAGCGATAGCAGAGCCACCATCGCAGCCGCGACAAACAACGAACGAATCATTTTTTGGAGTCGAGCCATCGTTCCCTCCTGAGGGGTAGTGGACAGGATGCCCGGGATTTTTTCAGGGAATTCAACTGCATCCATTCTGTTTATCTTGTTCATACTGTCCGGCATTAGCAGTTTGATCAGGGGGTTTTTGTTTGAAAGTCATTGAACGAAGGGTTTTTCGACAGGATTTACAAGATTCAGCAAGAGCAAAACTTTGGTTGAACTGACTCACTGAATCAAACCAATCCTGCCCTATCTTGTAAATCCTGTCTATTTCCTCATTGCCTAGTTGCGGCGCTTGGAATGACTGAAATCAAAATCGAAGTCTTTCGGGATGCCGAAACTGCCGCGCAGTTCGCTGATCTTTTCCGGATCAATCGGGCCGACGACGTTGACGACCATCAATTGTTTCGGATCAGTGACCAGCACGCCAACGCCTTCGATTACGCCGTTGCCGAGCATTAAAAAGACTTCTACGTTTTCACCTTCACGTTTGCTGCGGACGCCAACGACTCTTGACCAGCCAGGAGCGTTAAGTTGCTGCCGCACGGATTCGACATCCTGTTCGCTGAACTGGCCATCTTTGTCGAACTCGACGCCTTTGACATACACGCCTTTCAGCACGTTCAACATCTCGCGGATTTGCGCTTCGTTGGTTTTGCTCTTGTCCAGAAACTTCGAGGCGATTTGCAGCAGCGAACCGTCAATGCGGACGTCAATGGTTTCGACCGCGTTGGGGAAAAGTCTGTCCAGGTGATCCATCTGAATGCGTGCGCCTTGCGCAAACGCGGCGGCGGTCATCAGTGCCGTAAGCAAGGCAATGCTTGTCAATTTGAGTGCAAATGATTTCATCGTTCCCTCCGAGTGGTAAGTTGGTACGGCACCTGAATCAGGTTGCCGAATTCGTTTTTAGAGTGAGTGTCGGCAACCTGGTTGATTGCAGACTTTAGTTTTGCAGATGCTCGGTTTGTTTCCCGTCATCGCGTTGAAGTGTGTCTTTGACTTTCTTTTGGGCGACATTGAGTTTGGCGCTGGCGATTCGCATGGCGAACATCACCTGTTCTTTGGCGCGCTGGCCTTCCTCGGCTTCGGCGATTTCGGCCTGGCGTCGCAATTCAAGCTGATGCTGACGGTAACGGTTCACGCCAACAGCCGAAACAACCAAGAGGGCAGCCATCGCGCCGGCCATTGCCCATTTCATTTGTGGCGGTTGCAACGCAGCAGCGATCTTTTGCCACCAAGTGCCGCCTCCCTCCTTCTCCACGTTCTGCTTCCTCTGCATTTCCGGCGAAGGCAGTTCGGCAATGCGCGCCATCAGGCGATCTGTAAAATCTGCCGAAGGTTCTTCGCGGCGAAGTGCAAGTTTCAGTTCATCGTCAAATCGGTTGTTCATGCTTCTACCTCTCCTAAACAACGTGTCACTTTTTCTTTCAGGATTGCCAGCGAACGGCGCAGATGGCTTTTGACTGTGTTGATCGGCATTTCCAGTATTTCAGCGATTTCCGTTGGTTCCAGGTCTTCTTGATAACGCAACGTGACAACCAGTCTCGGTTTTTCCGGCAGCGAAGCCACAAAGCGGCGAATGGTCGTTCGCATCATCGAATCCGGCATATCGAAGATCGAAACCGGCTCCGGCGCTTCGTCCAAACTGACCGACGATTTTCCGCCGTTGGATTTCTGTCTGCGCGAAAAATCAATGCAGCGATGCCCGGTGACTTTTCGCAGCCAAAATTTCAAATGGGCGGGCGATTCGATTGCCGCCAGATTTCGGAACAGGTGAATAAAGACTTCCTGCGCCAAATCTTCGGCAATGGCGGCGTCGCGGACGAAATTCCGGGCCAGGCTGTAGACCATCGTCTGATGCTCGCGCACCAGTTCGGCAAAAGCCGCCTGATCTCCTTGTTTGGCTCGCGTCAGGGCATCTTCTGCCCGAGTGCGTTCTGCCAGGGCCTTGTCTGAATGCCAAGAGGGTACTGCCCGCTGCATTGTCACCTCTGAAAATGTGTGTTCGATCAATTGATCTGCCAGAGCTTCCACCATAATTCCTACCGGCTTCTGTTTGTGTTGTTCACTTGCCATAACGGTAGGTGAGTGGTTGCCGGGTGCAAAAAGTTTCGACAGATTCCGCTTCATTTACCGCTGGTTGACGAATTTGTAAACCGCGTGCTAAGTTCCACGCCTGATCCCACAACCTAGTAAACACAGCGTTTTACGAACCGTTCCAGGCAATTTGGCATTACCAAACCGAAGGACAGCACGAAGTGTCGAATACTCCACTGAAGAAGACCGCACTTAACGAAATTCACCGGAAACAAGGCGGCAAGATGGTTGATTTCGGCGGCTGGGATATGCCTGTTCAATACCAGGCGGGAACCATCGCTGAACATCTGGCCGTCCGAACCGGCGTAGGCATTTTCGATGTGTCGCACATGGGCGAAATCGAAATCAAAGGCCCGCAATCGCTTGATCTGGTTCAACATCTGACCTGCAATGACGCTTCAAAACTTGCCGATAACCAGATTCAATACTCCGGTTTGATGCTGCCGAATGGCTGTTTTGTGGACGACATTCTGGTGCATCGCTTTGGCGCGGAACATTACTTTCTGTGCGTCAACGCTTCCAATTCCGACAAGGATTTCGACTGGATTAAATCGAATGCCACCGGGTTTGATGCGGAAGTCGCAAATCTCAGCGATAAATATAGCCAGTTAGCGATTCAAGGGCCGTGCGCATTAGAAGTGATGCAGCCGCTGATTGATGTGGATCTGTTCGCGATCAAATATTACTGGTTCACGACAGGCCACGTGGACGGAGTTCCTGCGATCATTGCTCGAACCGGATACACAGGAGAAGACGGCATTGAAATTTATTTTGAGCCTTCAGAATCTGAGCGGCTGTGGAACAAGATCGTCGAAGCCGGTCAGCCGCAAGGCTTAATTCCGTGCGGATTGGCGGCGCGTAACACGCTACGCCTGGAAGCGAAAATGGCGCTTTACGGGCACGAAATTGACGATACGACAACCGTGCTGGAAGCCGACCTGGGCTGGATTTGCAAGTTTGCCAAGGGCGATTTCATTGGTCGCGACCGTTTGGTTGAGCAAAAAGAAGCGGGCTTGACGCGCAAACTCGTCGGTTTTGAAGTCACCGACAAGGGCATTGCGCGCGACGGTTATCCGGCATTCATCGGCGACCAACAGGTTGGCCATGTCACCTCTGGCAGCCCTGCGCCGTTTTTGAAAAAGAACATTGGACTGGCTTATCTACCGATTGAACATAATTCCGTCGGAACGAAATTTGAAATTGATGTGCGAGGGCGAAGGCTGGCTGCGGAAGTCGTGCCGACGCCATTTTATAAGCGGAGTAATCGGTAGCCGGGAGTCGGAATTCGGTAGCTCTTATAAAAAGGACTGGTTCCTTTGACACGTTTGACTACCGACTACTGACTACCGACTACTCTTGAAAGAGGAGAACAAATGGCTTCTTACCCCGACAATCTCAATTACACCAAAGATCATGAATGGATTCGCGTCGAAGGCGGCACCGGCACCATCGGTATCACCGATTTTGCGCAGGAGCAGTTGGGCGACGTGGTTCACGTCCAGTTGCCGCGCACTGGTGAAAAGTTTGATTCCCATGCCAATTTTGGAGAAATCGAATCGGTCAAAACCTTCAGTGAGCTTTTCACCCCCGCCGCAGGCGAAGTTGTGGAAATCAATGAAGCCCTGGCTGACACGCCGGAGTTGGTGAATTCCGATCCCTATGGCGGCGGCTGGATGATTAAGATCAAACTCTCCGATCCCGGAGAATTAGATCGGCTGCTTTCGGCCAGCGAATACGAAGATTTTGTCGAATCACAGAAAGAAGATTAGGTTGTCGGTGGCAGGTTGTAGGTGATAGATCATCACAACCTGCTACCTACAACCTGCCACCTGACACCTATGAGATATATTCCGAATTCGGCTCAGGAACGCGAAGCGATGTTGCGTGAAATGGGCCTCAAATCTGTCGCCGACCTTTTCACTGGAATCCCTGACAAACTGCAACTGAAACGTCCGCTCAATTTGCCGGCGGGCCTTTCCGAACCGGAAACGCTGAATCTGTTTCGCGGCCTGGCTGAGCGCAATTCGACGCGGGTGACCGGCGAACGCATCACGTCATTTTTGGGTGCGGGCGCATACGATCATTTCATTCCCACGATCATTGACACGCTGATTTCGCGGTCGGAGTTTTACACTTCCTACACGCCATACCAGCCGGAAATTAGCCAGGGAACGTTGCAAGCGATCTTCGAATACCAAACGATGATTTGCGAGCTGACGGGAATGGATGTGTCGAACGCTTCGCTGTACGATGGTTCGACCGCCACCGCGGAAGCCGTGTTGATGGCAGAGCGCGTTACAGGGCGCACAAAAGTTGCGCTGGCTGGAAACCTGCATCCCGAATATCGCCAGGTCGTTGGCACCTACATTCGCAATGCCGGGATCGAAGAAATCACGCTGCCGTTTGATGAAGCAACAGGCGCGCTGAAGCCGGAATCGCTGGCTGACCTTGGCAAAGACGTTGGCGCAGTGATTGTGCAATCGCCGAATTTCTTTGGCGGCGTGGAAGAGTTGCAGAAACTAGCCGACGCCACGCACAAAGCCGGAGCACTGTTTGTTGTTGTCGTCGCCGAAGCGATGAGCCTGGGGCTGCTGCAAGCTCCTGGCAAGGCCGGAGCCGACATTGTTTGCGGCGAAGCGCAGTCATTCGGAATCCCGATCAGTTTTGGCGGTTCGTACTGCGGCTTTTTCGCCTGCACGGAAAAACTGCAGCGCCAGATTCCAGGCCGCCTGGTCGGCCAAGCGTTCGATCACAATGGCCGTCCGGGTTATGTGCTGACACTGGCGACGCGCGAACAGCACATTCGCCGCGAAAAAGCGACTTCGAACATTTGCACCAATCAAGGTCTGTACGCGCTGATGGCGACCGTTTACCTGTCAACGATGGGACGTTGTGGCGTGCGCGAGGCCGCCGAACAAAACCTGCAAAAAGCGCATTACGCGTCGAAGCAGATTGGCAGCTTGAATGGTTTCACGCTGAAATTCAGTTCGCCGTTTTTCAATGAGTTTGTTGTCAGTTGTCCGAAACCCGCCGCCGAAGTTTTGGCGAAACTACAAAGCAAAAAGATCATCGGCGGTTTGGCGCTGGAACGGTTTTTCCCGACGATGAAAAACGAGATTCTGGTTTGCGTGACTGAAACAACGACAAAAGAACAAATTGATTCGCTGGTTGCGGAATTGAAAGCGATTTGAATTGCGCCGGAATTCTTTGGACAGGATTGACATGATTTTTCAGGATTCTCTGGCCAAACAAGACGACAAAGATTTCTGCCAATCCTGAATCATCTTGCTCATCCTGTCTAAAATGGTTTTGGCTGATTTAGTGATGAGGTAGTGTGGAAGTTTCGACCAACATTCCGGGGTTTGTGATTCGGCAGGCGACCGAAGCAGACGTGCCGCTGATTCTGGAATTCATTCGCGGTTTGGCGGAATACGAACGGCTGGCGCACGAAGTCGTTGCCGACGAAGCAACATTGCGACGAACGCTGTTTGGTGAACGTCGCGTTGCTGAAGTCGTCATCGGATATGACAACAACCTGCCAGTTTGTTTTGCGCTTTTCTTTCACAACTTTTCGACGTTTCTGGGCAGACCGGGAATTTATCTGGAAGACCTGTTCGTCAATCCTGCTCAGCGCGGCAAAGGATTTGGAAAAGCGATGCTGGCGTATCTGGCCAAGCTCGCGGTCGAACGCGAATGCGGCAGGCTGGAATGGTCGGTGCTGGATTGGAACGAACCGGCAATCAATTTTTATAAATCGCTCGGCGCAAAGCCGATGGACGAATGGACGATTTTTAGAGTTACCGGCGATGCGCTGACGCAACTCGCCGGGGAAGTCAGTACCGCAAGCGGTAGCGAGCGGGTCATTCTTCAGTAATCGCTCCCTACCGGTCGCGGTACTGATTCGGGGAAAAGTAGTGATCAAAAAATCAAGCAATCATATCAATCAAAACGAAGGCACAATCTTTGAACGATCACGTCCAGGCAAACTCGGCTATCACCTGCCTGCGCTGGATGTCGAAGCGGTGTCGGCGAGTTCGCTGATTGACGCCAACTTGTTGCGCAACGACGACTTAGCAGGGCTGCCGGAAGTCAGTGAAGTGGATGTCATTCGCCACTTCACACGCATTTCGACCTGGAATTACGCGGTGGATTACGGAATGTATCCGCTGGGTTCCTGCACGATGAAATACAACCCGAAGATCAACGAACGCGTGTCGCGTTTCGATGGATTTGCGGCTTCGCATCCGTATCTGCCGGACGAACTTGCACAAGGCAATCTGGAATTGCTGAAGCGGCTGGAAGATAGCCTGGCGGAAATCACCGGCTTGCCAGCGGTCAGCCTGCAACCAGCGGCTGGCGCGCAAGGCGAAATGACCGGCTTGATGGTCATACGCGCTTGTCTGGAAGCGCGGGGCAATGCGCGAAAAGTCGTGCTGATTCCCGATTCGGCGCACGGCACGAATCCGGCTTCAGCGGCGGTTTGCGGTTACCAAGTCAAAACCATCAAATCCACCGCCGAAGGCGCGGTTGATCTGGAAGCCTTGCGCGCATCAGTCAACGACGACGTGGCGGCGCTGATGCTGACGAATCCTTCAACGCTTGGTCTGTTTGAAGAAAACATCGAAGAAGTTTGCCGGATTCTGCACGACGCAGGCGGCATGGTGTATATGGACGGCGCGAACATGAACGCGCTGGTTGGCGTCACGCGTCCCGGCGATATGGGCGTGGACGTCATTCACCTGAACCTGCACAAAACCTTTTCAACGCCGCACGGCGGAGGCGGTCCCGGCGCTGGCCCAATCGCTGTGACGGCTGAGCTTGAACCCTTCCTGCCGGTTCCGCGTGTGGTGGTTGAAGATGGCAAGTACAAACTTGAGTTTAACCGACCACAATCCGTCGGACGCGTCCGCGCGTTTCACGGCAATTACTCCGTGCTGGTTCGCGCGCTGTGCTACATCCTGACGCTGGGCGCGGAAGGCTTGCGCGAAGCGACCGAAACCGCCGTGCTCAACGCCAATTACATCGCGCATCATCTGAAAGACAGTTATGAAGTGGCGATTTCCGGCAAGGCGATGCATGAAGTGATTTTCAACGACAAACGCCAGCAGAAAAACGGCGTTCACACCTTGGACATTGCCAAGCGGTTGATTGATTATGGTTTCCACCCGATGACGATTTACTTCCCGCTGGTGGTGGCTGGCGCGATGATGATTGAGCCGACCGAAAGTGAAGGCCGCGATGAACTGGATATTTTCATTGACGCCATGAAATCCATTGCCCGCGAAGCCGAAGAAAATCCCGAACTGGTCAAAACGGCTCCGCACAACACACGCATCGGTCGGCTGGACGAAGCGACCGCAGCCCGCAAACCCGTATTGCGCTGGAAACCGGCAGCGGCTGCGGCAAGTCAAAAATAAGAGTGACCGGTTACAAAAATGCCAAATGCCGAGTAGAATTATCATTCGCTCGGCATTTGGCATTTATTACGTACGAGTGAGGATTTATGGCAATCACTGGATCGCTGCACCCATTATCCAAAGAAGTCGCGGAACAACTGCGTTCACAGATGCGGCGCATGTTGGTTCGACTGGAAGAATTACGGTTGCTTGCTTCGACGCCCAACACCTGGACTCCGCCGGTGGATGTTTATGAAACCGAAGATGCGGTTTTAGTGAACATAGAACTTCCCGGAGTGACAATGGATCAGGTTCGGATCAAACTGCTGGATAATGTTTTGAAAATCGAAGGGCAAAAAGAACGGGCAAATCCGACGGCGCGGTTGTTGCCGGAAATGGATCGTCCGGTTCGCTTTATTTGTCTTGAACGTGGGTATGGAAATTTTGCTTTTACTGTTTCGCTCAGATGGACTGTAGACACTGAAAAAGTGACCGCTCAGCTTCGCGAAGGCCTGCTGCTGATCCATTTGCCGAAAACGAAAACTTGCGGAAGAGAAATTGCAATTGAAATTACAGAGTAATTTACCAGTTTCCCCGTCCCCAATTTCCAGCTTTGGCAATTCGCGTCCATTGGAAACAGGAAACTTAATACCGGAAACTGAAAACGATTATGTCTACACATATTGAACAAGAAGAAAAATCACCAACGACGCCCATTACGCCTGAAGACCAATTGAAAATACCAGAATCATTGCCGGTGCTGCCGTTGCGCGACATCGTCATTTTCCCGTTTATGATCGTGCCGTTGTTTGTCAGCCGCGAACGTTCGATCAAGGCGGTGGATCAGGCGCTGGCGGAAAACCGTATGATTATGCTGGCCGCGCAAAAAGATCCGGATAATGAAGAACCTAAGCCAGGCGAACTTTATGATGTCGGCACGGTGGCCATCATCATGCGTATGCTGAAGCTGCCCGATGGCCGTATTCGCATTCTGGTGCAGGGCATTGCACGCGCAAGAGTCAATTATCTGGAAGACACCGCCGGGTTTCTGCATGCGCGAATTGAAGAGCTGAAAGAAGCGACGCCGGAACAGTCGCTGGAGCTGGAAGCCCTGACGCGCAATGTTCGCGGTTCGCTGGACAAAGCCGTTGCGCTAGGCAAAAACGTTTCGCCCGAAGTGATGGCCATTGTCACAACGGTGGAAGAACCGGCGCGGCTGGCCGATTTGGCTGCTTCAAACCTGGAGTTGAAAGTTGAAGACGCGCAAACCGTGCTGGAAACGCTGGAAATTATTCCGCGTTTGCACCGTGTCAATGAATTGCTGGCCAAGGAAATTGAGGTGTTGACCGTTCAGCAGGAAATCAACTCTCAGGCCAAAAATGAAATTGATCGTTCACAGCGCGAGTTTTACCTGCGCCAGCAATTGAAGGCGATTCAAACCGAACTCGGCGAAGGCAACGAATTGGCCGAAGACATTGCCCAATACCGCGAAAAAATGGGCAAGAGCAAAATGCCGAAAGCCGTCGAGGAAGAGGTTGATCGCCAGTTGAAGAAGCTCGAGCGAATGCACCCCGACGCGGCTGAAACCGGAACGCTGCGCAACTGGCTGGACATCATGGTTGCGCTGCCGTGGTCGAAAGCGTCGAAAGAAAACCTGGATTTGAAAAAAGCCCAGGAGATTCTGGACGAAGACCATTACGGTTTGGAAAAGGTGAAAGAGCGAATCATAGAAGCCTTGGCCGTACGCAAGATCAAAGAAAAGCCGAAAGGCTCGATTCTTTGTCTGGTCGGGCCTCCTGGGGTCGGCAAAACCTCGCTCGGGCGTTCGGTGGCTCGCGCATTGAATCGCAAATTCGTTCGGCTGAGTTTGGGCGGCGTTCATGACGAAGCGGAAATTCGCGGTCATCGCCGGACTTACGTTGGCGCAATGCCCGGTCGAATCATTCAATCTGTTCAGACGGACGTAACCAGCAATCCTCTGATTATGATGGATCAAATTGAAAAGGTCAGTTCGGATTTTAGAGTC
>CAZMXG010000073.1:0-33870 GCA_964570175.1 uncultured Heliomicrobium sp. | reverse complement strand
TCTGAAGTCGGCGGAACAATCAGTCCCGGATCGGCAGCCATCGCGAAGGACGACATAACGAACAGCGCGAAAAGCGCCAACAAAATGTGTGTAAGCTTGCGTGAGGTACGCATTTGTCTAGTCTCCTTTGGTAACATGGTGGTCGGTATGTGAGACTGCATAAGCAGAGGGCGAGTTCCGCTTGAACGCAGAGTGAAACGCTAAAAAGTGTTAAAAGCCAACTTGCACCGACGAATCCCAGTGACTCCAAATTTCGTTTAAGATTTTGGTTCGCTACTTGTCGGCACCGCTAACGCGAGATCAATAAGCTTCCAATTGAGGGCATTACAGTGAGGAAAGCCTATCAACGCGAGGGAGATTACACTTAACAAATAAGAGTGTCAATAATATGAGGCATAATTTTCAATTGCCTATGAACAAAAACTCTTTTTCAGCTTTTTTGGGCTGTTTTCACGACTGAGTGAATGACCCTGTTACATCTTAGCTATTTGGCCTGGCCCGATGGATTGTTGAGGACAATTGAAATTACTTTCAGCTTCGACCATAAACCGGAATTGCTGCTCCATTGATGGCGCGTGCAGCATCAGACGCCAAAAACATAATAACTTCTGCAATGGCTTCAGGAGCGACCCATTTTCTGAAGTCACTATCCGGCATGGCTGCCCGATTTTGCGGGGTATCAATCATTCCAGGCATTACACAGTTCACGTTCAAGCCTGCGTCTTTCAATTCCCCGGCCATGCTTTCCGTCAATCTGACAACAGCGGTTTTAGAAACGCTGTACGCAGAGTGATATGCATCGCCGCTTGTCGCGGCTCTGGAAGCGACACTTATGATCTTGCCATATCCGCGTTTCAACATATGCGGAATTACAGATTGGCAGGTTAAAAATACCGAGCGTGCATTCAGGTTCAGCATGAATTCCCAGTCACCAATCGGCGTTTCATGTAAAGGTGTGCCCGCACGGTACCCTCCAGCAGTATTGACCAAAGCATCAATTCGGCCAAACCGATTCAGAATCTCTGTAACTGTCGTGGCAATTGAATCCGGATTCGTCACATCTGTTGCAGGAGCGACAAAATGATTTGTCGTCCCTACAAAATCTGAAACTAATTCGGTCAAACGACCGGGGGTACGATCAACAAAAGCGACTTTTGCGCCAGCAGCAGAAAATTCCTTTGCCACAGCCAGTCCAAGATTTCCGGCGGCCCCGGTAATCACAACAACGCGATCAGTCAATTCGAGCTTCATAGAAATTCTCCAAGTCCTTCAAAAACGTTTTGCCTTTTGGCGTTCGGCCATTTTCCAAGCGCAGTAGTTTCACCCAAACTGGAAACTGAAACTATTAGTGAATGCCGCTTGGCTGTATTTTTATTTCTGTTATAAGATCAATTTGGCTTTTCGCCACTCAAAAACTGTATTGAAATAGCAGAGAGACAATCCAAGTTCAAAAATTTTACGTAGGCCCATTCTAGGAGATGTCGGTGCAAATTGCCTCAGAAAAGACTATGGACAGCATTGGGGCTGGCTCCAGAGACCAGGAATTGATCATACTTGTGCAACGAATTGCCAGGAATGATCAATCTGCGCTCGCAACACTTTATGATGCAACAAATCGGCTAGCCTATGGCTTGATCTTGCGGGTAATTGGCGACGCGGGCACGGCAGAGGAGGTCTTGCTTGACGTTTACACTCAAGTCTGGCGAAAAGCTGCCAATTATGACGCTGACAGAGGAAGTCCGCTTGCCTGGTTGATGACAATTGCGCGCACACGTGCAATTGATCGCCTGCGTTCCGGATGGCAGGACAAACAGCGCAAAGAGCCGCTTGATCTATTGAATGATCGCGAAACAACTGCCGCCAGTCCGGAGGAGGCGACCGTTAATGCCGAAATGCAGCGATTTGTTCGCTCAGCTTTGAGCGGGCTTTCGCCTGAACAGCGTGAAGTGATTGAACTGGCCTATTACGGCGGCTTAAGCCACAGTGAGATTGCGGCCAAATTGAACCAGCCGCTCGGCACAGTCAAAACGCGAACAAGACTGGGAATGATAAAACTGCGCGAAGCTTTGACCCCACTACTAAGCAAGCGCAACGAGACTCAACCAATAAGGAGGGATTTTTGAATTGTCCCCCAGAATGAACATTGAACAGACACAGGAAATGGCTGCGCTATACGCGCTTGGCGCACTGACTCAGTACGAAGTACGCGCATTTGAAACTTTGCTGGCCGAAGATAACAGTAATTTGGCAGAAGAATTGGCCGCGTTTGAAACCGTTACGACCCACTTGGCGTTCGCAGCCCCGGAACGTTCTCCATCCTCTTCGGCTCGGGAAAAGCTGTTGGCTGGCATTGCTCAAACGCCCCAAGAATCTTCCGGAGAAGAAATTCACTTGCCTTTTGTCTCTTCGGAGCAGTTGTCTGAGGTTTTCAGCCTGCACGCCGATCAGGGCGAGTGGCTGGAAATTGGCCCTGGCCTGACAGCCAAAACGCTTTTTGTTGACCACATGCTAGGCACGATCACTTCGCTGGTGAAAATGGCTCCGGGTGGGGCCTTGCCGCCGCATCGTCACCTGGGCAATGAACAGTTTTACATTCTGGAAGGTGATTGCAGTGTTCATGGCGCACAGCTTGGGCCGGGCGACTTTCATCGCGCAGCAGCCGGAACCGTGCATGAATCCACTTTCACCGTCGGGGGCACCACCTTTTTACTGATCGCTCCGGCGGATTACGAAATCCTTCAACCGGCGAATCACTGATTGAAGACAAATTTCTTCCAAACCTAAAGAGCGCCGCTCAGCAGAGTTGGCGCTCTTTCAAGTTTCTGGTCGCTTTATGCTAATCACCAGTCCCGCCAACGAACGACTGAAACACGCACGGCGAGTCCGTGATGGCCGAGAAGACGATTTGATTTTCGTCGAAGGCGAACGGCTGGTTGAAGAATGCCTGCAATCCAATCTGACGCTGACCGCATGCTTTCACTTTCCCGACATTTCATTTAGAGCGCAAAAGACACTGGCGGAACTTGCTGACCGGGGTTGCCCGCTGTTGCCAACCGCCGATGCTGTGCTTGCCACAATCAGCGATACTGTCAATTCCCAGGGGTTGATCGTCCTGGCCCAGCGCCCAGCTGCAACGCTGGATAAAGTTTTTTCTTCCGGTAAATTAATCGTTTGCCTTGATGCCGTTCAAGACCCGGGCAACTTCGGAACCATTTTGCGAACGGCCGAAGCTGCCGGAGCCAGCGGCGTTGTCGCCTTGAAAGGTTCGGTTGATGCGTTTGCGCCAAAAACTCTGCGAAGCGCAATGGGTTCAGCATTTCGGTTGCCAATCGCAAACGATGTCAGTCCGATGGAATTTCTAGCAAAATCGCGTGAGGCAGGTTTGAAGATTGTGGCGGCAGCGGCTGAAGGCGAAACCAATTACAGCCATTTCAATTGGCGGCAACCGGCCGTGATCATTCTCGGCAACGAAGCAAATGGCGTCCGCCCAGACTTGCTTGAGCAAAGCGACGCTCGAATCAACATTCCGCTACAAACCCCGGTTGAATCGCTAAACGTCGCATCGGCAGCGGCAGTAATTTTGTTTGAAGCCGCGCGGCAAAAGGCTATCTGAGCTTCCTCAATCGCTCCGCCGCAGCCTCCAAGGTCTCGTCTTTCTTGCAATAACAGAATCGAACTTGCTGAGCGCCGAGTTCGGGGCGGCGATAAAAACTGCTGCCAGGAACAACGGCGACGCCGAGCTCCTTGATCAGATGCTGTGTGAATTTGATGTCGTTCTCAAAGCCAAACGCAGAAATATCCGTGATGATGTAATACGCGCCGTCGGGCTTGAAGCATTTGAAGCCAACCTCTTCCAGCACACCAAGCAGAAAATCCCGCCTTCGTTGGTAATCGCTTTGCAAATGGTCGTAATAACTTCGCGGCAAACTCATCGCGTACACGCCAGCTTCTTGCAGCGGCGCAGCGGCTCCGACGGTCAGAAAGTCGTGAACTTGCCGGATGCCGTTGATCAGATCCGGCGCAGCAATCGCGTAACCGACCCGCCAACCTGTGACGGAATACGTTTTCGATAGACTGTTAATCGTCACTGTGCGGTCGCGCATGCCGTCGAGCGTCGCCATTGCCACATGCTCAATTCCCCTGGCCACATCCGGGTACAAAATGTGTTCGTAAATTTCATCGGTCAATGCCAGCGCATCAAATTCTATGCACAGGTCCGCGATGAAGCGCAACTCTTCGCGTGTGAAAACCTTGCCTGTCGGATTATGCGGCGTGGTGATGATGATCGCTTTGGTGCGTTCGCTGAAGGCAGCACGAAGTTCGTTTTTGTCAAAATGCCAAACCGGCGAAGTCTCATCCGGTGCGTGCAGCGTCACGTAGCGCATCACCGCCCCCGACAAAATCGCGTCCGGACCATAATTTTCGTAGTACGGTTCAAAAACGATCACCTCTTCTCCGGGATCAATCACTGCCAGCATCGTCGCGATCATGGACTCAGTTGAACCGCAGGTGACAACGACTTCGCGGTCAGGATCAATGTCCAAGCCCAGATGCCATTTCGTTTTCGCAGCAATCGCATCGCGAAAGCGCTTGGCTCCCCAGGTGATGGCGTACTGGTTGATGTCGGCTTCGATGGCTTCGCAGGCGGCGCGTTTGATGTCAGCAGGCGCGGGAAAATCCGGGAAGCCTTGTGACAGGTTGACTGCGCCGTGCAGGTTCGCCTGCCGCGTCATTTCGCGTATGACGGATTCGGTGAAGCTCGAAGCTTTGCGGGAAACTCGATTTTTCATCAGGAATAAAGGTAGGGCAGATTTTCCAATCTGCCCTGAATATCCAAATTAAATTGCATCGGCAGTTAAGAAGTCACCGACAAGGTATGAACTCGATTAGCCGTTGTTCTTTTGGAAATCGCCCATGAATTCGACCAGCTTTTCCACACCCACTTTCGGGAAGGCGTTGTAGATTGAAGCGCGAAGTCCGCCAACCGAACGATGGCCTTTCAATCCATCCAACCCGGCAGCCGTAGCTTCTTTGATAAATTTCTTTTCCAGATCTTCGCTTGGCAATCGGAACGTCACATTCATCAAGCTGCGGCAATCGGCTTCGGCGTGGCCGCGATAGTAGTTGTCCGAAGCATCAATCGCTTTGTACAAAACTGCGGCTTTCTCTTTATTTATTGCCTGGACTTTTTCCAAGCCGCCAACTTCGTTCAGCGCCCATTTGAACACCAAACCGCAGATGTAAATCGCAAAGCAAGGCGGCGTGTTGTACATAGAACCGTTCTTGGCGAAGTTCTTGTAATCCAGCATCGCGGGCAATCCTTCTGGAACTTTTTCCAGCAAATCGTCACGGACGATGACGATGGTTGCGCCTGCCGGGCCAGCGTTCTTTTGCGCTCCGGCGTAAATCAAACCGTATTTGCTGACATCAACCGGGCGGCTGATGAAATCCGATGACATGTCGCACACCAGCGGAACGTTGCCAGCGACAGGTTCATCCTGAAACTCAACGCCGAAGATTGTTTCGTTCGACGTGTAGTGAACGTACGCCGCATTCGGATCGAGTTTGATCTCTTCGGATTTCGGCAAACGATTGAAGTTGGTGTCAGCGGTGGTCGCAGCTTCACGCACCGTGCCGATTTTTTTGGCTTCCTTAATCGCTCCCTGCCCCCAACTGCCGGTGAGGATGTAATCGGCTGAGCCGCCTTTCGGCAGCAGGTTCATCGGAATCATTGTGAACTGCATACTTGCGCCGCCCTGCAAAAAGAGCACTTTGTAATTGTCAGGAATGCCAAGCAGTTTTCTCAGATCGGCTTCAGCTTCGGCGATGATTTGTTCGAAAGTCGCTGAGCGGTGGCTGACTTCCAGCACAGACATGCCTACGCCGGGCAAGGAAAACAAATCACGTTGGGCTTGTTTCAGAACAGGTTCCGGCAAAATCGCCGGGCCTGCGCTGAAGTTAAAAATGCGTTCGGACATTTATTGATCTCCTGTTTGATAAAAAGTATTGACGACAAAACTCAGGCGGCTGCTTTCTCAGCAGTCTCCATCCAGGCTGGCAGGTGGCTGCCATATAAAACATCGGGATCCATATCTGCGCCATTGGGCCAGACGATTGTTGCTAATTCAGGGTCTACTTTGACAGCACAGAACATTTCACGGCTTTGTCGGATCGGTTCAAAGATCGGCCCTCGCAACAACGGCTCAAGGTTTACGACTTTTTGTTCACCAGTGCTGAATTCCAATCGAACTCGGAAATCCTCCAAAGGCGTTACAGAATGAATTAAAACCATATTTGTTACCTCCATTAATCCAAAGGCACAATTCTCTCAAGCGGTTGCCCGTTACGAGCCAATTCCCAATCGACTCGTAATTCATCTCTGTGCAGCGCCGCCCATTCCATTGTCAGGTTGATTACTCGACGCGGTAATTCTCCCTCGATAATTGCCAACGTTTCAATCGCCATTTGTGCCCGATACTCACCATAGGTCACGTGAAAGTGTGGCGGCGGATGATCGTTGTAATACATCGAGATAACAATTCCAAAAAATCGGCTGATGACAGGCATTGTTCAACTATAAAACTAGAAGGTTTGCTTCAATCACATCGCCGTTGCCGGAGCAAACGCGGTCCATCGTTTCGGGTTCCAGCGTGCCGTCAAGTTCGATTCGGGCAATTGCCGCTTCGGCTCCGGCGAAGACGATGTTTTCCATTTTCTGGACGTTGATGTTTGCCGCTTTGATCTCGTTCAGCACGTGAGCCAGAACGCCTGGACGGTCTTTGTGGCGAACCACCAGCAAATGCGTCGCCGGAGTTCGGTCAGCCAGATTGACGACGTTGGGAACTGAACCGGTCTCGATGAATTCACGAATGATGCGGACGGTTTCGGCAGCGATGGCTTCCTGCGCCTGATCGGTCGAAGCGCCGATGTGATGTGTGCCGTAAACGCCGGGCAAGTTGACGATTTCATCGCTGAACTCTCCGGTTGCCGTTGTCGGCTCATTCGCGAACACATCCAGGCCAGCGCGAATGTGTTTGATTTTTATGGCCTGCGTCAGCGCAGCCTGGTCAACAACTTCAGCGCGAGAGGTATTAATCAGAATCGCGCCAGGTTTCATCAGTTCAAACACATCGGCGTTGATAAAGCCACGCGTTTCCGGCGTCAGCACAATGTGCAAACTGATGATGTCGGCATCGGAAACAACCTCCAGAATTGACTGGCGATAATGAATGCCAAGCTCTTCGGCTTTTTCCGGCGTCAGGTTCCGGCTCCAGCCAAGAATGTCCATGTCAAAGGCTTTGGCCCGCGCGATCATCTCGCTGCCAATTTGACCGAGGCCGATCAAACCCAGCGTGCGGCCTTTCAACCCGGCGGCTTTGCCGTATTCCTTCTTGTTCCATTTGCCCGCGCGAAGCTCCGCAACGTTGTCGGCAATGCGACGATCCAACGCCAGAATCAACCCGAAAGCCAGTTCAGCCACTGCAACGGAGTTTTTGCCGGGACAGTTCGAAACGTAAATGCCGCGTGCGGAAGCCGCTTTGACGTCAATCGTGTTAAATCCGGCTCCGGCGCGAACCACCAACCGCAACTTGCCCGCATCCAGCGCGGCTTCGTTGACCTTGGTGGAACGAACCACCAGCACGTCGGCTCCGGTATCGCGGATGGCGGTGGCCAGCGCTTCGTCTTTCAGATCGGGATTGCTGATGACTTCACAGCCGATGGCTTTGAGTCCATCAATCCCGCTTTTCTCGAATTTGTCGGCGATCAGAACTTTCATAAGGCTTGGGAGTTGGGAGACAGGAGTTGGGAGATGGCATTTTGCAGGAATCCCAACTCCCGTCTCCTATCCCCTATCTCCTCAAATTAAGTGACTTAGCAATCCATCTCTGAGCTTTGGCTCAAACCACGTAGATTTCGGAGGCATGATTTCGCCTGCGTCGGAAATTTCCATCAGTTCATCCAACGAAGTCGGGTGCATCGAAAAAGCGACAGCGAATTTCCCTGAGTCAACCAGCCGCTCCAATTCGCGCGCGCCGCGGATACCGCCGACAAACTCAATCCGTTTATCAATTCGCGGATCTTGAACGCCCAGAACCGGCGCAAGCAGCAAATCCTGAAGCACGCTGACATCCAACCGGTCCGTGACTTTGAAGCGCTTGGTCACGTCGGTTCGCAGCTTCAACCCATACCAGCGACCGCCCAGATACATCGCAAAGCGATTGTGTTTGCGCGGCACAGGGTCAACATCCGTGCGAACGTCGAATTCGCGTTCGACTTCTTTCAGAAAGTCGTCCGGCGAATACCCATTCAAATCCTTGACCGCACGGTTGTACGCCAGAATGCGAACCTGGTCGGAAGGAAACAGCACACACTGGAAGAAGTTATACTCTTCGTCGCCTTTATGATTGGGATTTTGTCCTTGAAGTTCCGCGCGGGCGCGGCTGGCGCTTTTTGCTCTGTGGTGACCATCGGCGATATACAGATTCGGAACTTCGCCAAACGCGGCAATGATTTCCTGATTCCGTTCTACCGGAACATGCCAAATGGTGTGCGCAACGCTGTCTGCTGAGACAAATTCAAACAGCGGTTCAGTTCGAATCAATTCGTTGACCAATCCGTTGACTTCATCGTTCGGGCGATAGGTCAAAAAGACCGGCCCGGTTTGCGCGTGAATGGTCAGCATATGGCGCGTGCGGTCATTTTCTTTGTCGGGCCGTGTGCGTTCATGTTTCAAAATGATGTCGTTATCGTATTCATCCACCGAACAGCAAGCCACCACGCCAACCTGCGTTCGTTCGCCCAATTTCAATGCGTAAATGTAAAAGCTCGGTTCGTCTTCGATAATCATCGGCGCTGAGGCAATCAGCCGGTCGAAATTCGCCGCTGCTTTGGCATAAACGGCATCAGAGTAAATATCGGTTCCTTCCGGCATTTCGATTTCCGGCCTTGAAACTCGCAAAAAGCTGAGCGGATTTCCATCGGCCAATTGCCGGGCTTCTTCGGTATTTACGACGTCGTAAGGCACCGCAGAAACATCTGCTGCTTGAGGCGGCAACGGACGCAAAGCGCGAAAAGGTCTGACTGTGGACACGTAAATTCTCCTCGAGGATGAAAATGAGAGGTTCAATTAAGCGCGAATTCTACATCATCAAAACTGACTTGCCCACACATGCAGGAGGTCTTTTCTAAATCGGGCAAACAAGCTTGAGACACTTTTTGACAGGATTTCAGGATGTTTCAGGATTGACCATAACTTCCTGCTGTAATCATCATCATGAAAAATCCTGCTCATCCTGTCTAAAGGTTTTATTCTCTGATCTTAGCCTTTGAACAAACTCTTCACCACAAACCAGACGTTTGCCGGACGCTCTGCCAGCCGCCGCATAAAGTATGGGTACCAGAATTCGCCATAGGGAACATATGTCCGAACGCGAAACCCTTCCTTGGCAAGTTGGATCATCAGCTCGCGGCTGACGCCGTATAGCATCTGGAATTCGAACTTGTCTTTGCCGATGCCTTCGCGCGCGGCGAATTCCTGGGTTGCGCGAATCATTCGCCTGTCATGCGTGGCAATGCCGTGGTAAATGCCACTCTTTAACAGTTTCTGCATCAGCTTGATGTAGTTTCCGTCCACGTCAGCTTTTTCCGGAAAGGCGACTTCCGCCGGTTCGTTGTACGCGCCTTTGCACAACCGGACGCGAGCGCCCATCGCCAACACTTCGTCCAGGTCTTTTTCGGTGCGGTACAGATACGATTGCAACACGATGCCAACGTTGCCGAATTCGCCAAAAAGCTGTTTGAAGATTCGCAGGGTCGCATCGGTTTTCGGCGTGTCTTCCATGTCAATGCGAACAAAGTTTCCGCGGGCGTGTGCTTCGGCAACAATGCGGCGGGTGTTTTCCAGGCAGTACGCTTCGTCAATGTCCAGGCCCAACTGCGTAAGTTTCACCGAGACGTTGGAATCCACACCTGTTTCCTGAATGCGTCCCAGGACGTGAATGTATTCGCGAACATCGGCTTCAGCTTCCGCACGCGAAGTCGTGCTTTCGCCAAGATGATCAAACGTTGCCGTGACGCCGAGTTTGTTCAATGCCTTGATTTCGACAATGGCGTCTTCGATATTTTCGCCGGCAATGAAGCGGCGCGTGACTTGTTTGAATCCGGGGACATTGGCGAAAACATGTTTAAGGGAATGCCGCTGTGAGAGGAAAAGAAGAACGTTTCTGGAAATCATAAGCTTCAAAAGCCAATCATGTATGTGGTTTGATAGTGCAGGCGAAACTTATCACACGCTCCAGTTAAAAATCGAACTCTCATCCAAATAAACTCTTTGGTCTGATTGGTTTAGCCTTCTGGCTTTCTCTGCCTGACACAATGAATAATCCACGTTATTATCTGTCTGCATATTTACTGCTGCACGAGGCGAACTTATGGGGATTCTTCTGATCACGGCTTTGACCTTTTATCTTGGCGCAATTCTTTATTCGTTTTTTGTATTTGCCACAAAAGCTTCTCGGCCAAACCGTGAATTACAAGTGATCGTCTGGCTGGGTTTTCTCACGCACACGGCAGCAATTCTGCTCGGGTGGTGGCAGGCAGGTCATTTTCCCATCGTCAATCCGCGCGAAGTCAGTTCGTTCATCAGTTGGGCAATCGTGGGCTATTTTCTGATCACCAGCCACCGGTACCAAACACGCGCGCTTCCGGTTTTTCTATTGCCGCTGGTGTATTTGTTTGGTCTGGTTTCAATGATTCTGCCCGATTCCCCGGAAACGCTGCCTGATGCACTGGAAGGCGCAATCACGGCCAATTCTTTCACCAAAATTATTTTCCCAGTTCACGTCACGCTGGTCATCTTTTCTTATGCTGCGTTTGTCGTCACGTTTGTATGCGGCGTGATGTACCTGATTCAGGAACGAGAATTGAAGGCCAAACGTTTTGGAGCCGCTTTTCAGCGACTGCCCGCACTCAACACCTGCGACGAAATCGGTTACAGGTCATTGACCGTTGGATTTGTGCTGCTGACGCTGGGAGTCGTGACAGGCATTTTCTGGAACAATCAGCGCGACGGACGGTACTGGCATAACGATCCCAAAGAGGTCATGGCCTTGGTGACGTGGTTGGTGTACCTGTTCATTATGCATTACCGATTAATGGCTGGCTGGCGTGGACGCCGTGTGGCTTTGTTATCAATTGTGGGATTCGCCGTTGTGATGCTGACCTGGCTGGGCGCACGCGCAATGGGCGGGTATCACGTCTTTGGATAAATTTTGAATTTTGAATTCTGAGGGTGAATCAAAGGATTCCACCCTTCAGAATTCAAACCCCAGAATTCGAATTTATGAGTATCGTCGTTGTTGGAATCAGTCATAAAACCGCGCCGGTTGAAATTCGCGAACGGCTGGCGTTTGCCGAATCCCGTTTGCAGGAGGCACTACGATCGTTGGCCGACGGTCAGACGATCAGCGAAGCCGTCATCGTTTCAACCTGCAATCGCGTTGAGGTGATTGCCGCAACCAAAGACCAGAAAGATGGCGAAAGCCTGATTTCCTACCTGCACGAATTCTTGCACGGCTTTCACAACTGCGAACCGGAAACGCTTGCCAAGCATTGTTACGGCCACGCCGATCTTTCCGCCATCAGTCACATCTTTCGCGTTACGTCCTCACTTGATTCCATGGTCGTCGGCGAGCCGCAAATTACCGGCCAGGTCAAAGACGCTTTTCAAGTGGCGCAGGAAAGCGGCAGCGTAGGCCACACGCTGACCCGGTTGATGAACCGCGCCTTTTCCGTTGCCAAACGAGTCCGCAACGAAACGGGCATCGGCTCAAACGCAGTTTCGATCAGCTTTGTCGCTGTCGAACTGGCGCGCAAGGTTTTCGAAACCTTGAACGGTTCGACTGTGATGCTGATTGGTGCAGGTGAAATGGCGGAATTGGCAGCAAAACATCTGCTGAATTGCGGAGCCAGCAAAATCCTGATTGCCAATCGGACTTATGAAAACGCCCTCAAGCTGGCTGAAGAAATGAATGGTGAAGCTGTGCGCCTGGAAGATTTTGAGCAGCGAATGGCTGAAGCCGAAGTCGTTCTCTGCTCCACGGGCGCTCCCAATTACCTGATCCTTCCAGCTCACGTGAAACGTGCATTGGCGGTTCGGCACAACCGTCCCATGTTGTTGGTGGATATTTCCGTGCCGCGCAATATTGATCCGGCAATCAATCAACTGGACAACGCGTTTGTTTTTGACGTTGACGACCTGGAATCCATTGCCGAATCCAACCTGGCCGAACGTCAAAGAGAAGCCGAGCGTGCGGAAACAATCATTGCCGAAGAAGCCACGCGCTTTGTCGAAGCATTGGCCGAAGGCGATATCAATGCCGTGATCGGAACCTTTCGCCAACAGGCAGGCGCATTGGCCATTGCCGAATTCGAGCGGAGCCGCAAACGACTCGGCAATTTAAGCGAACAGCAAGAAGAGGCGTTGCGCGTCATGCTCAACGCCATCGTCAACAAATTCACTCAGCCGGTCATTAAACAACTCCGCGAATCCGAAAACGGCCATTCAGCTTATTTGTCGGCCTGGCGCGAGATGTATCACCGCGACGAAGAAAAGAAGTAATTCTTTTCCCTTTCTTCCTATTGAGGGCAAGTCACAGTCACAACGGGGATTCTGATTTTGTATTCGGCGCTAAAGCTCAACGGGCGAACGTTTCCGCCAACATTGAATTCACCCGTATTGAATTGCGCGCCCATCAGTGGCTGTAAATCATTCGCCGAAGCGGCAAACCAGGCTGTGGAACCGGACGGCACAAATTGATTAATCACCGTCGGTTGCAAACGGAATGTGGACATCAGCACATCGCTGTAACAGCTTGAGTTTAAATTG
Organism: uncultured Heliomicrobium sp.; assembly: GCA_964570175.1. Taxonomy (GTDB): domain Bacteria; phylum Acidobacteriota; class Blastocatellia; order RBC074; family RBC074; genus RBC074. The sequence continues at coordinate 20,984 of CAZMXG010000073.1, read as the reverse complement.
CCTGCCGATGTTGCCACCACGCCTGAACTGTTCTTGCTCCAACCACTGATTTGAACAGAGGCATTCGGCACGCTTGTGAAATCCGTCAATGGACGATAGATCGAAAGCAAGGTTAAATTGGCACCGCCAACCTGGCTGGGCACGCTGTCAAAGCCAATCTGGCCCGGCAAACGGTCGTAATTCACATCGTCAAAAATCATCTCGGCGATTCCGTTCAGGTTGGTCACAGCGCCGTCTTTTCGTTTGGCCAGGGCAACTGCGTTCAAAACAGAAGAGTACGAGTTGGGCGTGTTACTGGCTGTCTGCTTGACGACAACATTGCCGGTCAACGAATTGAATTGTATCGGCTGGCCCTGTTGATTCGTGGCAACCGCCATTGCATACCCCCTGATGCCAGGATCAAAATCACTCATCAAAAAGCTGGCCGTTTCCTGCGCGGCCAGGCAAAGCTGGATTTCCGAGGGCTGACACGTTGTGCCGCTCACCAAAAAGAGCCTGACATAAGCCGTCGTCGTCAAACTGGTGTTGGTGATATTGATCGTTGAATTTTCACGAGCCGGGTTGCTGGCGCTGGACGTGTAGCGGTTGAAGAAAAGAACCGAGCCGGGTTTTTGATCGCCCACGGCAGCAGCAGCGGCTACTGCCAGCAATTCCAGGTCAACAACGACAAATCCGGCCGGCTGTCCCGTCACAATGGCACTACGCGGTGTGCTGATCACGCCGGAAGACAACGTCCAGAGAAATTTGTAAGCCGCCGGTTCCTGAACCACTCTGGTCAGATCGGCAATCCCAACCGTCAAGGAAGTGTTTGGCAGCGGTTGTCCGCCATTGGTCGAATTGCCAGGAGGCACAAACGAAGCGATTGGCACGGCGGGCAACTGCAAGTCTTTTTGATAGGCTTGCTGGAAAGTCAGGGTGCTGGTAGCCACCATGGTGTCTCCCCGCATCAAGTGGACAGACAGCACGGCTCCGGCTGGCACGTTAAAGAAAATCGGTGATTGAATCAGCAAGCTGTAGGGAGATGCGGGTAACACAGTATTTGTTTTCAGCGAAAAGTAATACGCATCCAGACCATTTTCAGTGGTTGTAGCGCCAGCAGCAGCAACCGTTTGATGTGTGAAGAAAGTGATCAATAAAGCCAAGCAAAAGAAAATGTGAATATACCTGAATGTAATCCGGTTCATGTAAGCCTCCAAAGGGTGAACAGTTCAGGGCACCAGCCAAACCGCGCAGTCTTCAACTTCCGTCAAAAAAAACGAAAGCTTCCGCTGTTCGGTCAAAAACCAAAGCACGTGATTTCAAATAAACAATTTATGCGTTTCGGAATGCTTTGCCGGGAATGGCATTTGTCACCACTACCGTTTGTCAGAAGGTCAGCGGCAAAGCTTGGCCGAGAAATAACTGTGGCTTCGCTTTGGCAAGCCACAGTAGTGACGAGAAGGGCGGGATTGTCAATGAATCAAGTGAGGAGAAACGAGCGTAAAATCTGTAATGAATGACGTCCAGACTGAGGAAGAACATCTGCCAACAGGAATTTCCGCTGTGGCCAAGGTCGTTTTACACAATCAAAGCCGTCATTCCCCAAAATCCACCAAACCATGTTGCACGGCATACCTGACAAGTTCCGCGTTGGTCTTCATCTTCATTTTCAGCAGCAACCGCGTTCGATAAGTGCTAACAGTTTTAACACTCAAAGCCATTTCTTCGGCAATCTGGCCAATCGTTTTCCCTTGCGCGATCTTTCGAAGCACCTGGAATTCGCGCTCGGATAAACGTTCCGGCGAAGGCCTGGGAGAATCTGATCCGATTTCCGCAACCAATTGCTCAGCCAGCGTCGAACTAATGTATTTGCCGCCATTGATCACTTTGCGCAAAGCGCCAACCAGTTCTTCCGGCGCGCTTTCCTTGGTCAGGTACCCAGCGGCGCCGAGCTTCAAAGCTCGCAGCGCAAATTGGTCTTCGGGGTGCATGCTGAGAATCAGGATTGGCAATTTGGGATGAGCAACCTTTGCTTCCTGTAAAACCGCCAACCCATTCTTGTCCGGCATGGTGATGTCGAGTACAACAACGTCACAGCCATTTTTCTCAATCAATTCCAGAACTTCTTGGCCGTTTTTGGCTTCGGCAACAACCTCGAAATCCTGTTCGTCATTGATAATTTGTCGCAACCCGCGTCGCACTACCGCATGATCATCTGCAATAAGAATCTTATACATTGATATTTTTAGAAGGCATGCTTGTGCCCAGACTTAAAAAATTTGTGCCAGACTGACTGACTGGTTAAGCCGACCCTTCGTGCCTGTGTGCAGCGAAATCCAACCAGCAAGTAATACCGCTATTTCCGACCAAACCACAATGAACCAAAATCTAATTTTCACCCGCTTCGTGAGAAAAAGTATCCTCCGTCCTGCACCCAGAAACTACTTGTCCAGCCAAAATAAATCACTAACAATTTGCGTCGCTGATCGAGGTGGCGGGTTAAGGATACTAGATTTACAAAAATAGCAAAATGTCTGTGAGTCTCTTTGCCCAGACAAAGAGAAAAATTTTCCGCAACGAAATGCCAGGGTTGCTAATCTGCGGCGGCGCCACTCAAAGTGTTTATTTGCATAAAAATCCGCGGGACAAAGTGGCATGTTCGTAAACACCATTTGGCCAAAGCTCTGCTGAGGGCCTACAGTTCACACGATGAACGCTCAAAAGCCTGAACAATCCAAGTTGGCGCTGGCCATGACATTGGGCGGCGTGATGTCTTCCAACATTATTGGCGGTATCATCGTCGGTTACATAATGGACAAATGGCTTGGCACAGGTCCCTGGTTGATTATCACAGGAATTTGCCTGGGCACAATCGGTGCATTGGCTGGGCTGTATCGAATTACGTCCCGCCTGAACGAAAAATAATTTCAAGGCAAACGTATGCAAAAACTGCTGCTTATCAGTCTGATTTCCATCTTGCTGGCTTTTCCGCTTTTCACATCGTCAGCGAATCAATTCGCCAGCAGCGAACAACCGGTAAAACTGGTGAACGGTTATCCGCAATTTCAACTGCACGGCCGGCCTTTTTTCGCGCACAGCACGGCATTTTTTTATAACCGCATCCCGCGCGATGAATGGGCGGCTTCCTTGGTGAAGCTGAAGGAAATAGGCATCAACACCGTTGACCTGTACATTGCCTGGAACTGGCATGAACCTGAAGAAGGCAAGCTGGATTTCGACGGACATTCCAACCCGCGACGCGACGTAAAGGGTTTGATGGAAATGATTGACGAGATGGGGTTTGCTGTCATTGTTCGCCCCGGACCGGTAATTCTGAACGAATGGCGAAACGGGGGTTATCCGGAATGGCTGCTGACCAAGCCGGAATCTCAACTGCCGGGGTTTGAGATGAATGCGACGGCGCGGCTGGACGGCCATTACCCGCCTCTGGCTGGGGTCAGTTCCTCGAACTCCGAAGAAGCCAGCAAGCAGTGGATGGCCAATGAAACACACATGCGCTACACGCGGCGCTGGTTTGCCGACGTGATGCGCGAAGTTCTGAAAGACCGGCAAGCGGCATCCAGCAATTCGGGGGGCGGCAACGTCATTGCCATCCAGCTTGACGACGACCAGGCCATTAACCGCACGAACTACAACGGCCCGATTTTCTGGAAGTACATGTCCACTCTGGCCGGATTCCTGCGCGAAGCGGGCGCAACCGTTCCGGTGTACATCAATCCCACAGACATGCGCGTTTCCGCTGCCGGAGCGCCGCACAACATCGGCGCGATGGGACAGTGGTATTTCAATTTCGGAACTGACGCGGCGCTGCGCTGGGAAGACACCGCGACATTGCAGTTTTATACCGAGACGCTGAAAACCCAGCCGCACTTTCCGCCGATGATCATCGAATATCAGGCTGGATGGTACGGCAATGGCGAAGACAGCTATGCCAAAGTCGCAGACCCAACCAATACATTATTGTCATCGCGTGTGATGATCGGTCACGGCTTGCGTGGGCTGAATTATTTTCCTGTTCAAGACACGCTTTATCCTGCCGGATATGAAGTTCCCTGGGCCAATCATTACTACACCTGGGAATCTGCGCTGAATCTGGCGCGCGAAGAACGCCCGCGAGCCGCCGCCGTTCATCGCAATGGAAGGTTGATTGCGGGAATGGGGCGCGAACTTGCGGCAACGCACAAAGCCGCTGACCTGGGATTGGTATATCCGATTAGTTCTTTTGACCAGCCGAATCTGACGCGCGAAGACATCCTGCGAATTTCCCGCGCGCAATTGCAGATTCAGCAGTTCTGCCAGCTCAATCAGATTTCGGTTGAATATCTGGACTTGGAGTTTCAACCGCTGGAATTGCTGAAACGGCACAAAGCGATTCTGCTGCCGACTTTTGATGACGAAGCATTGAGGAAAACTTCGGCAACCGGCCGCGAAGAAATTACAGCAGCGAATGAAGACCGGCGTGGAGACGAAGGAACTGGGCGACGCGGGCAAAAGAAATTTGAGTTGCCAGCTGAAGCGCAACGGAAGTTGGTGGAGTTTGTGAAAGCGGGAGGCTTGCTGGTTTGTACGCCTTCCCTGCCGACAGGTGCGGGCTTGAACGAATTGAAAGCCGAACCGCAGGCTTCGCGCATGATTGTCGTGCCGGACTTCTGGCGGAACCTTCCAACCGAACCGGGCAAAGCCAGGCGGGAAGAGGTAGTTACTACCGTGCAATCGGCCACCGTTGAATTTGTCAGCCGACTTTCGCGCCTGGGTATCAACCGCCGCGTCAAAGCGCGCGTGACCAAAACCGGCGACAAAATGGTCGCTGCAGCTTCCGCTGGAGCCAGCGTGGAGCCGGATCTGGTCGCCACGCAATTGATTCCTGATGATGCCAAGCAAAGCTTCGGATTCGTCAGCCTGGCGAATTTTGACGATAAACAAACGATGCGCGTGAACTTGAACGTGGCTGATCCGGCTTCAACCGGACGGCTGGAATTGCCTGAATTCAGTTTGCGCGCACGCGATGCGTTGATGCTGCCGCTGCGGCTGCCGCTTGGGCCGACTGGCGAAGAACTGATTTATGCCACGGCGGAGTTGACCAAACGCGATTTCGCAAACGGCAAAATCCACCTGCGCTTTTACGCGCCTGATGCCGCAGACGCTGTGCTAAACCTGTCGCACGCGCCGCAAGGCGCAGTGACTATTGACGGACAGCCTGCTGCTTCCAGCTACGATGCCGCAAGCAAACGATTGACAATCAAGCTGGTAGAACCTCGCAGTCGTGCCGGTTCAGACGATGCAGATGAACTGGCCGGACGCCGTCAGCACGAACTGGATGTTGAGATTGTTTATGAACGAAACCAGCCAGAACTGACAGTCAAAACGACCAAACTCATCATCGGCGAGACGAATCAGGTGGCGGTGGAACTCACAAACCGCACGGCTGCGGCAGCCGTGCGCGGAAAGCTGACGCTCACCGTTGACCGGATGTTTCGGCTGGAAGATTTTACGGTTGATGTCGAACTTTCGCCGCAAGCGACCAAAACATTTACCTTTGCTGTGCCCGTCAACGCCAAAGCTGTTGCCAATGATCAAGCCACTTTGGGGGCCACGCTGGTGACCAAACTGGAACAATTCAGTTCGCCACCTGTGACAGTCGAAATCCTGCCGCGATTTTCGTGGCAGATTTTTCCCAAAGTCACAGTGCCGCTTCGCGCAGACACTTCCCTGATGGTCAATCCGCCGCTGCTTTTGCCCAACGATGCCAATGCGACTTCAGCGCAGTTCAGTTTGCGGACTGGCAACAACACCGGCCAGCGAATCGCGCTTCGCCGCGACGCGCTGCTGCTAAACGCTCCAGCGCTGAGCCTTGCGCCGGACGAGGAAATGCAAAGCACGTTTACATTCAACTTCCCGCCTGGGACGAAATCGGCGCTTCACCCGTTCAATGTCACGCTCAGCGACGGAGTGTTGACCGAAACGGCAAAAGTTTATTTTCTGGCGTTGCGAAAAGGTGAAGCGGTAGCGTTTAGCTATGACATTGACCAGGACGGATTTGATGATTACGTGCTGGAAAATGAATTTCTGCGCTTGATCGTTTCACCGCGAGCCGGGGCGCGTGCCTTTGCGCTGATCAACAAGCGAACCGGCGCGAACGTCTTCACCAGCGTAGGCGGTTTGCGCGACAAGTTTGTCGAACTTGATCCGGCGGATCCCACGCGCAATGCTCGCCGCAAACGCGGAATGTACGGAACTTTCAACCGCCAATACTCTGCGGAGATCTTGACGGGAATGGGCGCGCAATCCGTGCTGAAACTTGCCTTTGACGCGCCGGATGTTTACCCGGCAGGCGCGCGCATTGAACGAACTATCACGCTGAAAGCCAACGAAGAATTTTTTACAGTAGATTACCGTGTAACGCCGAAAGTCGCCGACGGCAAGCAGGCGTTCTGGTCGGCAAGTTCCATCGTCATCGGCGATCCGTCCATTCAGGTTCGCAAGCTGGTTGCGGCCAATGGCGCGTTCGATTTTGCGGCATCAAAAACACGCATGCTGAATGGCGGATGGCTTGCTGCGCCGGTTAATGGGCAAAACACCTTCGGCGTTTTCTGGCGAGAAGCCGAAGCTGAAACTGCCGAAGTAGAAATGAAAGACTTTTCTTCGCTGGTCAATCTGAAGTTCAAACCGTTCAGTTCCGCCGCCGAGCATGCTTACCGATTGGCGTTTTACTTCGGCTCGCTTCCGCCAGAACGGCTGTCGGCTGAGCGCATGCGGGTATTGGGCGAAAAGTGAAGCGCACCGCCAGGCTCAGCCGCTAACGTCCTCAGTCAAAACCCAGAGCCAGAATTGCAAGCGATTCAAAAGGAACCGTTCTTACTTCATCTCCGTAAGAGACTTTTACAGAGAGATAAAATCTGAAATATCGCGGTTTTATTGGCCCAGTTTCACCGTTGATGTAAGTTTGATGACACTCAATTTTCCAAACTCAAAATTCTCGCGTGCGGATGCAGCACAATGTAAATCACAGTTTTCCGCCCTTAATCTTTTCGCTGATGACATCCTGTGGCGAGATTGCATTCGCCAGACGGCAACGACGAAAACGCCACGTTTTTACCATTACACCGCAACCGTCTAATTACGATTTCCTGCTATTTTCCATAACTTATCGGGTAGCTGATGTTGGCATACCCATTGCAGATTCGAGTGAGAGGCGGCGCAAACAGCCGCCATCGAGGAGGAGGCTTATGAAAATCAATTTGTTGAATACTTTGCGTCGCGTTCAAGATCAGCGAGAAAGCGGTCTGCATCGCGATGCCAAAGTGACTGTAACCATTGCCGGTTTGCTGCTCTTTTTGCTGACCGGCGTATTTTTAACCACGCATAAAGGCCAGGCTCAAAGTCTGGCGGATGCTTCCGGCAGTCGCGCCATCACGCGCGATGCTGCCACGAACGAACCGAAAAAGAACAACGTCAATGGAGTTGCGCTTGTCACCAGCTTTGCGCCCATCGTCAAACAGGCGAAACTTGCCGTTGTCAGCATTGCGGCAACCAAGGTCGTCAAAGCCAATAACGGCGATGAAGGCCTGTCGCCTTTGTTCGATGACCCGCGGTTTCGTGAGTTTTTCGGGCAAAGAGGGCAATCGGGCAAACCACGCGAGCAGCGTGAACAGGGCCTTGGCTCTGGCGTAATTGTCGGCGCAGACGGATACGTTTTGACCAATAATCACGTGATCGAAGGCGCAAGCGATATTCGCGTTCTTACTTCCGATAAGAGCGAACTGAAAGCGCGAGTGATTGGCACCGATCCCAAAACAGATATCGCCGTGATCAAAGTCGAAGCCAAAAATCTGCCAACTTTACCATTTGCAGATTCGTCGGAAGTTCAGGTAGGCGACATCGCGCTGGCCATCGGCAATCCGTTTGGCGTTGGCCAGACAGTAACGATGGGAATTATCAGCGCAACGGGACGCGGCAACCTGGGCATTGAGGATTACGAAGACTTCCTTCAAACCGACGCGGCGATCAACCCAGGTAATTCGGGCGGCGCGCTGATCAACGCCAATGGCGATCTGATTGGCATCAACACGGCGATTCTGTCCCGCGCTGGCGGCAATCAGGGTGTTGGCTTTGCGGTGCCCGCCAATCTGGCCAAAACAGTCATGAACCAATTGCTCAAAAACGGCAAAGTCGTTCGTGGGTATATGGGCGTGATTATCCAGCCGGTGACATCGGAACTTGCCAAAGCGTTCAACCTGCCAACCGCAAACGGCGCATTGGTTGGCGAAGTGACCTCTGACAGCCCGGCAGCAAAAGCCGGTATGGTCCAGGGCGATGTCATCACGGAACTCAATGGTGTGCGCGTGGATGATAGCCGCGAGCTTCGGCTGAAAATCAGTCAACTTTCTCCTGGCGCGACGGTCAAATTGAAAGTCGTGCGCGATGGCAATCCACGTGATGTCAGCATCACACTTGGCGAACTGCCGACTGAAAAAGAGATCGCCAAAACCGACACCCCGGAAAGCAATTCGCCGTATGGCGTGTCGGTTGAAAACCTGACGCCGCAGATCGCACGCCAATTAGAGCTGTCCGCCAGCGTCACCGGCGTGGTGGTCACGGAGGTTCAGGATGGAAGCCGCGCTGATGAAGCAGGCTTGCGGCGCGGCGACGTGATTCAGCAAGTCAGTCGCCAGCCGATCACCAACGTCAATGAATTCGAGCGGGCGATAAAGCAAGTTGCGGGTAAACCTGCTGTCCTGCTTGTGAATCGCAACGGCCATACCAGCTTTGTCGTTCTGCCATCGCAATAACGATCCGTCGTTCTTGCAGTTTTACAGGGCTTCGTTGAATTCAGATTCAGCGAAGCCCTGTTTGCTATTCAGCCTTCCTTGGGATCATCCACACTTCCGCATAAAGCCGCGCTAGCCCGATACCCCGGTTATCCGATCTAGCTGTTTTTCGATTTTATCCAGCCGGGTCAGCAACTCCGCGTGCTGGCGATCGGAAAGCTTTGGCGTTTTCGTTTGAATGAAAAATGTGCCGCCTGGTTCCAGCACACAGCGTTCTATCTCGCTCAAATGCTCAATCCCCTGCCGGTTGGCCACAATGCGCAATTCATTCGCCGTCAATAACTCTTTTGCCAGCGCCGGATAATTCAGCTTGCCATGTTCGATCAATGTTGTCGGTTTCCCCTCAAACAATTGATCCAGACGACGATGGCGAAAGAGAAACCGCACCACCAGATAGTTGACGGCCAGCAACGTAACGGCGCCCAGAAGTCCGCCGGTAACCGAATTGTCATCGCCAATGATGGCGTTCTGGACAGTGTTGGACAGCGAAAGCAAGACGACTAGATCGAAAGGATTGAGTTGCGCCAGTTCGCGTTTACCGAACAACCGCAATGCGACGACCAGAAACACATAAACGATGATGGGCCGCAGCATCTTTTCGGCGACGGGCAAAGCCAGAACGAACATATCGCGCGCAGAGCCTGAAAATAAATAAGTCATCAATGTCATGGCTTTTTACATAGAAAAGCGCATCGCAACAATCAAGTCGTTGCGATGCGCTGATGGTTTTATTTGCTAAAAAATACGACTTAAGGCTTTTTTGCCGGAGTCGCAGGTTTGGCAGGCTTTTCAACGGTGATGTTGTTCACGACGGATTTCGCGCCCGCGGCTTTGGCCAGACTGGATACACCACCTTTGCTGCCGGAGTTTTTGACCACGCCGGTAAATGTCGCGACACCGTTTGCCACAGACACACTGATATTTTCAGATTTCAGCTTAGGAGCCTCCGCCAGCCGTTTCTGAATATCAGCCTGTATGTCCGCATCGCTTTTAACAGGTTTCATCGCTTTTGAGGATTTGGCGGTTTGTTTGGCCGGAGCCGGAGCTGGCGTTTGCGCTATTGCGGCAAAGGACAGCAATCCGAGCAATGCTGCGCCGGACAAAAGAGTGTTCATTCGGTTCATAGTGATCTTCCCTTTAAGCCTTCAATTTGCCTGACTGGCCAATACACGACTCGTTGACAGCGAATCAAGGGCGACGCGTATTAACCAGCCAGGTTTGTCCATGAGTCGTGTACCTATGAAATTGCGACACCGACTCCAATATCGCAATTGCGATGAGCCCGCTTCGCTCCGCGCCGATGCAATTCGCAATGGATGTGCCACGAATGACCTTGATCGAACTGCTCTATCCGCTTTACTTCCCACCCCGATCGCGCTGTGGACGTTTACGCGCTGTGACATTTGTGCTTGCAGGAGCTTTGCGCCAACCAAATTGCCACGCGCCGCTGAGTGGAAAATCGCCAGCGATTTCCGTTTCACTCGCCAAAACCAATCGAATGAATCGCCGCCCGGCTTGGCACATCGGTTGTTAGCAAGAGTGCCTGCGTCGGTCTAGGCGAGCTGGTTTTGAGGAGAATTAGGAAGTGCAAGAAAGAAAATCTGTCCCCATTTTTTATGACCCAAGCGAACGGCGGCAACGATACCTGCGGCACACCGGTATTGTTTTGGCAGCTGCATTTACCATCCTGGCAACATTGTTTATCACCAGTGTGATCATCAATCCGGCATTGCCTCACCTGAGCCTGCGCCAGACGGCGTTATCGCCACTTGCAGCAGATGCCAAATCCTCCTTGCCTCAATTGCCTGTGCCTCAACTGATTGCCACGCGCCGTGAAGCGCGGTCCGTTCAGGCGCAAGCCGAGTTGCGAAAAGCGATTCGCAAAGCTCGCGCTGAGCGAAACCGCATGCCCAAAATTGCCATGCCCAACTTGACCACCAATACAGCACGGCCGCAAGCCATTGGATTTTATGTCAACTGGGATGATTCCAGCTATCAATCGCTCAAACGGCATGTGCAACAGCTAGATCAACTTGTGCCCGAATGGCTGCGCTTGCAATCCGGAACCGAGCCGATTGTTCCTGAACTCGATACACACGCGATGGACTTGATTCGTCAGCAGCGCCCTGATCTTCCAGTCATTCCGATGATTCACAATTCCAAAGAGGGCAAATGGGAACCGCAAACGCTAGCGGCGCAAATTGCCGACGAAACATCGCGTATGCGACTGGTCAACGCGCTGGCAAAGTTCGTCAGCGACCAGCACTTCCAGGGAGTTTGTATTGATTTTGAAGAAGTGCCCGCTGGTTCGCAAAAACAATTGCTCGCTTTTATGCAGCAACTTCACACCGCCTTCAACGCTCATAACTGGAAGGTGATGCAAGCTGTGCCGTTTGACGATGAAGACTGGAATTATCCCGCCTTCGCTGCGGCCAACGATTATCTGATGTTGATGGCCTACGACGAACATTGGGCAGAAAGCAACGCGGGCAGCATTGCAGGACAGCCGTGGTTTGAATCCACCCTGGCCAAACGCATGCGAGAACTGGATGGCCGCAAAACCATCGTCTGCATCGGCGGTTACGGGTATGGCTGGAGCAAAGGCCGTGAAACTGAAGAGCTGACGTTTCAGGAAGCTGTCCTGGCTGCGCGCGATAGCGAAGCGAAAATTGAATTCGACGCGGTGTCTCGAAACCCCTATTTTCGTTATGAAGATGAGGACGGTTCCGAACACAAAGTGTGGTTTCTGGACGGCGCGACGGCTTTCAATCAAATGCGTTCTGCACGGCAATTTCATCCGGCAGGCTTTGCGCTTTGGCGCTTGGGATCGGAAGACCCTTCCTTGTGGAACATCTTTGGCCGCGAACGAATGGATGCCGCACCGGACAGTTTGCAAAGAATCATTTACGGGTATGACGTGGATTTCGAAGGCATGGGGGAAATTCTGCAGTTCGAAGCCGCGCCCAAAGAAGGAACGCGTTCCATCAATGTTGATGCGCAAACGGGTTTAATTTCCGATGCACAATATTTGAGCATTCCATCGTCGTACGTTTTGCGCCGCACAGGTTGGCACCCAGGTAAGGTGGCGCTGACTTTTGACGATGGCCCGGATGAACAATGGACATCGCAAATTCTGGATATTCTAAAACGCGAACACGTTCCCGCCACGTTTTTCATCATTGGCCAGAACGGGCAGGCCCACCCGCAATTGGTCAAGCGGATCGTCGCCGAAGGCCATGACATCGGCAATCATTCCTTCACCCATCCCAACCTGGGAGAAATCCCGGGCAAGTTGACCGAACTGGAATTGAACGCCACACAGCGTTTGATCGAGGCGTTGACCGGGCGTTCAACCCGACTGTTCCGCGCGCCCTATTTCGGAGACGCCGAACCGCAAACCGCAGACGAAGTTGAACCGGCGGCAATTGCGAATCGGCTAGGCTACATCATCATTGGATTGCGCGTTGATCCGGATGATTGGGCGTTGCCCGGCACGGATGAAATCGTTCGCCGCACCGAAGCAGGTTTGACCAATCCCAATCCTGACGAACGCGGCCAGATCGTCTTGCTGCACGATGGCGGCGGGAACCGCGCGCAAACTGTCGCTGCGCTGCCGCGTTTGATCCACGACCTGCGGGCGCAAGGCTTTCAATTCAACACCGTTTCACAGCTTGCCGGTTTGTCCCAGGCGCAAACAATGCCGCTGTTGCCAGCAGAACATGGCTGGATGGCCAGCGCCGACAAACTGACTTTTTACACGTTTGCCATCGGCGGTTGGCTGATTCGCTGGGTGTTTCTGATCGGCATCGTGCTGGGGTTGGCGCGAATGCTTTTCATCGGTGCGTTGGCATTGGCGCAATATATTCGCCGCACCAAGTTGAATCAGAAAGCCTGGCCAAAGATGGGTGATGAAAACCTGGTTTCGATCATCATTGCCGCGTACAACGAAGAAAAAGTCATCTCGCAAACAATACGCAGCTTGTTGGCGTCTGATTATGCAAACTTTGAAATCATCGTCGTGGATGATGGTTCGACAGATAAAACAAGTGAGGTTGTGAATTTAGAGTTTGGCGGAGAACCGCGCGTCCGGTTGCTGACGCAAGCCAACACAGGTAAAGCAATGGCATTAAATCAGGGATTGCTGCAGGCAAGTGGCGAAATCGTTGTGGCGCTGGATGCCGATACCATCTTTCCTGCAACGACAATTGGAGTGCTGGCAGCCTGCTTTGCATATCCACGGGTAGGCGCAGTTGCAGGCAATGCCAAAGTCGGAAATCGCATCAACCTGGTCACTCGCTGGCAGGCGCTGGAATACATTACGGCGCAAAATATGGAGCGGCGCGCTTTTGCCCTGCTCAACGGAATCACTGTCGTGCCGGGCGCGGTGGGAGCCTGGCGGCGCGAGCCCTTGCAAATAATTGGCGGCTTTGCCTCTGACACGCTTGCCGAAGACCAGGACCTAACGCTCAAAATACGCAAGCTCGGCTACAAAATTGAGTACGCCGAAGACGCCATCGGTTGGACGGAAGCCCCGGATACGCTGCGCGGTCTGGCCAAACAACGCTTCCGATGGTCTTTCGGTACCCTGCAATGTATGTGGAAACATCGCGATGCTTTGTTCCGTCCGCAATACGGCTCGCTTGGATTTTTGGCGATGCCGAACACATGGGTTTTTCAAATTCTCTTTCCGTTGATTTCGCCGCTGATGGATTTCTTGTTCGTATGGACGTTGGCGTCCAGTTGGCTGGAAAGGATGGAACATCCACAAGAATACACGGTTACAAACCTGCAACAAGTGCTGTTCTATTACGCGCTCTTTCTGGCAGTAGATTGGGCGGCGGCGGCTTTCGCCTTTATGCTGGAACGACGTGAACAATGGAGCCTGCTCTGGAGCCTGTTTTTGCAGCGTTTTTGTTATCGGCAGGTGATGTATTACGTGATGATGAAATCCGTTTGGTCCGCAGTGCGCGGAGTCGTCGTCGGCTGGGGAAAATTGGAACGCAAGGCCACCGTAACCAAACTCACAGCCGCGGAAGAATTGCCCTCCTAGATCCGCCTTTCTCGCTGAATCAGGCGCGTAGTTTTCCGGCAAACGCGCCTTTTTCATTTCCAGCCACTCCTTCAGGCGAGCGGCTTCCCTCACCAAACAGAACCATCCGCATAAACGTCGGGAATTCTCCAACTTACGGCGATTTTCCTTGCGCCCACAGCCCCCACACGCAGGCGTATGCACAAACACCGTCGCCGCAGACCTGCTTTTACCAGAGTTCTGCCGCATTTCGGGGGCTGGAAAAGCGTTTTGCAAACGTGTAGCTTATGGCTTGCTCCCTGGCACATACATAAAGAGGTATTAAATGAGAAGAAGGAGTTTGGAGTTTTTATTGCTACATTCAAGGAGAATTTTTTGGTCGCGCAGCACCATGTTAGTGGTGCTGCTTTGCATTTCTTCCGCTGGTGCTTTCAGTCAGCCAGCGCAGGTTCGCACACAAATTCATGTGACGACTCAGGATGAAGCCGGACAGCCAGTCGCTGGCGTCACGGTTCAGATCATAAACAAAAGCAACGTTCTTTCCACGGCCACGAGCAATGAAAAAGGCGAGGCCGTCATCACCAACTTCGCACCCGGCACGTACGAAATTACGGTTTCCAAAGACGGTTTTCAGCCGCGCACGCAGAACAAAGTCGAACTCAGCAACGGGATGGAAGTGGACATCAAGTTTGTGATGATCGCGCAGATTTCCGTCAAAGACGAAGTCAACGTCACAGCCACCACTTCGGACAATCCGCCGGAACAAACGTCTTCAACGCCGCTGGAATTGCAGCGCGTGACGATGCGCGAATTGCCGATGCCGACCAATTCGGTCAAAGATGCGTTGCCGCTGCTGCCCGGCGTTGTGCGCTCACAACAAGGCGAGATCAAAATTTCCGGCACAGGTGAAAATCGCAGTGCTTTCATTGTTAATTCCGCTGACGTGACCGACCCCGCGACCGGACAATTTGGCATGACCGTTCCGGTGGACAGCGTCGAAACCATCAACGTTTTCAAAACGCCCTATCTGGCGCAGTACGGACGATTTACTGCCGGAGTCGTTTCCGTTGAAACGCGGCGTGGCGGCAACAAATGGAACTTTGAACTGAACGATCCTTTTCCTGAGTTTCGCTACTTGAACGGCCATTTGCGCGGCTTGCGGGATGCAACGCCTCGCATAGTGTTCAACGGCCCGCTGATCAAAGACCGATTGTTCCTTTCTCAGGGAACCGAATACACCATCGCCAAACGCGCCGTGCAAACGTTGGAATACCCGAACAAAGAAACGATTTCTGAGTCGGTCAACTCGTTCACGCAACTCGATTACATTTTGTCGGGCACGCACACGCTGACCGGCACATTTCACCTGGCTCCGCGCAAAGACAAGTTTTACGGTCTGGACTTTTTCAACCGTCGCGAGGTGACTCCGAATTTCAGCGGCAAAGATTACACCGGAACGCTGATTGACCGATTGACGCTGGGAGCGAATCTGCTGGAAAGCCTGGTTTCGGTGAAAGACTATTCGGCAAACGTCTGGGGCCAGGGCATTCAGGAAATGACGCTGACGCCGCTGGGCAATCGGGGAAATTATTTCAGCGAACAGGATCGCCAGGCCACGCGTGTGGAATGGATGGAAACCTTGTCGCTGCAACCGATCCGAAACATAGGATCGCACAACCTGAAGTTCGGCAGCATCATTGCGCGCACTACCAATCGCGGGGAATTCGTGGCTCGGCCTGTCAACATTCGCGATGTAAACAACAATCTGCTGCAACGAATTGAATTTGTCAGCGGTTCGCCGTTCGATTTGACCGATCTGGAAACGCACTTTTTTGGACAGGACCACTGGGTCATCACGCCGAAGCTGGCTGTAGACATGGGGCTTAGATTCGAACGGCAACGCATCACGGATACTGTGCGTTTGGCTCCACGGCTGGGTTTGGCCTGGACGCCATTCGGCAATCAAAAAACTGTGTTTCGCGCCGGGGCCGGTTTGTTTTACGACCGTGTGCCCTTGGGCGTTTACGCCTTCGACAAATATCCGCAACAACTGCTTACCAGCTACGCGGCAGATGGAAGCGTCATTGGCACGCCGCGTCGTTTTGCCAACGTCACCGGTGTTGCCCAAAACAACAATCCGTTTTTGTTTGGCGGAACCAGCTTTGGCAACTTTTCTCCCTACAGCGCGACCTGGAATGTCGAGTTAGAACACGCCTTTGCGCGCTATCTGAAATTGCGCGTCAATTATCTGACCAGTGATTCCAGGGGTGTCGTGACGGTCCAACCCGGAGTTGTGCAGGGGCAGGATGCGTTAGTGTTGAACGGAAATGGACGATCGCGGTATCGCCAGTTTGAAGTCACGGGCAAACTAAGCTGGGGCGAGCAAAAACAGAATTTGTTTCTGTCGTATGTCAACAGCAGCACGCGCGGAAACGTCAACGAATTCAACACCTACATCGGCAACTTCCCGTTTCCGGTTGTGCGCCAGGATCAATACGCCAGGTTAAGCGCCGACTTGCCGCATCGTTTTTTGGGCTGGGGAACGTTTCAATTGCCGTGGAAATTGCGATATTCGCCAATTGTCGAATTCCGCAGCGGCTTTCCTTACTCCGAAGTGGACGCCACGCAACAATATGTTGGTGAACCGAATCGCTTGCGATTTCCCAGGTTCTTTTCCTTCGACAGCAAAATCTCGCGCGATTTTCAGATCAGTCCGAAATACGCCTTCCGTTTTGCGATCAGTGGTTTCAACCTGACCAATCACTTCAACCCGCTGGATGTTCGCCGCAATGTGACTGACCCGCAAAACGGAGTGTTTTTCGGCAATAACCAGCGATTTTTCCGGCTGGATTTCGACGTGATCTTTTAACCATCTTCATTTACAAAGCTCACGAAAACAGCAAGCACATTGTTTTCGTGAGCTTTCTGGATGCCTGTTTTCGGACTTACGACCTTGATCGCCGCCGCCTGCTGCGACCTCCACCACTTACACTTCTTCCGGCTGACTTGACCGTTGACCAGGTAACATCTGCCGCTGTGTGTGACAACGCCCCCAAACACAATCCTAAAAATCCAGCCCATAAATAGTTTTTGTCTGCCTGCCCATACAGCGAAAACATATCCCCTTTGACAGAATTAAATTCCGCCGTCCAGGTGGTTTGCATTCCGCGAAGGTAGGTGTGGCGCAAGTAAAGCAGCGTCGCTCCGACTAAAGCAAACATCAAGGCAAAGTAGGCAATGCGAATGACAGTTCCAAGCACAGGCCCGTGCGAAAGCACGGAACGATGAGGCAATGCCACCTGGTAAGGTTTCCAGATAAAGCGTAGAGGCCCCCAACGGCTGTACGGGCGGCTTTGCAGATCCAGGTCAGGCCCGAACATCAGCCCGGCAAACAGCATTGCCAACGTGGCAATGCCTGACATAATGTGATCGCCACCCCAATACATCTCTGCGCCAAGATAAGTAAACGGCGTCAAAGTCAGTGTGATTGTGTCGTGCGCGTTGGCGTTTGGCATAAAACAAGTCTCCGTAAATTTCTGCCCGCACAATTGAGCGTCATACCCGCGTTGCAAACTTGAAACGCAACTTACCCGAACCGACTGAATTCGGTCAAGAGCAAGTTACCGGCGACAGTTTTATCCAGCCAATATTTTCGTGGTAAAAGTTGAACAGTTCGGGGTGGATCGTTTCGGCCAAAATCTCCAAAGACTCGGCCAATCGCGGCCCCGGGCGGTTGAAGTATTGATTGCCATCGGCGACAAACACACGGCCGGAGCGGACGGCTTTGAGGCTTTTCCATTCTGGTTTGTCCGTCAACAGATATGTTTCTTCTGTGGTTCGCGGAATATCAAAACCACACGGCGAGATGAAAATTAGGTCCGGATCGGCGGTAACCAATTCTTCCCAGGTCATCCACGGCGAATGCTTGCCCGCTTGGCCAAACAGATTCGTGCCGCCCGCCATTTCTACCAACTCAGGCATCCAGTTGCCGCCCGCCATCAGCGGTTCAATCCATTCAACATAAGCAACAGTCGGGCGTGTTTCGGCTGCCTGGGCTTTGGCGGTGATGAAATTCATTCGCTGCTGCAACTCGGAAATCAGATGCTCTGCCCGCCCAACCGCGTCGAGCGCTTCGCCGACGCGGCGAATATCCGTCCAAACATCGGCCAGCGAATTCGGTTCCAGCGAAACGATCACAGGACGAGAACTGGTGAACTGGCAAACCGCCGCTTCAACGTCTTTGAAACTGACGGCGCAAACTTCGCATTGCGATTGGGTGATGATGTGGGTTGGCTGAAGCCGTTCCAGCAACTCTGCGTCAACGCGGTAGACACTCAGCGATTCTTGCAAAATGGCTTTGACGCGCTGGTCAATTTCGTAGCTCAGCCCTTCCACTTCAAACTTTGGACTGGTGCAAATCGGCAAGCTTTTGACCGCAACCGGAAAATCGCATTCGTGAGAACGGCCAACCAGTTGGTCTTGAAAGCCGAGTGCGCAAACGATTTCCGTCGCACTGGCGATGAGAGACACGATCTTTGTTGAATTCATTGTTGTAGGTGGGTTTGGAATCACTTTGCTGATGAGTGATTCAGCGAGGAGTAAACTTCTATGGCGCGTTCCGCCATCAGCTTCACGCCGTAATGTTGCCGCACGGCGGAAGCGCCACGGCGAGCCAAGTCATCAGCCAATTCTGGATTTTTCCAAAGCGAGTAAATTGCATCTGCCAATCCAGCAGCATCTTCAGGCTCGAACAACAAACCGCCTTGAGTACGCTCAACAATTTCCGTAAACGATCCGTGTTTTGGCTGCACCACGGGAACACCG
This sequence comes from uncultured Heliomicrobium sp., assembly GCA_964570175.1. Lineage (GTDB taxonomy): Bacteria > Acidobacteriota > Blastocatellia > RBC074 > RBC074 > RBC074. The sequence continues at coordinate 2,303 of CAZMXG010000073.1, read as the reverse complement.
CTAGCCATCGCTTCCAGCACCGAAAGACCTTTCGCTTCGGCGTAAGTCGTTGGCACCGAAACAACATCCACATTTTGAAAGAAATTCAGCTTGGCTTCGCGTTCAACTGCGCCGTGGTAATGAAATTCTTTCGCCAAGCCCGCTTCGCTCAATTTGGTTTCAATCTCTTGCAGATACGGTTTGTGCTCCGGCGCGATGTAACCGGCGGCTTCCAGCTTCGCGGGCGGAAAGTCTTCGCGTTGCCGCAACAATTTGTAAGCTTCGGCCAAAACGTGCAAACCTTTTTCCGGCGCAACGCGAGCAAAATACCCAATCGTAAACGGCTCGGTTGTTCGCAGTTTTCGGGGGGATTGCGCTTCGTAATCTGTTAGGTTGATTCCCAGTGGAACGACGTGAATTTTGCTGCGCGGAATGCCCAGATATTCGGCCATAAAGTCGGCGTAATAGCTGCTGACGGCAATGAAAGCGTCAACGTATTCCGCTTGCTGGCGAATCAGTTCAATCGCCTGGCTGCGGTAAGGTTCGCGCATTCCGTCCAAAAACAAATCTTCACCTTGCAGCGTGCAGCAAATCGGCAAGCCCGTCGCTTCTTTGATCGGTTTGGCCAAGCCGATCAACATGGAGTTCTGCATATCCACAATGTCAAATCCAAGCGGCGGTGGCGGTTCTGACTTCAACCAATCAATCAGCTTTCCGACTTCTTTACGTTGATGGCCGTGCTCACCTTTCAGCATGGATAGCGTCAGTTCGCATAACGAATCCGGGTCAACGGAAATTGACCGCTTCGAGGCCGCTTTCAGCGCAAAGCTGGAATCCCACAATTTGTCCAACCAACGCGGTGTGTGGCGAAAAATGGCCGATTGCTGTTCCAGGTAAACGCTGATGCCGCCGAAGAAGGTTTTTTCGCTGCTGACATTTGGCTCGTCGGTCAGCGTAGGCGTGTAAAGCGGTTGCAACGTGACATCGTGCCCTTGCCTGAGCAATTCAGAAGCAAGCGCATTGTCCCGCAAACAACTGCCGCAATACATTCCTGCGGCTCCGGCTGTTAGGTAAAGGATTTTCATAGCTACGACTTACTGCAAGCAGTGAAAAGCGAACCAACACGGATCATTTTTTCGGATGCGCAACAATCAGCGCGAAATCGCTTTGCAAATCGCCCACTTCGACCAACGTGTCTTCAATCGTAAACAGCATCTTCAGAACTTTGATTGAGTCAGGATCTTCGGTTCTGAAATTCCAGGCAATCGTTCCTAACAAAAACTGCAAGATCGTCCCGCAAACTGGATGAACCGTCTGTATGTCAAAATACTGTGACAGGACTTCCATAATTTCCGCTGACCGGACGGCTTCAGATGGATCAACGCGCGAAACTTCCGCAGGGTCTGGAATGGGCGCATCGGATCGAATTCCTTCCGCAGGCGGCGGCAACCGCAGATACTTCGCCGGAATGAGTTCATTGACCAAAGCCAGCACCCGTTTTTGCCGCGCGGTGAAATCAAACCGGCTTGGCCCTACATATTCGTTGACGAACAGAAAGCCACCGGGTTTGAGCGCCTGCGAAACCTGCGAACAGGTATGTTCAAGCGCTTCAATATGGTGAAGCGACATGTTGAACCAGGCGGCATCGTAATGATTTTGAGGAAGCGTCAATTGGTTTACGTCTCGCACCTCAAAGTTCACATTGGTCACGCCTGCATCTTTGGCGCGCGATCTTGCCGCGTTGATCGCACCATCCGCAATGTCAAAAGCATCAAATGCCTGGAAGGCGTTGTACCCGGCAAGCGCCAGTTCCAAATTCCCATCTCCGCAACCGATGCTGACCATTCGTTCGACGGGCAATGCGCCTGACAAGTATTCATTCAAGCAAAACGCAATCCAGTCGCTTCCTTTGCCTCCGGTCGCCAACCGCTGATAGCGCTCATTCACTTCCGGTATGGCCAGCCAATACGTTTGCCGCGAAATCAATTCCTGAAGCTTTTCCGAAAAGACTTCCGACCAATGCTCTGCGGCGCTTGTGCCAACTGACAATCCGACGTTGGAATCATCAACATCGTTCGCAGAATTACCGGAACTGGCTTCAGGACTGTTCAAAATCGCACGCAAAAAACCGGCAAGCTTTTTTCCGATTTTGCGTGGAATGGACATAGGAGCTTGGCCGCAACGAATTCCTTATGCCGCCTTTTGAAACGCGCGGCGCGCATAAAGGTGTTCAAACAAATTGCCTTCGTGCGGTTGATCCCAGGCGATTTTCATCGTCGGAATCGCGCCGATGTTCAGGCGGTCAACGTGCGGCGAAGCCACCA
>CAZMXG010000072.1:0-34564 GCA_964570175.1 uncultured Heliomicrobium sp. | reverse complement strand
CGAAACTTACGAAATCATTCGCACGCATCAGGACTTCCAAGGCAAACACTATTACGCGCATTTCGGGATGGATCCCAATTTGCGGCAACAGCACGAAAGCCAGCCCTGGTTTGAACTCGCCAAAAAGTTCACTGACGAATGGGACCAGGCGGCATTTGATCCGAACTACGAAACCCTGCCGCTGGAATACTTCGAGCCGCTGATTGACAGCGTTTTTTCAAAGGAACTGGTTAAAATAAAAGCCACTTAGAACTGTTTATTGCGGAGGTAGTGATGAGGAAGACAGCTATTGAAATCCCGGAAGACAGGATTGCAGAATTATGTCGTCAATATCAGGTGCGCGAACTGGCGCTTTTCGGCTCAGTACTGCGCGACGACTTTGGGCCGGAAAGTGATATAGATTTTCTGGTCGAGTTCGAGCCATCGGCACAAGCAGGCTTTCTGACGTTGGGCAGGCTTCAAGCGGAGCTTTCAGAATTGCTCCATCGCGCCGTTGATTTAGTACCCAAGCGAGGGTTGAAACCGGTTATCCGTCAATCTGTGTTGGAAAGTGCGGAAGTAGTTTATGCGGCCTGAAGAACTTTATCTCACTGACATTGTCGAAGCGGCGGATGCGGTTGCCACGTTCCTGGCCGGTGTCTCGCGTGACGATTTCTTTCAAGATGATTTGCGGCAGAGCGCGGTTCTGCACAAATTGATGATCATCGGCGAGGCTGCCGCCGGATTGTCTAAAGATTTTCGTGAGCGTCATCCCACAATCGAATGGTCTGCCATCGTCGGCTTCCGTAACATAGTTGTCCATACCTATTTCAATGTGAATTGGGAGATTGTGTGGATTGCGGCAACACAGGAATCGCAGCAACTAAAAGAGCAAGTGTCAGGAATTCTTGCCAGTGAAGATGGCTGTTAGCAAAAGAAAACACAGGGGGTAGAGAGAAAATGAATCACACCGAACTTGAGACCAAGCTCAACAGCGATTTTGCCTGGATGTTGGAAACCTGGTCGGCGCTGTCGTCTGAAGACCTGACGCGCGACCTGAAAGCCAGCAGCGCCGATCCTGAATTCTTCTGGACCGCCCAGGATCATCTGGTGCATCTGGCTGGCATCGAAGCCGTTTTCAACAACATCATCCGGCGTCAGGTTGCCGGTGAAGCGAATCCGATTCAGTTGTTTGAAGCAAAGCCCGATGGAAGTCGGCCTTCACGTGAAGAAATTATGGCTCGCGTTCACCAGATGAACGACGCTTGGGTGAGCAAGCATAGAGGCAGAAGTTTTGATGAAATCGTAGCGATGGGACAGAAAGTTCGAGCGGAAACTCTGGCTTTGCTGGCTGAACTGACTGACGATCAATTGCAGCAAAAAATCCCCGGCGCTCCGTGGGCTGATGGAACCGTCGGCGGAGTGATGGGCGTCAATGGCGATCACGCTCGGCAACATCACGGCTGGATCACGCGCGATCTGGCGGTGAAACAGTAACGGCATTCCCTGAAGCGATACACATTTTTCTGCTACAGCCTGCCGAGATGTTCGGATTGCTCGCTGTCACTCTTCCAGCAGCTTCTTAACCTGGGAGCGCGGGCATCACTGCCCGCAATCTGTAAAGCGCGAAGCTTCCGAATTCTGCCTTCGCAAAGAGATCGCTTGCCAGCAAAGCGAAATAAGGAAGCTGCGCGGCTTTTTTTACCAGCAGGCGGGGACGCCTACGTACCCATCACTCTTCCAGCAGCTTGCCCGCGAACACTTTCTGCCCGCCCAGCGATGTATAAAACGCAAAACCTGCTACCACGAGGATAGTGACAACTCCGTACAATCCGCCAATTCCATGCCAGGCGGTCAGGTCAGATGTCGTCAAGAAATTGAGCCAAATGATGGACATCAACGAAAACCATCCTGCCACTATCCCGAACTGTGTGACGATGTAAACGAGTGCTCCCGCACCAATCAATAACCCGATGCTCACCAGTCTCGGATTGGCGCTATTGGCGACAAAGTTGAAAAACAACTGTGCGAAAGTCACCGGTACGGTCAGAAGATAGGCTAGCCATTTGCGGCGCAAGAGCCGATACAGGAAAAAATATAGCAGTAGAATTGTTAAGTTCCATTCGATAGCGATGCCCGGCGCAGCCAGAATTCCGCTTAAAGCCGCGCGTCCGTCAGCCGATACTTGAGACCCAAGACCAAATCCTCCCGAAAAATAATAGAAGGTGCTTAGCAGATTTTTTACAGCGCCCCCAACCAGCAGCCCAATCAGGATGTCGCGCCCGATACGCGGGTCACGAATCTGGCCCGCCAGCAGTCGCGTCCAGGTGATGAGCGTTTCGGGGATGCGACGCCGAAGAAACGGCTCCAACGCCATATTGTAGGCATAGTAGATTAGCCCTAAACCAATGGCCCAAATAAATGCACGCACCCAATTCCACCTCTCATTTGAGGTCGGAGCGTGTTCCGCCCGCAGCATCCAGTGGAAGAGGAAAATGACAGCAGAAAAACACGCTAAGCGGAATGAAGCCGCATCGTTTCCTCGACCGTTGCGATAATGAATCCAAGCCAATCCCAACGCCCAAAAGTTGATCGCCCAGAAAATGAGAAACACCATCAACTCCATGATCCACTGACCCCGGCTCGGTGGCGGTGACGGTTGGCGATCCGGTATTGTCCAGGGTTCGATGACTTGGAAATACACCAGCTTGCCGCGATACGCCGCCGCTTCCAATCGCACGGGAACCTGCGGCAAATCAGGATAATGTCCTGTCCAGGCAGCCCGCTGATCGCACACCGTCGGTGGTGTCCATTGCGATTCGGTTGAGGCGAAACTGGCGTGGTCGAAGTCTGCTGCAGCAAACAGACCAGCCCAGTCAAAAGATTTCTGCCCCGCCGATGTACCTTCATCAAGCTGCGATGGCACGGCAGAGAAATAACGCAACCTGCCCATTGTATCCATCCGCACCGACAGCATGCCTGCAATTGTTTGGGGCGGGTCATCGAAGAACACATGGCCTGTTTCGTTGCTAAAATTGGTCTCTCCGATCAAGTATAGTGGGCTTTCCCGATACCAGAAATAGGTATAAGCCGGACGAGCTGTGGCGAGGCGTTCTTTGGATAAAAGACTGCGCCGCTCGGTGCTCTGGTTGATATACGTCAGTAGCGTATTGTTGACACCAATTTCGTGAACGGTGTCGAGTGGTTTGTCGGGATACCCAAAGCGCACGGCGAATTCTCGTGCCCGTCGTGCCAGCGCATCCGGCGGAATATCCAGCGGAACGCTGTTTGGTATAGATACTTTTGGATTCAGCCAGACAGCAACCAGCAACAATGCAATCACTCCGGCCAAACACGCCACGGCGACTTTTGGTTTTAAGGCTGAGGTTCCACCTGCCGCAGCCACCATTTCCGGCGAAGGCGTTTCGCCTAAAGCCAGCGCCGCCGCCAACGGATCGCCGCCCGGCAACGCATCCGCGACTTGCTTTGCCGAAGCCAATCGTTTGGCCGGGTCTTTTTCCAGGCAGCGCAAGATCACGCGCTCGACCAGCGGATCAATGTCTTTCACCCAACTCGATGGATTGGTCGGCGAACTGCTCTCGTGCAGGCGTTGCAGTTCTTGCAGCGAGTTGGCTTCAAAGACTCGCTTGCCCGTGAAGATTTCGTAAAGCACCAGGCCCAGCGCGTAAATGTCGCTCTTCGTCGTGACTTCTTTGCCAGCGAATTGTTCGGGCGACATGTAGGCCGGCGTGCCTGCGAAGACTTCTTCGCCGCGAATCTGTTCGGCGAATCCGGCCAAGCCGAAATCGGTGATGCGGACGCGGCCTTTGCCATCCAGCATCACGTTTGCCGGTTTCAAATCGCGGTGCAGCACTCCCGCTTCGTGCGCGGCGGCCAGGCCTGCGCAAAGCTGATTGGCAATCTCGACAGCTTTGTCGGCGGGCAAACGGCCAATGCGGCGCAGCAAGGACGACAGGTCTTCGCCATCCACGTATTCCATCGAAAGGAAATGCAGCTTGCCCGATGAAGTCGTCACTTCGCCGATGTCGTGAACTCGGCAGACATTTGGATGCGTGACTCGATGAGCCATGGCCACTTCGCTGTGAAAACGCGCCAGCATCGCTTTGTCGTTCGACAGCTTTTCGGTCAGGAATTTCAGCGCGACCGGATGGCCGAGCTTCAAATCGTCGGCGCGGTACACTTCGCCCATCCCGCCTTTGCCGAGTTGGCCGATGATTCGGTACCGCTTGTTGAGCGTCATTCCCGGCGTGAAGCGGGCTTTTTCGTTCGTGTTGGCCAGAAATCCGGCGGCCTGATGAACCGCGCCCTCAATCACTCCACTCATTCCGGTTTGAAACACCAGCAGAGCTTCGACTTCGTGGCGCAACTCTGCATCATCTCCGCAAGCCTTTGCCAGAAACGCTGCGCGCTCAGCGGGTTGCAGATCCAGCGCCGACTGAAAGAGTTGCTCGATCTGCTGCCAGCGTTCGGGCGACATCGTGCCTGCGGAACTGAGGCGCGCTGGCGCATTGACCATATTACGCGTCGCTTGTTCGTGGAAGGAAAGCAGCGCTTCCGCACCTCGGCGAAGCGACAAATCTTCGGCGCAGGATTGCTGCAAGACAGCGGCGCGATCTTCAGCGTTTTGCGCTAAAGCTGAGTTGACCAGGCTTTTGATTTGCTGCCAACGTTCGGGAGTCATCGGCGTTGCTCCTAGTTTGGAGTGCTGCGGCTTGACGCAGCTTTTGCTTTCACTTACCGAGCATCAGTTACCCAAAAGGCGTTCGGTCAAGAACGCAAAGTGGTGTCGAACCACCCCACTCCACACGATTACTGCTGTTGAAAAACGATCTTCAGTCAACTAAAGCGGAAATCGGAAGGCGAATCGCTCACGCGCGAAGATTTTTTTGAATCTGCGGCTGGAAAAACAAAAAAGGCCGCGTGGGATGAAATCCGCCACGGCCTTTGAATTGCGAACCTGGATTCAATAGGGCGGTTTCGATTCCAGCAAAGCGCGCTGGGCGCGGGACATTCCTTGAACGCGAATGCGCTCGTCTTCGTAACCGGCCAGTTCCGCAATATTGGTTTTGATCTTCTGAATGGCCGTCAGCACGTCATTCACGTCTTCATTCGTTCCCAGGAAAATCTGATGCGGCAACCAGACGGATTCTTCGTACCCGGCGCGTTCGGCGATGGGGCAGTTGAATTCGCGTTTGCTGTTTGCCCACGAAGGGAACTTGTCTGCCGCAAATTCAAATAGAGAAGACAGGTACACAGTTTCGTAAAACCGTCCGTCGCAGTGAACGCCTTCTGCATTCAGCGCAGCGACAAAGGCATTGCGGTGAATGCCGCCGAATTCCGCCGGGTGAAAGCGGAATACATAATGATAGCTGGCTTGGCGCGTGATGCGGCTGTCGCGTGGCAACAGGCTGATGCCTTCGATTTGCTTCAATCCTTCTTCCAAGCGTTGTGTTTGCCGTTCTCGTTGAAGCGTTTGTTCTTCCAGGCGTTCAAGCTGCGCCAGTAAAATAGCTGCTTGAAATTCCGTCATCCGGTAGTTGTGACCGAGCGCTGGTTCACCGACCGATTCACGGCGCGGAGGCCGTCCGCAATTCGCCAGGCGAATGACTTGATCCGCCAGGTTGATGTCGTTGGTGGTGACTGCGCCGCCTTCGCCAGCAGTCATCAGCTTTGAAGTTTGAAATGAAAAGCTGCCAGCGTGACCGATGGAACCAGCGCCTTTGCCTCGCCATTGGCTGCCGTGCGCGTGCGCACAATCTTCCAACACAAACAGTTTGTGTTTCGCCGCGATGTCCATAATCGCGTCCATATCAGCAAAGCGAAATCCAAGATGCACAGGAATGATGGCGCGCGTTCGCTCCGTGATGGCGGCTTCAATCAGCGCAGTATCCAGGCAATAACTGTCGGGATGAACATCCACGAACACCGGAGCAGCTCCCGTGAACAACACGGCTGCCGCCGTCCCTTCCCAGGTGTATGCCGGAACGATGACTTCATCGCCAGCGCCAATGCCTGCGGCCTGCAACGCCAATTCCAGCGAAACGGTCCCGTTGGTGACGGCGACGCCGTATTTTGCTCCGTGATGCTCCGCAAAGCGTTTGCCGAATTCGCGCGCGTAATCGTTGGGGCAGGGATAGCCGCCCCAGTTGCGGCTTTCCAGCACGGTTTGCAAAGCGCGCGCTTCGCGTTCGTCATAAATCGGCCAGGCGGTGAAGGGGGTTGTGCGAACGGGAGAGCCGCCGCGTAAAGCAAGTTGAGCCATAGTTTTCTTTTGCACTTAGAAAGATAGGGTGAATTTTTCTAAAAGGGCCGCAACGAAACCACGGATAAATACAAGATATACACAGATAAGCACTGATAGATTTAGGATTGAATCCGTGATTATCTGTGTTGATCTGTGTCTATCTGTGGTTTCTGTCTTTCAAACAAAATTCATTGGTTTGGGATTTTTCGGGTCGCTGTAATCGTAAAAGCCGCGGCCGGATTTGCGGCCATACAAACCTGCCTGAACCATTCGTTTCAGCAGCGGTGGCGGCGCAAAGCGGCGATCCTTGAACTCTTCAAACATGATGTTGGCAATGTAATAGGTCGTGTCCAGGCCGACAAAATCTGACAGCGTCAGAGGTCCCATCGGATGGTTGCAGCCAAGTTTCATGCCGTTATCAATGTCCACGACCGAAGCCAGGCCTTCTTCATACACCCGAATCGCATCGAGCATAAACGGAACCAGCAGGCGGTTGACGATGAAACCGGTTTTATCGCCGGCTTTGACAACCGTTTTGCCAAACGATTCGGCAAGCGCGGCGGCTTCGGCGTAAACGGCTTCGTCGGTCAGGATGGTTTTGATGACCTCGACCAGCTTCATCAACGGGACGGGATTGAAAAAGTGCATGCCGACAAATCGGCGCTGCCGTTCAGGGCTGGTTGCCGTCATCATTTCCGTCACCGATAGCGACGAAGTGTTTGAGGCAAAGATGGTTTCGGCTTTGCAGATTTGATCAAGTTTGGCGTAGGTGTCGCGTTTGATCTGAAGATTTTCGATGATCGCTTCGATGATGATGTCGGCGTCGGCCAGATCTTCCAGCTTTGTGGTTCCGCTGAGCCGGGCCAGCGCCGCGTCTTTTTGTTCGGCGGTAATTGTGCCTTTTTCGGCAAATTTGGCCAGCGACTTTTCAATGCCGCTCAAACCTTTTTTGACCAGTTCCTGGCTGACTTCAACCAGCGTGACTTCATAGCCGCTGACTGCGGCGACCTGAGCAATGCCCGAACCCATCAGGCCCGCGCCTAATACTCCGATTTTTTTGATTGCCATTGGTGTCTCCTGTGAATGTAATGCTTAAAAATGAAATGATGAATCAAGTTTTGTTCGCTGGGTTCGTCGTTTCAGTCAACCTGAACCCGTATAGTTGTCCTTCCGTTTGGATCCAAGTTTTATAAAGCTGCTGGAGAGTGACGAACTCTTCGGCAAGCGGATTCAAACGGCTTTCAAGAGTGCCGATATCCGATTGTGCAGAGACTGAGAACTGGCGCAGCAAGCGAATCATCCCCGTCCGAATGGTTTCCAGCTTTTGGTCAGAGGAAGGAATTTTTTCCAGCGCTTCTGTCGCTAAATTGAGTTGCGCAAGGTCCTGCGCTGATGGTTTCCATTCGGTTTTGTCTTCCGCCTGGCGATAAACCTTGATGAAAGTTGATCTTGCCGACTCAATGCCATCCAGGACGGGCGTGATTTTGCTAAGTTGTTTGGCGATTAACGGCGGGCTTTGCCGGTACGCGAACGTAAAACTGATCAAAATCACCAGCACACAACCGACCAGCAGGACCAATCCCAATCGGGAAACTCGGCGCGTGACGCTGGTTGCGATGTAAGGAACAATCAGCGCCAGCAATGCTCCGGTCAGCAGACCGCCAATGTGTGCGGCATTGTCCACGAACTTCAGCGAAAACCCGATCAATAAGTTGATGGCGATGACAGGCAGCACGCTGGATTTCAAAGCTTTCAAAAATCGCTCTGGCAGTTCATTGCGATATCGAAAGCCGAACACCGCAATGATTCCAAATAACCCGAAAATTGCTCCCGAAGCGCCCGCGCTGATTCCAAGATTGTCGTGATTCCGGGTGTGATTCAGAAAGCTTGCCAGACTGCCTCCTGCCGCCGTCAGCAGATAAAGCGCCAGAAAGCGCGCCGAACCGTACAGTTTTTCAACCATCGGACCAACCGCCCACAAGGCGTAAGAATTCATCAGCAGGTGCAATAAACCGATGTGAACAAAGGCTGGCGTGACCAATCGAAACCATTCTCCATTTCGCAGCAATTCGTTGCTCTGTGCGCCAAACGCCAGGAGCGTAAACCCATCTGCTCCTCCGGTCAGTGAGCGCCACAGATCGCCGCCTGCGGCGATTGTCATCAGAACGTAAAGCGCCAGATTGACGCCAATCAGCGTTGGCGTAACCGGAGCCGCGCGGGTAAACAGATCATGGATAAATTGTTGTTCGACGATTTGCTCTGCGACGGGGGACGCCGCTCCACAGTATTCGCAAACAGCAGCTTGGCTTGGAATCAATTGGCCACAGTTGGCACAAACAATAAACGGCCTGGGACCGGAAAAATCGGGTTCTTCGCGTTGCAAATTGGCTCCTTGCCTGATAAGTCAGATTCAAAAGAACGGCGATTGTAGCCGAGCGATTGCAGCCTGTCACGATGGTGTTTGCACGGGCAAAAACCAACTGGTACACTGCCGCTCCACCTGAACAAAGTATCCCAACGCAATGGTTCAAAATTGATTCATTGATCCGTTTTTTTAAGGTAGAGCAATGACATCTGCGCAATCTTCCGTATCGTCAACTTCATCCCATAGTGCTGTGGCGTCTGGCCTGACCGATGATCAGGAATTGGCTGTCAATTCCGCAGTTCTTGAGGGCGCCACTTCCGGCGAGCAAGACAATACTCTAACGACCAAGCCGGCAAAAACAGCCCAATCTGTTTCCTTTATTGACCGGTTTTTGAATCTGCTCAGCTCGGTTCAATTCGGCATCGTACTGCTGATGCTGCTGATCATCGCGTGCATGATCGGCATGTTGATTCAACAGCTTGAGCTGGAAACCTTTCCGGCGTATTACGCCGATCTGACCCCGTCGGAAAAAAAGGTTTACGGCACGCTCGGCTTTTTCGACATTTATCACGTCTGGTATTTCAACCTGTTGCTGCTGTTTTTAAGCTTGAACATCATTCTGGCTTCGATTGATCACTTTCCGGCCGCCTGGAGTTTTGTCACAAAAAAGAAATTGAAGGCTTCGCCGACGTTTGCAATGGCGCAACAGTTCAAAGAGAAAGTGGAATTGCCCGGCCTGGATCGGAAACGGCTGACGGAGCGCACTGTGAAAGCGGCTCGTTCGGCCGGATTCAGGGTGAAAGTTACCGAGGACGAAACGCGCACGACGGTTTTTGCTGAGCGCGGCGTTTGGAACCGGCTCGGGGCGTATATGGTCCACATCGGATTGCTGACCATTTTCTTTGGCGGCTTTATGACCAGCCGAGGTCATACGGGAATGATGCCCGTGACGCCGGATGAATCCAGCAATCAGATGTTCAAACAATCCTTCAATCTGGATACTGCAACTGGCCAGCACGAAATTGGCGTTCGCCGGTTCGAGCTTCCTTTCACCATCAAGGGAGTGGACATTCAACAAAAGCCGATTAAGAAAGAGGGCGGTGTTGGTGGAGACAATACCCTGGACTGGTTGACGCGCATTCAAATTGATGACCCTTCGACAGGCAAAAGAACTGATGCGATCATCCACATGAACAATCCCTTTGATTATCGTGGATACAGATTCTTTCAGGCTTCGTTAAGCCCGGAAAACTCCGCCCGCGAAATCAAACTGCGCGTAACTCCCAGCGCGGGCGGTGAAGCGCAGGAAGTGGCGATCAGGCGAAATGGCGAAGCAAAGCTCGCGGATGGAACACGGCTGAAATACGTTCAGTTCAATCCGGCCGCCCAGTTCGGTCAAGACGGCAGAATCGGCATTGGAACGAATGAGTATGCCAATCCGGCGGCTCAATTGTCGTACATCACACCGGACGGCAAACAAGGCGACGCCTGGGCGTTTAACGAAGCCATGATTGGCCAAATCAGCAATGCTCCATTTTTGAAGCAGAAGTTCATTGACCCGAACCCGTATTTTTTTGTGTTGACTGATTATGAAAAGGTTTCAGCGGCGCATTATTTGTCGGTTCAATACGACCCGGGCGCAAAAATCGTTTACGTAGGGTTCACCGTCCTTTGTCTGACTTTGATCGGTGTTTTCTTTTTTTCACATCAACGGCTGTGGCTAGTCGTCGAAGATGGCAATGTTTATTCCGGCGGCAATTCCAATCGGAATCGGCTTGGTTTTGAAGATCGCGTGAAGAAGCTTCTTGCGCTGATTCGCGAGCCGAAGGCAGCCGCATAGCTCAATTGGATTTATGTTTTCTTTCCTCTTGGAGGTAAGTAATGGCTCAAGCAATTAAATCTCTTAACGCTTCCATCGCCGCGGACAATGCAGCAGGCGAGCGGCGAAGCACAATCGTCAATTATTTTCCGGCGTTATTGCCGCTGCTCGGAGCGTTTCTGATCCTGGCAGTGCGCATCAAGTTCGGCCCAACGGCAGTGCCCAATGATGGCGCGCTGGTGATTCTGGCCGTGCTGTTTTACCTGATTGCGTCTGCCTCTCAGTTGACCAACTTATGGGCGCCGGTTCCGTTTTTGCAAAAGGTGGGACTGTGGACGTTGTCGCTCGGATTTATGTTCAACTTTTCGGGCTGGCTGGTCCGCTGGGTGGCGGCTGGGGACCGTGAAAACTGGATTCGTATGACCAGCCAGATTACCGGTGAATATCATTTCTGGTGGTTCTTCAGTTACATTCCTTATGCCAACTTGTATGACCTTTCGGTCGCATTTGCGTTTGGTGCTGGCTTCGCGACGCTGTTGATCAGTCAGCGGGAAAATTCCCGATTCATCGGCGCGATTTCTGCGCCGCTGATTTCGCTGATTTTGTTGCTGGCGGTTTTCATCGGCAGCGAAATCAATAATCTGATGCCTGTCCTGGATAGTTACTGGCGTCCGATTCACGTCGGTGTCGCTTCCATGAGTTACGGCGTGGCGCTTGTTAGCTTTGCAATGGCGGTGATGTACCTGATCAAAGACGGTGTGAAGATGGAGGCAATGGCAGCGACTGTGGCAGGTTTCGTTGTTGTCGCTTATGTCTTTGTTTGGTTGATGAGCGGTTTGAAGGGGCTTGATCCGTTTTCCTTCAGCTTCAGATTGAATCCGGTAGCGCCGCATGCCAGCGGCGTCACAAATTCCGGCGCGCGCGTCGCCTTGCCTGGAGTCGGTTTGTGGGCAACTGTGTCGCTGTTGTTCCTGATTGGCATGGGAATTTGTTTTTACCTGTACTTGCGCAAGCAGAATGAATCAGTAAAACGATTGGGGCATTGGCTGTTGCGAGGTGCCGTCATTACCCAGGTTATTGCGATTGGCCTGACTTTTTACCAGATCAAGGCGATGGGCAATGTTGGATCGCTGGTTGGAAACGATCAGTCGTACACGGTCGGCAAAACCTTGCTTGGCAAAGATGCTGCCGGGAAGTCTGTCGAGGATATTGTTGCCATCGGCGGCAACTGGTTGGCCTCAAATCGAGACTCGCTGATTTTTAGTTTGAAAGGCAATCCGGTTGAAATTGCGGCGATGATTTCACTGGTCGTGGTGCTGTGCTTCATCATGCTGTTTAGTTTCCGAACCGAAAAAATCCGTGAACGGCTGCCAGCGCTGGAGCGCATTGACAGTTTGATTTACAAGCTGGTCGGTGTCGCCTTTGCGGGGCTGGCGATTCTGCTGGTGACGGGCGCGGTTTGGGCGAATGAATCCTGGGGACGTTATTGGGGATGGGACGCCAAAGAAACCGGCGCGCTGGTGGCCTGGTTCGCGTATGGCGGTTTTCTGCATTCGCGCATTGCCCACGGATGGTCTGGCCGCAGAAGCGTTTATTTTGCCTTGGTAGGCTTCCTGCTGGTGATTTTCACGTATCTGGGAGTCAGCTATATTCTGCCGGGCCTGCATTCTTACGCCGGGTAAACCAACTGTAATGAGACAAAAATCCCTCGTGAAGTCGCTTCTTCACGAGGGATTTTTTTTGGCTGGCATCCCAAAGCTTATTTGTCTGGAAAGAGAAACACTCGTTTTGCCAGATCCGATTGCAGCGTTTCCTCGCGGTAATATCGCTTCAGAATGTTTGCTTCCCAATTGAGCAAATCGGCATTTGCCTCAGCGAATGCTTCCCACGATTTCGAAGCTGTGTTTTTGGCCATCCGTTCATGAATCAGCAGCAAATATGCCCACGTGACGGTTTCGTGATAGCGATCCGGCTTGCCAACTGAAGCCGCAAAACGCTTCAGGCCTTCGCAAAACCTGGAAAGTGCTGTCAGCGTCGGATATTCACCCAGGTATGTCCAGGCCAGCCGAACGTGTTCCCGATGAGAAAATTGTTCGGGGTGGATCGTTAGATTTTCAAAGTGTTCGATCAATTCCCGATTTGTCATTCAGTCCTCCTAAAAGAAAAACCGCCCGCGCGATTGCTCGCGTGAGCGGTGGTTGATGTCACAAGTTGTAACCGGCAGTGCACTTATTGCCGGGAGTTAAAAATTGTCCGTTTACCGTCTGCGCGGAGTGATTCTTGGCCGTTCGGGCGCTGCGCTGCGCTGGAACACTTCTTTAACAGGTTTCCAGGCTCCCTGGGCTGCGAACGGAACATATTCAAAACCGCGCTGATACGGATCGTCATGCAAAACCTTGGTGTAATCAATTCCCAAACCGGAATAGATCGTTGCCGCAATGTCTTCGTTAACGACCGGCCTGTTTTCCGACCAGCCTGGGTCTTGAACTGCAAATCCGTCGCTGGTGGTGGAACCGATGGCGCGACCACCGCTGACTCCGCCGCCCGCAAAGCATACAAACTGCTGGAAATAGTGATCGCGGCCCGCGCCGCTGTTCAAGCCCGGCGTAGCGCTGCCGTTCGCCGTTCTAACCGTTCGGCCAAATTCGCCAAGCCACACAAGCAAGGTTTCATCGAGCAACGTACCGCCGTTGACTCCTGGTGTTGCCGCCAAATCCTTGATCAACTCACCCAGGCCTTTGTCCATTTGCCGAGCCGGGGCATAAATGCCATTTGCGGCGTAAATGTTGGTGTGATTATCCCATCCGCCGATGCTGATCATAATGGCGCGCGTTCCCAAATTGGATTTGATCAGGTTGCGCGCCGTCAAACAGGCATTGCCGAACCCGGTTTGTGTGTTATTCACGCCGTAGCGTTGCGTTTCCGCCGCTGTCAGGCGGAAAACTGCATCCACTTCCGGGTTGTACATCATTGCTTTGCTTTGCCCGTAGAAACTGTCCATATCAATAACAGGATCTCCGAGTGGTGAATTAACGCGGTTTTCACCATCCAGCGCCTGCAACATCTGATAGCGTGCTTCAAATGTCGTTTGCCCAGCAAAGTTGGTCAGATTTCCCAAGCCGCCGGTTGAACCATTGGCTGCGAAAGGGGTGTACCGCGCGTTGAAGTAGCCCGAACTGACAACATTCCCGCCGTTGAGGGAAATGAACCCCGGCAGTTTCTGAGCCGCAGTCCGCTGCGATTCGAATTCACGGGCAACAACTGCGCAAATGTTTGGGGCGATTTTGCCCATCAGCGAGGTTGGGTTACGCGCAATCTGCGTCCAAATCTGTTGCAGTCCATGCACTAGGGCCGGAGCGCGGACGCTGCGAATGGTGGAAATGTACTGAATTTGGGAAGCGATGGTCGGCATCAGTCCTTTGGGGAATAACACGCCATTGCCCAGCACTTCGGGCGTAAAGTCGGCGGGTGTCCATGATCCAACTTTCAGGTCGAAGGTGTCCACGTGGCTTGGCGCGCCCTGCATGTGGATGTAAATCAGGTTGCGCGCTCGTCCGTAAATTTCGCCCCCGGCAGCCGAGTCGGCTTTCGCCTCTTTGGCAAACATCGGAACGACGAAAGAACCGGCGACCCCTGTACCGGCAATTTTGAAAAAGTCGCGGCGTCCCAGAACCGGACCTCCACCGAAGAGTCCGGAATTGACTGGCCGCAACGGTTTGCAAACATCGCAAGAGTGATCAGGTTGAAGATGATCTTTCATTTTGTCTCTCCTATCTGCAGTTCAGCCGTATTGGCCCGCTTAGTAATTAAACAAGAAATCCACTTTGTTTAGCAGCACCCATTGCAGGCTTTCAATCGCGCCTTGTTTGCCCATGGAAGTGAAGTAGGGCAGCACTTTGGCGATTTCGCTTTGTCTGGGATTGCGCGACAGTGTGTTCAGGTAAAGCTCTGTGATGATCTGTTCGTTGGTCAATCCCGGCGTTTCCATCATCCTTTTTACCGTCGAAATGATCTTTTCCGTGTTGTAGCCGGCGATCGGCGCGATGTAGCCGTCCGCGCTATTGCCTGCATTGTTGGTGTTGTTGTCAGCAACATACCGGCTGCGGCGGCTGATGAAGTCATTATTCATCATATTTAACGCTTGCAGGATGGAGGAGTCTGCCTGGCGCAAATTCACGTCACGGTTTCCGCGCAGGAATGTGTTCAAAATATTTGCCGACGAGCCATTTTGCTGGCCAAAGCGCGGTTCACGGGGTTCCGGTAATTGCATTGCCCACTGAACCTCTCTCAGTTTCGTATTTGCCTCGTCAATGATCGGGAAGCCAATCATGCGCGGCGAAACAGGCGTTCCGTTCGCTGTGATGGCGTTTGTCACCGGAGGCAGATTGGTCGCTTTGACGATAGCGTCGTGAAGCTCTTCGGCATCCAGGCGGCGAGCGAACTTGCGTGCATACAGCGGCACGTATTCGATTTTCCAGGTTCCGGGATACTTAGATGAAAGCTGGTAAGTGGAAGACTGCGCGATCAAACGGATGAGGTGGCGCAGGTTATAATTGTTGTTAATAAATTCCTGCGTCAGCGCTTCCAGCAATTCGGCGTTGTTCGGTTGCAGTGACCAGCCATCCGGAAGCTGCTCATCTGGATTCAATCGAGCCAGATCAAAGGTGCTGGAGGGAGAAACGAGGGCTTCAACCATCATTTCTTCCCACAGATAATTGACCGTGGCACGGGCAAATTGCGGGTCCTGGGTAATGTAGCGTGCCAGCACGGTGCGCCGGTCTTCGCCATTGGCAACACTTCCGCGATTGCCGAACATATATTTCGGCGCGACATTGCGTTGGCTGCCAATTGGCAGGCGGGAACTGCGGTTGCCGTTGTTTGTGTTCAGATCGTATTCGCCGGTCGTCGCTTCCGTCAGCATGTATTTCTGAAGATTGGTTCCGACGGTTACCGTTTGACGGCGAACTCGCGCGAAAAACGCCGCCATTCCCCAGGCGTCAACGCGTGTAATTTTCGATCCCCACAGGTTGACCGCATCCAGATGGCCAGCGCCATCGTGGCAGAGCAGGCAATCCATCGAACTCAAGCCCAGGAATGTTTGCGCCGTTTGCACAGCGTAACCGTCGTATGTGTCCTGAGCCGGTCCCATTGGAACAAAACCACCGATGATGAAATTCGTAGCGCCGTCCACATAGCTGTCTCCGCGAGAGGCGATGATTTCCGACGCCATTTGCGCGTAACTTTTGTTGTCTTCAATGGAATCGTGGATGAACTTGTGGAAGGCTTCGCGGCCACCGACAAAACGGTTGATGTTATTGGACACGGACGTGTTCTTATACAAATCGCCAAAGAACATTGTCCATTTATCAACAAACTCCGAGGAATTGATCAACGAATCAATCAGAATGTCGCGTTTGATGGGATTTTGATCCTTCAGGAAGTTTGTCACTTCCGCAGGAGAGGGAATGCGTCCGGTCAGATCAAGCGTGACGCGGCGGAGAAATTCTTCGTCCGTGCAATTTGGCGCAGATTCCACGCCCGCGCTTTGCATTTTGTCGAAAATCAAATCGTCAACAAAATTCTTGCGCGGCATATTTTGTGGCGGAACCAATGCCACGCCTTCCTGTTCAAAGCGGGCCGCAACCGCTTCGGTAAGCTGGGAAACGGAATTGCGATGACGAAGGGTCGCGGTTGTAAAATCGCCCGGTGATTTCACATAGCTGCAGTCATCTGCATTGACGGTTGGTTCCGCCGGTTTGAAGATTCGGCGAGATGCTTTCTGGCCGAACGCATCAAAAGCGCCTGTCCGGTCAAGGGCCAGCATCAATCCAATCACAACAAAGAAAAGTAAGGCCAACCGTTTGGTTATGGTCATTACCCTGCTTTGATTTGAACTCTTGCTGGAAATTTCTCCATTGCCTTTCATGGGCATAAAGTCCTCCCGGAATAATTACTGAATTGTGTTGAAACCAACGGACGCGGAGTCGCCCGGAAAACCATTGAGTACGTGTGAAGAGGTTGGACGCATCGAAAACTTGGGGCAAGCTCGAAACAGACCTCAACGATGCTTCGAATTTAACTATCCATACTTGGCAACGTTTTATGGGGTGCTCCATTTTGAATCTAAGAACTTGGAGCAATTGCATTTGGGCTTGGTCGCTCAAGCAATCCAAAAGCCTTGAAAAGCGCGCGAATCTTAGCACAAACTTTTTTGAGTGCTAAGTAACTTAATCATTTTCGTGCCAGAAAAATCGCATTTGTGCTAAGTTTTTGCCGATCTAATCCGATTTCAAGCTTACCAACTACAAAACGAGGAGAAATGTTATGTCCGAATCAGCGATGGTCATTCCGGCAAAAATGCCCAAAATCCCTCAAATGCCTGTTTTTGAATCCGCCGAAGAAGAGCGGCTGCACAGAAAACAACGACTGGCTGCTGCGTTTCGCCTGTTTTCCAAGTTTGGGTTCGATGAAGGTGTTGCAGGGCATATCACCGCTCGTGATCCGGAAAAAACGGATCATTTTTGGGTGAATCCTTTTGGCGTGGATTTCAGCCAGATTCGTGTGTCCGATCTGGTAATGGTCAATGACAAAGGGGAAGTGGTCGAAGGGGACATGCCTGTTAACGGCGCGGCGTTCGCCATTCATTCCCAAGTGCATGCGGCAAGGCCGGATTGCGTTGCCGCTGCCCACGCGCATTCCATGTACGGCAAATCCTGGTCGGCGCTGGGACGGTTGCTTGATCCAATTACCCAGGATGCTTGCGCTTTTTATGAAGACCATTCGTTGTTCGACGATTTTACTGGCGTAGTGCTGGACCTGGAAGAAGGCCGCCGCATAGGGAAAGCGCTGGGAAATTCCAAAGCCGTCATTTTGCGAAACCATGGATTGCTGACCGTTGGCAAAACCGTTGATGAAGCCGCCTGGTGGTTCATCACCATGGAGCGCAGTTGCCAGGCGCAACTGCTGGCCGAAGCTGCAGGCGAGCCATGCTTGATTTCTACGGAAAGCGCCAAGCTGACCAGTCAACAAGTGGGCTCTACGCTTGCCGGCTGGTTTCAATTTCAACCGCTTTATGCGCGCATCGTCAAAGAGCAACCGGATTTGCTCGAATAACTCTTCATGCTTTTCATCATTAACCCAACTGCGGCGCGTGGCCGAGCAAGTAGGGAATGGAATAAAGCTCGGCTTGAACTCTGCAAACGCGGCGTTATTTTCAATGAACATCGAACTTCTCGTCCTGGCGAAGCCTGCGAACTAACCCGGCAGGCTTTGCTCGCGGGTGAAATGTGCGTGATTGCGGTTGGAGGAGACGGAACGCTTAACGAGGTCGTTTGCGGCTACTTCGACCTACACGGCCACCCAATCAATTCACAAGCTGCAATTGGGTTGTTGCCTTGCGGGACGGGATCGGACTTTCGTCGTTCGCTCGGTTTGAATAGCCGGAAAACAGCTTTGCGGGCAATCATTTCTGGCCAACGCCGGCGCATTGACGTGGTCAAAATCGAACTGACCGGGCAAGACGGTCAGCCAATTTCGCGATATTCAGTCAATGCCGTTAGCTTTGGCTTGGGCGGGGAAGTCGTGAATCTGGTGAATTCCTGGCGTAACAGATGGCCGCCCTGGATTGGCGGCCACGCGCGATTTGTGCTGGCCGCGCTGAAGGCTCTAAAAACCTATCGCAATCACCGGATTTGGATTTCGTTTGATGATGGCCAGAAATCCCAGGAAATCTGCTCGAACTTTTTGGTTGCCGCCAATGGGCGATTTGCTGGAGGCGGCATGAAGTTCGCCCCTCAGGCCCAACCTGACGATGGTCTGATAGATGTTGTGCTCACGAATGACGCCCGGCGCTGGGACATTCTCAAGGAACTGCCGCGAATTCGCTTTGGCTGGCATTTGCGAAACCCAAAAGTGAAATTGCTGCGAACTCCCTCCATTGCCATCAGCGCGTCCCAGCCTTTGCCAGTGGATGTTGATGGCGAATCCGCTGGGAAAACGCCTGCCAAACTGACCATCCAGCCTTCCGCTCTCCGATTTGTTGTTTAGTTTCTGTTTGATAAAGCCTGACGTTGAATCGGTAGGCTGCAAGTGCTGGTTGAGTGTGTCGTCACGCATTGGCGAAATGACCTGTGGATTTTTACCTGTTCGCGAATCAGCCTGTGTAACCTTCCGCTTTATCTGGGGAAATTAGGCCAAAAATTATCTCAAAAGCCCTTCAAATTCCCGGTATGAATCTTGAATGGATAAGAGCGGAAAGCGCTTTTAGAGAAGCGCAAACGATTACGATGCCTGAAAATTGAAGTGTTGTTGTTTGACTCCGCCGCACTTGTTGTCAGGTGTGAGAACCAATCATGCAGTTTCCGCGGAGGAGAAAATCATGACCCGAAAAGTGATCAGTCTGATTGTTTGCGGAGTGGGAATGATGTTTGTGTTGTTTGTCGCATTGTCGTTTGATGTGTCAGCCAGTCAGAAAGCGGATAAGAACAGCAGAGGGCGCAAGTTGTTTACACAGTATTGCGCAAGCTGCCACGGCGTTGATGGGAAAGGCGGCGGGCCTGCCGCGCCATCATTGAAAGGCACTGTTCCTGATTTGACGCGAATCCCCAAAGAAAATGGGAAATTTCCAGGTTTGCATGTTATGCACATCATCTCCGGTGATAAGGAAGTCGTTTCCCACGGCAGCAAGGAAATGCCTGTCTGGGGCCAAATCTTCAAGGAAAAGAAAGGTGAATCGCCTGCGAGAGTAGATATTTACGCGTTGCAGGAATACATCGAATCCATCCAGCAGAAATAATTCCTGACTATTCGCGGAGGAGCCTCTGCTGATAAGAGAAAGCCGTGATCCGGGCACGCGTGCGTAGCCCGGATCACGGCTTAGTAGTTGACGGAAGGCCGCCGCCAGCCCTCAGCCCTCAACCTTTTTCCAATCGGTAAAATTACCCAGTTTTCTTCCTGAAACGTAACGCTGCGATGACAATCATCCAGATGCTCATCACCGTCAGTATCAATCCTTGTTTCCACAAATCCTGAAATTCAGCGCCGCGAAGAATGACGCCGCGAAAGATTTGGATCAGGTACGTTGTCGGAATGATGCTGCTGATCCACTGGAAAATTTGCGGCATGGTGTCTATCGGAAAAATGTACCCCGACAGAAAAATCGAAGGCATCATGGTTCCGAAAGCCATCTGTGTCGCTTCCTGATAGGTTTGCGCGCGCGTCGAAACCAGCAATCCGAATCCGAGCATTGTCAAAATGAACGGAGCGACCAACAGCATCAGCAGCGGAATGCTGCCGCGAATTGGAACGCCAAACGCCCAGCGCATGAAAGAAAGCAGGATCAATAACTCCGCATAGGCAACGACCGCGTAAGGAACAACTTTGCCGATCATCAAACCCAGAGGTTTGACCGGTGTCATATACAACTGATCCAGAGTGCCTCGCTCGCGCTCGCGAACAATGGTGATGGCCGTCATCAGCACGGTCATCATTTGCATCAACACGGCGATCATTCCGGGAATCAAAAAATTCGCCGATTTAGAGTCAGGGTTAAAGAGAATCTTCGGGCGCGATTCGATGGGCAAAGTTTGTCTGGCCGATGTCACGCTCAGGTTGCGCTCCAAAGATTCGCGCAGGGCAATGGCGTTGGAGACATTGAGCGCTTCGCCCGCGACCGATGAATCCGACCCATCTACCAAAACCAGATAACTGGCTGTTTGTCCGGCCAGCAAACGCCGCGAATAATCCGGAGGGATTTTGATGCCGACTTTTGCGCGTCCGGCGATTACTTCGCGGTTCAATTCATCCTCGGAAAACACATATGTCACGATTTTGAAATCGTCGGAGTTTACAAAACGATCCAGCAAACGGCGGCTTTCCTGGGTTTGTGCCGCGTCATACACCGTCGTCGGGATTCTCCGCACGTTGGTATTGATGGCAAAGCCGATCATAAACATCTGAATCATCGGCATGATGACGGTGAAAAACAGTGCCATTCGGTCGCGGCTGATGTGAATCGCCTCTTTGCGAAGCACCGGAATCAATCCGTTGAAAGGATTGCTGCGAACAATTTGTTTGTCGGTGTCAGGAGCTTCCATGCGGCTATTCCTTCAATGAATTGGTCAAGGTGACAAACACGTCTTCCAGCGATGGTTTGATCGGCAGCAGATCGGCGTCAGGGAAACCATCGGCCGCCAGGTCAGCTTTGACTTTATCCATGCTGATTTGATCATCCATCAACAAGTGGATTGATTGGCCAAAGATTGTCGAGCCACGAACGTAAGGTTTGTGTTTGATCGCAGCCAGCGCGCTTGATGTGTGGCTGGTATTGATTTCAATACGGCGAGTTCCGGGCGGCGAAACTTCCGGAATTTCCTTCAGCTCGTCGGGCGTGCCGTTGGCGATGAGCTTTGACAGATAGATATATCCGACTCGACTGCAACGCTCGGCTTCGTCCATATAGTGAGTCGTGACAAAAAATGTCACGCCTTGCCCCGACAACTGAAACAGCAAATCCCACAAATCGCGCCTGGCTACTGGGTCAATGCCTGCCGTCGGTTCGTCCAGGAACATCAGTTTTGGTTCGTGTATGAAGGCGCAAGCTAGCGCCAAGCGCTGTTTCCAGCCGCCAGACAATTTTCCCGCCCGGCGATCCAGATATGGTTCCAGATGCGTCATGGCAATCGCGTCGTCTTTTCGCTTTCGCATGTAATCGCCGCGAAGCCCATAAACGCCAGCGTAAAATTCTATGTTTTCCCGGACAGTCAGGTCTTCGTAAAGACTGAACTTTTGCGACATGTAACCGACGTGCTGGCGAATTTCTTCCGCTTGTTTCACGCAATCCATCCCTAATACTTGACCACTGCCTTCGCTCGGCAGCAGCAAGCCGCACAGAGCCTTGATCAACGTCGTTTTGCCCGATCCATTTGGCCCGAGAAAACCATAAATTTCGCCTTGCTCAACGGAAATAGAAACACGGTCAACGGCTGTGAATTTGCCGAAGCGAATGGTTAAATCTGTAGTTTTGATTGCTTGCATTGTGGAGTAGTCGAAAGCGAGTCGTCGGAAGTCGGTAATCGGGAGTCAACATTCAAAGTAACTGTGCCCTTGAAGCACCGACCACCGAATTCCGACTCCCGGCTACTTTTCAAGAGTAACGTCCGCAGCCATACCCGGCTTCAATTTGCCTTCGCGATTGTCAATGTGGACTTTGACACCGAAAACCTGATGATTGCGTTCATCGCGGCTTTGAATGTTGCGCGGAGTGAATTCGCCCTGTGAATTGATTTGCTCAACCACGCCATCGAACAAACGGTCGCCAAAAGAATCCACTTTGATTTTGGCTTTCTGGCTGACTTTGACCATGCCAAGCTGTGGTTCGGGAATGAAGACGCGAACGTAAATTTGGTCTTTTTCCAGCAACCGCGCGACAGTTTGATTTGGAGTCAGTAAATCGCCGGGGCGAACGCTGAGCACTTCAACCGTTGCCGCTGCCGAGGCTTTGACCTCGCCTTCTTCAAGCTGAACTCTGATTTGTTCCAGTCTGGCTTGTGCCTCGGCCAATTGAGCGCGCGCGTCAGCAATTTCTTCATTGCGAGGACCAGCCAGCACCAATCGTTCAGCTTCTTGTGCTTGGCGAAACCGCTCTTCGGCGGCGCGAATATCTTCTTTGCGGCTGCCGTTCAGCAATAAATCCAGCCGTTTCTTTTCTGCATCGCGGCGAGCGCGGACGTTGTCCAATCGGAACTTGGCGGAATCGAATTCCTGCTGAGAAATATCGCCCGACGCCCGCAACTTCTCAGTTCGCTGAAAGGCTGCGAATGCGCTATTCAGATCGGCTTCAGCAGCGGCGACAGAAGCGCGTGCCTGTTCAACTTCTTCCGGGCGAGGCCAGGTTTTGACGGATTCCAGCGAAGCGCGAGCGGTTTCCGTGACGGCTCTGGCCTGTGCTTTTTCTTCCGGGCGAGCGCCGTGTAGTAATCGTTCCAGGCGCGCCTGTTGCTGCTCGATTCGTGCTTCGGCCTGAGCTTTTTGCGCTTGTAATTCGGCAATGTCAAAGCGGACAAGTGCTTGGCCGGCTGTTACTTCCTGACCTTCTTCGACCAGGACGGCTTCGACGCGTCCGCCGACTTTTGATCCCACGCGAATCTCGCGCGTTTCAATCGTGCCTGAAAAAACAGCGTCGTTTTTTTTGCCAAAACCAAAGCTTTTGCCGTCGCAATTGATACAGACTGCGGCGATCCCCAATGCCAATGCCAGAACTAAAGTTTTCAAGAGTTGTTTGTTCATTCGCCTTTTCCTTGCTCCCTCCGCAAACTACATTGGACGGGTTAAGTAAGTAAGTACATACTTACCCTAATGCGGTAAAAATCTCAATTGCGGGAAGTAGAGAAAAGCTTCGCCGTGTGATGTTTTCTCATTTCGAAAGATGGACGGTCAGCAGAAAGAAAGACGCGTTTCCCGGTGAATTTGCTGGCATTCTGTCGCCTTGACATATAAATCTGCTTGCCGGATAAATGGGGGAAACAGATGATTGTAGCTTTACGTATGACGAACGCCCTAGTACTCTCAATCTCCTTTGCTAAACTTCGGCGGATTGAGAACGGAGCCAATAGAAGGTATGCACGAGATTAAGAAGTGTAGTTCTTGCGGCAAAACTTACCCAAGCAATCTTTCCTTTTGCTTGAACGATGGAAGCCCGCTTGTGCCGGTTGATTCTATGATTGGCACAGTATTAGATGGGCGTTACAGATTGGACAGCCTCATTGGTGTGGGCGGGATGGGAGACGTTTACCGTGCCACGCACATCCACATTGATACGGAATTCGCCGTCAAACTGCTCAAGCCTGAATTTGTTGCCGATCAGACAGCCATCAAACGCTTTCAACTGGAAGCCAAAGCCGCCGGGAGAATTCAGCATCCCAATGCCGTTCGAGTAACCGATTTCGGAGTGACGCCGGAGAAAATTGTTTATCTGGTGATGGAGTTGGTGCAGGGTCAATCGCTGCGCGATTTGATCCGAAGTGAAAAGAGGTTGGAAACGCTTCGCGCGGTGAACATTGTTCGCCAGGTGTGTGGCGCTGTGGAAGCAGCGCATCGAAGCGGCGTAATTCACCGCGATCTGAAACCCGACAACATCATCATTGAACCGCACCAAAACCTTGAACGGGTCAAGGTGCTGGATTTCGGAATCGCCAAATTGCGCGAGGCAAAATCGGATTCGTTTTTAACGCAAGCCGGCACGATTATCGGAACGCCTCAGTATATGTCCCCTGAGCAATGCCAGGGGCTGAGCCTTGATCCCAGATCGGACATTTACAGCATAGGCATTCTGCTTTACGAAATTCTGACGGGAACCGTCCCGTTTGACGGCGAATCCACGCTACAAGTCGTTTACAACCAGCTACACCTGATTCCCAGATCAATCAAAGAGCTTTCTCCAGACATCCCAGAACCGCTTGCCAAAGTGATTATGCGCGCTTTGGAAAAAGAGCCGAATGATCGGCAATCTTCGGCTATTCAATTGAGCGAGGAATTAAAGCAAGCTGTAAAGAAAGAAGCTGAAGAAACCGCATATTCCATGGCGGAACCCTTTTTGGTTCCACCGTTGACTCCTCATGGCGCGACGCCCAGCGGCAAGCATTCCCTTGAAGATCACGACATCAAATTTCCTTCGCTGGGAGCCAGGAATCAGTCTTTGGCGGATAGGAGCACGACGGCGTTGCCTCCGCAAAATTCGTTGGAGGAAGCGGAAACCCGTATCCGCGAACAACGCCGCCCGACCAATCCCGACAGACAGGTTCCGACCTTGGAGAAAAGACCGACACGCGAAACCGGAACCGGAGAAGGGGAATTTCAGCAAAAATCGAAATTGCCTTTATTTGCGGGCGCGGCACTGGTTCTGATTGTTTTGATTGCCGCTGGAATCTACTTCACCCGAAAAGCTGAACCGGTTGTGGCAACGCCTCCGAAAACGATCACGCCTCCAACCGGAATGGCGCTGATTCAAGGCGGAAAGTTCATGATGGGACGCGATGACGGCTCGACCGATGAAGGCCCTGTTCACGAAGTCGAAATCAAATCATTCTTTCTGGATCAACAGGAAGTCACCAATCAGGACTACAAAAAATTCGTTGACGCCACCGGCCATCCTACGCCCAGGAATTGGAAATCCAATGGCTCGTACGCTCCGGATGAAGGAAGATTCCCCGTTGCTTATGTGACCTGGAGCGATGCCGCTGCATACGCACAATGGGCGGGCAAACGTTTGCCGACCGAAGCAGAATGGGAATACGCAGCACGCGGAGGCAAAGGGTATGTTTATCCCTGGGGAAATCAGTGGGGCACCGGTTACGCGAACGTGGACCGCAAGGGACAGCTCAAACCGGCTCCGGTTCGGAGCTTTGAAAAAGACGTCAGCGCTTTTGGGATTTACGATCTGGCGGGAAATGTCAGTGAATGGGTGCAGGATAATTACTCAGAACGATATGGAGCCAAACCGGATCAGCGATTGCGGGTTTATCGCGGCGGGAATTTTCTGGATGCGCCGGATAAAGGGACAAATACCTATCGCTGGGCCGATTACCCCAACGACATTCCCGAAGATCAAATTCTGAGAGTCGGATTCAGATGCGCCAAGGATATTGAATGATCAGCAGTGCAGTCCAAACAGCCTTTGCAACCGGTTTTCTACGATCAGGCCAGAGATTTTATTTCTCAGCATTTCTTGGCTTGTCACTGGTTGTCTTGTTTTCGACAGTTGGTTTCGCGCAAAAGCGCAGCGATCGAAACAAGATTGACGACAAGCCGACAACGACCAGCACGGCAGGCCCGAAACGAACGGATCGCACTGTTCCTGAAAGCGAACGCGTTAAAGTCATCACCAAAACCGAATTTATCCGAGTCGCCGTCAATCCCAATAAAGGCTATTTGAGCTTGGTGGCTGTGCCTGGAGCCTCGGTTACACTTACGCCGATAGCAACCAGCCAGAAAAAAGGATCGCAGATTGTTGAAGTGATCAAAGACGTTGATGGAAGCCTGAACCTGATCAACCTTCTTCCCGGCAAATACAAACTGACCATCGAACACGAAGATTACACGCCATTCTCTGACACGATTCAGGTTGATCCTGCGCGCCCAGACACCCTTGTGGCGTTGAATAGGATGATCTCCAAATATGGAGTGATTCGCATTGGCGGGCTTCTGCCAGGTTCGAAAGTGTTTCTGGATGATGTGGCGATTCGCCCTGCAGACCTGGCGCAGGAAAATCAAAACGCAACCATCCCCAAGGTTCCTGTGGGGAAACATCGCCTGAAGATTTCAAAAGACGGTTATGCGGATTTTGCCAGAGAGATTGATGTGCTGCCCGGCCAGCAGGCGTTCGTTTCCGCGCGGCTTGATCAGGCGCAGATCACAATCAGCCTGGTTTCTCAGCCGGGAGCCAGGGTTTACGCTGGGAGCGTGGAAAAGGCGATTATTCCATCGGATGGCCGCGTGGCGTTTTCGCTTCCTCCTGGAAAACATTCGCTGCGCGTGTCCAAGGATGGTTATCAGGAATGGGTGAAAGATGTCAGCCTTTCGATGGCGAATAATTCCGTTGCTGAGCGGGCTGAATTGGTTCCGATTCCAAACTCCGCAGAAGGGGAGTGGCAGCCATCTTTGGGCGGAAGGAAGTGGTTCCCGCAAACGTCCGGCTGGAAGTTTGAAGCATCAGGCGCGGTGATTCGCGGAGATAAGCTGGTTTTGTTCGATACCGATTCAAGCCGTGATTTCAACTTTTACCGCGATTTCAAGCTGGAATTTGACGCGGTGTTCAGCAACGGCAAAGGTCTGGCTTGGGCAGCCCGAGCAAAAGACGCCAATAACTATTACCTGTTTGAAATCAGCAACCCGCAAACCAGCCCGACATTGAATTTTTATGTTTGCCAGGACGGGAAGCTGGAATGGAAAGACAGCCAGCGGATCGTCGAAAAGCTGGACAAAAAAGGCGATTCATTTCACATCACCTTTGAAGCGAAGGGCGGCAGATTCGATACCGGAATCACCATTGCCAGCGCGCCATCTGCCAAACCGCATATGATCGGAGTTTTCCAGGACGATTCCTTCACTTACGGCGGAATAGGTTTCCGTGGCAAAGATCAAAGCGAGTCATTGCTTCAATCCTTCTTCGTAATTCCACTGCGATAAACAAAAGCTACAAAACCAAAGAGCCAGCAAGTGAACAACTTGCTGGCTCTTTGGATAAAACCTAGGGCGGATTGAGAAATCCGCCCTAGGTTTTTAGAAGCTGTACTTCAGCGCGAATTGAATGGTGCGCGCCGGGGTACGCGTATCCACGTAATTCTTTTGCGTCAGCGGTTCGATTCCGACGTTTCCGAAAAAGAGCCGGTTGATCGGAATGCCGTAATTCGCACGATTGAACAGGTTGAAAAATTCGGTGCGAATTTCCAGCTTGTTGTCTTCGCCGATGGTGATGATTTTATTGATGGCCAGATTGATGACCGACAGGTCATCCGCCCGGAAGGTGTTGCGCGGCGCGCTGCCCGGATCAGCCCCATTGGCGTTCAGGAAACTGATTCTGTCGGATGCGTTTCCGTCACGGTTGATGTCGCAACAGAACAGCACCGAATACGGCTGCGCGGTTTGATAACTGCCCGTGCTTGCCAATTGCCAGCCACCAACAAAAGGATTTTTCTTGCTGAAGCCAGGCAATTCCCAGATGAAGCTGTAGGCGAAACGGTGCCGAATATCGAAATTTGCATCTCCGCGTTCAGCAGCCCGATTGTAGCTGTCTTGTGGCAACGCAGGCGCGCCCCCAAGATCGAACAGGTCGGACACTTCGTCAATGGCGTGCGACCAGGTGTAAGCCGTTGTGAACTGCACGCCGTGCGAAAACCGCTTGTTCAACTGAAGCTGCAAGCTGTGGTAATTCGAATTGGCGTCCGATTCAATTGAAGTGAAGGATCCCAATAACGGATACGGTCTGAATCCAGGGATCAGCGGTGACCTGCTGGGAGAAACGTTGACCCCGGTAAAAAATGGGAATTGCAAGCTTTGATCCGGGAACGGTGCGAACGCTTGAATGTTGCTGACGTAAGCGATGGAATTCGGCCCCAGATTCGGTGTCGCAACGCGCAGAAGTTTTGTGCCTTTCGTTCCGACATAAGCGGCCGAAAAGAGATAGTCCTTGAACAATTCTCTTTCTACGGTCAATGCCCAGTGTTGGGAATACGGCGTGTCCAAATGCGCATCGGGCAGGATGAATCCTGGTCCGGTTGTCACGCTGGTTAGAAATGCCGCGTTGATGGCAGCCAACACAACATCAGAATTAATCTGATTGAGTGTTCCGGGTTTGGCGAAACTGAAATACGGGTTTTGAGCCACAAGAGGATGAAACACGTCCTGAATACATCCTGCCGGATTGTTTACGCAATCCGGGTTGTAACCGCCAAAATTAACCGTCAGGAAGTTGGGAAACACGTTTCTGGACTGGCTGATGACAGCACCCAGAACCTGGTCGTAGTAAATACTGTAGCCACCGCGAATCGAGGTTTTGCCAGTTTTGAATGGGTCCCAGGCAAACGCGACATGCGGCGCAAGGTTATTTCCATCGGTTTTGTAGGTCTTGAATCGGCCAGAAAGAAAGTTTTCAAATCCTGAAACGCTGTTGCCGAATATCGCTCCCGTGATCTGTCTTTCAATGGCGATAAAACGTTGCACATCCGGGGAATTGAACGTTTTTTCAATCCGGTTGTTCATTTCCCTGGGAGTTGTATTCAGTTCGTATCGAAGCCCCGCCGTCAGAGTAAAGTTGGGGCGAACACGAATCTGATCGGCAAAGAAAAGATTGTTCTGCCAATACCGCAAGCCGATGGTTGAATCCGGAGCGCCAACGGAAAACGTCTGAAAGAATCCCGTTGGAGCGCCAACCGCCAGATAATCCCTGCCGAAATAAAAACCTTGCTGGTTAATGCTCGGCGTATTGGGATCAACGATTCTGGCAATATCTTGAGCGCCGTTGAACACTGCCTGCGGGCGGAAGTTCCGATCCAGGAAGCTGTTCAAATGCGACCAGCGCACGTCGAAGCCGGTTGTAAACCTGTGTTTGGACTTGTCGTAAATGAACGTATCGGCCAGTTGGTATGTGTTATTCGTTCTCTGCTGCGGGAAGTTAAACACGTCCACGCCAATCGGGCTGTAACCTGTCACGACCACCTGACCGAGCGGACCTGTAATTTGTTCGGTATTGAATCCGTCAACAATCTGAAACAGCGAGCCCGATGCGCCAGATGTGTTGTAAATGTACGGAGCGTTTAGCAGGAACTGGCGCTCTTTGAGATTCGTCAGGCCAGCGCCAGCCGAAAGCAGAAATGGGTTGCGGACTTCGTTGAACTTCAACGAAGTGCGGCCGTAAGAAAGCCGAAGCTGATTGGCCGCTCTGGCGGAAAGCGAACTGTCAAACAACAAGGACAGATTTTGGGTTCGCACCTTTGCCTGCAAGCTTGAAAACAGCGCTTCACTGGTGACAGGCAAAAGCGTGTCGTCATCGGTGAAGTTATATCTGCCGCTAAGCACATGGCTATCCCCAAATGCGTTGATGTTCTGGTCAAGTTTGATCGAGAAATTGTTGCCGTCAGCGCTGGCTGGCAAAACTTGTGTGAAGGTTGCCGGGCCATACGGACCGCCAGGGTTATTCGGGAACGGATACAGGCTCAGAAAAGCATTGCCTGAAAGGGAAGTTGGGAACACAGGCGCACCTTGCGTGGTTCTCAGGCCAGTGTCTCCGCTGCCAAAAAGTCCGCGCTGGGCAACCGTGGGAACTGCAAAGTGTGATTCACGGCTGGCGTTGATGTCCTGATGTTCAAAGGACAAGAAAAAGCTCGTCTTATCTTTGACAATCGGCCCGCCGAAAACGAATCCATATTGCCCTCTGGTAAAGGGATTCTCGCCCCCTACGGGATTGGCAGGCGCCAGCGGCCTGATGTCCGTAAGTTGACCAGCCGTCGTCAGACGTCCAATTCGGACTGCCGTGCCGTCTGCTCTGGTAATGGGGAAGGTGGCCGGGCCGCCAGTTAAATCAAATGTATCGCGCGCTTTCAGCCGTTTGTCCGTAAAAAAGCCATAAAGCGTGCCGTGATATTGCTGCCCACCTGATTTGGAAACGCCGTTGATCTGCGCTCCCATATTGCGCCCGAGTTGCGGTTCGGGCAGCAAAGTCGTGATTTGCACCGCCTGCATGCTTTCGATGGATTGCGGAACCAGGATGGTAAATCCCTGCCGCCGTACCCCAATGTCTTCGTCGTTGTTGTCCGATCCGTCAATCGTGAAGTTATTTGCGCGGCTGCGAATGCCGTTGACGGCAAATTGGCCGGTCGTTCCCACGCCGGGGCCGACACCTGGGCCGACGTTATTTCCGATCGCCAGCGGCGGCGGAGCGACGCCGGGTGCCAAAAATGCCAGATCGTCGAATGTGCGGACGCCAGGCAACGGCAACACCTGCAATTGCTTTGTGTCGAAATGCTGGGTTCTGCTGGCATTGGACGTATTCACCAATTGTTCTGATTGAAACACATCCGATGAAGCGCCGGTTTGTGGAACTGGTTGTGTTCCCGCTGGCTGTGTTGCTGCTGGCGGCGTACCTGCCGGTTGCGTCGGCGTCGGCTGGGTGGGTGTTGGTTGGGTTGGCGTAGTCGCCACAGTTGCGATCCTTCGCAGCTCAAGCGGTGGCGGAGTAACAACACTTGGGTCAAGAATGCGAACCGGAACGTTGGTGGAGGAAGTCGGAACCAGTTCATAACCAGGACCGGTTGCGCTTACGGAATACACACCAACCGGGAGCATCTTGATGAAATATTCTCCGTTGGCATCAGTCAATGCTGTACGGACCAACCCTGTGTCGCGGTTCGTCACTGTGACGGTTGCGCCGGGAATTCCAGTTCTGGTTCCAAGCTCATAAACATTTCCTCGGATGGCACCGCTGGTTACGGTTTGTGCTTGCGATTCCGGGGGAATCAGGCAAACCAGAGCGATTGCTGTTAAAAGACAGAAAAGCTTAGTGGTAGGTTTGAACATAAGTAATTCTTTTCCTTCTCATTATTTCTATGGTTTTCAGGACAACGTTCCTTGCAAACTGACTTTGGAACATACACACGCTTTCCGAAATCGTCACCTAAAACCCGTGTCCGATCGTGGTTGGCCACTTTATTCCTGAATCTCATAGGTTGTGGTTAAACTTGCTGTTTACACAAACGAACAGCCGGGGGACCAAATCAAAAATTTCTTGAGTGCGCGAGCCAGTTCTCGATCCGGCTAATGACGAGACAGCTCCTGTCTTATGAATTTAAGAATGCGGTTTCAATGGCAGTCCATGGGTAAAGTAAAAGCGGCCAGGCGAACATATCGCTGACCTTATTCTGGGGGAACTAGTCAATCGAGGGAAACTGGCACAACGGGAATCAAAAATTCCGCGCGTCAGTATGGCCGTTCCTATATCTAAGTGCGAATTGAACTTTTCTGTAAACCGTGATTGCTTCCGTAGAATAATCAGGTTTGGCTTTGCTTTCAATACGAAAGTTTGATCTGTGGTGCCGGATGACGATTTCCCGCCAATTTTAAGAGCGGCTGGATTCGATTCGGTCCAGCTTGAAGGCCGCAAAGGCAAAAATGGCTTGCGAAAGAGTGTTGGAAATTTGCTGTGCCCATTCGGCGGCTTCGCTGCCGTCTGTGCCACGAAACACGAGTGCAAGGGACATCCCTAAACTCAGGATAAAGAATCCCGCAATCAGTTGCCGCTGGCGCTGCAAAGCAATCAGGGCCAATTGAACAAACGCGGCGATACTGGCTATGGTAACGACACTCAGCAACAGGTTCAGCCAGGTTTGCCCGCCCTTGACCATTTTCAGCGCCGCTGTCAGCGCCAGCAGTGCGCCGTTAATACATATCGGGAGCAGCCAGATTTTTCCGGCGGTCATTTCCTTTTCGTTGGCTCGTTTTAGTGCCCAGGCCAGACAAACAAATCCCGGCGCGGATAAAAACAGCAAACTGTTTTTCATCCAGGGACCGTGATAGCCATACAGCGCATTCAGCAGCTTGCCGATTGCGTTCAGCGAATTGCCCGCAATAATCAAAAACGCACTGGCATAACTTAATTCGCCAACAAGCTCGTTTTTGCGGTTCAGCATTCGAACAAGAAAGACGAGGCCGAATGTCAGAAATGCCAGCGGCAGTAAATTTTCGATGGCGAGCGCGAGGGAATATTGTTCAAACATGATGGATTATTGATTTTTTGGGGTTTCGTAAAGAAAGTTTTGGTTGACCCAGCCGGTCAGGTTTTTATGTTTTATCTTCGCCCAGATTTCTCTGCCGGCTTTTTGTTTTTCGCCAGCGTAACGGATGTCCTGGGAATCGTGCGCAAGCTTGCCTGTGATTTTCGATTTTGCGCCCGGCGATTCCCGGACATTCAGTGAATCGTCAGGCGGAATTCTGAAAACAGCATAGCTCGCTTCGGGCTTCAGCGTTCTAGCCGTTGCTGGGGCTTTTCGTCCTGTCGCGACATCAACTTCAACCCAGCCGGAAGCTGGCGCGTTCGCTGGCGGTTCAGCGCCGGATGAATTGACCCGGTAATAAAAAAGCTTTTTCCCGTCGGTTGACCATTCGACTTTGTCTTGCAGGATATTGTCCCAGCGGGCGGTGAATTTTCGTTTGCCGCTTCCATCTGCGTTGAACAGAAAGCCGATGTTGTCGTTGCATTCGTAACCGCAAGCAATCACAACGAAGCGTTTGCCGTCAGGAGAATATCGAATCTTGCTGATGGACATAAACCCGTCTTTTTCGCTGGTCAGCAAAATGCGATTGCCGAACTGGAGCTTCGATCTGTCTTCGCTGGCTTGAGCCTTTTGGGCGGTCTGAGCCAAACAAATGCTGAAAGTAAGAGCACATAAAACCGCGGAGGCGCAGAGAACACAGAGGCGTCGCAGAAGCAAATCACAAGAATTGGCCAAAACGACAGCTAGCCACTCTGCGCTTTCTTTGCGGTCTCTGCGTCTCTGCGGTAAAAAAGTTTTGCTGTTCAATTGCCTCACGATCTTAGAAAAACCTGCCCAGTGAAAAGTAAATTTTGCCGCGTCCGCCTTCGCCTCGGCTGCCGACAATGGAAAACGGGCCGACTGTTGTGTCCATCACGAAGCCAAGGGAAAGGGCTGCGCGGTATTGTTGCCCATCAAACTGTGAAGTGAATCCACCAGAAGTGCCAAGCTGATCAAACCAGGCTCCGGCGTAAATGTTGCCGCCGATCAGCGAAGGCAGTTCGCTGATTTTGTGCAGGTAGCCGCCGGTCGCCAGAAAGTATTGATTGACACGAAGTTCGTCCCGGCCATACGCGCCAAACCGAAACGGCCCGCCAAGCAAAAACTGCTGAATTGGCGGAACGTCGCGGCCCAAAGCTGTTCCGGCAGATCCGGCAAAGAAAAGTGAACCTTGCGAAGACATGGGCACAAAATAAGAAGCGCGCGCTTCGCCTTGCGGAAAATCATCGCGAAAGTTTGGCGCGGAAAAATACCAACGGGCTTCTGCTGTTAACCGCAAACCTCGCGTGGGCACGGTTGAGCTATCTTGTTTATCCATCGCCCAACGGATGCGCGCAACATTGAAATTGCCATCAAACGACGGAAGCTCTGGATCGCCGATGCTGGTTTTGGCCAGAACGCGCGTGTATTCGTACCCAATGCGCAGTTCGCTGCTTTCGGTCAGAAATCCAAAATCGCCGCCTGCGCCAAAGCGGTCGGCCTGGTATTCCGCCTGACGGTTTCGCCTAATAAAGATGTTCTGCCGGTCTCTGCGATAACTCGCTCGCGGCGCAACGAAAAAGCCACGCGTGCCCAGAGGTTTGAAGTATTCGGTCGCGAACAAATTGCCGAACCCGACTTTGGCGTCAATGCGCCATTCGGTTCCGTACGAACCAACGTCGAACACTGTCGCGCGGGCTCCAAAAGTGAAGTTGATGGCGTTGACTTCCGAACCGTCAATTTCCACGCCGGGCACAATGGTTGGCGGCGCGTGCGTTTTTTCCCGAGGGCGAATTTCCAGGATGGTTTTCTCCGCTTCAGTTTTCAACCCGTAATTGAAACTTTCATAGCGACCCTGTCCCGTGATCCTGGTCAGATCGTTTTCCAGTTTTTTTGTGTCGAGGGGTTTTCCAGCATGATCATCCAGGCGGCGATGCAAGGATTCTTTCGCCTGGTTTTCAACGCCTGCAATTTGCAAGTCGGCAGGAGTCGGAATGGCCGTGCGAATTTTGGCTCTTCGCGCAGCCAGATGCTGCTGCCAGTCTGTTTCATTCAGCGAAAAACGCGACAGAATGTGGGCTTTTTTCTCAGCAGCGCGAAAGCCAACATCTGCAATGTTGTCCAATCCGACAAAATCCAGCGCAGAAATTTTCCCCAAATCCGGTGCCAGGATGATGTCGGCCAAGCGCAAATTTTGCCGGTCGTTGTTGATGGTCATCACGGTGATTGACTGCACAAGGATGCCGACGATTGAGGCGATGGATTCCAAATCGCCAAGCGGCGTGGCCACGTCAATGGCAATGATCACGTCTGGCTGAAACTCGCACATCACGTCCGTCGGGACGTTGTTGACCAGGCCGCCATCCACCAAAACTTTGCCGTCGCGTTCCACAGGCGGAAATACACCGGGTATTGACATGGTTGCGCGCATTGCCGAACCAAGCGGCCCGTCGCTCATCACCACAGGTTTCGCCGCCAGGAAATCCGTTGCCACGCACCGAAAGGGAATCGGCAAGTCGTCAAAGCTTTTGAGATCGTGATACGGCAAGGCCAAACGATCAATCAGCAATCCGATGTAATGTGCAGAGCTGACGCCCAACGGCAGGCTGACGCCTTTTCGCAAGCCGATTTCCACACCGCTTTGATAAGTTCGTTTGTCTTCTTTGCGCCGAAACGAGAGTTTTTCAAAGCTTGGCCCGCTGCTTAACAGTTCGGTCCAATTTTGATCGTTTAATAACTTGCGCATTTCGGCGGGCGAAGCTCCCATCGAATAAAACGCGCCGATCAACCCGCCCATGCTGGTTCCGGCGATAAAGTGAACCGGAATTCGATTCTGTTCAAACCATTCCAAAACGCCG
>CAZMXG010000071.1:0-34747 GCA_964570175.1 uncultured Heliomicrobium sp. | reverse complement strand
CACGAAAGCACGGAAATTTGTTGGACGCTGATCCGTGATTTTGCCGGGCCGATGGTGCTGGGCAAGAAAATCAACTCGCCCGAAGACGTGCCAAACCTGACCCGCCAGATTCGCGGCAACAAGATGGGACGCGCCGCAGTCGAATGCGCCATCTGGGATTTGGAAGCTCGGCGGCAAGGCGTGCCGCTGTGGCAATTGCTTGGCGGAACGCAGGAAACCATCAATTGTGGCGTCTCCCTGGGACTCGAAGACAGCGATGCCGCAATGCTTAAGAAGGTTGAAACAGAAGTCGCCGCCGGGTATCGGCGCATCAAGATCAAAATCAAACCCGGACGCGATGTGGAAATGATTCGCGCTTTGCGAAAGGAATATCCGAACATCGTCATGTCCGTGGATGCCAACTCCGCATACACGCTGGCTGATACTGAGCTGCTGAAACAACTGGATGAATTCAATTTGCTGATGATCGAACAACCCTTGAGCTACGACGACATCATTGACCACGCGACCTTGCAGCCGCAGCTTAAAACCGACATTTGCCTGGACGAATCCATCCTCAGCGTGGACGACGCCCGCAAAGCCTTGCAGCTTAAAGCTTGCCGCATTATCAACGTCAAACTCGGTCGCGTCAGTGGCCATACCGAAGCCCGCAAGATTCAAGCGTACTGCCACGAACGCAACATCCCCGTCTGGTGCGGAGGCATGCTGGAATCCGGCATTGGCCGCGCGCACAACATTCATATGTCCACCTTGCCAGGCTTCACGCTGCCGGGCGATGTGTCGGCGTCCAAGCGATACTGGACTGAAGACATCATCACTCCGCCGGTTGAAGTTTCACCGCAAGGAACAATTCCGCGTCCAACCGGCGTCGGACTTGGCTATGAGGTGAATGAAAAGCGAATTGACGCGCTGACGGTGAGAACTGAAGTAATCAAGTAATTGAGACTGACAGGTTTTCCTTTATGAAAACTTCTCTTCTGTCATTATGGGCTATTCTGATTTGTTGTTTGACGCCTTTGGGATTGGCTCAAGACTTAAAATCAACCTGTAGTGAAAATCCGAAATTACTAAAAGACGGCAAAGGGAAACCTGTCAGATTAGGCTACAAAAAGCTGAAGCAACGAGCGACGAACTGCGAAACCGTCAGGCTTCCAGGAAGCTTTGATGCAAAAGGCCAAGTGCTTGTTCAAGTGTTGGTCGGGCCATCAGGAGCAGTTGAATGCGCCCTGGCAATCAGTGGCCACCCTCTGATGAAAAAGTTTGTGCAAGACGCGGCCAGAAAATGGACGTTCAAACCCTTGATAGAAAAAGATGAACGGGTCGCCGTCATCGGCCTTCTGGTAATGTATGTCTCGTGGGATTATGAAGAGGCCCAAAAGAAGCAATGTGGAAATGATCAATAGCTTCGTTTTCGAAGCTATTTTATTTTGAAAGGACTGAATGAAAGCAATCTGGAATGGCGAAGTCATCGCCGAAAGCAATGAAACCATCATCGGCTTAGTTTGGGCTTGGGTTTGACCTGAACTGAAAACGGATTGATGATCTCAGTCGTAAAACCGATTGCATTAAGTGAGGCTTACAAGATGAACCAAAGCACTGCGTACAGCATTAACGTTGCAAACAATCAGATCACGCTTCAACTCAACGCGAGCTTGATTGATCGAATTTCGCTGACGAAATTCCTTGATTTCATTGAGTTGGAATCCATCAGAAAAAGCAGCCAACTCGATGAAGCAGAAGCAGAGTTGCTGGCGGATGAAGTAAACCGTGCAGCCTGGCAAGTCACGAAAGAGAAATTTTTGGAGTCATAAACGATGGCCAAACCCAAGCCGGTCATCGTTGACACCAACATTTTGTTTTCAGCTTTGCTCAGCACCCAATCCAGCTTCGCTGAAACTTTGCTCAAGTCGGAACATCAGTTTTTTGTCTGCGAACAAATTCTGGTGGAAATGTTCAAGCATAAGGAAAAGATTGCCAGACTCAGCAAGCTGTCTGAATCCGACTTGATCCGGTTTTATTACATCCTTCTCAAACGCCTCTACCTTTTCAAAGAAGACCTTATTTCCCTGGAGAACCGAAAGAGCGCGTTCGAATTGTGCCGCGATATAGACGAAACCGACACGCCGCATGTCGCATTGACCTTGGAGTTGGACGGTTTGCTTTGGACAGGAGACAAAGCACTTAAGGAAGGGCTGAAGCTGAAAGGCTTTACCCAATTTTTCGAGCCAAAGGAATAAACAATGAAAGCAATCTGGAATGGCGAAATCATCGCCGAAAGCAATGAAACCGTCGTCGTTGAAGGCAACCACTATTTTCCGCCTTCGGCGATTAAGTCAGAACATTTTCAACCAAGCGAAACGCACACCGTGTGCGGATGGAAAGGCACCGCAAGTTATTACAACGTCGTCGCAGGCGGCCAGGTGAACAAAGACGCCGCGTGGTTTTACCCCGAAACGAAGGAAGCCGCGAATAACATCAAAGGCTACGTCGCGTTTTGGAAAGGTGTAAAAGTGGAATAGAGCAACAATCAGGTGAAGACGGAGAGTGTGGGATTCCGAATCAATTAGTGACTTTCCGCAAATTACGATATGCAAAGCGGCGTTGGCGCTGCCTGCATTCTTGAAATTAAACCTGCAGTGTGCGGCTTAGACAGGGCTGCCACTGCGCAATGCAGGCCGGCAAACTGCGGAGAGACACCATGAAAGAACAATTAGCTCAGGAGATGGTTCCCTACGACCTATTATGTGAAGCGATCGAAGATTTCATTGCTTCGACCTACCAACGGGCAACCCCGGAGAGCCTTCCACCAATGATCGCGGCGCTTGCCGAAATCAGGAATGCGGTTGAATCTGGCATAGACAATCTGCTGGACACGGGGCAATTGACCAGCAAGGGCTTCAGTTCGATATGGATGATGGGAGCGGCACATGAATGGCTGGACGTTTTGCGCGATTGGGAAGAGGAACATTTCAAGCCGCAACTCGAACTTGAAGTAGAACGTCTGGCAACCTCTGAAGCGGAGCATAGCCAACCATTGGGAACCAAGGCTGTGAAAAACACTGGCCTAAAAAAGACCCGCAAGCCGCAGGCCGCAGAGAAGGTCACGACGAAGAAGCGAGCAGGAAAGAAGATCAAATAACATCAAAAGTTACGTCGAGTTCCGGAAAGTCGTGAAGGTCAAATAGCCGCTTAACCGGCTTTGAGTTTTTCCTTCACGGCTTTCAGTTCTTCGGCCTGCGGATGGACTTTGTAAAACGGATCGAGCGGATAACAGCCCGAAACCAATCCGTTGCGCGGGCCTGTGGTGCAATCGCTGAAGGTGCGGCAGATGCGTTTGGCTTGCAGCTTGTTTCCGTTGACCACATCAAACGGCAGGTCGTGATACGACAGCACCAGCCGCCCAAGCCCAACAAAATCCACCTGCCCGGTGCGAACGAAGTATTGGCCTACGTTCGGCAACCATTCCTGCAAGTACGTATAACCGGAACCAACCACGCACATGTTTGGAAAGCGGGTTTTCAATTCCGCAGTGACTCTGATTTGCCGGGCGACGCCGACCAGCGGATCTTCGGGCGGCAAATATCCATCCGAAGGCGGGAACAACGCCGGGCGCTGAATGTGCGGGTTGTAGTAAGGGCTGCCCGCCGTCGTGCAAACCAGCCGTATGCCAAGTTCGTCCAGCAGTTCGAAAAACTGAAACGTTTCCGCCAGATTGATCGCCAGCGGATTGTCCGCATCTCCACCAAAAACGGTTTCGTAGCGGCCTTCAAACTCTTCTGGCACGCCGATTTTATCTCCGCCCATTTTGTACGGCAGGAAGTCAAAAGCGCTCAGTCGAACGCCGAATTTCAAACTGGGCGCTTCGCGATGAATGGCGGCCACCAGTTCGCGCAAAAAGCGCGTGCGGTTTTCAAAACTGCCGCCGTATTTTCCGGGCCGCGTCGTCGCACTCAGAAATTCGTGGCCTAAATAACCGTGGCAGTGTTTTAAATCTACAAACTGGAATCCGGCGGCTTCGGCGCGCTTCCCAGCTTTGGCAAAATCGCCGATCAGGTCATCAATTTCCGTGTCTGTGAAAATCGCTTCGTCCGACGTGATGCCAAATTTTTTATCCAGCAATGGATGGCGGTACAGAATGCGCGGTTCAAGCTTCTTCTTGTCATTGGGGCGCGCAAACCGTCCGGAATGTGTAAGTTGCAGCCCGA
This sequence comes from uncultured Heliomicrobium sp., assembly GCA_964570175.1. Classification (GTDB taxonomy): domain Bacteria; phylum Acidobacteriota; class Blastocatellia; order RBC074; family RBC074; genus RBC074. The sequence continues at coordinate 30,542 of CAZMXG010000071.1, read as the reverse complement.
TCAACAAGTCATCCGTCGTGCCGCATTTTTCCTTGTGGGCCTCAACCAAAACCTGTCGCAGCTTTTCCAATTCCGCCGCCGTCTGATCGCTGGAAATCAATTGATTCGGATTCGCTCGACCATCGTTGCGAACGGCGACAGCTTCGCCGCCCCAGATCAACTTGGCACCGCTTTCGCCGAAATGCTTCCAGCGGCGAATGGTCAAATCGGATGGGCGACCGTCCGGCGTCCCATCCCAACCTTCCATCGGCAGAATCGAAAACCGATTGCCAATGGTGAAGCCATCAAGTTGATACGGCTGCGCAAGCGGCGAACCGGCACCCGATTGCACTTCACTGTCGAAGGGCAATTCAACGCCCAGCGAAGTGAGGTAGTTTGCGAAATCGTCTGCGGTTTTCAGCGCGGCGACGCGGCGATAGGATTTTGTGGTGTCGGTCATTTTCAGGTTTCAGGGGACAGGTTTTAGGTTGCAGGTGTCGGGTTCGGATTGCAGCGAAGTTCAATGGTGTTGCCGTCGGGATCGCGTATGAATAACTGTGGATTGCCCGCGCGCCCACTGCCGTAATTCACGGCGATCCCGAGTTCGCGCAATTGGCGTTCCGTTTCTGCCGGGTCAGGAACATTCAGCGCAATGTGTCGGTCATGACGCGGCGGGTCGGCATGCGTAGGCATTGCGGCGACGCTCATCAAATGTAGTTGATGTCCGTTGTTCAAATCGTACCAGCGACCGGGAAAGCCAAGTTCCGGGCGCGGCAACTTGTTCAGGCCCAGAATGTTTTCATAAAAGTCTGCGGCACGCTCGATGTCCGTGACCAGAAATCCAGCGTGATGAAAGCCGTGGATTGTGATCGGCATTTCAGCCTCCTAAAAGCGATTCGATGATGACTTGTGACGGTAAAGTAAATTTGCGGAAATCAGCCAGCGAATGGTAAGACTATCTTGCTCAGCAAGTTTCGGGCAAGCGTAATCTCAAATTTCAAACGGCGGAGAGAATAACAATGAGCGAAATTGGTTTTGGCATCGTCGGCGGCGGAATGATCGGTGCGGTGCAAGCGGCAGCAATTGAACAGATCAGCGGCGCAAAGCTGTTGGCGGTTTGCGGGCGCGATGAAAAGAAGGCGGCGGAATTTGCTGCAAAGTTCGGCTGCGTGGGTTACACCGATTACGATCAGTTTTTGCAACACCCAGGCTTGCAGATCGTCAATGTTTGCACGCCCAGCGGCACGCACGCCGAACTTGGCATTCGCGCCGCCGAAGCAGGCAAACATGTGCTGGTTGAAAAACCGATTGAGATCAATTTGGAACGAGCCGATGCTTTAATTGCGGCTTGCGAAAAAGCGGGTGTGAAACTTGGCGTGATTTTTCAATCGCGCTTTCTGCCTGCGGTGCAACGCATCAAACAAGCGATTGACGAAGGCCGCCTGGGCAAGTTGATGCTCGGCGATGCGCTGGTGAAGTGGTATCGCGCGCCGGAATATTATGCGCCGGGTTCGTGGCGCGGCACGCTCAAAATGGATGGTGGCGGCGCATTGATTAACCAGGCGATTCACACAATTGATTTGTTGTGCTGGATGATGGGGCCTGCGGAATCTGCGTTTGCGATGAAAGCGGCACTGCGGTACCCGCACATTGAAGCTGAAGACACGCTGGTCGGCACGGTGAAATTTCAAAATGGCGCGCTTGGTGTTGTTCAAGCGGCGACTTCGGCCAAGCCTGGATTCAAACGGCGGCTGGAAATTTCGGGAGAACGCGGTTCAATCATTTTGGATGGCGACGCGATCAGCGTCTGGGCGATTGACGGTGAAGACGCCAACCTTGGCGAAGCTGAACAGTTGACGGACGGTTCGGCCAATCCGGCAGCCATTTCCAACGAAGGCCATCGCCGCCAGATCGAAGACATGATGCACGCCGTCATCGAAAACCGGGCGCCAATGATTGACGGGCGCGAAGGCCGCAAGTCGCTGGAACTGGTTGTCGCGCTTTATGAGGCAGCAAACGAAGGCAAGCCGTTAAAGCTCTGATGCGTTGGACGAGCTTCTGACCGCACGCTAGAATTCCACTCTCTGGTTCTCATTCCAATTTTATCGGGAAAACTTTATGACTACCGCAGCAACTGCCGCTCCTCTTAACAATCTGCTTGAACGAATTGCCAGGCGCGAACATCTGGCGCACGACGAATGGAAACGCGTGATTACTGACGCTTCGACAGAAGAGTTGCAACGTCTGGCAGACAACCTGCGTCGTGAATTTCATCCTGATGACGTGGTGACTTACGTCGTAGATCGCAACATCAACTACTCGAACGTCTGTTTTTCTGTTTGTAACTTCTGCGCGTTTTATCGCAAGCCGGGTGACGCGGAAGGTTACGTGCTGAGTTACGAAGAGATGTATGAGAAGGTCGAAGAGATGATCGCTGTCGGCGGCAGCGGCGTGTTAATGCAAGGCGGGCTGCATCCTGATCTGCCGCTGGAGTGGTACACAAAACTGCTCAGCGAATTGAAAAGCCGCTACGGCATTCATTTGCACTGTTTCTCGCCAACCGAAGTTTATGGAATGGCCAAGACTTTCGGGATGAGTTACGCCGAAGTCATCAAGGCATTGATGGACGCCGGATTGGACAGCATTCCCGGCGGCGGTGGAGAAATTCTGGTGGACGAAATTCGCCGCAAACGTCGCACCGAATGCAACAGCCAGGAATGGCTGGACGCGATGGAAGCCGCGCATCAGTTGGGGCTGAAAACCACGGGAACGATGATGATTGGGTACGGCGAAACGGTGGATCAGCGTATTCAGCATCTGGAAAAGCTGTACCAGCTACAGCAACGGTCGTTGGCCGCTGGCAAACCTGGGTTTGTCTCGTTCATTCCCTGGACGTTCCAGCCGGACAATACTCCCATCGGGAAGATCATTCCTGATCGCATGCCTGCTGAAGAATATTTGCGCTGGCTGGCGCTGTCGCGCTTGTATCTGAACAACATCCCGAATGTGCAGGTTTCGTGGCTGACGGTTGGGCTGGCCGACGGGCGGCGCGGATTGCATTTCGGAGCCAATGACATCGGCTCGACGATGATCGAAGAAAACGTAATTTCCAAAGCCGGAGCCAACCACAAGGCAACGGAAGACATGCTGGTCAATGTGATTCGAGAAGAAGGCTTTACCCCTGTAAAACGAAAAGCTGATTACACCCGGCTGTTGAACTAATCTCCTGAACGCCAAAACAGCGCGTCCGTGAGAAAAGTTCCCAAGCGCGCTGTTTTGGTTCTTACTGAAAAAAGCGGTTACTTTTTCTTCTCAAACTTGTTGGCTTTGATGTCCGGATTGATTTTGATCTTGGTCAGCTTCCATTCTTCCTGGGGTTGATTGCTCGCAGCACGGACAATCTGATGCGGCATCCAAACATTCCCTTCCTGTCTGTAATCGCCTAGATAAATCTGGTAATCCAGGATTTTCAGTTCGTCATTCCCTTCCCCGACAATCGTGCTTCCCTGTGGACGCGGTTGGCGCGCAGCCAACCCACGATACACCATCATCCTGGGACGATGCGTGTTTTGATCAACCATCAGCCAAGCTACAAAATCGTCCTTTCCAGTGACGCGAATAACGTCCACCTTGCCTTCTTTCGCCTCAAGCTCGCGGTCGTAAACGTATTCGAACGAAGCACCGGAAGTAGCGCCCATTAAGATCATGACCAGATAGCGCGAATAATCTTCTTTGATTTGTTTTTGAACTTCAGGAGAAGCTTCGCCCACAATTCCGCTGTTGGCATTTCCGCCGCCGGGTCCTCCGAAACCTCCGCCACCCCCACCACCACGCCCGCCTCCGCGACCACCGCCTCCGCCGCCAAATCCGCCTCCGCCGCCTCCAATGCTGGCTGGCCCACCCCCGCCACCAGTTGCTCCGCCGCCTCCGCCTAATCCACCACCGACATCACCACCACCACTCACCATAGCAGCTTCCCGTTTCGTATCACGCCAGGCGATATCGCCGTTTGCTGTATCAACGCGGACCAGCCACATTGGGCCCATATTGGTTTTGATGGTTCGCTGATATTTATCCGGCAGCAAGATCTCAATCTTGAGGTCCCCTTTGACTTCTCGCCCGCTGACCAAGGCGCGAAACTCGCCATTGATCGCCATACTTTTTACCGCTGCCAGATTCGCTTCTCCGCCCAAGGCTTCACGAGTTTGCTTCAACACGGATTCAGCTTTAGCCTTGTTCGCGGCGTCCGAATTCGCGTTAGCCGATTGCCCTTTTGCGAGAGGCAGAAAACAAAACAGCATCGCCAGAACCAGCGATGCCGTTTGAATCATTTGGATTGTTTTCGAAGAAAAATCAGGCCGGAAGGGTCTCATTTGGCTCCATCTGCTTTATCGCGTTCGCGCATTTGCGCGTCGCGGCGAGCATTATTTTCATCGTACTTTTTCTGTTGTTCAGGTGTCAGGATTGCGCGGATTTTCGCTCGTGATTTCTCACGCGATTCTTTCATGCCGGGGCATTCATCAAACAATTTGCTGGGAGGAAACTCCTTTCGCATATCAGCAAAGATAGTTTTGACAGCGGCAGCCTGGTCTTCCGTTAGAGCCAATTCCTCCTTCAATCTTTCCACCGGGGATCGCCCAGGGCCACGGTCGCCATGCCTGGGAGGCGGGGCATTCTGCCCCTTCAAGAACCAGAACCGATCAACCGAAGCTCCGGTGACTCCACCAAGCACGAAGACAACCAGCATCAACATCCAGGCCTGTGTTTTTACTTTGCCAATTGCATTCATTTTTTCACTCCTGATTGTTGATTCGATTGATAACCATGCAATCCAATCAACGAGGCCTCAACCGCTTCTTCGTCATCCTGTAAAAACATCGGCAACCCGGCCAGTGCAGTTTGCTGCTCCGCTAAGGAACCGCCGTTTTCCATCGGCTTGTTCCCCCATGAATACAAATACAGGGACGAAACCAGCGCAACAATGGTCAGCAACGCAAAAACCGGAATCGCCTGGCGAACCTGCGCCATCAATGCAAACCAGGAATTGTTTTCTTCATTCATACGACGCTGCTCGGCTTCGATCCGCGCGCGAATACGGCGGAAAAGAAACGGCGATTCGGCAGCCGTATTAATTTCGCTGTCGCTTGCTTCCAGTGCGCGAAACAACTCATCGCTCAACCGATCAAGCTTGTCATCATCAATCTGCTTTTTAATGCCCCACATATTTCACTCCTTACACATTCGCGTTTCACAGGAATTTTCTCAGCACGCGCCTCAACCCTTGCTGGGCGCGGTGTGAACGCATTTTTACTTTTGCGGATGTCCAGCCAGTCAATTCTGCAATTTCGGCTATGGAAAGCTCTTCTTGTTTTAACAGCATCAGCACAAGTCTGTCTTCCGGTTTCAGCCTGGATAAAAGCTTGGCTGAAAGATCCCGTGAAATTGCGGCTCCCTCGACGTTGCTGCCTGCGCTAATGTCGCGCAGCCGTTCGATCAGAAAGTCTTCCTCGTCCTGGCTTAAATCGCCTAGGCGACTCTCCCCTCGCTTTTTAATCCGGCGCAATTCGTCATAGCAGACGTGAACTGTAATCCTGGCAAGCCAGGAAACAAAGGATTTTTCATGCCCGCCCTGATAATTGCCAAGCGCCAGATAGGCTTTCACAAAACTGTCTTGGATGATTTCTTCGACTTGTTCGCGCCGGGTGAAAAACCTGTACCCAAGCCGCGACACCAAGCCGCTGTGTCGTTTGAACAATTGAGCAAACGCCGCTTCATCGCCAGTGCGGGCCGCGGCAACCAGTTCGTCGTCAGTCTTTTCTCGAACCTGATTTCGCGGAGTTTCGGGCACCTCAGGTTCAGGGTATTCAGCCATTCGAATCATTTAGCGATCTTCCGGTTGATCCTTCCAAATTCGTTCTTAAAGCTGTTATGCCGGAAAGCCAAATTACTCTTTCCACAGGTATAAGTCGGAAAAATCAATCCGGTGGTTACAAAATTTTGGCCTTCGTGCCGCGCCGGGCGCATCCGAAGCCTCTGTTTACAAATCATCTTACAATCACCTGCGCCGTAGCAACAGGCCAAAGCAGACAGAATTGACGAATTGACGGACGGTCAGTATCGTTGCGTTCAGCCTGTACCCGCTGCAAGTGAGCGAGCGGGAAACCGAAATACTTTGTGAGGTGAAAATGCTGCCCCTAGGCGTTTTTCCAGTGGCACAGATTGAGCAGGAAAAGAATCCTGTCACGCAAGTCATCCAATTGGTTTCATTGCTCGAATTTCTTTTGAGCTTCGTCAATCCTAAATTACTCGGGAAAGATGGAAAACCGGCAACGGTTGGCGAACGAGTAGACGGCAATCGTGCGCTTTTTTCCAATCCGCCCGATGTTTTCTTTGGCATCGGCGTGCGCAACAACATCGTTCACGCCAAGTCGTCTGATGTGACGGAAGTGGAAATAAAACGCGCGATCAGCCATTTGTTGAAAGCCGTGCGTGAAATCAGCAACCATCCGAATGCTCAGGCGAGCATTCCGGCGACGACGCGGCAAGAAATCTTTTCCACGCTGACGGACCAAGCGGCTAATGCGCCAACCAAAGCTGTGACAACGTCTCAATTGCCGCCCTCGCCGCCGGCGCCGAATTTTGGCCAGTTAGGCCAGGCGGGCCAGGCTGCGCCAACCAGCTCGATGCCGCTCAATGCCACGGCGCCGGTGAACGCTTCTCCTTCCTTCACAACCAAAGTTACTCCGAGGCCAACGATGACAACCACGAATACTGAAAGCAGCATTCCCACACGAACAATCCGGAATATTGCCATTTTTATTGCTGTCCTTGCCGCCGGCCTGTTTCTGGCCAAACCAGCCTGGAACTTGACCAAAGAAAGAATTTACGGCTCGGAAGAAGACACAAAAATCACGCGCACGCAGGCGGAAACGGCATTGAAAACGATTCAAAGAAGCTACGGCAACAAGCCGCTTTTCGCAGCCAAAGTCATTGAAGCGCAGACCGCCTGGCGCGATGCTGAGATCGCATTCAACCAGGGAAAATTCAAGGAGGCGGAGCCGCTTTACCGCCGTCTGCTGGCTGTCGGCGATGAACTGGCCTTGAAGGAAACCGAACGCAAAGACGCCCAGCAATTTTTCGACGAAATGAAAAAAGCCCGTGATGCGGCAAACACTTCACAAGCGCCTCAGTACGCAACCGCACCATGGCAGGAAGCCGAAAACTTTAGACGGCTGGCGGAAACGGCATCAAAAAACGGCGATACGGCAACGGCAAAACAAAATGCGCTGCTAGCGCAGCAGAAATATGAGGAGGCCAAAACGGCTGCGGACGCAGTTCCGAAACCGGAGCCCAGCCCAACGCCTCAACCTCCCGCGATCGTACCGCCAAATTCGTCCTCTCCGACTGGCGAAGAACCGCGCGTTCGCCCGCGGCCTTAGCTTGACGGAAATTGAGCCTTCAGTGCGTTTAGCTTTTCAGGAGGAAAACCTTGTCGAAAATGTTTCATTGCCACTTCACCTCGCGGCGACGCCATTTTGTTTGGCTGATTTTTCTTTTGGTTCTGGCTGTCGCCCTTTTCAATCTGGTTTCTACCACGCAGGCAAATTTGAAAGTCACCATGCAAAACGTCGCTTACAAAGGCTGGCAAAACAATTTGCAGCTTACCAATGGAACGGTTGATCTGGTTTTGACGCTGGATGTCGGGCCGCGCGTGATGCGCTACGGCTATGTTGGCGAGCCAAACGTCTTCAAAGAATTCGACGAACAGATGGGCAAATCCGGGGAAGATTCCTGGCAGATTCGCGGCGGTCACCGTCTGTGGCATGCGCCGGAAGATTCCGTTCGGACTTATGTTTTGGACAATTCGCCCATCAAACACGAAAAGCTGGGCGAAACTGGCGTTCGGTTGATTCAACCCATCGAAAAACTGACCAGCATTCAGAAAGAAATTGACCTGACATTAGACGCTGAAGGCACAGGCGTAACCTTGGTGCATCGGCTTCACAACAAAGGAACAAAAACCATCGAACTGGCTCCGTGGGCTTTGACCGTCATGGCGCAAGGTGGAGTGGCCATCATCCCGTTGCCGGAAAAAATTGCGCATCCGGGTTCGCTGGAACCGGGCGAAAAGCCTGATTTTCGTGGCTTTGCGCCAAACCAGAATTTGATTCTCTGGCCATTCACAGATCTGGCCGATCCGCGTTGGCGTTTTGGCACGCGCTACATCACGCTCCGGCAGGACAAGACGGCGAAAAAGCCAACCAAGCTGGGGTTGGCACATCGCGGTGGCTGGATTGGCTACCTGAATAACGGCACGCTGTTCGTCAAAGGCTTCAATTATCAGGAAGGCAAACCTTACACAGACGGTGGCAGCAACTTCGAAACTTTCACCAACAAAGACTTTCTGGAAGTTGAAACATTGGGGCCGCTGCAAAAAATCGCTCCCGGCAAAGCCATTGAACACATCGAACGCTGGCGTTTGCTGAAAGGCATGCCGAACGAAACCACGGAGGCTTCGCTGGACGCCAGCATCCGTCCGCGTGTGGAGGCTTTTTTCAAGAAGTGATTTACGGTTATGGCAAAAGGCAGAGAGATTCAGCTTGCGGATGCGCGCCGGGTTTCCGACCTGGCGATGCAAATCAGAAAAGATTTCGAAGTGGCTACGTCAAAGCTTCGACAAGGCGACACCGAAACAGCTCTGATTATGTTCAAGCATCTGCTGCAAAAAGCTCGGCCGAATATGCAGGGGTACAACGCCATCCTGCTGAATTTGGCGACGGCCTACAAACGATGGCTCGACAAACTGGTCAGGGAAAAAGCAGGGCGCGCCATCCTTAGCTCGCTGGCCCAGGAGACGCTGGCGTTGGAGTTGCGCGGGCCTGCAACCCAGGACAAAGAGTTTCGGAGCAATTTTGCAGATGCACTTCATTCAATCGCAGTCACTTTCAGCCGAAATCATCAGTACGAAATTTCCCTGCCAATCTTGAGGAAGGCAATTTCCATCCAGCCTTGCCCAACTTATTACGTCAGTTTGACCAACGCCCTTGCTTACACGAAAGAGCCTGCCCGACTTTGTGATTACACGACGTCTTATAGTCCGGCGCACCTGGGAAAACACATTTTCATCGCTTGCACGCCGAAAAGCGGTTCGACATTTTTGAAAAATGCGCTGGTCAATCTGACCAAATTTCGGCCCATCTTTTCTGTCTTTGCCGCATTGCAAAACGAGCACGACCTGGATCTGCCAATCTGGATTAAGTTCGGCAAAACCGATACTGTCACCCAACAACACTGCCGAGCTTCGGAGGCAAACATTCAGTTGATGCAAGCTTTCGGCATCAGACCGGTCGTCCTAGTGCGAAACATATTCGACACAGTCATTAGTTTGCGGGATTTTTATCGGACAGGCTTCACCGATACAACGTATTTCAACCGTGAAGATTTCGACATCTTTACTGAACGGCAGCAAACTGATCTGATTATTGACAATGTGCTGCCGTGGTATTTCCAATTCATCTCTTCGTGGCAGCGCGCCGAAACCAACTGTCGCGTGGAAGCGCATTGGCTAGTGTACGAAGAAATGATTAGCGATAAAGCCGGAACGCTTGAACGGCTGCTGCGGTTTTATGGTTTGAATGCCCAACGGGCGACCATTGAACAAGTCATTGACGCCACCGAAAGCGACACACGCCGCAACCGATTCAACAAAGGCATCATCGGAAGAGGCGAAACGCTTTCAGCCAAACAAAAAGAACGTATTGCCGCGTTGGCACGGTATTACCCTTCGGCAGACTTCCGTTGTGTCGGGCTGTGAGCAACCAGAAATGAATTCTTGCTCCGCACGCAAACCTGCGAATAGAATGCAAACCAACCCTGAACAGTCCCGCAAGCAGTTTTTCACAGGTAACTTAATGACGAAAAAAGTCCTTGTCTTTGGTTTTGGCGCATTGTTGTTGTCACTGGCTTTGCCGGCGGCCTGGTTGCCAGCGTTTGCGCAGAGCGAGAAACCATCCAAAACTTTGCGGCAGTTGCAAAACAAACAGCTTAAATTGCAGGAAGAATTCGAGCGTGAGGTCAGCGACGGCAAAGCTCAGCTTTATGAGTTGGAAGCCCGCTTGGAAGCATTTAGAAAACAAGCCAGTCCTGAAGTTGCCCGTTTCAAAATCGCGGATTGGAAAGATGACGAATTGCTGGCCCTGTATTCCCTTTACCTGCAAACCGAAATGTTTGCCCAGGCTATCGAAGCGGGCCGCGCATTTCTAAAAGCCGAGCCAAAATTCAGAGGAGCCGAAGCCATACGATCCGGCATCATTCGCTCCCTGCTGGAATTGGGTCAGCTTGAAGAGGCACAAAAACTGCTGGATGAGTTAAACCAGGAAATGCCGGAAAATCCGTTTCAAGTGGCTTCGCGCGTAGGCCTGATAAAAGAGGTGGTGATACAGTGGCGAGAGCGCGGCCGTTACGATGTTGTGCTAAAACAGGCGCCTCGCGGATATGGCCTGAGAACCAGAAGAAACAGATTTACGGATTCGGAACAGCGATTGTCCGATGTTATGTTGCGCGACCGGCTGAGCCTGGCAGCGGAATTTATTTCCGCGCAAGAGCGGCTTGGGCTCAAAAAAGAAGCTGAGGCATTACACAAAATAGTGCTGGCCACAGAATTTGAAGAACAGGCAGTACTGCGTTCGTTCTACGAAGCAGAGTTGGCTGCCGCTCGTTTGATGTTTGCCCCAGCCCCAGCAATAGATGCTCCGCGCTGGATCAATTCCGAGCCAATCAAACTGGCCAACTTGCGCGGCAAAGTCGTCTTACTGGATTTTTGGTCTATGTGGTGCAGCCAATGCACGGCGGCCTTTCCGGAATGGCGTGAATTGCAGAAAAAGTATTCTGCCAAAGGGCTGGAAATTATCGGAGTAACGAGGCTTTACGGACGGTCGGATACCGTAGAAGGATTAACGCGTGACCAGGAACTCATGGCTCTGCGAAACTTTTTGACCAAGCATCAAATCAGCTACCCAATCGCCCTTGGCAAGATGGATGATGTAACCAATGACGAACGGTTCGTCGTTGCCAGTCTGCCGACCGTTGTTCTGATTGACCGTCGCGGTAACATTCGGCACATCAAACGCGGCGTCGGTGAATACCGAAAACTGGAAAGGCAAATTGAAACGCTGATCAATGAAAATTGAGCTTGCCCTGTTGGAGATGCCACGATGGCGCATCAGAAGCCAACCAACATTCATTACTCGCGCCTGCCCAGCTTGCGCGTGGATAGCGTGCGCGCACAGCATCAAAGCCAGGATGCTGTCATCTTGCCCATCGAATATGAACTCGTCGAACCAAACAGCGGCACTTTGCAGTGCGACACACTAATCATCCCGATCAATTGGCCGATCAGTCATTTTACGGCAGTCCTGAATTCTCTGGAAATAACGGACAACGAATCGGATCGCAAACGAAAACTTGCTCTGTTAAAAGCAAAGGTCGAATCAGCCAGAAAACGTTCCGCCCAAACCAGATCCCTTCAAAAAGACAGGCAGATTGAAAACGGCGCCGCCCGTTCCAACAGGGATGGCAGGCCTTCGCGAAGTGCGAGATCATTGAAAACAGCGGTGCCGCTGCTTTTATTAGGCGTGATTATGTTAGTGGTTTTTGCCTGGACGTGTTTCAGATGAGCGTTACTGTTCGTAAGCAAATGCCGCATTCAGCAATCGCGCCTCGTCAAAATGATTGCCGATCAACTGCACTCCGATTGGCAATCCGCCCACTGCCGAGTGAGATGACGACACCCCGCACGGAAGGCTGATTGCCGGAACTCCAGCCAGATTGATCGTCACCGTGTAAATGTCGCCCAGGTACATGGCCAGCGGATCGTCGGACTTTTCGCCGATCTTGAACGCAGGCGTCGGAGCTGTTGGCGTGGCAATGACGTCGCACTTTTTGAAGGCTTCGGCAAAATCATTCACCAGCATCGCGCGCACGCGTTGTGCCTTTTCGTAATAGGCGTCGTAATAGCCGGAAGACAATGCAAACGTGCCCAGCATGATTCGCCGTTTGACCTCAGCGCCAAACCCCTCGTCCCGCGTTCGGCGATACAGCTCGGAAAGCGAGCGGGCTTCTTCCGTGCGATAGCCGTACCGAACGCCGTCAAATCGCGCCAGATTTGCCGACGCTTCGGCGGTCGCAATCAGGTAATACACCGCGACAACATATTTTGTGTGCGGCAGGCTGACTTCAACAATTTCCGCGCCGCGCTCTTTCAGCTTGTTGATGGCAGCTTCGACGCTCACGCGGACTTCCGAATCCAGCCCTTCGCCAAAACATTCCGGCGGCACGCCAACGCGCAAACCTTTAACATCTCCAGTCAGCGCTGACAGGTAATCGGGAACCTCCACATTGGCCGAAGTTGAATCGTAACGATCGTGACCGGAAATCACTTGCAGCATTCTGGCAGCGTCTTTGACAGAATTTGCAAACGGCCCGATTTGGTCCAGCGACGACGCAAACGCCACCAACCCGGAGCGCGAAACCCGGCCATATGTCGGTTTCAACCCCACAATTCCACAAAACGAAGCTGGTTGGCGAATCGAACCTCCGGTGTCGGACCCCAGCGCGACAGGTACGTGCCCAGCGGCAACCGCAACCGCCGACCCACCCGAACTGCCACCGGGAACGTAATCCGGATTGACAGGATTTCTAACCGTACCGAAGGCGGAATTTTCCGTCGAACTGCCCATCGCAAATTCGTCCAGATTGGTTTTGGCAACGATGATTGCTCCGGCAGTCTCCAGCTTTTTGACGGCTGTCGCCGTGTACGGCGGAACGTAGTTGCCCAAAATCTTCGATCCGCAGGTCGTGCGGACTCCGGCGGTACACATGTTGTCTTTGATGGCGATTGGCACACCGGCAAGCGGTTTGGATTTGATGGCGGATTGAATGTCGGCATCCATCGCTGCTGCGGTTTCGAGCGCAGTTTTGCGGTTGACGGTCAGGTAAGCATTCAACCGGTCATTGTCGGCTTCAATGTTTTCAAGGGCGGTTTCTACAATCTTGCTGGGTTTGGTTTCACCCGATGTGTACAGTTTGTGAATTTCTTCGATGGTCAATTTTATGCTCATAAACATTGTCGGCAGTCTGGATTCTGGGAAGGGCTGTGGATAAAGATCCTCAAGCCCTCCTTGACAGTCGGGCTACTGAAACTCAGCCAATAACGCGAGGAACGGTGAAATGGCCTTCGTCAGGGTCTGGCGCCTGCTCCAACGCTTTTTCCTGACCGAGGCTGGGTTCAACGATGTCATCGCGCGACGCATAAGACGTAGCTGCTTCGCCCACGCTTCGCGTCTGCCAGGGGTTGACGTTGGAGGTATCCAGTTCGTTCAACTGGTCAATGTATTCGACAATGGCAGCCAACTGAACGGAATGCGATTCCTTTTCGGCTTCAGTCAGTTCCAAATTGGCCAATTTGGCGATCTTTTCAACTTCGGTTCGTGTGATAGGCATAATTGAATGATGAAGAATGAAATCGGAATGATGAATCAAAAAACGACTTCATCATTCATCATTCCGATTTCATCACTCCGAGTTTTTTCTTTCCAGACTCTTTGCAGCCGCGCGCAAAAATAGTTCACGTAATTCCGGGTCTTTGATTTCCTCGGCGGACGACCTCAGTTCTTCTTTCAATTCTTCCGTATGATGAAACTCGAAATCGCGCGCATCGTGCCCGCGCGCTTTCAAAACAAAATCTCTGTCCAGACGGAATTCTATAAACGTGACCATCTGCGCGCCCAGCATTGCATTAATCCGGTAAATATATTGGCTTGACAGCGATTCTAACTGTTTTTTCCAGGCGTGGTCCAAGACAGCGACAATCAACTGTTTTCCATACAGCCGGAACGGGGCACATCCGCCAGCAACTCCCTTGCCTGCCGCCACGCGCCAAGCCGCAAAAACTGCCTGCTCCCGAACGTCTTCGTTATCGCCCGACAGGCGAATCATCGTTGGCAACAGTTTGAGCAGGCTTTCCATCGGTTTACTTTTTCCGCACGCGGCGAGGCGCGGCAGGCTTTGCTTTTCCAGTCGCAGCGGGTTGTTTCAGCGAATTGGTGTGTGCGACAACCGGCCAATACTTGGCAAAATCAAAGTCCGGACTGTTTTCTCGGTCGTGGCAAATCAGACAGCTTTCGTTTTTTGCCGGCGTTTTGTACAGGGCAACGGTCGGTTTGGCTACATGCTCTGCACCTGGGCCGTGACAGGATTCGCACTGGACATTTGCCAGATGCTCCGTTGCTTTGATGTTTACGAAGCCGCCCGGTTTTTGAAAGCCAAGCGAATGGCAACCAATACACGCGGCGTCAAAGGTTCTCTGCTTGGTTTCCAGCGCCGCAAATGCCTTTGAATGGCGAGACTTTTGCCAAATATCGTATTCCGTCTTGTGGCATTTGGCGCAGGCCTCTGAAGTCACATACGGCGAAGGTTGATTGCCGTTTGCCGCGACAAAGGCTTTTGCCTCTTCTTCGGCCAATCGGTTCTGAACGATGTCAATTTCCTTGCGCGCCTGTTTTGTAATTGCCAGCAATTGCGGGTCATCTGGAATGACTTCATCAAGTTCGACATAGCGAGCAGTAAAGCGGTCCACCGTGCCTTCTTTGTCCACGTAAAAACGCAACTCGCCAAGATGTTTGGTTTCCTTTGCCGCGTACACGACCAAGGCATTGTTGATCTGGCGCGGATCAGGAACCAAACCGCGTTCATCCGTGTTAATAATTACATCCAGATCGTCGTTTTGCCGCGCCAGCCGATTGACCATCGGCAAAGACAGAAATCCAACAACTACAGTGACATCGGCTTTGTCATGAACTTCGGCCAAGGTGGCTTTGACAGATTCCAACGGGTCATTGATGACAAGACCAGAGGCCTTCAGGGCAGCCTGATGCTCTTCAGGCGCGGTGTCGCTGACGCCGATGAAGGCAATGCGAATCGGTTGCGGCAATCGTTTGGCAGTGGCGATTTTGATGACGTACGGCGCCGGGCTGACGCGAGAGGAATCCAGGGGCTTGATGTTTGAAGAAATCAGCGCTGATTTTTCAGCTTTCGGCTTTCCAGCCCAGGTTGCCGAAGGGTTCAACAGCATCCCGGCATAACGTAAATCTCGGAATCCCAGATTGACGACATCCAGTTCAAGAACTTCGTTGGCGCGGACGATCCAATCGTTCATCAACCGTATGTCTTCGCGCAATTCACCTGCCGCGTTGGTTTCGTCTCCAAAAATGAACCCAGCGTCCACTTGCAATGTCGCCGCGTCCGGGCTGCGCCGTTTGAATGCGTTGATATATCCGGCGCGCCTGGCCACTCCTCCCAACGGATGAATCGGACAACCGCAGACTTCCAGATTTCCATGAACCGTCGAAGAGTAAAATACGACTGCACCATATCCGTCGTCGTCACCCAGACGGTCTTTCACTGATCCTTTTGGAGCAGGTTTTTTTGCCAATGCTTCACGGTCGTTTTTCGGTTTTTGAGTGAAAGATTTTTTCTGCTGTTGAAACACGCTGGCAAAGCTGGAAGACAGGTTGAGGCCAGCAACAACCAGCGTAAAGACGCAGATAATGGCGATTGAAACAATTCGTTTTTGATGCGACATAACTTCTCAGAATGCATTCGGAGCTTGTTTTGCAGGCCAGATCGGCAAGCACCGACAGTGTAGACAAAAAGCCGTAGGGCGACAAGACGATGATCTGCATCCGGTTCATCCACACCTACTCGCAGATTTGTGCAAAAACTCTTCGCCACCAGGTTCAGCGCTGAAAAAGGTGATATTCTTTTCCTGGTAATCACAAAAACGCACAAAATAAATTGCAAACCAGATATTCCGGTGTATGATTGCGGCTTCAAATTCATACCAAACACACAGGAGAAGAAATCATAATGTTGAAGATATCCGACCAAACTCTGAAAATGATTAATCAACTCGCCCCCGGTATCCGCGGCAAAGTTGATAAAGTTATTCGCTCTCACGTTGCGGCGTGCATGAAAACCGGCAGCCCCATCGAAAACCTCGACCGCTTGTTTATCGAAGCTGTTGAAATCGTCAAGTTGGAAGAGCGCTGCCCCGAAATGCGATTTGAATATTCCGCTGAATGGGAACCGCTTCGCCGTTACGAGCAATACGCCAGCCCACGCGAACTGTAATAGCAGTCATTTTTATCCATCTTCCGCCTTACTGGCTGCGATGGGCAACGGAACAGCTTTATTTCAATTTTCGGGTGATCAGCTTTTGGCTGCATCACCCGTTTTTATTTACGGGCCCTGACATGAAACTTTCGCGATTTGCCAAATACGCCTGGGGAGTTCTGGTGTTTAACCTGGTTGTGATTCTTTGGGGAGCCTACGTTCGCGCAAGCAGTTCCGGCGCGGGCTGTGGCAGCCATTGGCCGCTTTGCAACGGCGAAGTCATTCCACGCGAACCCACAATCAAAACACTGATCGAGTTTTCTCACCGCCTGACCAGCGGACTGGCTTTGTTGCTGACGATTGGTCTGCTGATTTGGGCGTTTCGCGCGTTCGCTCCAAAACATCCAGCCCGCAAGTATGCCGCGCTTTCCATGGTTTTCATGCTGATGGAAGCCGCAGTGGGAGCCGGGCTAGTGCTATTTGAATACGTGGCCGAAAACAAATCCATCGCGCGCGCCTGGTGGATGTCCGGTCATTTGATCAACACGTTTTTGATGGTGGCAATGTTGACGCTAACTGCCTGGACGGGTTCTGTCGAAGAAAAATCCGAAGCGATTGAAGCCAATCGGCAAAAAAACTTGAACTGGATTTTTCTGGCTGCCATCGTCGGCACGTTGATTCTTGGCGTCAGCGGAGCAGTGACAGCGCTTGGCGGAACATTGTTTCCCGTTACATCATTGGCCGAGGGATTGAAGCTGGATTTGTCGCCGACTTCGCACGTGTTGATTCGGCTGCGCTTTTACCATCCATTTATCGCCGTCGGAGTCGGCGCATTGTTAATCGCAACGGCTGCGATGGCACGGGCAATCAGCGGTTTGGCAAAGAAGTTTTCAACTGTGTTGATTGCTTTGGTGCTTGTTCAGCTTGGAGCCGGATTGGTCAATCTGTTGCTGCACGCGCCGATCTGGCTTCAAATTATTCACTTGCTGTTGTCAGATTTAATCTGGATCGCGCTGGTGTTGTTGACGTTTACGGCACTGTCGCACCCAGCGCGTGAGAATGCGTTCGGCGTTGCGAAGCCCGTGCCCGTCGGTTAGCAAAATAGCGGCATGATTCAAAATGAGGTGTGATTGGGCAGCCTACATCCAGGCTCTGAGCGTTGCGAAGGCAGCCAAGGCGTATGCTGGCAACAGAAGCAAAGCCGAGAAGCAAAGGGCTATGATTGTCGCCATTCGGTTCTCCTCATTACTGAGCTCTGGATCGGACTGACTGAATTTGATGTCCAAGTAACCGCTCCAAAACTCGTAAATGAACGAGAAGAATAAGACCGGGAGTCCCCAGCGTCCGACAAAAAGTGTGATCCGAGAATCCCAGTAGCCTGCAACCAACAAAATCAGCCAAAGGCTGAGGATCAGACCAGCCAACGAAAAATAACGATTACGGCCATCACTTTGGTCGCTGCGATATCCGTATAGGCTCCAGATCAATAAGAGAATCAGGTAGGCTACAACCCACCAAGGGATTTGCATTTTCGCCCCTCCGGCCAACGCCCCTGTTCAGCCTCAGCACTCGGTCTTATTCGAATATTTCTATAACTCCTTCGATATCCCCAAAACGAACTCTGTTTCTACTTTTAAGCAAATAAGGCTCTTTAGGATTTATCTTTGTCGCCATCCCAAACTCGATTATGTAAGTGCCATTACAGCTTTCAAGGTCTTCCAGCAGATAATTGTTACCTTCTCGGTAAATACGAGCGTGGCACCGAGAGACTCTAACCTCCGAATCAAACTCTGAGAGGTCAATTTCCGGGAATCTTCCTTTGTTTGGATCGCACCTTCCGACAAGATTATTCTCCTCACTGAGGATAAATGACCGCTGTCTGCTATGAGCAGAATCAGAAATAACCAGTTTAGCCAATGACGATTCGGCTGAGCCGGAATGTTGCAAAAGGCGGCCACAACATGGACAGTGGTTAAGCTCAGCCTGACAATGTAAACAAACCATTTAATCAACCTCCTTTTGTCAGTGTCGGCTGGAACCGACGGTTGGGCATATACGCGTTCAGACTCCTGCCGCTCTCCCCTCAACGAACGCTAACAGCGATTGGCCTTGCGGATGACTGTATCAAGCGTGCCCCCGGTATAGCCAAGTTGTCGCGCCCTCCCTACGGCTTCAGCCGCGCCGGCCCGATTGCCGCGCAGTTCGTGGACAATGGCTAGATTGAAATGCGGAAGCGGGTAGAGCGGGTCTTGGGCCAGCGCGTGGGTGAACGCCTGCTCGGCCTCATTGACTTGGCCGAGGCCTAGCCGCGCAACTCCGAGATTGTTGATGGCCAGGGCTACGACGCTCGGTGTGTAGATGCTCCACGAGAGCCAAAGCAGCTTGCCGCGTTGCGGATGGCGCTTGATGGATTCAAGGAACCGCTCTATGAAGGGAATCGCTTTTTCTGGCTCCCCTCTATCAAGAAGACGACGGCCCGTGAAGAAGTCCCTGTAATAGAAGCCTTGTATTCGGCCGGGAACGAGTAACAGCAACGCTACAGCGATGATAGTGACTACGCCGCCGCCCAGAGCCATGATCGCCGCGCCGGCCGCAAGAGCGAGAATTGCTAAGACCGCAACGTACGCCAATTTGTACCGGGCTGTTCTGCTCATAACTCACCTATCTGGTCGGATAAGGAGGCTGACATCACTGTCGCCTCCTTCCCTCAGCATCGCGCAGGCGACTTTTACCGCATATCAAGTCTTGAGTGCCCATCCTCGGTCGCTTCGCCACACCACGAAACCTAAGGAATGATGGACGGCCCGGACGCCATCGCCGATTGGCTGTTGCAGAACGCACTGTTCAACACCTCGGCCGGAGCCTCCTGGGGTCCGATCCACAACGGTACCGGATAGTGTGCTTGCTCTGCTGATGGGCCGATTACTAGTATTCACCAATTTTGCAAGAGTCCATTCCCAAGCGCTTTCTCAATGCCTTTTCCTTTTCCTTTTCCTTTTGCTCGAAGTCCCAGGGCCAATACGCCGAACCCGACCTTGGTGTGAGCGGCTCCATTTTGTTGGCAGGGAGCGGCGGATACACAGCATACACGTGTTCCTCAAGCACGCGCCCTTCGGGTACCTCACCCCCTGACCTTTCGTACTCTTTCCGGGGGCGCAGCGTATCGGGGCTGTTATAGGCAGCCGCAATCAACTGCTCCTTCGACAACGGCTCCCCGTGCGGGTTCATCGGTGGAACGCTCTCGAAATTAGCGCTCCAGAAGATGGGGAAGCTATCCGTTGACATTCCTGTGAGGTCTTTGTACTTGGGGACGGCAAAGGTCACGAACACTACGACGCTATTGCCCTGACCACGGGAGTAGGTAATCTGTGGCTTCAGTGAGCTCACAGCATTATCCGCTTCCCACTTTGCACGTTCATTCAGGTTTTCATGTTGCTTGCTGAGAAGCCACACCCCGGCTCCCTCGCCCGCTGCCTGCCTGCCTACATTCCTTCCCATGATGCTGCCCGTTGGATCCAAGGCGATTTGGACGTGGCTATTGGACTGTTTGCCGCCACCGCCCGGTGCTTCGCTAACGCGGCCAACGGGAAGCTCGGCCGCGCGGATTTCCTGCTTCGGTTGCTCTGTGCCCGTTCCCTTCGACTCCGTCATTGGTTTTTCCAGCCCGCGCGCGCGCGTCTCGGCGTCGGCGAGTTTCGTGGGCCGTTGTTGCTGAGCGTTTGAAGTCTTTTTTCCGGAAGAAGCCGCCTGTGGTGGGGGCTCAGCAGTTGTTCTGGCCTTTGACTCCTTATCGGCTTTAACGATAGCCTCTCTCTCAAGCTTCTGGATTTCCCTACCTCGGGACGTTTTTGCTGCTGGAGTCACCGTTCTCAAACCTTCAATGAAATCAGCAAGCTTACTTTCCAAAGAAGCAAAAACATCGCCATGGGGAATCTTGACAAGCTTATCTGGGTCGATTTTGACTACCTTGCTTTCAAGCTTGCCGCCAAGTTTGACGTCAAGTCGGTACTCCATGACACCGCTGCCCCCAGAGGATAACGGAGTACCTCTGACAAGCGCTGTCCGCTGTTCCTGGCTAAGATCCTGCACCAATGTGAACTCGCCGAGCGGCGCGATCTTGTAGTGATCGCCAATTTTGAAGACGGCCTCGAATTTATATGTAGCGCGCTCAAGCAGGTTGAGTTCTTTGTAGCGAGTGACAGCGACAGTACAGCGGATCCGCGCGCCTTGAGCCCTCGCAGTCTCAGCAAGCCGCTTGCCCGCGCCTTCGGCAATTCTTTGCGCGCTATTATTGAATCTGTCATGGGCATAAAAGCGTCCCTCCATAACCTCCGGCCCTCCCCACTGAAGCGGCCAGGGATGGGCGTCTTCAAATATCCGGGGAAGATTTTTGGGCATGGGATTCGATTTTCGCTTCTTCGGCTTTGAGGGAATAATTTCCCTACGAACGCTGAATTCATCCAGGCGCCCAGCCGGATCATACCGGCTCAGCCACTTTTCTACTGGTGCGAAGGGGTCATTAGGCATATCAGACACCGTTAGCTCGGTTCAACGATAGTCGAACCGGCCTTGTTAATGATGACCTTTTTCTCGGTATCGGGATCGTCGTGCTCGCCTTCAAGTATGCGCGCCGCGTAGCGGATATTTTCCAGTTCTAGCTTGCGCACCTCGGCCTGTACCTTCTTCACGTCAACAGCACGGTGCAGCGCCTTGAAGTTTTCCAGCACCGGGTGTGCGCCGGGCAGGGCTTCGATGAAGAGCGAGCCGGTCGGCACGGTGATCAGTTCGCCCGGCCGCAGCGGATCGAGCAGGAGTTCGCGGTAGAATTCTTCCAGCGCCGGCTTTACCTCGCTGAAGCTGTCTTTGAGTTTCTCTTTCAGGCAGCAGTACAGTTGCTCGAACTCTTCCAGCGTCCAGTTGCCTGGAGCGTCGGGATCGAGCAGTCCGAATTCGCTGTCAACGTAGGGCGCCATCATGAAGTCGGTCAGAACGTTCGATTTCCGCAGCGGGAAAATCATCAAATTGCCTTTGAATCCCAGCAGGTTATCAAGTTCGGCCACCTCTTCCAACGTTTTTTCCTCAATGGCTAGTTCCGGAGAAAAAGTGAACTCGTGGCGCGTCTTTTGTTCGGTTTTTGGCTTATCAAGGTTAACGACTCCATCGAGCATTGCGGCGGGCGAGGCATTCTTTTTGATCTGAAGGTTAAATTTCGGAGCTTTTAGTGTTGGCACCATCGTATTGAAAAGGCGGAAAAACCGCTGATCCGGGTGTTCGTAGCTCCAGATGGCCTGCATATAGTGCAGGATGTTGTCTTTTAGGTGGTTCTTCAGCCGGGCGATGAGCACCTCTTTTTCATTGATCTCTTTGCGTTTTTCGGCAACCTGTTTGGTCAGGCCGTTCAGCACGCCGGTTTCGTGCTCCAGGCGTCCAAGCAATTCGCGACGCTCGCGGTCGGCGCGTTCGTAAGCGTCTTTGATGCCCTCGCGGCGGATACGCGTGGCCTCCTGCGGGTTGTCTTCCTTACCCATTCCTAGCAATCCGCCCACCCCTTTGATCGCACCTTCGGCGGAGTCGAGAGCGCCGCCGAGGAGCGGTATGCCGTCCCAGAAGTCGCGGTCTACGGCAATGGCTGCCTCTTTGTTGATCGCTGCCTGCATCAGCCGGCTCATCCGCCCAGTCTCGTCGGTGTAAAACTTAACGTTCTGCCGCAGGTCGCGGATGATCTTGCGCTGTTCGCGCACGGTGCGATCCAGTTCATCAAGCATCAATTTGTCGCCGAGCAAGTGCGTGATGCAATCGAAGGCGTAGAGGAAGCTGTCGTCCAGCAGCACGCGTTTGAGTATCCAGTCGTGCCGTACGATCCAGTCGTCGTCTATCTCGTGTGGCGCGGGCATTTCCTGTGCGACCAGCACTACGGGGCGCATCCGGTGCAGGCGCTCGTTTACTCGGAACTGACGCTGGAGTTCATAGAACAGATAGGTAACCGTCAACTCGTCGTTCGGGTTGCTGATTTCGCCGGACTCGGTGATCTCGGATTCGTAGCTTGACTCGGTCGTGATCTCCACGCGGCGTTCGTTCTTGTATTCCTGCGCGGCTTTAATGACCGACTCGCGGAAATCCTTTTTCGTCTGGTTCGATTCGCGCTGCGCCTCGTTGGTCAGCTTGGTCTTAACGTTGTTGCCGATCTTGGCCCCTCCACCGAGGGGGATGTCGAAGTCTGAATCGGTATTGAGTTCGAACGTGCTCTTATTCATCGCCTTGTTCACGATCTCAGACTCCGCGCGGCTGGTATCCGACGTGTCGCTTTTGGTAATCCGCAAGTTGTCTTCGATCTCCTTTTGCGAGCGGCTTTTTTTGACGACCGTTTTCTTGCTGTACTTGCGTGTCTCTTTGGGAGCCAGCGGGATCGTGCGTACCAGTTCACCTGCCTGATAACCGACCGGATCCCATTTCTGTCGGTAGGTCAGCAGCACGCCGAAGTTCACGCTGCGCTCGACGCCGTCAGCGGCGAAGTAGGTAAATGAGTATCGTTGTTTGAGGTTATTGTTGAGCGCGTCGGCCAACTCAGCGGCTTTTTTATAGCGGTCAAAATCCGACCCTACTTCCTGGCCTTCTTCGACGCGCTCGTACACGCCGTCGAGAATCCGCTGCCCTTTTTGCCCGAAAAAGCCGATGACTTCAACGCCCTGGTTGGTGAACAGATGCGCTTCGCTGAGGAATGGGGTAACGCCGTTTTGGGTCAGGAATTCTTTAAAATCGGAAGTGCTCTTAAATTCGTCTTTGCCGGGGCTGACGTACTTGCCAAGTATGGCGTCGGTCACCTTGATCAAGGCTGTCTGCTCGCCTGTCGTCATCTTATCCCAGACGTTAACCGCATCAGGAAATTCGAAAATCACCTCGACCGGCGGAACCGGTGTCTCCCGCTTGGGTTCATTCTGGAGGAACTGCAATGTGGATTTAACGTCCAGTATCAGATCCTTCAAGTTGATCGGGCGCTTACCGACGCCGACGACTTCGTCATACAGGGCCTCGCCCTGTGCGAGAACGCCCTGATCGGTGGCTTCCTTCCACACGTGTTCGAAAGCGATTTTCAGGACATGAAAATCGTAAAAGGCAGGGGTGTCAGCCGGGCCTTTTTCAAACTTCAATAGGCCGATCTGTTCGCCGATCTTGCCGGCCGATGCGCGATCATTCACCTCGACGCCGAAATTAAGGGTGCCCTCCGGCGCGGTGACATGTTCCATTTGCCGGGCGATGTAGGATTTAACATCTTCGGGAGTCGCCGGCTTCAGGAGCGTTTTGTCCTCCTCCCCCGAAGACGTATTGTCCTTCTCCTTCGGAGGCTTGTCGCCGTTCGTCGGGTGCGCGTGCGCTTTGCAGTCTATATCGCCGTGAATGGTACGGGCGCAAAGTCGCACTGCCGGATGATCCATCAGGAAATCGTTGCCCGTTCCATCTTCGGAGTTTCCACCGAACAATTTAGGTAAGATTTCCTGTTCGATCACCGAATCGGGCAATACGTATTCATCGCCCTTGATGAACTCTTTGTATTTGGCGACCTGGGCTTTGGTCAGGTAAATAAAGCCCGTCGCCTTCGGCTTTTTCTCCTTGTTCACCGGATTGTTGAAGGTTTCTTGAATCTGAGTGGCGGTGTTATCGAATACTTTTTTCTTGATGCTTTCCCCGTCTGCCACAAAAAAACGGCTTTCGCGCAGGGCTTTAGGGACGAGAGAAAGTTCCTCTTTCACATTCGCTGAAAAAGTGGTTGTGCGCTCCTTTGCGTGTTTCTGGTGTTCTTTTTCGACATGCACTTCCAGAAGAGCCGATTTCCGGTCAAAAAAGCGTTTTCCGGTTTGCAGCTTGCGCTCTAAGGTTATTAAATCCGCGTCTTCCGTGTCATCAGGTATTGTTTGGTCTTGCGGGACCGGCATGCCGGCTTTTGTCAGTTGATCCGCCGTCAGTTGGATAAGATAGGTTTCGATGCGACCGGCATTTTGTCGGATTTCCGGCGAAGCGAATAGGATAAGGTCGTTCAGAGTCTTACCCGTTGCTTCCGGCGCGAATACCAAAAGCAACAGGTCGGGACGTTTTTCCCCTTCATTACGAATGCGGAACTCGCTGTCCTCATAGCTCAGGCTGAACGAGCCATCCGCCCCGGTCAGCACCGAGCCGATCCGGTCGCCCAGGCCGCCAAGCCCACTCCGCGCGTTGTTAATAGCGGCGGAAGTGGTAGTCAGGTTCACCAGAATTTCCTCAGGGCGGGTTTCGGGATCAACGTCATAAAGAACAACCAGCGCATTTTGAATTCCAAGCGCAACTGGGTTTCCAGATTTTGTCTCTTTGAGAATTACCTTTCCAGAAATCTGATTTATCATATTTCTCCTCACGGTTCAGTTGGTACCGTTACAGCTCAAACGCGCGGGTAAACTAAGGATGACGCCGACCGCTGCAGAGCGCATTGCATCGGCTGTGAGTTTATGGCTCTCCCATAGTAAAGCAGGATGTTTCTCGACTCTCGTCTACGAACCTATGGCCTTCCAATTCATTTGTCTGGATCGTTCTTCGTAATCAAGTTATCGTACTGTGAGCTGTTTTCGAGCCGAAAAGAACTCACGATCTACTTTATTTCTGTTTGTAATAAGCTGCAGATCTCAGCTTGCAATAAGGTGTTTGACCTGAATTTCGGCGGTGACTGCCTGCCTATATCTTTAGTAATGCAGTAATGCTCGAGGACTGGTAAATAGAAAAATCAATGCTGAGCTACGATGGCGAAGGATGTTATGCTTGTGTGGACAAGTTGTCAAATTTTCGAGTTGCCTCGTTGTCCTGTTATCCCAAAGTTGTGTTACTGGCCGATTGAGACTTCTAACACTAATAGGCCTTACGATATTAAAGGATGCCTATGCCAACCAAACATCCAGCTTTGCTTGATCGGCGGCGCGCAGCACTGGCCGTGATTGATATGCAGGAAGCGTTTCGCAAAATCATCAGCGATTTCGATCAAATTGCCGAACGCATCTCGCTATTGGTTCAAACTGCAAAACTCTTAAACCTGCCAATGCTGGTCACTGAACAGTACCCCAAAGGATTGGGTCGCACCGTGCAGGAAATCGCTCAGCACCTGCCCGAAGGTTCCGAGCCAATTGAAAAGATGTCGTTTTCCGCCTGTGGCGTGCAGGAGTTTGATCTGCGGTTGCGCGAGCTTCACGCGGAACAAGTCATCCTGTGCGGCATCGAAGCGCACATTTGCGTCAGCCAGACTGCCCACGGATTGCTGCAAGACGGCTATCAAGTCCATTTGCTAAGCGATGCGGTTTCCACCCGGCTGCCGCGAAACCGCGAAGTAGCGATCAACAAA
The DNA here is from genome assembly GCA_964570175.1 of uncultured Heliomicrobium sp. Classification (GTDB taxonomy): domain Bacteria; phylum Acidobacteriota; class Blastocatellia; order RBC074; family RBC074; genus RBC074. The sequence continues at coordinate 5,035 of CAZMXG010000071.1, read as the reverse complement.
ATGGCAAAATCCGGTGCAGTGATTTCTTCGGTGGAAATGGCTTTGTTTGAACTTTGTCCGGCGGGCACGCCGGAGTTCAAAGAGATGCAGTCACTGATAAAGCAGTTAAGCTGAGAATTTATTGCCAGACCAGATTGCGGGGCTTCTTACCAGACAGCCCGTCAATCGCATTTTCAACCGCCAGCATGGCCATAGCTGTTCGGGTTTCCAATGTTGCGCTGCCTATGTGCGGCAGCAGCACCACGTTCGACATTTCCAGTAACGGTGCGCTTACCACGGGTTCCCGTTCAAAAACATCCAGTCCTGCCCCGGCAATTTTGTGCTGTTGCAAAGCTTCAACCAGGGCGACTTCGTCAATGACTGGCCCGCGTGCAGTGTTGATCAGGTAAGCCGACAGCTTCATTCGCGCAAATGCTGTCGCGTTAATCAAATGCTGCGTCGTTGCCGCTAATGGGACGTGCAGCGTGACAATATCAGACAGTTCCAGCAGTTGGTTGAACGTCACACGACGCGCAGCCATTCCGTCGCCTCTGGCGCTTTGACTGAGCGGTGCGGTTGCGGCTTGGCGGGCGTTTTGCTTGCTCAAAACTTGCGCGTTGTAGTGAGAATCATCTCGATACGCAATGTCGTCTCGCCCACAATAAATCACAGACATCCCAAAACCAGTTGCGCGTCTAGCGACCGCTTTGCCGATCCGCCCGTAACCGACAACTCCCAGCGTTTTGCCCGACAACCCGGAACCGAGCAGCATATCGAAATCCCAACCATCGAATTTGCCAGCCCGCAAAAACGTGTCGGCTTCGACAATTCGCCGGGTGACGGCCAGGATCAGGGCCCAAGTTAAATCCGCCGTTGCGTCGGTTAGAACATCTGGCGTGTTAGTGACATAAATGCCTTGCTGTTGAGCCGTTGGCACATCAATGTTGTTGTAACCGACAGCGACATTCGCAATCACGCGCAGCTTCGCTCCGGCTTCAAGAACTTCGCGGTCAATGCGGTCTGTCAGCAGACAAACAAGTCCATCGGCTTCGCGGACTCCGGCAAGCAGTGCTTCGCGGGAAAGCTCTCCTGCCGTGGTGCCGACGCGAACGTCACAAACTTCGCCGAGCCGGTTCATGACCGGCTCGGGAAGTTTACGTGTGACGAACACTTGTGGGCGCATAACGTTGTACGAAGTTTAGCCGAAATGCTCGGCCATTTTGCGGCGCAGGAAAGCGACCGATTCGCGCAATTCTTCCATGCCGTTTTCGCCGTCTTCGATGGAAATCCATCCGTCGAAGCCTTCGGCTTTCAGCGTGGAAAAAATCTTGTCGTAATCGTTCAAGCCTTTGCCAATGACGCCGTGTTTCAGGTTCTTGGCGTAGCCTGTCGAACCATCTTGCGACTTCAAATCTTCAATCGTGCCGCTGATCAAATACCGATCCGACGCGTGCATCGTGACGACGCGATGTTTGACGGCTGCCAACACATCCAGCGGGTCTTCGCCGCAGATGATGGAATTCGAAGGATCGAAGTTCACCCCGAACCACGGCGAGTCAATTTCATTGATGACGTCCAGAAACACATCCAGACGTTGCGCGAATTCGGGATATTTCCAGTAACCATCTTTGTAATGGTTTTCCATGTTCAGAACGATGTTGCGTTCAGCGGCGTACGGAATCACAGCCTTGATGCAATCCACGGTATAGCGAATGCCGTCTTCGCGCGAAACGTCTTCGCGGCGTTGCCCCGAAAGCACGCGACAAAAAATGCCGCCGAGTTGTGCCGTCAGGTCAATCCAGAACCGTTCTTTTTCCAGTTCCTTTTCGCGCTCCGCCGCATCGTGCTGCGTGAAATCCGGCGAACAGCACATCATCGGAATTTCCAGGCCTTTTGCATCGGCGTGTTGCTTCACTTTGGCAATGTAATCCGGCTCGAAGTTGGCAAAGAAGCCCGGATACATTTCCACGCCGTCAACGTCCAGCGTTGCGGCCAGGTCAATCCAATCGAATAAAGACATTGTGCGATGCACGCACAGGTCATCCATAAATGCTTTGGGAAAAGCGCTAAGTTTAGCCATATAAATTCGGATATTACCTTTCTTGATCGTTTAGATTTGCTTTATTACTGCGATAAGGCTGGAAGTCCCTGCCCCAATCCAGGCCGACAACTTCCAGATTGATTTTTTCGCCGTCTACTTTTACCAACACGTAATGGTAAGCGTTCATCCCTGGCTCGTAGCCAGGTTTGGCAATACGGTCGAGCGAAACTTTTTGATCGGCGTTTTCTCTGATGTACGGTCTGATATCCGGATCTCCAGCATATGCATACAGTGGAGCGCCGCCTCCGCCAGTCAACACGTGATCCAGGCGATGCTTTCCGCTCGCATCTTCGTACCGCTCCACCCAATGCTCGAAGTAATGCTCGTGCCCGTTGAAGAATACCTTGACGTGATGTTTGCGAAACAGCGGCATGTACTTTTGCCGAATGATGCCGGTTTGCAGTTCGACTTTTGCTCCACCGTGCGGCCCGGAAGAAAACGCCGGATGGTGCGAATACACAATCACATTGCGGAACCGGGTGCGATCCAAGCCTTCAAGCTGCGATTTGATCCATTCGAACTGTTTTTCATCGCCAGCGATATTGGAATCGAAGGCGATGAAAAACGAATTGCCGTAGCCAAATGAAAAGACCGGGTAATCCGCCATTCGTCTTGGCGAACCGTTCGGCGGAATCAATTCGGCGTTGGCGGCGTAAAAGTTCTTCAGGCCAATTTGTCGCTGCGGATCATCGTGCGTTGAAGCACTGGTCAAATCGTGATTGCCGGGAGCCAAAAAATATGGTATGCCGCCGTCCTGCGTCAGCCGGTTGATCAAATCAATGAAACTGACGTTCCACTGTTTGCCCATACGACCATTGGCGACCCCATCGCCTGTTTGCAGCACAAAGCGAATCGGATGTTCGGATTTTTCCAGCCGCTTGATCGCCGCAACAGATGAATTGACGATCAACGAATGCTCGTATTGCAACTCCAACCCATCGCGCCGTCCGCGTGTGTCGCCGTAAACAATGAACGAAAACTTCGCCACGCCCGCCGAAGCGGCTTCGCTGGGCAATGGATTGCGTGGCGCTTTGATGGCGCGAACCTGCACATCATCGGACAGTGGCGTAGGTGTCGTTTGTGCAATTGCTGAAATGGGAACCGTTACAAACGCTATGCTACAAAGAAGAATGAAGATAAAAAGTAAGCGATGCATTAATTCACCTATTTGATTTGATTCTCACAGCGTTGTTTGATGATTTTGAGAATTTGATCTTGGGTGTCGCGCATAATGAAACTTGTCCACCATTCAGAGTAGAAATTGAAATGTGTCGAAAGGCGATGGCTACTAGATAGATGCAGAATCGCCTTTCGATCATTTATCGTTTCGATATCGTAAGTGCCTTGTAACACATCAAAATAAGGCCCGCCGACAGTGACATGCTGATCCAAAGTTGTGGGCGGAATACTGGCAGTATCGGCTTTAATCGAAAATGACAGATGTTTTTGCGACTCCCATTCAGTAATAGTTTCAATAAATAGGACGCCACGTTCAAAAGTCGCATGACGAACCGCTCCTACACCTTCCCCGAATAGCTTGGCTTCGACGGGTTTGGGAAATCCGATCATATTGGTCAGATACGTCGAATGCTCTGTGGCACTAATTGCTGGCACACGCTCAATATTTTGCCAGATAGTTGAAACATCGCTGTTAATCTCAATTTGAGTATTAACAACCACAATCCGATTAGCCATTGGAACTTTGCTTTCAATCGGAGCCAGAAGAAAAGGGAGGACGATAATGCAATATCCTAAGTTCTCGTTCTTGCCGTATTTGCGCAGCAGATAGAGAAGCAAGCCGGCAATTAGTCCGCCGATGCTTGACAGAATCAGAAACAGCGGCAACCAAAGCACGATACAAATGATCCCTTCCCAAGCCAAAATCAATGCCGCAGCCAACGAAGCCATGGCTGGCAACCAGGGAAGGAAGAGCCTCATTCCCCAGTTGATGGTTCCGGGAGGTTGCCCTTTTTCCCCAATGTAGACCGTTAGAAAGCCAAGCACCGTAGGAGCGCCAAAGATAAACGCCAAGCTCATAACGGTAAAAACGCCTTCAAACGCTTTATAAGCGAAGAAAAAACGCGCGAAAAGCCCGTAAAGAATTCCCGCGATCGCACCAGTCACAAGCAAACGTTTGTTGATCAAAGCGTTTTCCTCGCAATGAAGATGCTGGCTTTGTCTACATCTTGGGTTGCAAAACGGCTTTCACATATTTGCCGTCGTGCATGCCGTCGAAGCAATCTTTCCAGTCTTCCAGAAACGCCACACGGCTGATGATCGGTTTCAGATTGATCTGGCCTGAAGCCAGCATCGAAACCACCATCTCCCAGTTTTGGAATGTGTGGCTGAAACTGCCTTGCAGGCGGACAGCTTTTTGCACCAACGGATCGAGCGAAAAGCCCAGCGGTTGCGGCCCCCAGCCGACTTTCGTGATTTGTCCAGCCGGACGAACAATGTCCATCGCTGTTTTCAGCGCTGCCGACGCTCCAGCGGCATCAACCACCAGATGCGCGCCCAAGCCATCTCCCAGACTCATCACCAAGTCCTTCAAATCGGTTTCCTGCAAATTGACCGCATGCGTGACGCCGAGTTCTTTCGCCGCTTCCAGGCGCGAAGCATCGCTGGCCATACCGGCAACGATCAAATTGCCCGCTCCGGCCAGCCGAGCCATTTCCGCACACAACAATCCAATCGGCCCAGGCCCCAGCACTACGACCGTGTCGCCAGGTCTGACATTGCTTTTTTCGATCACACAGTTGTACCCGACGCAGCAAGGTTCGGTCAGCGCGGCTTTTTCAAACGACAAGCTGTCCGGGATGTGATGCAGCGTGCGTTCGGGAACTCGGACAAACCCCGCCATTGCTCCATTGATGCCGTAGCCAAACCCTTTGCGTTGTGGACACAGGTTATAAGCTCCGGTGCGGCACAGCATGCACTGGCCGCAAATGTACGAAG
>CAZMXG010000070.1:0-34917 GCA_964570175.1 uncultured Heliomicrobium sp. | reverse complement strand
CAGTTCGACTTCGGCAATGAAGCTGGCGGATTGTTCGCGCCATTCATCCAGTTTCAACTGGCCGTCCACATAAAATCTGACGCCGTCGTTGGCTCCGACCACGAAACGGTAAAGCCCCGCGTTGAACACGGTCGTGCGCGTCCAGCGAACGGAAAACCCATCGCGCCGCACGCCGCAGGATTCAGCCGGGCTGCCATCCAGCCAATTGAAATCAATCTGTCCATCGCCGTCGTCGCGCACCATCGTGGGGTCGCCGCTAAGGTTGTCGCTGTTGAAATACTCTCCGCGCCAATGGTCATCGGCAATTTCGGCAACACACGGCAGCGGCTTCCAGCGCAAACTAACCGGCGCGCTCGCTGCGCCACGATATTCAAACACGATCTGATGATTGCCCGCGCCAAGCTGAAGATGGAGGCTGCCAATGGCTTCGTCGTTCCATTTATCGAAAAGCAGCTTGCCATCCACAAAGACGCGCGCGCCTGTGCTGGCGGCGACTTCAAAGCGATACGCACCACTGCCAAACGGAACTCGCCTCGACCAGCGAGCCGAAAATCCACTCGTCAAAACTCCGCAAGCCGATTCCGGGCTTTGCCCGCGCCAGTCAAAGGAGATAGCTCCATCGCCGTCATCGCGCACCATTGCAGGCTGACCGGTCAGCGCGTCGTTATTAAAATACTCGCCGCGCCAGTGATCTGCCGACACGGCGGCAAAACACGGATGCGGCTGCCAATTCAGCTTGACCGCCGCGCTGCCCCAGCGGTCGTAATACTCCAGCACAATGCGGTGATTCCCTGCCGAAAGCTGAATGTCCACGCTGTGCGTTGTTAACGCTTGATCGCTCCAGCGATTCAATCGCTCCTGCCCGTCAATCAACAGACGCACCCCGTCATCCGCCGTCACCGTGAAGCGATATGCGCCGCTGCTCAGCGCGACATTGCGAACCCAGCGAACGGAAAAATTGTCAGGATTCACGCCGCAATCTTTGCTGGGCGAGGCAAGCTGCCAGTCAAAATCCAAAAAAAGACTGCTGGGCTGGCTGTCGTCGCGAATCATGATGGGCGATCCGCCAAGGTCTGTGTTGTTGAAGTATTCGCCGCGCCACCGATCAGTCGAGATGGAACGCGATGGGAAGCAATTTAGAAAGGGTCGAGGTTGGGCGGAAACCGAAACAAGGCAAAGCATCAAACAATTCACCGCAGAAACGCAGAGAACGCCGATCCAGCGCAGAGAAAACCACTGTGAAACCTCTGCGGCCCTCTGCGACTCTGCGGTAAATAATGCACTCTCCGGCGAGCTTTTTGTGATTACTGCTCGAATCAAAAAGCCCACCTTTTATTTGACCCCGCGCCAAGCCGCCTGAGTTTGATTGCCGACAGTTCGCGTATTGTAGCGTTCCAGATAATCGCGATGGCGTTTGTCGTTCGGGTACGCATCGCCGGGCGAATATGGATAACTTTTCATTCCGTGGTAAGGAAGTTCGCCAATCGTTTCAGGCCGCGCAGAATTCATATCCATGTCTTTGCCAAAACCGTCAGCGAAAACCAGGTAGGTACGCTTCCAACCCGCTGGCAAAGTCGGCAAACGCCGCGCATCAAAATCCAATTGGATTTCGTCGCCGTTGCGCGTGACCACGTACATATCATCCGCCGCTGTCAGCAATTCGCGCACATCGCCGAAACGAGTGTAATTGCCAAGGTGCGCTTTCCACGGAGCAAAAGGTTCAATCTGGCGGTAATCGTAAATCAGCGGCTTGCGTCCATCGGGAGAGTATTCGCGCGGAAATCCGCGCCAGCGCAAGTTGGCGGCGATGGGATCAAGCGTTGTCACTTTCATCGGCGCGTTGCCGTCAGAAGCGTCAACCAGAATTTGATCCCAGTAAATGCGCATGCTGGTGACGATGCGAACGTGGCTGTCTGCACACAGGAATTTACCCGTCAGATCCACCGTCATGGTTTTCGGCAATCCGGCGGGAAAGCCCATTTGCGGGATGACGGTTTGCCATTGGCCGCGATCATTTTTGACCTGCACGTACGGCGGAACGATTTCAACGCCTGCTTGCGAAGCCGCCAGATTCGCCGTTGAATCTGCGTAATCAATCCATGCGGTTAGCAACAATAAAACCTGCTTGGCTTTGCTGATGTCGCCCAAGTCCAGTTCCAGCGCGTGTTCGCGCGCGTAGCCTTTGAACCGCAGCTTTTCGAAATCATCGGGGTAACGGCGATCAATGTCTTTGATCAGCGGCAAGATGTCTTTGCCTTTGTCGTCAAATGCGCGGACCGGCGGACGCGGCGCTTTCACCGAATAGAGTTTGAATTCCGGATACGGCGGGCCGGGCATCAGGCGTTCGTTCGGATATATTTCCACGTCTGCCGGATGGTCCACCGCCAGCAGTCTGGTTTCGTCAAAAAAGATCACCTCTTCCAACTGATTGTTCATGCGCATGGAAAGCATGCCGTCTTTCGCTTTCAGTTGGTCGCCGGTGACGCGAATGTATTCGTTGGTGTCCGGCTGGCTCCAGGTGTTGCCGGGTTCGCGCGCGCCGATGGCGCAGCCGCCCAGAAAATCCGTGACAAAGCTGTATTCGCTGCCATTCCATGTATAGAGCAACGGGCAGGACGTGCCTTTGCGGTCAAGCTCATCAACCTGATTTTCTCCGGGTTTGATGCCGACTTCGGATTGCATGATTCCCGCAGGCCAAAACATCGTCAGCGCATCCACTGAAGTTCGGTAGCCCAGCCCGAACGTCACTCCTGCCGATGCCACAGCGGGCGAAGCCGAATAGACTTCCAGTTTTTGCCGCAGGCTGCCGCTGCGAAGTTCGGCTTTTGTTCCAATAGCGCTGCGGTTGCTGGTCTTGCCCGCAAGTTGGATGCGAGCGAAGTTTTTGCCGAAGCCTTCGGATTTCAGCGCGACAATTCCGCCGTCGTTGTTGAAGCTGATCAGGTCTATTCCACCGTCGCTGGTGAAATCTCCGAGCGCAAGTGATCGGGAGTTGGGAGTTGGGATCGGGGAGTTGGCAGCTTCTGCAAGCTTGTCGCCTAATCCGCGTTGCAAGCTCATGCCGCTAGCCGTTTGCGTTACAACATCAAGCAAACCGTCGTTATCGTAATCAGCAATCTGAGCAGCAAGTTCACCCCGTCGCCCTGTCACCCCGTCACCTCGCCGGACAAAGCCGCCTTTACCGTCACTCAAAAAAAGCGAGGCGTTTCCCTCAGCGTCAGGCAAATAAAAGTCAACGAAGTTGTCTTTGTTCAAATCGCCAGCGCCAACGCCGAGAGCTTTGCCGCTGAAGTTGATTCCGGTTGAAGCGGCGATTTCCCTAAACGAACCGTCTCGCTGGTTGCTGAACAGTTGCGCCGGGGAGCCGTAATTGACAACGAAAAAGTCTATGTCGCGCTGGTTGTTGAAATCGGTGGGAACGACAGCGGTAGTTTTGTTTTTGCCTCCGGCCAAACCGGTTTTGGCGGTGATGTCTGTGAACGTGCCGTTGCCGTTGTTTTGGAAAAGCTTGTTTTCTTCTCCGGCAAAATCGTCTGGGAACGTCGCCGAATCTTTCGCCGGAAACTGAGACAAATCAGCAAAGTTGCCAACAAATAAGTCCAGATCACCATCGTGATCGGCATCTACCCAGGCTGCCGTCATCCCCCAAGTTGCGTATTTCCCCAGCCCGGATTTTTCGGTCACGTCGCTGAAACTGCCGTCGCCGTTGTTTTTCCAAATCGCCAGCGTTTGATAGCCGAAGACAGCCAGATCAGTTTTGTTATCGTTGTCAAAATCCCCGAAAACGGCTCCGCTGACAAACCCATTCGTTGCCAGTTTCGCCTTGTCAGTCGCATCAATAAATTTGCCGCCGTAGTTTTTAAAAAGCTTGACGAAGGGTTTGCTACCGTCAACGCCGCTGACCAGCAAATCCAGCTTGTTGTCTCCGTCATAATCTCCAAGTGTAACATTTGAGCTGAACGCCGAAATCAGTTCCTGTTTTGTTTGCTCAGTGAATTCCGCTTTCGCCAGTTTGCGGCCAAGCGCGGCGGATAGCGGCTTGGCGGTTGTTTTGACATTCAGTCCGGCGGTGGCATCAACGAAGCTGACTTTCGCGCCTTCGTTGGAAACCAGATCGGCTTCAGCGCCTGTGCTGACAACGGCTTCGGCATATTTTCCTCTTTCGCCGTAACCGTTTCCCAGCGTTGTTGAATAGCCGGAAGCCTTCAGCTTTTGAAACTGCTCCAGCATCGTTTGTCCTTCGGCTTGCTTGCCAGAGCGGATCAGCGCTTGCGCCAGACTGTAAACGGCCGTCGCGTTATAAGGTTCGGCTTCCATTGCACGGCGGAAAGCTTCGGCGGCTTGCGCGTATTGTTGTCTGGAAGAGTAGCTTTGGCCGATTTGGATGTTGCTGTACGGGTCTTTCGGATCAACGGCCAGCACTTTATTGAATGCGGCAATCGCTTCGTCGTACAGACGGTCGTTTTTGTAAGCTGACCCAAGCACGTATTGCGCGTGCAAACTTGTGGGCGCGAGTTTTAGCGCGGCTTGCGCCTCTGTCACAGCAGTTTTGACATCATTCAAAAAGAAATACGCCATCGCCAGATTGATCCGCGCGATGGCGAAATTGGCGTCGCGTTCCAGCGCCAGCTTGAACTGTTTGGCTGCGTCTTCGTGTTTGTACTGCTCCATCAGCGCCACGCCAAGATTGTTCAGCCGGTAAAGCTCTTCGCGTTTTTTCAAGGCTTCCGCCGATGACAAATTCTGAAACGCAGCGGTGATTGGCGAGCGAAATACACCGATGAAAATCAGCATGATCACAACAGGGATCAGCACAAAAGACTTGGTTTTGTTTGGCATACAGTTTTCTCTCGCTTCGAGTGCTAGTTCAACAGCAATTTGAGATTTCGATTTGGTTCGGTGAACGAAGAGTATCAAATGAGGGGAGTGCGTCAAAATCTGAGCCGCCGGATTTCAGCTATGCGCAAACAGGCCGATCAATAGATCACGATTACTTTCCAGCGCGGCAGAAGCTTCGCGGTTGCCGCGTTCGTCCAGCCGGGCAATGTTTTCGTCAAATTTGCGGCGAACCCTGTCCAGAATCTGCTCGACTGGAACGCCTTCCGCAAAAGCCCGGTCAATTTCCGCATCACTGCCAAAGAACTCTTCGGCCAGTTCATTCAATTCCGTCAGGTCTTCAAAGGGAACGGCGAATTCTTCCTTGTAGCCGAAAAAAGCGCGACATCCTTTCACCAGAAAATCTTCGCCCAGATTACTGGCCGTAGAACAGGAAAGTAAATGAATGACTTTGCCGCGAACTTCTTCCCCTTCATACCTATCAATTCGAAAGATGGTTTTGTTTTGGTATCCGCAAAACGAATTTTCTTGGCCGTGACCAACGCCGCTCAAGAAACTGATTCCCGTTGCCGCGATTGCGGCAACGACACGTCGCCGAACAGCAATCCTTCCGGAAAGCAAAACAACATTGATGCCGTTGCTTTTCAGGAATGGATAAACCTGTTCTCGGCGATATTTGAAAGCGGCTCGTGTGATGTCGTCGAAATTCGCTTCAATGGCAAGCGCGGTGGCTGCGGTTTCAACTGCTTCCGACGCCGAAGCTTGTGGGTGAGTCATCGTTTCAGGTCAGCGTTTTCCTCTATCTCCGCCATCAGTTTCGTCAGCAAGCGGTTTTCAATGTCAATCAACCGCATGCCGATTCTCGACCGGTTTTTGACCTCTTCGATTGCCTGTTCCTTGCTGATGACGCCTGTCCCGATCAACCCCAGATTGAATTTTGGCTGAAGCTCGATCCGTTTGGCTGTAATGTCGGCTCGCTGCGCTGTTTCCAGTTCCGGCCACAATCGGGCCTCGACGCCGGAATTGAGAACTTCTCCCAGGCTGACCATGGAACCGTCACCACGAAATCCAACCGGCAACTTCAATTGTTTGCCGATGCTTTCCAGGAATTGTCCCGGCAATCGTTGCGCAGCATTTTGAATGGATGTCATAACTTACTCCCGCGAACTCTTTCGAGCCATTGAAAACAATACCATTTATAGCATTTTTCGCGGTATTCGGACAGCATTCGCTCAAGCGCGCGCAGCGGAACCTTATTTCACAGCGGTTCCGATTCGTTTGAATCTGATGCCCATCAGTTTGTCCAGCAACGTTGCGCCTTTTTCAGGATCGCCGACGCTGGGATCGAATGACAGGTGAACATACAAGGCCCTGGCAAAAACATTTTCGCGGGGCACAAATCCCCAAAACCGGCTATCCAGACTATTGTCGCGGCTGTCTCCCATCACAAAGTATTTGTCCGGCGGAACGATGGCTGGCTCCTTGACGGCGTAATCGGCCGACGAATCACCAACATTGGGGCGATCTTCGTCGGATGAGCGACCTTCGACGTAATAAACCCTATACCAGGCACCAGCAGGTTTTGGCTGCACTTTCTCAACCTTCAACTCTCCCTGTCGCGGATCAGGAGAATCCACAATCGCGCGTTCTTCGGGAATTTCTTTGTCGTTGACGAACACGTGACGGCCTTTGACCAGAACCTTGTCCCCGGGCAACCCAATTACTCGCTTGACGTAATTGACTTTCGGATCGCTCGGCAATTTGAACACAATGATGTCGCCCCGGTTGATTTCGCGCGTCGGCAACAATTTCCCCAGCACCGGAGTCGGTTTGCCAAAGATAAACTTGTTGACGAACAGATGATCTCCGATGTTGATGGTGTTCTGCATTGAACCCGTCGGCACGGCCACAGCCTGTGCGATGAAGGTCATCAGAAACAGCGCCATCACAACCGTGATCAGCAATTGTTCAAAAATATCGCGGATCGCCGATTTCGGCGGCCCAAACATGGGTTGATTGGTTTTCGTATCAGCCATAAATCAGTAAATGAAGTTCTATCGTTTTGAAGTTTCAGTGAGGCAGCAATTTACACTAACTTTCGGCCAACGGCCACATCTCGAACATTAGCAAAGTCCAGATCAGTTTCCGATTGTCCGCCAAACCGCTTTCGTGTTCGTCCAATAGTCGCTGGACGTAATCCACATTGAACAGTCCGCGCCGTTTCAACCGTTCAGGCGAAAACGTATCACGAACCAGACCGCGCAATTCGCCGTTGACCCATTTGGCCACGGGCATTCCGAAACCTTTTTTGGGGCGGTCAATCACGTCGTCGGGCAGACGGCCTCGCATGGCTTTTTTCAGGATGTACTTGCCCGTCAGACCTTTCAATTTCATTTCAACCGGCAGCTTCAGCACAAATTCGATGAAGGTGTGATCCAGAAACGGCGCGCGCGTTTCCAGCGAAGCCGCCATGCTGGCACGGTCCACTTTGAACAGCACACATTCGGCCAGATACAGCCGCGCGTCCAATGCCATCATTTGTTCCGTTAGATTGCTGTGGCCGTTCAGCCGGTCGTACGGCAGGATTTCGTCGAAAACGTCTTCGTCCGGGCAGGCCGCGATGATTTCAGGCTGCAGCAATTCGCGTTGCTGCACCGCATCATAGGATCCCATCCAGATTGTGTGCCGAGTTCCCGCTCCGTGCGAAGCCCCGCGCACAAATCGTTTGGCTTTGAAATCAAGCGACAGGTTTTCCGTCGAAACCGGCAGCCGAGCGACGGCAGGTTCGATCAAACCACTGCGCACAAAGCGCGGAATCATCTGGTAAAGCTTCGCCATTCGGTGAGCGCCGTAAGTCGGATAGCCAGCGAAAAGTTCGTCGCCGCCGTCTCCGCCCAGTGCAACCGTCACGTGCTGGCGGGTAAAGCGCGACAGCAAAAACGTTGGAATCAACGAGCCATCGCCGAGCGGCTCATCCAGCAGACGCGGAATTTCCGGCACGATGTCCAGCATGTCGCGTTCGGTGAACCGTTGTTCGTAATGTTCCGTGCCGAGCTGTTCAGCAACTTTGCGGGCATAGGAAGATTCGTCAAACGACTTTTCTTCAAAGGCGATAGAAAAAGTTTTAACTCGACCGCCAGCGGCTTCGCAGGCCATTTCGGCCATCGTGCTGGAATCAATTCCGCCAGAAAGCAACACGCCGAGCGGCACGTCAGAAACCAGCCGCATTCTGACGGCTTCGCGCAATCGGTCGCGAACTTCTTCAGCGGCTTCTTCTTCGCTGATTTTCAGTCGTTCGCCGTCGTAACTGAGCTGCCAGTATCGCTCCGTTCGCCAACGATTGTTTTCAAAAATCAGCCGGTGCGCTGGCAACAGTTTGTGAATGCCTTCGAGCATCGTGTGCGGCGAAGGCACAAACTCGTATTGCAGATATTTCCGCAGCGCCAGCAGGTTCACCCGGCGTTCGACCGACGGATGCTGAACCAGTGCTTTCAGCTCTGAGGCGAAAATAAAAGCTTCGTTCGTTTGCGTGAAGTAAAGCGGCTTTTCGCCCATTCGGTCGCGAGCGATCAGCAACCGTTGCCGCCGTTCGTCCCACAACGCAAAGCCGAACATCCCGTTCAGATGTTTGACCAGGTCGTCGCCGTAATCTTCATAAAGGTGAACGATGGTTTCAGTGTCGGAATTGGTTTTAAGCTGATGGCCGCGCGCCAACAAGCCTTCGCGCAGTTCGCGGTAGTTATAAATTTCGCCATTGAAGACGACCCAGATGGTGCCGTCTTCGTTGCCGATGGGCTGATGCCCTCCGGCCAGATCAATGATCGAAAGCCGGCGCATCCCCAGCGCAGTCTGGTTCTTGAAATAAAAGCCGTCATCGTCCGGACCGCGATGAATGATGGCGTCGTTCATCGCCCGGGCGATTCGCTCGTTCGCAGGTTGTTGCTGATTCTGATTGACGAATCCAATGATTCCGCACATTTGCTGTTTACTGCTCTCCGCGAGTTTTCTTTGTCACTTGTTCAACCATCTTGCGTTCGATAGGCCGTCCTTGTATCGGCGACGACAGCACAATCGAAGTCGCGGGCATGCCGTACGGCGTGATGCGATGAACAACTTGTTCCAGATGATGAATGGAGGTGACGTGAACTTTCAGGATCAAGGAATCATCGCCTGTCACGCGATGGCATTCGATGATTTCGGGAATCTCTCGAAACAGGGTTTCCATTCGCGGCAAGACTTGATGCGCCAGGCCAATGCGGATGAATGCTGTTACCTGAAAGCCGACTTTTTCGGGATTCACTTCAGCGCGATAGCCGGTGATGATTCCGGCCTTTTCCAATTTGTGGACGCGTTCCATCACGGCCGGAGTGGACAAACCCACGCGACGGCCAAGCTCGGCGTAACTGGTGCGCGCATCGGCCTGCAATTCTTCCAGCAAGTGCCAGCCGATATCATCCAACAATTTTTCGTCCTGCTGACTCATTGAGCGAATCACCTTGGGTCAATTTACGAATCGGGGTCATTTGAGTTATTAGTTTTGCGCCCTTGAGCGAACTGTCAGGATACTCACTAAGCTCTGTCGGAAGCCCTCTTAGAATTTCCTGGACTCGATACCGCTCGGCTTTCAATAATCTTGCCAAATGAATAACGCCCGGCGTTGGGTCAAGCCCACTACAAGTATAGATGTCACTTGCGGCATAACAACTTTCCGGCCAAGTGTGAATTGAAAGATGTGATTCGGTGATCACCAAAACCCCACTTACGCCGCCCGAAGCAAACCGATGGAACACTTCCCCCACGATTGTGACATCCAGATCATGGGCGACCTCAAGCAAATTCTGGCGAATCAGTTCAGGGTCGTTAAGTACGCTACTGTCACAATCATAAAATTCCGCCAGAAGATGCCGACCGATCGTATTCATATCCTCATTCTCACCATATTCGTTCTTGACAAGGCGTGACTCATTATAGAGTATGCGTGCAGCTTTCAACTTCAGCAAAACGACAAGATCGCGGAATTTGGAACACCGGGGGGCCACGTGGCGGCAACTGACGGAAAAACCAGTTCGATCACCAAAATCAAAGACTTTGTCTCCATCTTTCTATCCGTTACGGCACTAACTGTTTCCTCTTACTCCCTCTACAATTCTCAACGTACACACCAGGACGTTTCGCGCGCCAATGCCATTAAAATGGAATATGACTTATTCAATAACCTCGCGCGCGCTCAGTTGGATCGTCCGTTGATGACCCACTTATTTGCCGTGATTGGTGAAGAGTACGATTCAAGCTCTGCCCAGGTTGCCACAGCCGCGTTAGCCCTCAACCCGGAGGCTAAAGCTATGCTATTGCTAGAAGAGCGAGCGATGGCACACTCCATTTTCACCATGTTCGAAGAAACGTATTATTACCACGAACACGCGCAACAAGTTGGCGATCAAAGCCGGGCTGCGCTGATGGGCGAACACCTGAATTACTTCACCGATGCTTTATGTAATCGCAGATTGTTATGGTACTGGGATACGGAAAAAGGAGGTGGGTTAGGATTGCTTTTTGCCCCCAGAGTTCAGAAGTACTTCCAGGACACTATTCTCAAAGACTGCCGCGAGGTGCCTGATTCCGACGGACCATTCACAAGAATTGTAAAAGAATCAAAAAGACAAATCTCCTTACAAGTCAAATAACCTCTGGAGCAAATGATTATGAATCGCACAAAAAAGTTGATGACTGGGGTAACCGCTACAGTGCTATTGTTTGGGCAAGCTCCGATGAATTCCAACTCTGTCTCGGCGCAGCCAATGGCCCAGAACCAGAAAAAACCTGCTGATGAGTCCGCGGTTTCGAAAGCAGAAAGCGTCCTGCTCGGCATCCTGGAGACAACAGACAGGGAAAATGCTCTTTCATTGGAAGATCTGCTCAAAAAGAAGCCGACTCTCAAGCGTGCAGTAGCACAAAAGGCGCTTATGAAGCTGGAGGACGAAGAAGAAATTAGAAAAACTGGCAATGGATCTGAGAATGATCCTTACAAGTATTATGGCAAGTACACGCCTTCAAGCCATAAAGGGCACGGCGGCTAGCTTCCGAAAGAAGTATTGAACACACAAACAAATGGCCAGGGAATCTTCCGTCTTTGAGAGGCTTCAAAGTCATAGAGCGAGGCGCGAACAATTCTTTCACCGCTTCGGTGCTCTCTGGCCCGGTACTTTGCTTGATGCGTTTGACCTGCTTGAGACCCACCCTTTGCCACGCGCAGAGGTTGCAGCCATTACACAAGCCACAGAAGCAATAGTTCGAATCTATCAGCGAGTCACTTCTCTGCTCCAAGCAGTGCCCGATGAAACTCTCTTACAGATGGGGTTTCCCAGATCAACTTTGGGCATTATCCGCACCCAAACTCCAGGAATGTCTACTCCCTTTCTCAGCCGACTTGACCTGGTAAAAACGCCAACCGGCTACAAAATGCTGGAAATCAACGCCGATGTACCTGGGCTTCTGGTTGAAACCTTCGCAGTGAACGCCCAAGTCTGCGCAGAGTCAGGTTTGGTAAATCCCAACCGGCTTGGGGAAGAAATTTTAGCCGACGAATTACGAAGTGCCGTAAAAGCCGGGCTTGAGTTTGTCGGAAAGATGAATCGCGAATCGGCTTATGTTGTTTTTACTTGCTGTGGCAAATGCCGCAGGGATCAGGACATTACTCTCTATTTGATGAACTTACTTGATTTGCCCCAAGTGCAAAAACGGTATGTTCCACTGGAGTCACTATGCGCTGACGCCGACGGTTTATACGATCCCGATGGTCGCCGAATTGATGTGCTCTACCGGTTCTATCCACTCCAATTCTTTCGTGGGGGAATGTTTCGGGCCCACCAACCTGGAGACGCGCACCTTCATACGGGACAATCTCTGCTGGACCTCGTACAAAATCGCAGGCTTGCCATAATCAATCCTCCTTCGGCATTTCTGTGGGAAAACAAGGCTGTCCAAGTCGTCATCTGGGGGTTATATGAAGCAGGACAATATTTTACTGATGAAGAGCGCGCGCTTGTCGAACGCCACATGCTCCCCACATACCTTGATCCAGTCTTTGGTGATGAGCAATATGTCATCAAGCCAGCTTACGGCAGTGAGGGAGATACTATCAAAATCGTAGATCCTGACAGCGAAGAAGTTTTATCCAGTCGCGAACAAACCTACGCGGAACAAACAATGATTTACCAGCAATATCTGGAGTTGCCCTTGGTGGAGACCATGACTGAGGATGGGATGCGAATGCTTCGCTTCCTAACGTCTTGCTTTATTATCGCAGGACAACCCGTCGGAGTGATTTTGCGCGCAGGAAACGACATCACAGACGAATCCTGGTGGGTTGCGCCTGTATGTCTGGCAGATTGAAACCTAGCCTTCCTCTTTACCACGACCGAGAGCCTCTTCGATGCCAACCTATCAAGAAGGAAATTGATGTCATTTCACCAAGCGCGAAATTTATTGAGGAATTATAGAAACCACCACGGCATCCAGCGTCGCGATGATTTAGATCAATGTCCTGCCACCATAAACACGACACTACGACGCCTGGAACTATTGCTTAGAACTGAAGATTTGGGCAAGCGCAGGATGTTGTTATTAGGCGATGACGACCTGCTTGGCATTGCGATCACTGCAATATTTCCTTCCGCCCAACTTTCTATTGTTGACCTGGATTCAAACCTTCTCTCCCAAATTAAGCAATTGAACGTCGGAGAGACAATAGAAATTCGGTGTTGCGATCTTCGCCTGGGACTTCCTCGCCGATTCGCGCACCGATTTGATCTGGTCTTTACAGACCCACCTTACACATTGGCGGGTCAGTTGTTGTTTCTAAAACGGGCGTTGACAGCCTTGCGCCCTGTCCAGGGAGCTTCTCTTTATTTATGCGCATCCAGGTTTTACCTGGATGAAGCGAACTTTGTGAAAATTGCGGAAGCGGCTGACAGAGGAGGGCTTCAATTGAAAAACATTTACGAGAACTTTAATAAGTACAACGCACCGCCAGACGTGCAAGAAGACCTGAAAAGAGCGAAAGTTAAACAAAGCAAGAAATTCCTGCACTCAACTCTTTTTCATTTTGTTGTCCGGGCAGATCGAACTTCACCGCGAAGGATCCACTTGCCCTCACGCAACATTTACGATTACGTTGCCTCGTAGGCTGGTCAGTCGTTTGCTAATCCAACGTTTAATCAGCATCAAAATTGATCTTTGTTTTAACTGTGTAAATCTGTTTGCCCTGCGATTCGTGATACGTTCGCACCAACATTTCGGCAATCAATCCCATCAGGAAAAATTGCACGCCTAAGCCCAGCATCATCATCGCCAGCACAGGCAACGGAGTTTGAATGAAGTCTGCGTGTTTGGGCCAACTGGCAAATTTCATCAAACAGGCAAACCCGCCGGAGAAAATTGAAATGGCGAAGGCAAGCACGCCTGCCCAACCAAAAACGTAAATCGGTTTGGTCAGATAACTGGCCATAAATTTAATCGTTACCAGATCGAAGACGACTTTGATCGTGCGCGATAATCCGTATTTCGATTGGCCAGCCGTGCGCGGGTAATGCGCGACGGGAATTTCTGTCACTTTGCCGCCAGCCCAAGCCGCGTAAATCGGAATGAAGCGATGCATTTCGCCGTACAGGTTCACGTCTTTCAAAACGTCTCGGCGATACGCCTTGAGCGAGCAGCCGTAATCATGAAGCGGGACTCCGCCGATTTTAGAAATCAGCCCATTGGCGATGCGCGAAGGAAAAGTACGCGTAATAAACGCATCTTGCCGATCTTTTCGCCACCCGGAAACCACGTCGTAGCCTTCATCCAATTTCGCCAATAGCCGAGTAATGTCAGCAGGATCGTTTTGCAGATCGGCGTCCATGGGAATCAATACTTCGCCGCGCGCGGCTGCAATTCCGGCAGCCATCGCCGCCGTCTGCCCATAGTTTCGGCGAAACCCAATCACTTTGACTCGCGAATCTGCGGCAGCAAATCGTTTCAGTAGCTCCAGGCTGCGGTCGCTGCTGCCATCGTCAACGTAGATCACTTCAAACGTATGACCGATTTTGGCCATCGCTTCGAAAATCTTTTCGTTCAACCGATTCAGATTTTCCTCTTCATTATAAACAGGTAAAAACAGGGAAAGTTTTGGCGTCGTCACCGATTGCGACCCCTTCTGAATGCCGATTGCGGATTGTGAATTGGCAACGCTCATTTTAGCGAACCTTTCTGACTACACAGACGACCGAAACGCCAAACGGCAGCCGATGCCGCCGCAGCCAGTTTGCTTCGCTGGAAAACATCCAGGCGAGCAATTTGTTAATCATCGGATGGTTGATTTTGTTTTCACTGGCTTCAGTTTGGCCAAGCAAATTCAGGAGCTTTCTGCCGAGCCAGATCGGCAGAAACATCGCGAAGTTGGAATAACTGATTCTCTCGACTTTCAGCCCAGCCTTTTCTGCTGCCGCCTTCAATTCCGGCAATCTATAACGCCGTTTATGACCGGATTGGTCGTCATTCGGCCCCCACAAAGCCATAAATGCCGGAACATAAATTACCGCTGGAGCGCCGATTTTTAGCGTGCGGCGAATTTCGCTCAGCCCAGCCACGTCGTCGTCCAGATGTTCGATGACATCCAGCGCGGTAATCAGGTCGAAAGTTTCATCTGCAAATGGCAATTCAGTTGCGCTGGCGCACATGGTTCGTTGATGGCCTCGGCGGCGTGAAAAGCTCAGCGGAATCATCGCCAAATCAATTCCCTGCACTTCACCGAATTTACGCAGATGATCCATCGTTGCGCCGGTTCCGCAACCGATGTCTAAGGCTTGGAACTTCGCAGACGAGGATGTCTGTACTCTCAGGGCATCTTCAATCTGAGCAAAGACCACGGCGCGACGCCCGACAAACCACCAATGATCATCTTCGGACTCAAAGATGATTTCGTAATTGACCGGGCGCATGGCGGCTTCGACGGCTTTAGTTTCCACCTCGCGCCTCCGCTTTGGCTTTGATGTAACCCAATCCGCGCCAACTGTTGCTGTTGTGCCAGTGAATTTCCGTTCGTTCGGTTCCGGCTTCGTTGAACCATTGATCGAATTCCTGACGGCTGATGTAAAACGCGACGGGAGCCGTCAGGTGATCGTGAACGATGTTGTGAATTTCCCGAAACGGAAACCGCGCAATGTAACAAAGATAATCAGCGTAAAACAAAAACCGCTTCAATCCGGTTTTTGCCAGCGGCTGATAAACCAGTTTCAGCGGCAACCACAAGATCAGGGTTGGCAGAAAAGACAGCCAGTACAGCGTGCGCATTGGCAGTTTCGATGTGACGTGTTCGCGCAAAGGATTGACGAAATTGACGATCCAGCCGTTGTTTTCCAACCCATAAACCCAGGCTGAAATTGCTCCGCCGGGCCGGAGCTTTTTGACCAATGAAGCAAACCCCGAATGCGGGTCAGGCAAATGATGTAGCACACCAACTGAGAACGCGTAATCAAACACCGGTTTCAATGGCAGTTTGTAGATGTCGGCTTGAATGATGTGAACGTTCGGCAGGTCTTTGGTATTTCTATACGCTGCTTTGACAGCAACGCTTAGGTCAACGCCAATGATGGCTTCTGCTCCCCATTCGCCGATCAAACGCGTATGACGGCCTTTGCCGCAGCCTCCCTCAACAACAGTTTTCCCGCGAACAAAATCAGGCGTCACCGGCGCAATCCAATCCAGAAACTGTTTTTCATGATGATCGGCGACGTGGTCAAACTCCAGCCATTGCTGGCCGAAATTTTCAGCGGTTTCTCGTTGGATTTCATCGCTTACCAGGTCGGCAAAACGCGGAATACCATTCACCACCGAAAAGCTTTTCCCGCATTGAGCACACACCAAAGCTCCGCCTGTGATTTCGCTTCCATCACGCTCAGCGGAATTCAGCGACAAATCACCAGCGCAGGCTGGGCAAGCCAGATATTGAAGCAGACTTTCTTTCATCAGATGCAGTCGCCTTTGGGGTTTTTGAAGGGAGGATTATCTGCACTGCTGGGGCGTTCGGCAACCGCCCCAGCGAAAGCGAACCTTAGCTCATGAACCGATCCATAAATCGAGTTGAGATATTTCCGCTGTTAAAATCCGGATCGTTCAGAATTTTCAGGTGCAGGGGGATGGTCGTTTTGATTCCCTCGACAACCATTGCTTCCAAAGCGCGGCGCATTCTGGCAATGGCGCGTTCGCGCGTGCGGCTGTGAACGATGACTTTGGCAATCAGCGAATCATAGTACGGCGGCACAAAATACCCGTTGTAAATTGCCGTATCCACACGAACCCCCGGCCCGCTAGGCAAATTCAAAGTCGTGATTCTTCCCGGACTTGGTGTGAATGTGACAGGGTCTTCGGCGTTGATTCGGCATTCAATGGCGTGGCCGACGAACATCAACTCATCCTGGGTGTAATTCAGTTCTTCCCCAGCGGCAATTCGGATTTGCGCGGCCACCAGGTCGGACACCGTCACCAATTCAGTCACCGGGTGTTCAACCTGAATGCGCGTGTTCATTTCCATGAAATAGAAACTGCCGTCTTCATCCATCAAAAATTCAATTGTCCCGGCATTGCTGTACCCAATTCGTTTGCAAGCTTCTACAGCGACACGCCCCATTTCTTGTCGCAGTTCATAACTGACGGCAGGCGAAGGAGATTCTTCAATCAGTTTTTGATGACGGCGCTGAATTGAACATTCGCGTTCGCCCAAATGAATCACGTTGCCGTAGTTATCGCCCAGAACCTGAATTTCGATATGGCGAGGATTTTCGATGTATTTTTCGATATACACGCCGCTGTTTTTGAAGGCGACTTCGGCTTCGGAACGAGCGGTCTGGTAAGCATTGGTAAGTTCAGCGCGATTGCGAGCGATGCGCATTCCGCGTCCACCGCCGCCTGCAGTCGCTTTAATCAGCACGGGATACCCGATGCGCTCGGCTTCCCGGACGGCCTCTTCTTCGTATTCGATCAAGCCATCACTTCCGGGCGTGACGGGCACCCCTGCGGCCTTCATTGTTCGCTTGGCTTCGGATTTGTCGCCCATCATGCGAATTGCATCAGGATTGGGTCCAATAAACGTGATGTTGCATTCCCTGCAAACTTCAGCGAAGTGGGCATTTTCCGAAAGAAACCCATAGCCTGGATGAATCGCATCAACGTTTGTAATCTCAGCCGCAGCAATGATTTGTGGAATGTTCAGGTAGCTTTTGGGTGACGGAGCCGGGCCGATGCAAATGGCTTCGTCGGCAAACCGGACGTGCAGACTTTCCCGGTCAGCTTCGGAATGCACAGCCACGGTTTTAATGCCCAACTCACGGCAGGCCCAAATTACTCGGCAGGCAATTTCGCCTCGATTGGCGATGAGAATCTTTTTGAACATAAATTGGTGGTTGGTAATTGGCAGTTGGCGATTCCGTTGCGGACAACACTGTGCAGACCGCGATTGATCGGTTCATCACCGACTTCATCCAACGACTATTTTCTGAGGCCGAACAAAGCCTGCCCGTATTCAACCGGCTGGCCATTTTCGACAAAGATTTTTGCAATTACACCACTGGCATCCGCCTGAATTTCGTTCATCAGCTTCATCGCCTCAATGATGCAAAGCACATTTCCCGCTTCCACTTTGTCACCAACCGCGACAAATGGTTTTGCGGCTGGATTCGGTGAGCTGTAGAACGTGCCGACAATCGGCGAGGTCAGAATGTGGAGATTTTCTTCCTGCTTGGCTGGAACAGATTCAGAAGCTGGCGAGGCAGGAGTCGCAATTGGTGGTTGGTTCACTGCTGTTGGAGCAGGTGCGTTCGCAATTGCCTGTTCAACAATCGCAACAGGCTGCTGTGCGGCGGCTGATTTCACCACCCCTTTTGAAAGCCGCAATCTGAATTTGCCGCGCTCCAATTCAAACTCATTGAAGTTTTTATCAGAAATGAGTTCGATGAGATTCTTGATTTCCGATAAGCTTAGATTGTCACCGGAATCACCGGGTATTTTGCTTTTTGGAGCAACCGGTTTCGCGGCTTTTTTTACACCGCTTATCGCGCGCTTATCTTTACGCTCGATCTTTTTCATAAGCTTCAGCCAAATTGTTTAATCAACAAAATGAAAGCCTCAACCGCGTGTGCCTCGCACGGTTGAGGCTTAAAACTTAAAGTGTGCGAGAGAACATCCCTCTGCGGCTTTGCTCTTGGATTACTCAGTCTTGTCAGTAACAGCCTTTTTATCTTCGCTACCGACAAATTCAATCAGCGCCATTTCCGCTCCGTCGCCTTTGCGCGGACCGAGTTTGTAAATCCGTGTATAACCGCCTGGGCGATTGGCAAAACGTTCAGCCAATTCGCTGGTCACCTTTTTCAGAGCAGCAACACCCGCGGTACGCTCAGCGCCTTGGTTGTGCTGCTTGCTGTCCGCTCCGGCGTTACCTGGGAAAAAGGACTTTGCCGCCTGACGGGCAGCATGGACTGCCGCGGCTGCATTCCCAGCTTGAGTGGCTGCGTGCGAACGTCGTCCCAACGTCACGACTTTTTCAACGTATGGACGCAACTCTTTCGCTTTGGGTAAAGTGGTGATAATTCGCTCGTGCAGCACGAACGAAGTGCAAAGATTACGCAACAACGCCTTACGATGCGAAGATGTGCGACCTAACTTTCTATGCGCAACAAGATGTCTCATGACTTTCTATTCCTTAACTAAACTTCTTTGGCGCTTTCCAGCAACCAGCGCCGGAAAGCTTGAGGCTTACATCTCAGGGCCTCTGATTACAGTGCCGTTTTCATCAAACTTCATCCCCAAGCCGAGCCCCATGGATGTCAAAATATCCTTGATCTCGTTAAGCGACTTGCGACCAAAATTTTTGGTCTTAAGCATTTCCGCTTCTGACTTCTGAACCAGATCTCGGATGGTTTTGATGTCTGAATTTTTCAGACAATTGTACGATCGCACTGAAAGCTCCAGCTCATCCACCGACTTATCCAGATGCTCATTAAACGGCTGTGAAGTTTTCACAACGACGGTTTCGACAGGCGTTTCAACTTCTTCCTCGAAGTTGATAAAGATCGCCATATGATCTTTAATCAGTTTTGCGGCCAAGCCAATCGAATGCTCCGGCGTAATGCTTCCGTTCGTCCAGACCTCAAGCAGCAGCTTGTCGTAATCAGTGTCCTGGCCCAAGCGAGCGGCTTCCACATGAAAATTGACTTTGGTGATCGGCGAATGAACCGAATCAACCGGGATATAGCCAACAGGCAAATCGTCATCAAAATTCCGATCTGCCGAAACGTAGCCACGCCCTTTTTTCAGTCGCAACTCAATATTCAGCTTTCCGCCTTCGCTAACCGTTGCGATATGAATATTCGGATCAAGCACTTCGACATCTTCATCCGCTTCGATATCGCCGGACGTAACTGCTCCCGGTTCTGTGCGGGAAATATGAAGCGTTTTCGCTTCACCGGAATGAAGCTTAAAGGGAACCTGCTTCAGATTAAGAATGATGTCAGTCGCATCTTCGACAACTCCTGGGATCGAGGAGAACTCATGCAAAACGCCTTCAATGCGGACTGCCGTTATGGCTGCGCCTTCGATTGACGAAAGCAATGCGCGGCGCAGGCTGTTACCAATTGTTGTACCGAAACCGCGCTCGAAGGGCTGGGCTGAGAAACGCCCGTAGCGATCCGTCATGGTTTCGCACGTCAAACGCTTCGGCTTCTGGAATCCTGTCCACATGCTTATTTTTTTGTCTCCAACTATTACTAACCCAACATTACGTGCCTAGCTGCCTGCAATAAAACTTCGCTTTTCCGGCAACTAAACCAAACCCGTCAAAAAGCGGCGAGGCTGGTAGTCGTGCCTAGTAGCGGCAAGGCAGCAGACACGACTACTTGCTATACAACTCGACGATGAGCTGTTCCTTGATATTCGGATCAACATCATCTCGGCGTGGCAGCGCAGTCACACGGCCAACGAGTTTGTCCGAATTGACAATCTCAAGCCATCCCGGTCGGCCACGTCCGCCAGAAGTCTGGAATGCTCCCTGAATGTGGGCATTGTCAGAGCTTTTTTCACGAACGGCAATTTCATCACCAATTTTTACCTGGAACGATGGGATATTGACTTTGCGTCCATTAACTTGAACATGACCGTGGCGAACAAACTGCCGTGCTTGTCTGCGCGACATGGCAAAACCAAGCCGATAAATCACATTATCCAGTCGCCGTTCAAGCAAGGCCAACAGGTTTTCACCGGTAACGCCTTTTTGGCTGGCTGCCTTTTCAAAATAATTGCGAAACTGAGTTTCGAGCAAATTGTAAATGCGCTTTACACGCTGCTTTTGACGCAACTGTTCGCCGTATCCCCCAGCCACTGGTTTACGCTTTGCGTTTGGTCCATGTTGGCCGGGCGGATTAACACCGCGCTTTTCAATCGGGCACGAAGGCTTATAACATTTCTCCCCTTTCAGGTAGAGTTTCTCGCCTTCACGCCGACACATACGACATTGTTTGCCTCTATCTCTAGCCAATCTCTATTCCTCCGTTAATACTTCAAAGCGCAGCTTAATAATTTATCTTTCTTCAGTTATTTGTCCTTAAGAGACTGGAATAGCCGCGCTGTTAATCAATTCAGCTTCTTGTAAACAGATTTGCCCAACTAAACGCGCCGACGCTTTGGCGGACGGCAACCGTTGTGTGGCACAGGCGTCACGTCACGAATCAGCTTGATTTCAATTCCGGCACCTTGAATTGCACGAATCGCCGATTCGCGCCCTGAGCCAGGGCCTTTGACGCGAACTTCAACGCTACGCATTCCGCTATCGCGAGCGATACCAGCAGCTTTATTGGCAGCTTGCTGCGCCGCAAAAGGAGTGCCTTTGCGAGAGCCTCGAAAGCCCATTGCACCCGAAGAGCATTGAGCGACTAGATTTCCTTGAAGATCGGTAATGCTGACTAACGTGTTGTTGAAAGTCGCCTGGATATGAACAATGCCCTGAGGAACGACTTTTTTCTCTTTCTTTTTGAAAACCTTCTTTTTGCCTGCGGTTTGTTGCTGCTTTGCCATAGGTCAGTACTTTGCCTTCACGAAAAGTGGCTAGCTCAATAGAAACCAGCCTCTCGCCGTCTGATTCTTATTTCTTGCCTGCAACTTTCTTCTTCGCCACTGTAGCGCGACGAGGTCCTTTTCGGGTGCGCGCATTGGTGTGCGTACGTTGCCCTCTAACGGGCAAGCTGCGGCGATGCCTTAAACCACGGTAGCAACCAATGTCCATCAACCGTTTGATGTCCAGTTGAATCTGCTTGCGCAGATCACCTTCAACGTTGCCCCCCTGATCAACAATTGTGCGAATGCGGTTCAACTCTTCTTCGCTGAGATCACGAATTTTCTTGTTAATGTCTACCTGAGCTTCCGTGAGGATGCTGGTCGCACGGGATTTGCCAACCCCGTAAATATAGGTCAAACCGATTTGAGCGCGTTTTTGCGGTGGTAAATCCACGCCTGCCACACGAGCCATTATCTTTCTCCGTAAACTGCTAACTAATCCATAACCCTACATATGCAATATAAGGTTCGACAAATTTATCCCTGTCTTTGTTTGTGCTTTGGATTCACACAAATAATCCGGACTACGCCATGGCGATGAATGATTTTGCATTTATCGCAAATCTTTTTGACTGATGCTCTGACTTTCATTTCAGCCTCTTTGGGTTAAACACTTGAATTCAATATTTTATGAAATCGAAATTTTACTTGAACCTATACACGATTCGCCCGCGTGTAAGGTCATAAGGTGAAAGCTCTACTAGAACTTTATCTCCGGGCAGAATCTTGATGAAATTCTTTCGCATACGCCCCGAGATATGCGCCAAAACTTGGTGTTTTGTGTCCAGTTCAACCTTGAACATCGCATTTGGCAAGGTTTCAAGTACAGTCGCCTGCACTTCTATGGCATCTTCTTTTGACATACTTTCAGGTAATGAGCTTCAACACTATAACGCGAAACTGGCATTATAACCGTGGGGCGCGTTTTTGCAAGGCAACTACCGTGTGCCTGCTATAACGTTAATGACCCGTCTTCCAGCGCAGTCAACACGACCGGGCCGTCCTCGGTAACTGCGATCGTGTGTTCAAAATGGCAGGACGCTCTTCCATCTTTTGTCTTGACCGTCCAACCATCACTTAGAATCTGAACTTCGTGGGTGCCCAGATTGACCATCGGTTCAATCGCCAGAACCCATCCTTCTTTCAATTTTGGGCCAGTGCCCCGACGCCCATAATTTGGGACTTGTGGGTCCTCATGCATTTGCTGGCCTATTCCATGCCCACAAAAATCTCTGACAATCGAAAAACCGTTTTCTTCAACAAACTCCTGCACGGCATAGGAAACATCATACAATCGATTGCCTGGAACCATTTTTTCAACTGCCCGGAATAATGAGGTTCGTGTGACCTCTATCAACTTTTCAACTGCTGAAGAAATATTTCCTACGGGCACAGTGATTGCCGCATCGCCTACATAACCATCCAGCGTTGCCCCACAGTCAATCTTGATGACATCTCCTTCGCGAAGCTTTCGTTCAGAAGGAATTCCGTGAACGACTTCATCATTTACGGAAGCGCAAATAGAAGAAGGAAACTTCCTATATCCTTTAAAGGTTGGATAAGCCCCGATTGCGCGGATTTTTTTCTCCGCTGCAGCATCCAGCTGGCGTGTCGTAACACCAGGTTCCACCATTTTCCGCAACTCGCGCAGTGTCTCAGCGACAATCAAACCTGCTCGCCGCATCTTTTCGAGTTCATTTCGAGATTTACGAATGATCATCTATATGTAGATCAGCGGAGTGAAATGCCTTTTCCTTAGCTTATGCACTGCTGACAGCCCCTTCAATGAGCGAGCAAAGCTTTTCAAAAATTTCCTCAACTTGCCCTTCTCCACTTGTCTCTATTAGCCGGCCGCTGCTTCGGTAATATTCAATCAAGGGCGCGGTCGAAGTTTTATATTCATCAAACCGGCGCGCGACGGAATCCGGATTATCATCGCTTCGCTGTTTTAGTGGCTCACCATCCAGATCGCATATCCCCTCAATTTTGGGAGGGCGAAAATAAACGTTATAGATTTCTCCACATTTCGCACAGGTGCGTCGTCCAGTTAAACGCTGGAACAAAACAACTTCATGCACCTTGACCCGCACAAGCAATACATCTTTTTGCTGCTGTAGCGCTAACGCTTCAAGTTGGTGTGCCTGGTTAACCGTGCGCGGAAACCCATCAAGAATATAACCATTTTCGCAATCCGGACGCGATGTTCTCGCTTGTATGACTTCGGCTAAAATTTCGTCACTAACCAATTTGCCTGAAGCCAGAGTGGCCTTGATCTCTTGACCCAGCGTAGTTTCGGCCTGGGCCATTTCTCTCAAAATATCGCCTGTCGAGATTTGCGGATATCTATACTTTTCAGAAAGCAAACGCGCTTGCGTTCCTTTGCCTGCTCCCGGCGGCCCAATTATCACAATGACTTTTGGCATAATGACGACCAAACCCGCTTAAAATCTGCTCCGCCGGAAAAACTTTTACGCACGCCGCCCACGCAATCGGCCACCTCGTGGGCCCAAGAATCCATCATAGTGACGCATTACCAATTGAGCTTCGACCTGGCTGATGGTATCCATTGCAACGCCCACAACAATTAACAAGCTTGTGCCGCCAAAGTAGAATGAAATCCCAACGCCGGTTAGAATCCAGCTCAACCCGGGAATGCCTTGAATGAGATTATCGAGCCAAGGTCCAATTAACGGCAGGTACTGCACCTTAAAACCGCTAATCATAAGTTGTGGAATCAAGCAGACAACCACTAGGTAGATGGCTCCGACTGTTGTCAGTCTGACCAAAATTCCGTTTAGGTAATCGCCAGTGCGTTTGCCGGGACGAATTCCAGGTACAAAAGCGCCTTGTTTCCGCATGTTTTCTGCCACTTCATCCGCATTGAAAACAATTGAAACGTAGAAAAATGCGAAAAGGACAATTCCAGTGATAAAGAGCAGTTCGTAAACCGGATGACCACCACTCAACCAAGTGTTTAGTTTTGTTAGCCAACTCCAGCTTCCAAACGTCACCAGGGACTGCGGGATCGCCAGCACAGAAGAGGCAAAAATCACAGGGATGACGCCCGCAATATTCACTTTCAAAGGCAAGTGGGAAGATTGCGTCTGAACCATCTTATTACCGACCATGCGTCGGGTGTGATTGGTTGGGACTTTTCTGGTTCCCCGCTCAAAGAAAACAATTCCCGCTGTTACTGCCAGCATTACCAGCAAGAGGATAATCACAAATACTGCCGAGCCCGGATCCTTAATCGTACCCCACAATTGACTGATCGCATTGGGGACGCCCACAACAATACCCGCAAAAATCAACAAACTGATTCCGTTGCCGATTCCACGCTCAGTGACCTGCTCACCGATCCACATAATGAACATGGTGCCAGCAGTCAAAGCCAGCATTGCCATAAGCGAAAACCCTATTCCTCCGCCTCCCAGCACCAAAGGTCGTCCAGTCGGATCTGCCTGACGCTGCAACCAGTATGCAAGACTGATACCCTGCACCAGGCAAAGCAGAACTGTCAGGTAGCGCGTATATTGATTGATTTTACGTCGGCCAAGTTCCCCTTCTTCCTGCTGCATCTTTTTCAGTGCCGGGTAAACCGAAGCCATCAACTGCAAAATGATGGAGGAAGTGATGTAAGGCATGATCCCTAGGGCAAAAACCGAAATTCGGCGTAAGTTGCCGCCAGAGAACAAATCCAACGCGCCAAATAATCCGCCAGCCCCTTGGCTCCAGAAACTTTCAACCGCATCCCGATCCAATCCCGGAACTTGCACGTGAATGCCAGCGCGATAAATTGCCAGCATGCCAAGCGTAAAAAACACTCGGCGGCGCAAATCTGGAATCTTGAATAAGTTGCGAACCGCGTTGATAAATGACTCGAACATAACTTCCTCGTTGCCCTTCCCTAAATACTAAATCAGAATTGTGATTCGGGGAATGAACTCAAGATTTATTCAGATTTTTTTGCAGGAGCCGCGATAACTTCCGCCTTGCCTCCGGCGGCTTCTATCTTATTTTTTGCAGATTCGCTGAACCGGTGAGCGCTGATGGTCAGAGATTTGTTCAAATCTCCTTTTCCTAAAACCGCCACCGAGCCTTTCAGCGATTTTCGAACCAAGCCTTTTTCAACCAGAACTTCAGGGGTCACCGTAGCGCCAGCGTCAAACAACTCTTCCAAGCGCGCCAGATTCACTTCGGCCCATTCGCGCTTAAAGATATTGGTAAATCCGCGTTTTGGTAGGCGACGATGCAAAGGCATCTGGCCGCCTTCAAAACCACGCTTCCGGGAATAACCAGAGCGGGATTTTTGCCCCTTGTTCCCGCGACCGGAAGTTTTGCCAAGGCCTGATCCCTGTCCACGACCAAGACGCTTCTTTTTATGGGTTGCGCCTTCGGGCGCTCTCAAATTGTTTAAGCCGATAGCCATAACTCAAACCTCAGTGCCTTATTCGACAATTCGCAACAAGTGCGGAACCTTGGCGACAGTGCCACGAGTGGAATCATTATCCGGACGCTCAACGATCTGGTTCAGCTTTGTAAAGCCCAAGCTTCGGACAATGACCTTATGTTTTTCAGGAGTGGCAATCGTGCTGCGATACCACTGAATCTTGATTTTCTTATCGTTCGCCATCTTAGAGTTCCTCCACTGTACGACCGCGAAGGCGGGCAACTTCTTCCGGACTCTTCAGGCTGACAAGCGCGTCAAACGTAGCGCGGATAACGTTGTGCGGATTGTTCGACCCCAGAGATTTAGTCAGGATATTGTGTACGCCAGCGGCATTCATCACTGCGCGAACCGCTCCGCCAGCGATGACTCCCGTTCCTTCGGGAGCAGGCTTGAGCAAGACCTGACCCGCGCCAAATCTGCCGACAATCTGATGAGGAAGCGTTGTTCCCTTCAAAGGCACTCGAACTAGGTTGCGCTTTGCCGCTTCAATCGCTTTGCGGATCGCTTGCGGAACTTCTTTCGCCTTTCCAGTGCCGAATCCAACAGTCCCACTCTGGTCGCCAATAACCACCAATGCGGCGAACGACATATTTTTGCCGCCCTTGACCACTTTGGTGACACGGTTGATCGAAATTACCTGATCAACTTTTTGTTCAAACCCATCCGGATTGATTCTTTCCTTAAACGCCATATTTCTCCAAAATCAGAACTGAAGCCCAGCTTCGCGCGCAGCTTCAGCCAGTGATTTCACGCGCCCGTGGTAAATATATCCGCCGCGATCAAAAACCACGGTGTTGATACCCTTTTCTTTAGCGCGTTCTGCAATCAACTTCCCAATTGACTTGGCGGCATCAATGTTCCCGCCCTTGTCAGCACCCGCGCTCTTTTCGACCGATGAAGCCGAACAAAGCGTCACGCCATTTGCGTCATCAATCACCTGGGCATAAATGTGATTGAGACTGCGGAACACAGCCAAGCGAGGACGTTCGGATGTTCCTTTTACTTTTTTGCGAATGCGGGAATGAACGGCGCGCCGCGAATCTTGTCTTGAACTTTTTGCCATAACGATACTTTACCTTTACCGAACGATGAGCCAGACCTGCAATCTTCAAATCGGCCCCTTCGTTGCGGACATTTGAATTTATCGCCTACTTGCCAGTCTTGCCGGGCTTAAGCTTCATTGGACGATCAGCGTAACGAACCCCTTTGCCTTTGTAAGCATCCGGTTTGCGCAAACGATGCATATTCGCCGCTGTCTGCCCCAACAGTTCCTTGTCAATGCCGGAAAGCGTGACAGTCGTTTGATACTGATTGATGGTGCGAGCCAGCTTTTCAACTTTCGCTGTAACGCCGTCTGGCAACACAAATTCGATTTGATGGGAATAGCCGAGTGCAAATTGCACTGAACGCCCTTTCAACTCGGCCTTGTAACCCACACCGACAACATCCATCTCTTGCGAGAAACCTTGCGACACTCCCCTGACCGCGTTGGCGATCAAGGCGCGCACGGTACCGTGGATCGCCGTGTGATCATCATCTTGCCGTTCGGCAACCAGCTTTCCTTCATCAACCTTCAGGTTGACTCCGGCAGGAATCGTGGTCGTCAGTTTGCCCTTTGGCCCTTGCACTTCGATTGCCGAATCTGTGATGTTGACCTTCACATCCTTCGGAATCTCAATTGGTTTTTTGCCTACTCGTGACATAGCTTTCTCGTCAGAAGTTTGGAGCAATGACTAAAGCCAGCCGCTTGCTCCGAATGGTTTAGTAAACGCTACAGAGCAATTCGCCGCCGAATTTCGACTTGCGCGCCTGTTTGCCCGTCATCACGCCGTGTGAAGTGCTTAGAATGTTGATTCCCAAGCCGCCCAGAACCTTTGGAATCTCGTCGTTCGCCACATACACCCGGCGACTTGGACGCGAAACGCGGTTGAGTTCGGAAATCACACTCTCACCCTTCGGGCCGTAACGCAGGAAGATTCGCAACGTGCGAATTTGAGTGCCTTCGGCTGTCTTGATGCTGTAATTGGTGATGTAACCTTCTTCTTTCAAAATTCGGGCAATTTCAATTTTCAGCCGCGAAGCGGGGACATCAACCTTGGAATGACGCGCTTCAATCGCGTTACGCATGCGCGTCAACATATCTGAAATCGGATCAACTATCATCGTTTCAACTCCACTGAGGAACTCTTCCGTTCTTTTACCAACTTGATTTCGTCACACCCGGAATGTCGCCTTGCAACGCCAGTTGGCGGAAACAAATTCTGCAAACGTTGAACTTCCGCAAATAAGCCCGCGGACGGCCACAACGTTTGCAACGGTTGTAACCACGCACTTTGAATTTCGGTCTCCGGTTCGCTTGAACGATCTTTGAAGTCTTAGCCATAAGTTTCTCAAGTCCTAGTTTTGCCGGAACGGCATTCCCAAATGGCGCAGCAGAGAGCGCGCTTCTTCGTCCGTTTTGGCCGTCGTCACAATGCACACGTTCATGCCGCGCGCCTTATCAACTTTGCCGAAATCAATTTCCGGAAAAATCAGTTGGTCTTTCAGACCGACCGTGTAATTACCGCGTCCGTCAAAAGCCTTTGGGCTGACGCCGCGAAAATCTCTGACGCGCGGCAAAGCCAGGCTGACAAACCGATCCAGAAATTCATACATCCGGTCACCACGCAGTGTCACCATCACGCCAATGCTCATTCCCTCGCGAAGCTTGAAGGCCGCGATGGATTTTTTCGCTTTGGTGACAACGGGTTTCTGACCAACAATGGTTGTCAAATCGCCAACAGCAACATCAACAGCCTTGGAATTTTGAATCGCTTCACCCAAACCGACGTTGACGACGATCTTTTCCAGCTTTGGAATGCTCATCGCGTTGGTGTACCCAAACTCTTTGGTGAGCGCCGGAGCAATTTCTTTAAGATATTTTTCTTTGAGTCGTGCAGCCATAACTAAATCTCACATCTCACATCTCGCATTCGAGATGGCGATTAATCCAAAGCCGCGCCGGTCTTTTTCGAGACGCGAATCTTGCGGCCATCTTCCAAAACTTGATACCCAACACGAACGGGCACTCCGTTTTCGAGCACCATCACATTGGAAGCGTCAATCGGCGCTTCACGTTCGACAATACCACCAGCAATTCCCTTGGGACGGTTCGGTCGCTCAAAATGCTTGAGAACGTTGACGCCCTCAACCAAAACCTTTTTCTTTTTGGTGATAACTTCAACAACGCGCCCGCGTTTCCCTTTGTCGCGTCCGGAGAGGACGACAACCTGATCGTTTTTTTTGATCTTCATTCTGCTTGGCATATGTTTGCTTGCCTCCTTCACTCGCTCTCTCGCCCAACTTAAATCACTTCGGGGGCGAGACTGACGATCTTCATAAAGCCTTTTTCGCGCAACTCACGGGCAACCGGGCCGAAAACGCGCGTGCCTACCGGTTCGCCATCGGGTTTGATAATCACCGCAGCATTCTCGTCAAACCGAATATATGTGCCATCCTTACGACGAACTTCTTTACACGTGCGGACGATCACGGCTTTGACAACCTGCTTCTTTTTCACTGTGCCGTCGGGCGCTGCTTCTTTTACAGACGCGGTAATGATGTCGCCCAAAGTCGCGCGCGAACCGATGTTGCCACCAAAGGGCATAATCATCGCAATTTTCTTTGCCCCGGAATTGTCAGCGACCTGCAAAATGGATCGCATTTGTAATGCCATTGCTAGCCTCCTTGTGTCGGTGGCCGGTAAGTGGTCGCCAAAAGCGAGAAGCGCAGGAAATCACGCAACCGCCGATCGGCAACCGACAACCGACAACTACTTACTTGCCTTGCGTACCACTTCAGCTACGCGCCAACGCTTGAGCTTCGAAAGCGGACGGGTTTCGACAATGCGAACTTGGTCGCCAATGCTCACGCCATCAATTTCATTGTGGGCCATAAACTTCGACCGCCGACGCACATATCGCTTGTAAATCGGGTGTTTGACCAGGCGATCCACGCGAACAACAACCGTTTTCTGCATTTTATCGCTGGTTACGATACCGACTTTTTCCGTGCGGCGCCCTCTGGCTTTTGCCGTGGCCCCGGTGGCAGGAGCATCAACTGCCGGAGCACTTTCGGCAACGACCTGCTCATCCAAATTATCGTTTTTCTCTTCCATACTCATCACTTTAGCCGTTTTCTAAAACGCTACGGCGTTTGAGTTACTTTTCAACACCGAGCGTTCGCCCGCGCAGCAGAGTTTTGATCCGCGCGATTTCTTTTCTGTCTCTGCGAATCTGCGCAACAGTGTCCGTATTGCCAAGAGCCTTTCTGAAATTCAGCCGAAACAAAGATTCTTTGATTTCAGCGAGACGCTTGACCAATTCTTCGCTAGTGGTTTCGCGCATCTTGTCCAGCTTGTGTTTCACAGTGCGCCTCCTTCCTGATCTTGCCGCGTCACGAATTTGGTTTGGATTGGCAATTTTGCCGCAGCCAATTCCATTGCCCGTCTTGCCGTCGCCTCATCCACGCCTTCCATTTCAAAGATGATGCGTCCAGGCTTAACCACAGCAACCCAACCTTCCGGAGCGCCCTTCCCCTTACCCATACGAGTTTCAGCAGGTTTCTTGGTAATCGGCTTGTCCGGAAAGATACGAATCCATAATTTACCGCCGCGTTTGACTTCACGCGTGATGGCGATACGGCCAGCTTCGATCTGACGGCCAGTTATCCACGAAACTTCCATTGCCTTCAACGCAAATTCGCCGAAAGCGATGTTGGTTCCGCGCTTGGCTGCGCCAGCCCGGCGACCGCGTTGCTGTTTACGATACTTAACTTTTTTGGGAATTTTATATTCAGCCATAATTCATTTTCGAACTTTGAATTATGGATTCTGGATTCTGTCGCCGACAGCGACATCAGAATCCAAAACCCAAAATTATCGTTTCATCATCGCTTCACGCGGGTCCATAATTTCGCCGCGATAAATCCAAACTTTGATGCCGATCACACCATAAGTCGTGTTGGCTTCGGCAAAGCCGTAATCAATATCCGCGCGCAACGTATGCAGCGGCAAACGCCCGTCCAGGGTCCATTCGGAGCGCGCAATTTCGGCGCCTCCCAAACGGCCAGAGCAGCGAATCTTGATTCCTCCAGCGCCAAAACGCTTTGCTTCTTCCACCGATTTCCGCATTGCGCGACGGAAAGCGACGCGTTTTTCCAATTGCTGGGCGATCTTTTCAGCCTGCAATTGAGCATTCAACTCCGGCTTATTGATCTCCCGAATATCAATCAGGATTTCGCGCTTGGTGCGACGACTCATTTCCTGCTTAAGCTTGTCAATTTCAGCGCCTTTGCGACCGATGATGATTCCTGGACGCGAGGTGTGAATGACAATGCGCAAACGGTTGGCCGCGCGATCAATCTGAATGTGAGAAACGCCTGCTTGTGCAAAGCGTTTTTTCAATTCCTTTTTCAGGTCCAGGTCTTCCAACAACAGCGCGCCAAATTCTTTTTTGGCGAACCAGCGCGAATGCCAACCGCGGTTGTAACCAAGCCTGAAACCATAAGGATGAACTTTCTGACCCATAATTTCTCCGTTGCCGAAATCTCTAACTTTATTCAGCCGTTTCCTTCTCGCGAGCAGCCTTGCCGGATTTCTTCCCAGCGCGATCTCCGGTTGAAACCACCACTGTCAGGTGACTGTAATGGCGGCGCTCACGATAAGCGCGTCCCATTGGCGCCGGGCGCACACGGCGACGGTGCTTGGTTGTGCCGGTGCAGGCAAAACATGCTTTGACCCACAATTCGTCCACATCCACCATCACATTTTCCTGATCCGCCAGCACTTCCGCGTTGGCGCGGGCCGATTCAAGCACTTTATAAATCAACCCGGCGGCCCGCTTGTTGGTAAAGCGCAGAACTTCGCGTGCTTCGCTGTACATGCGGCCACGAATCAAATCCATGACCAGCTTGGCCTTTTGCGACGAAATCTTGACGTTTTTTGCTTTCGCAATTGCTTCCATTTTTCAGACCTCTGATCGTCCGCAAGTGATTCCAGCAAATGAGCGTTTTCACTGCCCACCCATCGAACCACTCTACGCGACTTATTTCTTACCAGCGGTTTTCTCTGCCTTGTCCGCGTGACCTTTGAAAGTGCGCGTCGGCGAAAACTCTCCGAGCTTGTGACCAACCATGTTCTCGGTGATGTAAACCGGGATGAACTTTTTACCGTTGTGAACCGCCAATGTGTGACCAACCATTTCAGGAAAGATCGTCGAACGGCGCGACCAGGTTTTGTGGACCTTTTTCTCGTTCGCCGCATTCATCTTTTCGATGGCCTTCCACAAATGCTTGTCAATAAACGGGCCTTTTTTGACTGAACGTGCCATAACTTTAGATCTCGAATCTCAAGTTTGAGATTACTTGGTTCTCCGTTTAACGATGAACTTGTCAGTGCGCTTGTTGTTGCGCGTTTTGTAACCGCGGGTCGGCTGTCCCCAGGGAGTCACCGGATTACGGCCACCGGAGGTTTTTCCTTCACCACCACCGTGGGGATGGTCAACAGGGTTCATTGCCACACCGCGAACAGTCGGGCGAACCCCTTTCCAGCGAGTGCGGCCAGCCTTGCCGACGGAAACGTTTTCATGCTCGCTGTTGCCGACTTGCCCGACGGTCGCCATACAATCCACGGAAACAAGGCGAATTTCGCCGGAGGGCAAACGAAGCTGCGCAATGCCGCCTTCTTTCGCCACGAGTTGGGCAAAACTGCCTGCGCTGCGAGCCATCTGTCCGCCCTTACCAGGCTTCAATTCAATGTTGTGAATCTGAGTGCCGAGCGGAATGTTTTTGATCGGAAGAGCGTTGCCCGTCAGAATGTCGGATTCGGGCCCCGAAACAATTGTCTGGCCGACCTGCAACCCTGCGGCAGCAATGATGTAGCGTTTTTCGCCATCAGCATAATTGATCAGCGCAATGCGCGCCGAACGATTCGGATCGTATTCAATCGTCGCCACTTTGCCCGGGATGCCGGTCTTGTCGCGTTTGAAATCAATGATGCGGTATTGGCGTTTGTGTCCGCCGCCACGATGGCGCACGGTGACCCTGCCATGAACATTGCGTCCGTTGGTGCGCGTTTTGGTCTCAAGCAGCGGCTTGTAAGGCTTATCTGTTGTCAAATCATCGTTTGTCAGATAAGTCTGATAGCGCCGAGCCGGACTTGTTGGTGAAAGCTTCTTGATTCCCATCTTTCCCTCAATCGTTTGTAGTAACAGCTTTGACCTGAAATTTCATGCTCAAAGTCTGCCGCTAGAAAGCGGAACTACTAACTCTAAATCGAATCCGCGTAATCCACTCTGTGACCAGGTTTCAACGTCACATAAGCTTTTTTCCAGTCAGATTTACGGCCAACTGTGCGTCCACGGCGTACTGTTTTGCCGTGATGTTTGAGCACGCGCACCTGATCAACCTCGACCTTGAAAATAGCTTCGACAGCGTCTTTGATGGCATACTTGGTGGCGCCATCGGCAACGCGAAAAGCAAGCACCTGACGGTCGCGCTTGATGGTCTTTTTGTTCTTGCTGTCGCGGATATCGTGAGTGCTCGTCTCTTTCAACCTAAGAGCCTTTTCCGTAATCACCGGAGCTTTGAGCACATCCCAAATCGTTTTCATAGTTCTTTCCTCAATACCGATTCGCTTACTTGCTCAGCTTATCCTGCAAAGCACTGATGGCGTCGCGAGTAAAAACGATCTTGTCGTGATAGAGCACGTCGTAAATGTTCACATTCACGTTCGCGGCAACAGTCACTCCCGGAACATTGCGCGAAGAGAGAACCAGGTTCCGTTCCGGCGTGGTTTCAACAATCAGCGTTTTGGCATCCCAGCCGAATGTTTCGGCCACAGTGACAAAGCTTTTTGTTTTGTGATCGTCCAGTGTCAACTGATCCACCACAACCAGGTTGCCTTCGCGAAGACGCTCGGAAAGAGCCGAACGCAGCGCGCCGCGCTTCATCTTTTTCGGCATTTCCGACTTCCAGTTGCGCGGTTGCGGACCGTGAACGTTTCCGCCACCTTTCCAGAGCGGAGACCGTAAACTGGCCACGCGAGCACGTCCGGTACCTTTCTGGCGCCAGAGTTTTTTACCGCTACCGGATACATTGCCGCGGGTTTTGGTTTTCACCGTGCCCTGCCGCTGGTTCGCCAGATAGTTTTTGACCGCAAAATAGATCAAAGATTCATTGAGCGGAGCGCCAAAAACTTCTTCTTTTAGCTCAAGCTCGCCGACGTTTTCATTTTTCAGATTTTTGACTTCAACGGTTGGCATCGCTGCCCTCTCAAAATTTCGGCAGAGCAATTCTTCAAAAAATCACTCTGCGCGTTTTTTAGTCAGTCTCTTTCTTCTTGATCAACACATAAGCGCCAGTTGGTCCCGGCACTGCGCCTTTGACAAGGATCAGATTCTCTTCGGTGTTAACCTTGACGATCTTCAGGTTTTTGATGGTGTTGCGTTCAACGCCCATATGACCCGCCATCCGCGTACCTTTGATAACGCGCGAAGGATACGCTGAAGCGCCAATCGAACCCGGCGCACGATGGAACATCGAACCATGCGACTTGCGTCCGCCAGCGAAGTTATGACGTTTCATGAAACCGGCAAACCCACGTCCCTTGCTGGTGCCGATCACATCAATGATGTCGTTTTCGGCAAACTGATCCACCATCACTTTATCGCCGACATTCACTTCGACGCTGACACCATCCAGGCGAAATTCCCGAAGGATTTTCGTTGGCGGCACGCCAGCTTTGGCGAAATGCCCTTTCATGGGCTTGTTAGTGTTTTTAGGACTTTTATCTTCGACCAGTCCGATCTGCACCGCTTCGTAGCCATCACTGGAGACAGTTTTGCGTTGCACGACCACACATGGGCCAGCTTTAATCACCGTGACGGGTGTGACCGTTCCGTCCGGCGCGAAAATCTGGGTCATTCCCAGCTTTTTACCGATAATTCCGTTTACCATTGTTTTGGTACTCCGTCGTAGCTAGCAGGCAGTAGACAAACTACCGACCACCGACTGAGTTATCTGCGATCTCGTCCAAAAGCTTTGATTTCAGCATCCACACCGGCAGGCAGGTCAAGTTTCATCAGCGCATCCATCGTTTGCGGCGTCGGATCAAGAATATCCATCAACCGTTTGTGGGTGCGAATCTCGAACTGCTCGCGAGATTTCTTATCAACGTGCGGCGATTTCAAAACGGTAACTTTGTTTTTCACCGTCGGCAGCGGAATTGGTCCCGCCACGCGAGCGCCAGTACGTTTAGCCGTTTCGACAATTTCCGCTGTTGACTGATCCAACACGCGGTAATCGTAAGCTTTCAAGCGAATTCTGATTTTGTCGTTCAGCATTATTCAACCCGATTCCATCTTCGGAGCGGTAATCGCTCCGAAGATGGAATAGTAACTATTCGATAATATCGGAGACGGTGCCTGCGCCGACGGTGCGTCCGCCTTCGCGGA
>CAZMXG010000069.1:0-35054 GCA_964570175.1 uncultured Heliomicrobium sp. | reverse complement strand
CGTATCCATCTTCGCGCCCATGGTCGCGTGTGGTGACAGTGTTGCAGGCGCAGAAGGTGCAAAGCGTCTCGCAAAAAGGCAAGTGCAGGTAAATCGCCCACGTGGCGTTTTCATCCTGAAAGGCTGTGTCCAGCGCTGCCAGCCATTGCTGCGTGGTTGGCGATTCCGTCCAAAACGGCACGGTTGGATAGCTGGTGTAACGCGGCGCGGGCACGTCGTATTTGGCGAACAATTCTTTCAATTCCGTATTCATAAAATCCTTCCCCTGAACAATTCCAGTCTTTTTTTATTGTCTGGTCCACACGCTGCCATCCGCAAATTCGATTCGTTTGATGGTGATCGTTTCCTGCTTTTGATTCAGCAAGGAAGGATCGTGGAAGCCTTGGCCGCAGACCGCTTCAAAGGTGCTGACCCGTTCAGGCTGGTTTTCGTCACTTAAAACTTTGACGACTTCGCAGCGTTTGGCATTGGGCGGCAATTTATGTTTCAGCGTCTTTTTGCCGCCAGCTTTAATCTCCACGTTGGTCTTTACGTCGGAGCGAAGCACAAGTTGGCCATTTTCATAACGCGGAAACGCGAAATCCCATTCCACCGACTTGATGGCTTTCGGGTTGGAGTTTTTCAGCTCGACTTGAACGTATTCCGCAGCGTCAATGACTCTTGTGTACGACTTTAGCCTGCCGCGTGAGCGTGTGTCGCCGGGAGCAATCGGTGCAGAAGCGACTTTGTTGTTGCCGGAGCTTCTGCCTCTTTGGCGAGCGATGCGCTCAGCATCAGACAACGGCATGTCGCCGTTTTCAGCCGTCATCGAAGGCGTCGTTAAGCTGGGGCGATCCAGCATCGGGTAGTAGTCCAGGCCGATTTTATGCTTCACAATTTCAATCGGTGGTTTGCTGATGGCCACAGCCGAATCTGTGGTTTGCGCTTGTGCAGAAATAGAAATGACGGCGGCGAAAAGCACGACCTCGAACAATCTT
Organism: uncultured Heliomicrobium sp.; assembly: GCA_964570175.1. Lineage (GTDB taxonomy): Bacteria > Acidobacteriota > Blastocatellia > RBC074 > RBC074 > RBC074. The sequence continues at coordinate 34,077 of CAZMXG010000069.1, read as the reverse complement.
GCGGATTTCATGTTGCGTTACCTCCTGTTTTAGAGGGGACAAAACTGATTGGCGCAAACATTCTACTCCTACCAATCTGGAAAGGCAGCTTTCCAAAAACAAAAATGGCCTGCCGCGGGAAATTCCCAGGCAGGCCATTTTGAAAAGTTCGGATTGCCACAGCTTAAAGCCGCAGCGCCGACACGTTTTTAGAATTGGTAGCGGAGCGCGAACTGCAATTCACGCTGGCCGCCCTTACCGGTGACTCGGCCAAAGGTGCCGCTGCGCGGGTTGACGTCAACACCATTTCCGCCGGAACCGCCCAGGTTCGGATGGTTCAACCAGTTGTAGGCTTCCGCACGGAACTGAATGCGATGGCTTTCAGTGATGTAGAAGTCTTTCGACAATGTCAGGTTGTGGTTTTGGAAACCGGGTTGATTGATGATTCCGCGTGATTCTTGCGTCGAGAAAGTTCCTGCTCCCGGCTCTGTGAACAAACACGATGTCGGGTCTTTCGTTCCGCCATTGTTCGTGCTGTTGGACGGATTGCAGGTCTTGCCGGGCTGGCTGATCCGGAACCAGTAGTTCTGATCGGCAGTCGCGCCCAGCGAGAATTTGTTGTCATACTTGATATCGCCGTTCGCGATCCAGAGCTGTGAACCGCTGCCCGCGCCAACTCCCGCGAAATCGTCGCCAGTGGCAACGGATGTCGGGTTACCGGTCTGGAATTGCGAAATCGCGCTGACAGTCCATCCACCCAGCAATTTGCCGGACATCTTGGATTTGTCTTTGAAGAACGGCAATTGGTACACGGCGTTCAGCACCAGCACGTGCGTGCGGTCAAAGGTTGACCGTCCCCACAGATTGCTGACATCGAAAGCATTCGGAACGACGTCGCGTTGCGCCGAGCCATCGTCCCAAGACCGTGACAGGGTGTAAGCCAAACCGAACAACAGGCCTTTGTCAAAACGACGATTCGCGCTGACTTGCAGCCCGTGGTACATCGAATTGGCATCGTTGTTGGTGCTACGAATGATGCCGAATCCTTTGTACGGACGCAGGAAGTCTGTGTTGACGCCCGGGTTCGCTTGAATCGAGCCGGGGCGGAGTTGATTGAGGTTGCGTTCGCGTTGCGCGTGCAGACCGCGACGGCCGACATAACCGACTTCGACCAACGTGCTGTGACCCATGTCTCGTTCGTAGGTCGCGTTCCAGGTCCAGGATTCCGGATTTTTGAAGATCGGGTCCTGCGTGGTGATGACCAGCGGGAAGGCGTTTCCGCCTGTTCCGCCCGGACGATCAACCGAACCACCCGTGATCGAAACCGTCGGTTGCAGCGGCGGGTTGCCGCCCAGGAAGACCGAATCGCTGACGCCCAAGCGGGTCAGGAAGCGGCCAATGCCAGCGCGGAACACGTTTTTGTCATTGATCGCATAGGCAAAACCGAAACGCGGTTGGAACGTATTCCAAACGTGAATGTCCGAATACTCTTTGGATTTGCCGCGGAACAGGAAGTTGTATTCGCCCGTCGAGGCAATCGGAATACGACCGGCGGCGGATTTCGTCCAGCCGTCGCCCGGAATGACCAAACCGTTGTAGCGGGATTGCAGGTTGCCAGCGGTAATGAAGCCGTTGGCAGGGTTCTGCGTAACGGCAATCGCCGGGTTGTAACTGGCCGGGTCAAACACGACCATGTTGCGCCACAAGCTGTAATACGGCTGGATGATCGAATGACGGATACCGTATTCCACACGCAGTTTCGGAGTCGCTTTCCAGGAATCCTGAGCGAACCATTCAAACATATGGCCGCGATACGGCGTGAAGGAGCGTTCGCCGATTTCGGCGTAGGTGTCGAACAGCCCGATAGCGACGTTGCCAATAGCGACGCCGGTGCCGGTTCCTATGCCGGTTCCTGGTCCATTGGGACCAGCAGTTAAACCGGTGGAGTTGTTAAACACAAAACGCCCATTCTGGTTGTTGGTTCCACCCGGCGTTCCGGAAACGTTGATTTGGTCAAAGTCGTTTTGTCCGGCGCGCTCGAAATAACCACCAAATTTGATGGTGTGGTTGCCGCGAATGTTCGTCCAGTTGTTACTGACCTGATAAATCGGGCCAGTGGAACTGGACGGGTACGGACCACCGTCAACACCGACGAACTGGTCAACACCGTCAATCGTCGGCACTTTGTCGAAGATTTCCTTTGCCGGGAAGATATACGGATAGTTGATTCCGTACTGACTGCGTTGATAAGTGTTGCCGCGCGTATCCACGGCGATGAACACCTGGTCGCGGCTGCCCGCGATCAAGGTTTCACTGATCCAGGTTGGGGACAGCGTCCACGTCCAGTTGACCGAGCTTGTCTGGTTCGGACGATCAATGATTTGCGGGGCGCGGTCCGTGCTGCTTCGGAATGCGCTAACGCCAACGTAATGATAGAGGGACATGCGATATTTGATCGCGTGTTTTTCGTTCGGATAGAAATCCACCGAAAGCGTGTCTTTACGTTGATCGTCGGTTGTCGGACGATCCTGGAAGTAATTCTGTCCTGTTGCGGTGAAGAAGCCCGGAATCGGAACCGGTTGCGCCCGCAACAGTCCCAATCCATTTGGACTGAGCCGGTTGGCCGGAATTTTGTTCACGATACCGCCATCTTTGAAGCAGGCGGTTTGATCCGTCGCGTTGCAGTTTCCTGCCAGCAGCGGGTCTTTGATGAACCGCGTAAAGCCAAACGGATTGCCAGCGACGGCCAATTCGCTGAAATCACCCTGACGCATCTTCAATGATGCAACACGAATCGTGGTGTTGTCCGTACGACGCTGACGAACCCATTCCTGCCCCCACAGCCAGAACAACTTGCTGCGGTCTTTGTTAAAGTCTGTTCCCGGAATGATGACTGGGCCGCTCAAGCTGTAACCGAATTGGTTGTAGCGGAACGGATTCGGACGGCAATGCTGCGCTTTTTCGTAAAGCGGATTGTCGCAGGGGGCGTTGGCCGGTGTATTGCGGTTGCGTCCCCATTCGTTGGCGTTGAATGCCGCGTTGCGCAGATATTCATACGCGACGCCGTGAAACTGATTGGTTCCGCTCTTGGTCACGATACGAACCTGGCCGCCCGAAGCGCGTCCGTATTCGGCGTTGTAATTCGCCGACAGAATTTGCACTTCCTGGGTCGCTTCCACGTCGGCAGTTCCAATGGATGTGCCATTGGAACGGGTGCGGATACCGACAGCTCCGTCATACGTCAACAGGTAATCTTGTGTGCGACCACCATTGATGTTTAAACCACCAGAGGTCAAACCGAAGCTGTTGCCGCCCAATGCGCCGCCCTGCACGCCAGGTCTGATCTGAGCCAGAAACAACGGATTGCGTCCGTTGAGTTGCAGGTATTCGACCTGTTTGGTTTCCACCTGACGACCGACTGTCGCGGTTTCGGATTGCACTTGCGCAACCGAAGCCGTGACCGTCACGGTTTCGGTCACCTGACCGGGTTGTAAGGTTGCATCCAAAGTCGTAGGCAGGTTCGGCGCCAGAGCGCGTCCGGTTTCCTTGTACGCCTTGAAGCCGTTGGCTTCGATGGTGATGGTGTAATTGCCCGGCGGCAGGTTGGAAATGACGTAATACCCTTCGCTGTTAGCGACGGTATTGCGCTCAAAAGCTCTGGTATCGCTTTTGATAACGACCTTGGCTCCGGCGACAGAGGCGCCCGCCTGGTCTTTGACATAGCCAGAAATTGTGGCGTTGTCAGATTGAGCAAAGGCCGTCAGCGAGATCGCCATCCACAATATGGCGACCAAGCCTGAAGCCAGACCTTTGGCAATCAGATTTTTGTTATTGTCTCTCATAAAAATTCTTCCTTTTGTTGCTTAGAAGGGGCGAGAGGCGCAGGTAGAACGCCAACCGCTGTTCAATTCACGATTACTTTTCCCGAAAAGCAATCGGTTAGGGCAAACTGTCCAGACCAGCCGAAACCAGTCATCGAATGTTTGACATTTATTTTTGAGAACCGGATTGAATTAGAGGTATTTTCGTCCCAGCAAGGAACTATGAGAAGCGCCAACTGAGATGTCTTAACAACAAACTGTGAAGACGGTCATTTTTGACTTTAAGTACTCTCGTCGGCTTGATTGGGATTATCCGAATGGATTTACCAAGTGTCAAGGTGGGGTTGGGCTGTTTTGCGGGCTGTGGTTTATGATTCACACTCATTTAAGGTTTGCAGTTCAACTTCTTTGCAATTTCTTGCTGAAAACGGAGAAAAATGATGACGAAGACAAAATCGCGACGCGATTTCCTGAAACAGGCAAGCGCAGGGGCAGCAACAGTCTCGGCTTTTTCAATTTCTGCCACGGCAAAAGAATCTTTTTCCGCCTTTTCCATCGGAAGAGTGTCCGGTGCCAACGATCGCGTCAATGTCGGGTTTGTTGGGTGCGGCGGGCGGATGAATACACACATTAATTACGTTGTTGCCCGGTCAAAAGAAAAAGGCGATGTTCAAGCCGTTGCTGTCTGCGACATTTACGACAAACGGAAACAGCTTGCCCGCCAGCGCGCTGGAGTTGATGAGAAATCGGTTCATCACGATTTTCGCGAACTGTGCGCCCGCAAAGATGTAGACGTCATCGTGATTGCTTCTCCGGACCACTGGCATCACGCGCATGCGATGGCTGCGCTTCGCGCCGGGAAAGATGTGTACCTGGAAAAGCCCTTCACCTACACGATTGACGAAGCCAGGGAAATTGCCGAATTCGTCAAAGCGGGCTTTCAGACCGGAAAAGGGCGCGTGCTGCAAGTTGGCAGCCAGTACACTTCGTTCGACCATTTCCACAAAGCGCAGAAAGCGATCAAGGATGGGTTGATCGGGCAAGTTGTCTGGGCGACCGCCGGGTATGGTCGCAACGCCAACAAGGAAGGCGGCGAGTGGAATTACGAAATTGACCAAGACGCCAGCGACAAAAACATTGATTGGAAAGCCTTTTTGGGCAACGCGCCCAAACGAGCGTTCAGCGCCGAACGCTATTTTCGCTGGCGCAAGTATTGGGATTATTCCGGCGGCATTGCGACGGATTTGTTTTATCACGCGCTGGCTCCGTACGTGATGATCACCGGCCAGCAGTTTCCGGAACGCGTAACGGCTTCGGGCGGCATTTATGTTCAGAAAGACCGCGAAGTTCCCGACACCTTGCTGATGAACGTGGACTATTCGACGTTTACGGTGAACCTGTCGTGTTCCGTCGCCAGCGGCGCATCGCCATTGCTGGCCGTTAACGGAACCGAAGGCCGAATCATCGTCGCCCAGAAAGGCGAAGATTTCAGCCATAAAACCATCGAAATCGTTCCTGACAACGAATACCGCAAAGAATTCAAAGCCAAAACCGGCGAAGACAAACTGCTGATCGAATGCCAGCCGAATTTGCGCGGCGCGCATCCGCACATGGACAATTTCATGGATTGCGTGCGCAACCGCAAAGAGCCAAACCTGAATGCGGAACTAGGCTATAAAGTGATGGCGGCGATTCGCATGGGCGTTGACGCGTATCGGCAACAGACAACGATCAAATGGGATGCTCGGCGCGAACGCGCGATGGCGAAAGCCTGAAGGAGAAACGGATGGCGGAACCAATCGAACGTCTGATCGAACAGACGTTTCCTTGTTACTACGATCTTTATATTCCCGACACAGATAAGCCGAAACCGTTGATCATCGCGATGCACGGATACGGCGGCGACAAGCGCTCGATGATGAAACTGGCGCGGCGAATCAACGACAAGGATTTCGCTATTGCCGCTTTGCAAGGCCCGCACCAGCATCTGGTCATGCCGACCAAAGAATCGCCGAAGCTTGGGTACGGTTTTGGCTGGCTGAGCAATTTCAAGCCGGAAGATTCCGTTGCGCTGCATCACCGGTTGGTCAACCAAATCATTGATGAGCTTGCGGTTTTGGGTAAAGCCGACACCAGCCGGGTTTTCCTGATCGGATTTTCGCAAGCCTGCGGCGTGAATTTTCGCTACGCGTTCACCAATCCCGGCCGCGTTCAAGGCGTCGTCGCCATTTGCGGAGGCATTCCGGGCGATTGGGAAAGTGAAGGGAAATACGCTAAAGGCGACACTGACGTTTTGTACATTGCCGCTGAACGCGACGAGTTTTATACGACAGACATCATGCGCAAGAACGCCGAAGCTCTGAAAAGTCGCGCGCGTTCGGTTGAGTTTCGATTGTTCGACGCCAAACACGAAGTTCCGCGCGATTCTTATTCTGTGATTGACGAATGGCTCAGGAAGATGAGTCAGTACCGCGACCGGTAGGAAGCGGCTGGATATTCAAAAACTATGACAATGACAACTCTTAATTCCCAGATCGAAGAGCTTTTTGCAACGCCTGCGTCCGATTTGACTGGTGACGCACGCGAACAGGCACTAACTACGTTTTACATGTTCAAAACTGCACTCAACCAAGGCGAAATCCGCGCTGCCAGCCGCTCTGCGGACGGACAGTGGCAGGTCCATCAATGGGTCAAGCGCGGCATTCTGCTCGGTTTTCGGCTGGGCACAATGGTGGATTATTCAATCAATGGAAACTTCCGTTATTTCGACAAGGAAACCTACCCGACCAAACGGCTGACGATTACAGACGGCGTTCGCGTCGTTCCCGGCGGAACCACCGTCCGCGAAGGTGCTTACCTGGCTCCAGGCGTGACGATTATGCCGCCTGCGTATATCAACGTCGGCGCGTATGTGGACGAAGGCACGATGGTGGATTCGCACGCGCTGGTCGGCAGTTGTGCGCAAGTTGGCAAACGCTGCCACATCAGCGCGGCGGCGCAGATTGGCGGCGTGCTGGAGCCAGTTGGCGCGTTGCCGGTCATCATTGAAGACGAAGTGCTGGTCGGTGGCAACTGCGGCGTATACGAAGGCACTATTGTCCGCGAAAAAGCGATCTTGGGTTCCGGCGTGATTCTGAATGGTTCAACGCCGATCTTCGATGCCGTCAAAGGCGAAATCTATCGCCGCGAAGGTGACAAACCGCTGGAAGTTCCCGCTGGAGCCGTTGTTGTTCCTGGTTCTCGCGCAATTACCATTGGAGCGGCAAAAGATTGGGGATTGTCGGTGTACGCGCCCATCATCATCAAATATCGCGACGACAAAACCGAAGCTTCGGTCAAGTTGGAAGATTTCTTGCGATGAAAAATTGGACAGGATGAACAAGATGTTTCAGGATTATCAAAAGATCGAAAGTGTTGAGTTTAATCCTGCGGAATCTTGTAAGTCCTGTCTATTTTCCGGTTAGTTATAATGCTCAGCGAATTCGATTTCATCCGGGAAATTCAAAAGAAAGCCGCCGCGCAATCGGCGGCTGATCTTGTTTTGGGCATTGGCGATGACGCCGCTGTCTGGCGCGAACAGGCTGGCCGCGAATCGCTGATCACAGTTGATCTGCTGGTCGAAGATGTAGATTTCAAGCTCGAATATGCTCCGCCGCGCTGGCTCGGCCACAAGGCCTTAGCCGTCAGTTTAAGCGACATCGCGGCGATGGGGGCAGAACCAAAGTTTTCTTTGCTGACGCTTTCGATCCCGAAACCAATTCTGCAATCCGACAAATTCTGGCAAGAATTTTTCGCAGGCTATTTTGCGCTGGCCGAAGTATATGGCGTGCGGCTTATTGGCGGTGATCTTTCGTCCGCCCCGGATCGGTTGTCCATTGATTCGATTGTGATTGGCAAGTGTCAGACTGGAAAATCCATAAAGCGCAACGGTGCAAAAATGGGCGACACCGTTTACGTCACTGGCGCTGTTGGCGCTTCGGCTGCTGGATTGAAGTTGTTACTTGGCGGCGAGCGAATTGACGAAGCTCTTTTTTACCGCAAAGACGCAGAGCACACAGAGGAAACGCAGAGTGAGGCGAAAACCTCTGCGCCATCTTTGCCCTCTCTGCGCCTCTGCGGTGAAGAAGCCAGTCTGGAGAATGACCAACTCAAACAATCCGCGATTCTCGCTCACCTAAAACCGGAACCGCGCGTTGAATTTGGACGGCGACTTGGCGAGCTTGGCTTGGCAAAGGCGATGATTGATATCAGCGACGGCTTGGCGCAAGACCTTGGCCATATTTGCGAAGCCAGTGGCGTCGGCGCGCTGATTGATTTTGACGCTGTGCCGGTTGCGGAAGAAGTCCGCTTGGTAACTTCCACTTCTAATGAAGCATTTGAATTTGCCGTCAGCGGCGGCGAAGACTTTGAATTGCTGTTCACCGCTGACCCGGAGAACGAAGTCGAATTGAGAAATCTGGCTGTGGAATGCCAATTACGACTGACTCGGATTGGCCAGATCGTTTCCGCTTCACAAGACGGCTCCCTGCCGGTCGCGGTACTGACTCGCACTGGTGAAGTTAAACCTCTGTCAATTCGCGGTTACGATCATTTCGGAGTTTGACCTGCCGCGCGGCCGTAGCCTACTCTTGCGCTTCATCAAACCTGACGGAGAAACCATCACACGAATGCAACAAGGCGAATATCTACAAAAAATTCTGCTGCGCCGCATGGGCGAAGCGATCCGCGATTTCGGAATGATCGTCAACGGCGACAAAATCATGGTCTGCTTGAGTGGCGGCAAAGACAGTTATTCGCTGTTGAACTTGCTGCTGGAATTGCAACGCCGCGCGCCGGTTGAATTTGAACTGCTGGCAGTCAATCTGGATCAAAAACAGCCGAATTTTCCCGCGCACGTGTTGCCGGAATACCTGTCCAGCCTGGGCGTGCCGCATCGGATTGTCGAACGCGACACGTATTCCGTCGTCAAGCGTCTGGTTCCCGAAGGCAAAACTTACTGTTCGGTTTGCTCTCGTTTGCGCAGGGGCATTTTGTACGACGTGGCTGTCGAAGAAGGCTGCACCAAAATCGCACTCGGCCATCACGCAGACGACATTCTGCAAACCTTCCTGCTGAATTTTTTGTTCATCGGCACGATGAAAGCCATGCCGCCAATTCTGCGTTCGGACGACGGACGCAACACGGTGATTCGCCCGATGGCTTACATCTGGGAAAAGGATTTGACTGAATTCGCTGCAACCCAGAATTTTCCCATCATTCCGTGCGACCTGTGCGGTTCGCAGGAAAACCTGAAGCGCAAACGCATGAAGCGGTTGATTGACGATTTGCAGCAGGAAATTCCCAAAGTTCGCAAATCCATGCTCACGGCGCTGGGTAATGTGGTGAACACGCATTTGATGGATCCGAACCTGTTCGATTTCAAATCCTTGTCGGCTGGCGTTGGCAACATCGCCGACGAACTCGACGCCGCCATTGGGGTTCATGGCGAACTTGGCGAAGCGATTGCAGAACCGGCGTTGGTTTCTTTAACTCGTTGATCTGGCCATAAGCGGCAAAAAATTTCAGATATCGCTATGACAAATTGCGACAGGCCTGAGACAGCCTGCCGCAATTTTTTTGCCTTTTCGTGACACTGCGTCTCAGGCTCAATCGGTTATCGGGGTAGAAAGTTCGATTTCCTTGCCAGCACGCATGACTTTCATCATCAACGTATCGCCGACGCGAAGCTTATCCAAGCGCCGTTGCAGGTCTTCAAAGACGGCAGGATTAGGGCGCAAGGGCTGCCCCAAAATTTCAATAATCACGTCTCCGCCGATTAGCATGGTTTGTTCGCCGGCCGTAATGCTGAGCTTGCCTTCGTGCAGCCCCAATCGCGCTCCCAACGAACCTTCGGCAACCGACTGCACCAGCAGACCCGCAGGGTGCGGCAAGTTGAATGAGGCCGCCAATTCACCATTGAGCATTAAGGCTTCGACTCCCATCCAGGTGCGTTTTTCTTCCAGCATCAACCGGCGCGCAACATTGGAAGTGATGGCAAAATTCGGTCCTTTTTCGCCATCCTGTTTTGCCAGGGCGTGGCTGACCAGACCAATGACTTCGCCTTTCAGATCAAAGACCGGGCCGCCCGAATTGCCCTCAAACAACGCCATATCCACTTGAAACAATTCCAACGCGGTCAGGTTTTCATAAACGTTTTCGGTGGTGCGCCTGGAACTCAACCAACCGACGGTGAGCGAATGTTTGGCGCCATAAGGAGCGCCAATCGCAAAAATCATGTCCCCTATTTCCACGCGTTTTGAATCCGCCAGACGCGCGACTGGAATTCCTGATGGCACGCGCGCCAGTTGCAACAGCGCGACATCGGCAAATGGCGCGGCGGAGATGACTCTGGCCGTGACGCGATCACCGGTCACAAATTCCACTTCCACTTTGTCCGCCGATTGCACCACGTGGGCCGCCGTCAGCACTTTGCCGTCCTCGGAAATCAGCACACCGGAGCCAATGGTTTCCCGGCTTTCGACTGGTTCCAGTCCGCTTTGTGCAATAACGCGCTGCTGTGTGTGAACAACGATTACCGAAGCATTGACGCGCCGAAACACTTCCCGCAATTCCTGAGCCTGCGCTGTTGAGAACATCACCGGCAGTAAAAGCATCACGATCCATCTCAATCTCATTCTTTTCCTCTTCTCTTTTGTTTGCTGCGTTTTTTGAAAGACATAGAGTGGGCCTGAACCTCCCACCCTCCGGTTTTAGGTCGCGTTTCTTCATTCGAATCGTACAGAAACCAGCAATCGTTGTGCCGTCTCCGCAGGTCAGGGAGTTGTTCGGTCAGGCTTAAATCTTTTTGGGTGATTCTCAGTTCGTAGACTTGGCTTGAGTTCGTAGGCTATCTTTCGCCTGCGTATCCGCTGAAAGAATTATCAATCCCAACTTCGTGAGGTGTTTTATGCCCGGTAAAACCATTCACAGGAGTGCGACTTTGCTGCTCTCCTTTTGTCTGCTTTGTACTGCAAGCCCGACTTCGTTTGGTCAGGCCAAGCCCAAACCCCAACTTCCCGGAAAAGCCGCTGTGGGAACACTGCTGCCAAACGGTTGGACGCTGACTCCCGAAGGCAAACAGATTCCGGTCAGCGATCTGCCGATGAATATGATCTTGAGCAACGATGGCCGTTACTTGCTGGTGACGACCAACGGCAATGGCGACCAGACCGTAGACATCATTGACCTGACCGCCGGACAAAGCGTGCAAACGATCAAGGTCGCCAAATCGTGGCTTGGGATTGCCTTGTCGCCGGACGGCAAGCGGCTGTTTGTTTCCGGCGGAGACGACAACGAAATTTTGATGTACGACTTCGCTGCTGGCAAAGCCTCTGCTGCTGGCAAAATCAATCTGGGCAGCGAGGCTTATCACAAACTGGATGGCCGTGGCCGAGACGCGGCTCGCCGGGCAGGAACTGGCGAATTCGCGTTTCCATCGGGCATTGCGGTGACGCCCGACGGCAAATGGCTTTACGCCGCCGAAAACCTGACACACAAGGTCGCCGTCGTTGATCTGGCTTCGCAAAAAGTCGTCAAGAAAATCGAAGTCGGCGAATATCCTTACGACTGCGAAATGGCGCGCGACGGCAAACGGCTTTACGTCAGCAACTGGGGATCGCGCAGTCTGGCTGTGATTGATACCGCCAGCAATTCGGTCACCGCGACAATCCAAGTCGGCGACCATCCCAACGACATTGAGCTGACAAAAGACGGCAAAACACTGTACGTCGCCAACGCCAACAGCAACACGGTTTCAGTCGTTGACACCGCGACGCTTAAAGAGATCGAAGCCATTTCGACGGCCCTGCATCCGAAATCCCCGGCAGGCAGCACGCCGAACGCAGTCGCGTTGTCGCCGGACGAAAAGACGCTCTTTATCGCCAACGCCGACAACAACAACGTAGCAATCGTGGATGTGAAAAAGCGTCAGGCTGCCGAAGTCGAAGGCTTCATACCGACGGGCTGGTATCCGACTTCAGTCAGAGTCAGCAAAGACGGCAAACGCATCTTCGTCGCCAACGGCAAAGGCACGGCTTCGGCGGCGAACCCCAATGGCCCAAACCCGTTGAAAGGCCGCACCAACGAATACATCGGCAGTTTGTTGAAAGGCACGATCTCGCTGATTGACCTGCCCGGCAAAGCCAAACTGGCCCAATTGACCAAACGGACTTACGCCAATTCGCCTTACACCGATGCGCTGTTGAAAGCCGCCCGCGCGCCAAAGGAGAAAACAGCGATTCCGGTCAAACTTGGCGAAGCTTCGCCGATCAAACATGTCATTTATGTCATCAAGGAAAATCGCACTTACGACCAGGTGCTTGGCGATATAAAAGAAGGAAACGGCGATCCGAACCTGTGCTTGTTTGGCGAAGACGTGACGCCAAACCAGCACGCGCTGGCTCGTGAGTTTGTCTTGCTGGATAACTTCTATGTTGACGCGGAGGTTTCCGCCGACGGCCACAACTGGTCAATGGCGGCTTACGCGACGGATTACACCGAAAAAACCTGGCCGACGAATTATTCATCGCGCGGACGGACTTACGATTACGAAGGCAGCAAGAAAATCGCTCGCCCGACTGCCGGTTACATTTGGGATTACTGCAAACGCGCCGGTGTCAGTTATCGCAGCTACGGCGAATTCGTCGGTGTGCGCGATGTGAAACTTGGCGGAGGCGGAGGAAACGAAGCCGACACTGCCGCAGCCGCCAAAGCGCGCAAAGAAAATTACACCACCGAAGACTCATTGATTGGGCATTTCAGTCCGAACTATCCACCGTATGATCTTTCGATCACGGACAACACGCGCGTGGATCGCTGGCTGGAAGAGTTCCGGGAGTTTGAACAGAACGGCAAACTGCCGCAGTTTCAAATTGTCCGGCTGGGCAACAATCACACACAGGGAACCCGCGTCGGCGTTCCCACGCCGCGCGCGTACGTCGCCGAAAACGATTTGGCGCTGGGTCGTCTGGTCGAAGCGGTTACCAATAGCAAGTACTGGGCTTCGACGGCGATTTTCGTGTTGGAAGACGACGCGCAAAACGGCCCGGATCACGTGGACGCTCACCGGTCGCCTGCGTTTGTCGTCAGCCCTTACACCAAACGCGGAGTGGTTGATTCGACGATGTACACGACTTCGGGAATGCTGCGGACGATGGAACTAATTCTGGGCTTGCCGCCGATGAGCCAGTACGATGCTGCAGCTACGCCGATGTACAACGCCTTTACCGCCAAAGCGGACTTGAAAACCTTTAAGCTCTTTCCTGCGCGGATTGATCTGACCGAAAAGAACCAACCGAACGCGCCTGGTTCGCGGCAATCTGCGATGTGGGATTTCAGCAAGGAAGACACCTTGCCAGACATCGAATCCAACGAAGTCATCTGGAAATCTGTTCGTGGAGCCGATTCGCCGATGCCGGCGCCTGTTCGCAGTGCATTTGTCCGTGCCATTGAAGATGACGATAATGAAAAAGAAGAACAGCAGGAGAAACGGCGAAAAGCGGGAAGAAATCGCTAATTGGACTAGGCAAAAGGAGTTAGCCAATGAAAGAAATCAACATCGGAGCTGCCGTGCTGAGCGGTAACCAGGAAGTCGGTCGGGTCGAACAAGTCGTGCTGGATTGCGAAGCTTACGAAGCATCACATTTGATTGTCAGGCAGGGAAATCCGCTTCAGTCGCAGCTTCGGCTGATGCCGATTGGCTGGGTATCCAGTGCCGAACACAATCATGTTCATATCAGCCATTCTGAAGGGGAATTGGCGACATTGCCCAATTTTGAAATGCAGCATTACACGCGCCTGGATCAATTGGATCGGGAACAACTGGAACATCCTCGCTCCAAGATTAAACCTTCGGACTGGATTAATTATTTTGTGCCGGTGGTGGCTCATGCATTGGGTGACCCTTACGATCCGCCAGGAGTGCGCGTGACAGATCAGCTTCTTGCCGCAAGCGAAAGCGTCATCAGCCGCGGATTGTTGGTGGAATCCAGCGACAATCACAAAGTCGGCGAAGTTCAGGAAGTGTTGTTCAGCGAACCGGATTGGCGATTGAGCGGCGTGATTATTGCCCGTGGCTTTATTCTGACGCATCCAATGAAGATACCAGCCGACTGGATTACCAAAATTACGACCGAAAAGATTTCGCTCAACCGTACCAAGTCCCAGGTTGAAGAGTGGGAAAAGGAAAAAGGGTAAAACGTTCCAATTTTCGCTTGAGCGTAAGCAGGTCTTAGTGCCAGTCGGTCATTGTTTGATTTCCTTTGCCTGGGTTTCGCTGGCAGTTCGGTAACCTTTGCGCGAACGGACGACTGCGTCGGGTTGGCTTACCACGACTCGGATTTTGCGATAGACGCCGTCACGCTTTTCATTGGCGGGGTAATAGCTCAGCGAATACTGGTGGCGAAGCTCGTCAGCAATTTGCGCAAACGCCTGGCTTACATCGGTAATGGTTTCGGCCTTGTACAGTCTGGCGCCGCTGCGGTCGGCGGTTTCGTGCAGATATTTGTCGCCATGCAGATACTCTTTTTCGCTGGCGCCAAAAATTTGAATCGTTTTGTCAGAAACAATTCTTCCCTGCGGTGTCGCGGTGATGATTCTTGGCCCCTGTGGAATGTCGTTGATCGTGTTGTACTGAATGACATAAACCAATACGTTCGATTCTTCGACCATCTCTAACGTGCTCAGCGCGCTGGCAATGCGGCTGGCAGTGTCCACACCATCGGTGAACAGCACCACGGCTTTTCGCCCTTCGACTTTGTTCAGCCGTTCCGACAACACCAAATCAACCGCGTCATACAGCCGGGTCGCCGGACCGGTTCGCGTTTGCAAAATTGCCTGCCGCATTTGCCTGCGGTCGCCAGTGAGTTCGGAATCCACATAAATTTTGCTGTCGAATGAAACCACCATCAGCTTGTCCTGTTCACGAAGCTGATCGGAAAACGCCAGTGCAGCGCGCTGGATGTCTTCCAGTTTGAAGCGCGTACTGCTGGAAGTGTCCATCAGCAAGGCGACATTGAACGGTGCTTCCATTGAACTGAACCTGTCAATTTCCTGTTTGATGCTGTCTTCATAAATTTCAAAATCCTCGCGCTTCAGGTTGGGCAAATATTTGCCATTGCGATCCAGCACCAACACGGGAACGTTCACCAAAGCCGTCTCTAATTTGAGCGTAAAATCTTCGTCTGTCTTTTTCGGTTTTTGCGTCGCCGCCGTTGGGTCTTCATCGGGCATCTTCAATTTTGGTTTCGGCTTTTCCGTGTTGGGCGGCGGCGTCTGGCTGTACGTTTGGCCAACCATACCGACGAAAAGAATAGACGCCAGGAATAGCAACTGCCTGCGATTTCTCATGAGTTCCTCCGTGGTGATAACGACGGAAACTACTTCTTCAACGCTTGTTTATGGAATTGTTGGACCAGCTTTTTTGTGGGCGGCTCTTCGAACTTGATTGTTTGATCACGGCGAAATTCTCCCAAGGCAACTTCGCGCCATTTGGCTTTTTCAAACAGGCTCGCCACGTCACTGTTCCATTGGCGATATTCTGACGCCGGAATCGCAGCCAGATTCAACCTCGCCAAAGTGTTTAGCTCTGTGTTGGCGTCGTCTTGGGCGGCTGCTCCAATCACGCCCCCGCCACCGCGTCCGTTACCGTTCGGAGAAATGAAAGAAAAGATGTATTCGCCATGGGCGAAAAAGATGAAGTCAGCATTTTCCGGCGAATCTGCCAACTTGAATTTCTTCTGTTTCAGAAATTCGTCTTGGATCAGTTTTTTGAGTTGGGGTTCAGGTGGTGGAAGCACTCGGCGAATGGGTGTTTCGCGTTCCAGCGTGGTTCGTTCCGTCGGCGATCTTTCCAGCGTGGCGCGTCCGGACGAATCCGTTTGCGAAGAAGCGTTGGGCTGGCCAAATCCGGGAGGAAACTGAGTCATTTTTCGATGAAGTTGCATCCAGACGTTCGCGTCGCGCGGAACAGCGGATTTGACGGCAATGACATACACGGATTGATTCGCCGAAAAGTTGAACGGCTGAGCCGCCGGTTCCTGCGCCGTAGCGAGCGGCGTTAGCAGCCAGAAAACAGCGAGAAGAAAGGGCGTTCTACGCATTTTAGGGGTGCCTCCTGGTTTTGGATTCAGGCTATGTTCAATTTGAATCGGCTTGGGTTTTCCGCTTCAACACGGGGCGATTGCCTTTTTTGGTTTCGGCGTCTTGCTGTTTGTTTTTCGAAGCGGCGCGGTAACCGTCGCGTGAGCGCACAATCACTCCCTGATGCTGGCTGGTGGGACTGATACGAACTTTGACGCGGCGGTACGAACCGTCTTGTGCCGCATTGGTGGGGTAATAACTCAGGGCGTATTGTTTGCGAAGTTCTTCGGCAATTTGAGCGAACGCGTTGCTCAGGTTGCTCAGCGAATAGGCTTGGTAAAACCGCCCGCCGCTGCGATTGGCAACGTCTTCCATAAACTGTTTGCCGCGAGCGGTTTCGGCGGAGGGAAGTCTGCCACCCCGGCGATTTTGTCCCGGCAGTTGATACATTGGGAAAGGCCAGCGACTGCCTGGTCTGCTAATCGGCGGCGTTCTGCCTGGCACACCGATAGGGGGCGTTCCGCCGGGACCGCTCATTGGTCCGTTTTGGCCGTCGTAGCCGGTGTCGTAGTAAACCGAATACACCAATGCATCAGCTTCTTCGATCAATTGCAGCGCGCGCCGGGCTGTGTACCGGCTGGTGGTATCAACGCCGTCGCTAAACAGCACGATTGCCTTGCGGCCCTGAACCTTGCTCAGTTCGTCATTGATGATCAAATCCAATGCGTCGTAAAGCCGCGTGTTGCCGCCCCGGTTGACGCGATATATTGCGTTGCGGAGCGTTTCGTGCGAACTGGTGAAATCGCACCAGACTTCGATCTGGCTGTCGAACGAAGCAATCATTACTTTGTCGTCTTTGCGCAATTGCTGCACAAATTCGTAAGCAGCGGCCTGGATGTCTTCGTGCCGGAACGCAGTGCTTTCGGATGTGTCCAGCAACAGCACGACGTGAAACGGCTCTTCGACAGGGCGCAGGTGTTCGATTTCCTGTTTGATCTCGTCTTCGTAAAGCTCGAAATCCTTGCGCTTCAACGTAGGAACGAAATTCCCGTTATGGTCCAGCACGGTCACCGGAATCGTCACCATCGTCGTATCCATTTTCAGCGTGCCGTCTTCGCCAACCGATACGGGTGTGTTGTCTGCCAGTGCTTTATTGGATTTGTCCGGATTGTCATCGGCGTCCGGATCAACAGTTTTGTGTTTGGGCGTGGCAGATTCAGGCTTGGGTTTGCGCCCGGATTGCGCAGCGGCGGGCAGATTGATTGCAGCGGTCACACCGGCTACGAGCAGCAGCGCAGCCAACAGGCGTGCGAATTTCAGACGTTTCATGACTACCTCCAACTTTTGCTGCGTAAAAGGGGTAAACGTAGCGGGTTCGCCGAGTTGAACGCTCGGCCTTATCGAACTTGCGAAGCCTGTGAAGTCGAAACTTGCGTTTCCTCCAGCTTCTTGGTCGCTTTCAACGGCATCCAGCCCGTCCAGGATTGGGGAATGATCTGCCTCGCGGACAAATCCGCTCCCATAATCAAAATGAAAGAAGAAATAAAGACCCAGGTCACCAACGCCATCAGCGAAGATAATTGATTGTAACTGCTGCTGAAATCAAACAACGGCAGCGCCAGCCAGAAAATAAAAGTCACCAGCAGCCACAACACCGCAATCGCCACGGAAGTGAAAACGACTTGATTGAGTTTCACCTTGCCATTCGGGATGAAGTAATAAATGACGAAAAACAACAGCGCCAAAAAGGGTAGCGACATAATTGGCCCTACGATTTTGAAAAACCAGTCGCGCACAGGCGATTGGCCGAAAATGCCGACCAAAATGTAATCGTAAACGCTGCCCAGCGCGACCGGGCACAGAATGATCGCCGAACAAATCAGTACCATCAGCATGTACACCAGATACTGTTTGACGAAATTGCGTTCGGGGAATTTCCAGGCACGATTCAGCGCGGCTTCCAGCGGCTGGAACACTCCCGATGCCGAAAAAATCATCAGCCCAAACGAAAGCAGGGTCGCTTTTCCGGCTGGTCCGCGTGTAACCTGATCCAGACTGGTCAACAACATGCCGGATTCTTTGGGCATCAACGACCGCATCAGCCGGAACAGCGTTTCGTATGCGCGCTGTGAACCGGCAATGTGAATCAGAAAGCTACCGATCAAGACCATGAAGGAAAAGAACGACAACATAATGTTGAACGCGATGGCCGATGCGTTGACATACGTTTCCGTCGAAGTCAGTTCATAAATCGTCGGCCACATCTTTTTGAAAAACAGCCAACTGCCGCGCACATAAAAGCCTATGCCTCGACCGGTTTTTTGGGGTTCTGGCGTGTCGGAAAAAGGCGTGGTTTGGCCCAACCGGTGAGCTGTCGTCGGGGGAGCGGGTTCGATTTTTTGAGTTTCGTTCATAAACGAGGTCGCAGGTGACAGGTTTAGCTGTTCGTTGTCTGGTCACAACGTATCGAGTTCAGTTTCTATCGCTGCCAGGGATGTTTCCAGCATTTTACGGTGCGCATCGGAACGCGCGGTTTTGATCTGCTCAACCAATCGGCTGCGCGCAAGCTGCAACGCTTCGCGCCGATTTCGATGTTCAGGCGCTTCGGTCGAAACTGGAACGGCGGTTTCGCGTTTTGCGCGTTCGCGTTCTTCCAGTTGATCTTCGACGGATTTGCTTTCCCAGCCTCTGGCCATAATTTCTGCTCAGTGAAGTAAACACACCGCGTGGCCAAGCACCTGGTTTCCATCGCGCAAGGGCGACACCGTCGGCTGCCAACCTTCGGCGATTCTGACCGACAGCAATTCATCAGCAGTTGGCCGGTGATTCCACACGGCGACCGCCGTGATTGTGCCGTGTCAGGTCGAACTGAAAATCAAAAACTTGCTTTGCCAAACGGAAATCACTTCGTGCGTGTATTCGTCCAATGGCGTGGTGTCCAGCAACAACGCAGGAGGTTGTTGGTGACTGCCCCACGCAACAAATTCTTGCAGCGTGCCGAATTCCGGCAGTGCGCGTTCCAGTTCGCTCAGCGCGTCCGCTGACAAGTTACCTCGATTGATGATTTGCACGCTCCACAGTGTAGAGCGACGCGAAAGCGCAAGCAACGTCGCTCGCTGGGAGCGCAGACGTCCCGTCCGCAGGTGCGAGCGTAACGGCCAACGTTGTCAGCCAGGAATTTCTGATTCGCAAAATCCTCGGCTAAACTGCACTCCGTGAATCGAAACGAACGCCGCTGGCAATTTTCAACTACCACTCTGAAATCTCTGCTCGCCGCTGCAACTATTGCGCTGATCGTGCTGGCGTGGTTTGTCTGGCGCTGGATGCAACCGCCGCCGGTATTCGCCCGGATCGCCACGCTTGGGTACGTCGAATCGCCAGCCCAGAAATATTACGAACCGTTCGGGGTAGCGGCGGATGAAGACGGCAATATTTACTTCACCGAAAGCATCACCGGTCGCGTATTTCGGCTGGCGGCGGGAAGTTACGAAAACAATTTGCCGCTGCAAGTTTCCGTTGTCGCCGAAAATCTGGAAACGCCTTCGGCCATCGCCCTTGATCCGGACGGCAATCTGATTGTTGCCAATACCGGAGCGCACACAATTGTCCGAATTGATCCTAAGACAAAATCCATCACCGTGGTCGCTGGTCAGACTGGCGTTAGCGGTGATGCAGACGGAACAGTTGCTGAAGCCCGGTTTAACGCGCCGGTCGGCGTCGCGGTTGATGAAGACGGGACGATTTTTGTCGCCGATACCTACAACGACCGCATTCGAGTCATCACCCGCGAAGGCCAGGTTCGCACATTGGCCGGTGGGAAAGAACCGGGCTTTGCGGATGATTTTGCTACGGCGGCACGGTTTGATACTCCGTGTGGAATCGCCATCGCTCCCAATGCTGCGTTGCTGGTTGCAGACACGGGCAACCGCCGCATTCGCCAAATTGCGCCAAACGGACAGGTGACAACCGTTGCCGGAAATAATGAATTTGGAGAGGCCGACGGCACGCCAGCCAGCGCGTCTTTCCGCGAACCGATTGCCATTACGGTGCGCGACAAATTCTCGTTTTTCGTTGCGGATGCGGGCGGTTCCATTCGTCTGGTTTCGCTGAATCCGGATGCTCCGTCGGTCAAAACCGAATTGCCCAAGTTGCCGCTAAACCGTCCCATCGGCTTGGCGGTTTTGCCAGATGGAGAACTCGCCTTTGCCGAAAGCGGTTCCAGCATGATTCGCGCGTTGATCCCCGCTGAATCCAGGCTGGGAATTCAATTCGACCCGGACGCCATCGCGATGTCTGCCGACCGGCTGCGACAACTTGTTCCACCTCGCTGGCCGTTTGATCCGCCCGAAGCGCCCAGGGAAATCGCCGGAACCTTTGGTGAAGTTCGCGGCCAAATTTCGGCTGAGCCGGAAAGCGAAGCCTGGTTTCACAACGGCTTGGACGTGCCTGGAGGATATGGCGAACTGGCGCGCGCGATTTTTACTGAACCTGTGACGTTGCCGCTGGCGGTAGAAAGCGTGGGAACCATACGCGAACGAATCCGGTTGCCACTGTTTGGCTACATTCACGTCAGGATTGGCCGTGACAAAGACGATCAGTTGCTGCCAGGTTTGGCCACCGGATCCGTGACGTTCACTCGAAACCCGGAAGGCCAGGTCACAGGCGTTCGCGTTCGGCGCGGTACGGTGTTCAACGCCGGAGACGCAATCGGTTCACTAAATCGGCTGAATCACGTGCATTTGATTGCCGGGCAATGGGGCAATGAATTCAACGCGCTTTCCGTGTTGCGCTTGCCGGGATTGGCGGATACGGTTGCGCCCATCATCGAAGCCGTGGTCATCGCCAACGAACAGAACCAAACATTATTTGATTCCACGGCGAAACAGAACCCTGCGGTGAATTTGTCGCAGCGCGACCGGCTGAAAATTTTTGTTCGCGCCTACGACCAAACGAACGGCAACGCGAAACATCGTCGGCTGGGCCTGTATCGAATCGGGTACCAAGTGCTGAACGCATCGGGAACGCCTATGCCCGATTTCGACCGAACACGGCGCAACATCGAGTTCGATCGTTTGCCTTGGGATTGGCGAAATGTTGTGTTGGTGTACGCTGCGGGCAGCCAGTCGGGTTATGAAGGCTCAACCGTATTCAATTACATCGCCACAAACAGTTTGCACAACGGAGAAGCCCGCGAAGCATTCCTGGATTTGGCAAAAATCTTGCCGGGCGATTACACCTTGCGCGTCAGTGCGGCGGATTTTTTCGGCAACGTGACCGAACGCGATTTGCCGATAACCATTCGACAGTGAAACGAGCATGAAACTTTCAATCTTCTTCATTGCAGAGATTTGTTCAATGATGCCGAACTTCAAACTCTCCAAACTCTGGCTGCTGCTGGCGGCGATTCAATTTTTACCCATGATGACCAACGCTCAAACCAACGACGTTTTGACTGCCGAAGGCGTGTCGCGCGAACTCGCTCGCCACCGCGCTGCGCAAATTTCCGATGTGCGCTATCAGCTTTCGATTGAATTGAAACCCGGCGCGCCGCGCTTTGCAGGCAGCGAAGAAATCACGCTCAAGCTCGCTGATACTGCGGCTCCAGTTGTTGTGGATTTTCGCGATCTGGATTTAGCTGGGAAAATCATTGAAGGCGCGATCAGCAACGTCACGGTCAACGGCAAAGCGGCAACCGGCTTCAGCCAGAAAAACGGCCACATCATTTTGCCCGCCGAGCTTTTTGCCGTTGGCGAAAACGCAATCAAGCTTAATTTTGAATCTGGCGTCGCCACCGCAGGCCGACCCGTCATTCGGTACAAAGATCAGGACGACAGCAGCGAATATATTTACACGCTCTTTGTGCCGATGGATGCCAGCCTGGCGTTTCCTTGTTTTGATCAGCCGGATTTGAAAGCGCGATTTACCTTTGCCGTCGCCGCGCCTGAAGGTTGGACGATCATTGCCAATTCCGACATTGCCAAAACTGAATCGGCCAATGGCAACCGCCAAACGCAATTTGCCGAAACCAAACCGATCAGCACGTATTTATTCGCCTTTGCCGCCGGGCCGTTCAGGCAAATTGTCGGAAGCAAATCGCCTGCGCCGCTGCGTATTTTCGTTCGCCAATCGAAGCTCAAACGCGCCGAAGAAGAATGGCCCGAAGTTGAGAAGCTGACCCTTGAAGGCGTGAAGCACTTCGAATCGTTCTTCGGCCACAAGTTTCCATTCACAAAATACGATCAAGTCTTGCTGCCCGGCTTTGCTTACGGCGGAATGGAACACGCTGGCGCGACGTTTTTGCGTGAGGATTCGATCCTGTTTCGCACCACGCCGACGCAAAGCGACAAGTACAGCCGCGCTTCGCTGGTGCTGCACGAACTGGCGCACCAATGGTTTGGCGATCTGGTGACGATGCGCTGGTTCGATGATTTATGGCTGAAAGAAGGCTTCGCCAATCTGATGGCTTATCACGCGATGGCAGCAATTTACGACCCGGCGCAAATGTGGCGGCGCTTTTACCAGTCGCATAAACCCGTCGCGTACGGAATTGATTCCACCAAAGGCACGACGCCGATTTACCAGGAAGTTCGCAATCTGAAAGACGCCAAATCGGCTTATGGAGCGATTGTTTACCAAAAAGCGCCGAGCCTGTTGCACGCGCTTTCCTTCGTTATCGGCGAAGACAAATTTCGCGACGGCGTTCGTCTGTTTTTGAAAGAACACGCCTACGCCAACGCCGAATGGAGCGATTTGATCGGAGCCTGCGAACGCGCCTCGGGGCAGAGGTTGATGGATTGGGCGGACGCCTGGATCAAGCGCCGAGGCATGCCGCAAATTGACGTGGCGATGAGTTGCAATGCCGGAAAGATCGCCAAGCTGGAACTGACGCAACGCGATGTGCTGAACGAAGGCGGCGTCTGGCCAATCAAAACTGAATTGCTGCTGGCGTACGATGGCGAAGCGCCGCTGAAAATTCCCGCCAGTTTTGACACCGCTCGAACCACGATTGCCGAAGCTGCAGGCAAAAAATGCCCGGCGTACGTCTTTGCCAACTCCGGCGATTATGGGTACGGACGCTTCATGCTGGACGCGCGCAGCCGCCAAGCCGTGATGGAACGCATCGGTAAGGTCGAAGATGTCTTGCTGAAAACCATGCTCTGGGGCGCTTTGTGGGATTCGGTGCGCGAAGCTGAACTCAATCCAAACGATTACATCGCACTGGTGTTGAAAACCTTGCCAGCGGAAAATGACGAGGAACTGACCCAGACCTTGCTAGGCCGAGCCGGAACTGCATTTCAACGCTACCTGTCGCCGCAACAGCAAACCTCCATTGCGCCGCAGCTTGAAACGTTGTGCTTTGATCGAATGACAAAATCCGCCGAACTGGGTTTGCGGATCACCTACTTCCGCGCATTTCGCAGCGTGGCGACAACCACCAACGCCCGGCAACATCTGAAAGATATTCTTTCCAGCAAGCTGACAATTCCTAGCGTAGACATCAAGCCACTGGACCGCTGGCAAATCATTCGCGTGCTGCTGGCGAACAATGATGCGGAAGCCTCCATGCTGCTCGGCGCTGAACGCAAACGCGACGCCACCGACGACGGACGCAAACAGGCGTACATTGTCGAAGCCGCCCGCGCCGACGCCGAAACCAAACAACGCTATTTCGACGATTACACCAAAAACAAAGCCGTTGCTGAAGACTGGATCGAAGGCAGTCTTGGCGGTTTTAACTCTCCAAATCAATCCGCATTGACGCTGCCATACCTGAAACCGGCGCTTGCCGCGTTGCCGCAGGTCAAACGCGAGCGGAAGATTTTCTTCGTGCTGGCCTGGCTGAACGCGTTTATTGGCGGGCAAAACGACAAAGCGGCGCTTGGCCAAGTCCGCGAATTTTTGCGAACGAACCCGCTGGATCGCGATTTGGAATTGAAAGTTACAGAAGTGATGGATGAACTGGAACGCACCGTCAGGATTCGGAAAGCCTGGTCAAACTGATCGTCGGGGGGACGCAAGTTTGTTGATTACGGACGATTTTGCAATTGATCGTATAACCAGGCCCTGGCCCACTTCCATTCACGTTTGACTGTCGTGGCGGAAATATCCAGCACCTGCGCAATTTCGTCTTCGGTCTGGCCTCCGAAAAAGCGTAGCTCCACAACTTGGCCTGCTCTGGGGCGGAGTTTTTCCAAACTTTGTAAGGCGTCGTCCAGCGCAACCAGTTCCGGATTGCTCATCGCGGATAGCATTGTCGCTTCTTCAACCGCCACGCTGCGGTCGCGCCGGTCACGTTTGGCGGTCGCGGCGGCACGCGCATGGTCAATGAGAATACGTCGCATTTGCCGTGCAGCGATCATCAAAAAATGCGAGCGGTCTTTCCAGTCCACCTGGCCCTGACCGAACAATCGCACATACGTTTCATGCACCAGCGCCGTGGCCTGCAACGATAGATCGGAGCGTTCCCGGTTTAGGTAGCTCTGCGCCAACCGGCGCAAGTCTTGATATACAAGCTGGATTAACTCATCCCGTGCCTCTTCGCTGCCCAGGCGCGCGTCGGCGTTCAAACGCGAAAACTGACTTGGCGGAGAATCTGACATAAAACTTTTGCTTGGAAAATCCGAAAAATCGGTTGATGTGATAATTCGCGGCGAAGATACCACAATGCCGCGCGACTCCGGCAAGAGACGCCTGGAAATTTTGTT
The DNA here is from genome assembly GCA_964570175.1 of uncultured Heliomicrobium sp. Classification (GTDB taxonomy): domain Bacteria; phylum Acidobacteriota; class Blastocatellia; order RBC074; family RBC074; genus RBC074. The sequence goes on along the minus strand of CAZMXG010000069.1, from coordinate 9,455 downwards.
TTTACCGGGGTGGCCTGTTTGGGGTGGCAATTTCGCTTAATGAGCAGGTCGAGAACCGATTTAATAAAGTTGTCGGAGTTTTGCTGGACGACTGGGGATGAGCCGTCCACGATTTCTACGAGAAAACCGTTTCTGTCATGTCTGACGAACGATTGGAGCAACTGATTGAAATTTTCGACGCCGCGTCGGAACTGCACGGTTCGGCGCGGCAGCAGCATTTGGCTGCGGCCTGCGGCGGCGATGAATGGTTACGAACAGAAATCGAGCGATTGTTGCTGCGGCATGAAGAAGCGGGCAATTTTCTGGAACAGCCCGCGCTGTCAGACAGGGCTCCCCAAAATGCCAGCCTGATCGGACGGCAAATCGGCCCATACACGCTGTTACGCGAACTGGGCAGCGGAGGCATGGGCGTCGTCTATCTGGCTGTGCGCGCTGATGATGTGTACCGGAGGGAAGTCGCCATCAAATTGGTCTGGCCCGGATTGCAACGCGAAAGCGTCATCAGTCGTTTTCATCAGGAGCGCCACATCCTTGCCGCGCTCGACCATGCGAACATCGCTCGATTGCTGGATGGCGGCACGACCGATGAAGGCTGGCCGTATGTGGTGATGGAATATGTGGACGGTCAGACAATCACCAGCTACTGCGACACGCAAAATCTTGGCATTACCGAACGCCTGAAATTGTTCAGCGCAGTTTGTTCCGCCGTCGGATACGCGCACCAAAACCTGATCGTTCACCGCGACCTGAAACCTTCCAACATTCTGGTGACAAGTGACGGAATCGTGAAACTGCTGGATTTCGGCATCGCCAAAGTGCTCGCGCCCGAACAGCGCAGCGACGCGCCATTGATTACCCGCACCGGATTACGGCTGATGACGCCGGAATATGCCAGTCCGGAACAGGTCAGCCAGAAAATCATTACAACCGCCAGCGACATTTACAATCTTGGTTTGCTGCTTTACGAACTGCTGACCGGCGCTCCTCCACACCAACTTCGACAGCGCCCACTGCATGAAATCGTTCGCGTAATTTGCGAAGAAGAGCCGGACAAGCCCAGTGAAAAAATCGCGCGGCTGGCCGTTTTGCCAACCCATATCGGCAATCTCACGCCGGAAAAACTGCGGCGACTGTTGCGGGGCGATTTGGATAACATTGTTCTCAAAGCGCTACAGAAAGACGTTCGCTTGCGTTACCAGACTGTCGAGCAGTTGAGCAAGGACCTGCAAAACCACCTGACTGGCCGACCTGTCACGGCACGTCCCGCGACGTGGCATTACCGAACCGAAAAGTATGTCCGGCGCAATAAGGTTCTGGTCACGTTGGTGACTGCGTTGTTATTGCTGATGGTTCTTGGCGTGGGCGTGACACTGTGGCAGTTGCGAGCCTCGCGTTTGCGGGAACGCGAACAGCGCCGCCAGCTTTACGCTGCGGGGATGCGCCAGGCGGGGCAGGATTGGGCGGACGGCAACCTCATTCGACTGAATGATCTGCTTGAAGCGCACCGGCCAGGAACCGGCAGTGATGCCTGGCGTGGTTTTGAATGGTTCGCGCTCTGGAAATTGCTGCGCACGGAACAATTTACGTTGTCGGAATGGAATTGGGTTCCCGCAGCGCGCTTCACCCCGGACGGCAAAACAATCCTGACCGGCGCGCGCGACGGGCGCATTGAAATGTGGGATGCGCAGTCAGGCCGGCATCTGGAAATGTACGACACCGACCAGCCGGAAGGAGTGTTCACGCTGCTGTTTACCCCGGATGGGCGTCGGCTGGTCACGAATAGTTTTCACGGCCATGTCAGGATCAGGGATTTCGCCAGCCGCCGCGTCATTATGGAAGCGCACAGCTCTGTTGGGCATAGGGCGTGGCCTACGCTTTCGCCGGATGGCAAACAACTGGCTGTGTATTGGTCGCCGCAGGTTTTCAAACTCTTCGACACAGTAACCGGGCAGTGGATACAGAACATCACGCTGCCGGCAGACCGAACGTTTGAGCGAAGCGACGCTGCCCTTTATGCGCCGGACGGCAGACTTCTTTGTCTGTCGCGAGCACAGCGGTATTGGCAGCTCTGGGACGTATTTGCGCGCAGAGTGATTGCCCGGCTCGACCCGCAAAGCGATGACCCAAATGCAATGAACACGTCATATTCATTGGGACTGCTGCTGTCGCATGACGGGCAGCGCCTTTATCTGCCCACGCTGGATTACCGGTTGCGCGCTTGGGATCTCAACACCGGCAAACTCCTGCATGTTTTCTCCGGCCATCAGGATTTGATCGAAAAACCGGCGCTTTCCGCCGATGACAGGCTTTTGGTTTCCGGCAGCAACGACGGCACGCTGCGGTTTTGGGACACGCAAACGGGCGCGCAGTTGGCTGTGGTGAAAAACGAGAGCGCAGTTTTTTACCCGGTCTTTTCGCCTGATGGCAAATATCTGGCCGCTGTTTGCGCGCGTGCGCTTCGCACGAAGGTTTGGGACGTGCAACGGCTGTTGGCAGAACCCGCGCAAGTATTGGAAGCGACGCAGGCGCTGGCGGTGTCTCCTGACGGAAAGTCAATTTTCGCGGTATCGGAAACAGGTAGTGAACCGAGATTGATTGATCTGCAAACCGGCCAGACCTTGGTTGCTTATCCTTTTCCTTATCACCGAGACACGCTGATGAGCAACGTGGCGTTTTCCCCGGACGGCAGGCTGGTGATGTTTGGCAAGTACATGTGCGAAGTGCGGAGTGGAAGGCTGGTGATCGAATTGCCAGAGTCTCAAGGATCCTATGCCGGATCAGCGTTTTCTCCCGATGGAAAGCTCATGGCCGTCTCCGCCCCCGATAAGACCATTAGATTGCTAGACGCCGTGACCCAACAGGAATTGGCGAAATTGACCGGGATCAGCGAAGAGGCAATGGGAATCGTTTTTTCCCCCGATGGTCGGCGCCTGGCAGCGGGCGATTGGGGAAATACGGTTCACGTTTGGGATGTTGCAACCGGACGGGAACAATTCATCTTGCGCGGGCACCGTGGCCCTGTGCATGAAGTTTGGTTTTCCCCGGATGGCAAGATGCTGGCCAGCGCCAGCGTGGATTTCACCGTCAAGCTTTGGGATGCCGCCACAGGGCGCGAATTACGCACGCTTTATGGTCATGGGAACTCTGTCAACACGGTCGCTTTTTCTCCGGATGGAAGGCGGCTGGCTTCAGGCGGAGACGATCAGACTGTACGGTTGTGGGATCCACAAACGGGAGTCGAATTAACCGCCTTTCGCGGTCACACGGGCAATATCCAGCAAGTCTTCTTTACACCCGACGGTGGCACGCTGGTGTCTGCCAGTACGAACGAAACCCGTTTCTGGCGGGCAGCGACGGAACAGGATGTTCTTTCCCGGACAGAAAAATAACCCTCCGATTTTTTTTCCAAAAAAATCTTCAGCCGATGGCCGGTTTCTTCTCCCTTTTTCGCTTTATGGGCAGAGCAAAAGCTTGCTTCGATAAGTAAGCATGATTTTGTTTTGAGCAAAGTCTCCGCAGGCCGAATTTTACTCAGAGTCTGTTTGGAACTTCCATTTTTTCAACTCCCCAGTCGTTTGCGGCAGGGAAGGTTTAGGGCCGGAATAACGGCCTGTTTTTCGCAAGGAGCGATTTTCCATGAACCCTTATGGAATGGAATTATTGTTGGACCTGAAAGGATGCGATTTAAGCGATCTATCGCAGAAAAAGCTGGAAGAGTACTTCATTCAGCTTTGCAATCTGATCGGCATGAATCGGCATGGCGACCCGTTGTTTTGGGAAGACCACAGCAACATTCCTCACCTGCACGGCGTGTCCGCCATCCAGTTCATCGAAACAAGCAACATTGTCTGTCACCCGTTGCCGTTGCTCAGCGCGGTTTATGTCAACGTGTTTTCCTGCAAATTGTTCGACACCGAATCAGCCAAACGGTTCAGCCTGGAATTCTGGCGGGCAGAATCGGTCGTGTTCACCGTCGTCACTCGTACCTGAAGGAGTTTGACGATGTCTGAATCGAAACGACCATTGGACCCTTACTTGTCGGAGTGGAACCCGCAGGAATATCTGCGGCAATACTATTCGACGGCCTACCTTCCCGATGAATCGCAGGCGCTGCTGCGGTTTTTGATCGAACAGTTGTCGAACAGTGAGACGAAGTATCGTCGCGCGATTGATTTCGGTTGCGGCCCTGCACTGTATACGTCAATGGCGATTGCTCCCTGCGTAGAGGAACTGCACCTGGCTGATTACCTGCCCGCGAACTTGCGCGAAGTGCGCCGCTGGTTGGAAGACGAACCGGGAGCGCACAACTGGGACGTTTATTTTCGGGGCGTTCTGGAATTGGAGCGTGGCCAGGAGCCGACCCCGGCGCAAATCGCTGCCCGAAAATCTGAATTGCGGCAGAAGGTCACCGCGTTGCGAGTGGCGGATATTCGGCAACCTCATCCGCTGAGCGAGGCGGAGCAGTATGACCTTGTCGCAAGCTTCTTTTGCCTTGAAGCCGTATCCGCTGATCGCCGGGAGTGGGAAACATTTTTGAATCATCTGTCCGCGCTGGTGACGCCCGGCGGGAAGATGATGTTAGCTGCAATACATCGTGGCCATCAGTACAAGGTGCTGGGCCGAACGTTTTCAATCGCGTGCGTGGACGAGAATGATTTTGTTCGCGTGCTTCCTCAACTCGGCTTTTCGATAAAAGACCTGGTGGTCCGCGTCGTGCCAATCGCGGAGTGGGTGGAGGAAGGATTCGACAGCATCTGCCTGGTGGCGGCAACGAAAGAACTAGGCGACGAGCGGAAAAAGGATTAAACGACGAAAAGCGTTGGCGGGAACGGCGCTTTGTTACATGGAGCCATTGTTCATGTTGTTGGTCAGAGCCAGGGCGGGCATCAGCAAAATTCACGGCATCGGTCTAATTGCGCAGGAATTCATTTCGCGCGGAACAAGGGTGTGGGGATTCGAACCGGGTTTCGATCTTGTCTTCACAACGGAAAAACTCTTGTCTTTGTCCACGGCGACTCAAGATCAGGTGCTCTGGTACGCCTATTACGACCCATCGAAACAACTCTATGTTTTATCCAGCGATGACGATCGGTTCACCAATCATTCGAGCGATCCGAATACCCAGGATGAGGAGCATTGGACGTACGCCGCCTCTTACGCCATCAGGGATATTCAACCGGGTGAAGAAATCACGTGGGATTACCGTCCTTGGGGAGGAGCGAATTTTATGCGCGATTTGGGTGAGGAAGAGGTTTGCGGAGCTGTAGTACGACCGGCGAAAGTCGAAGACGTTGACCAACTGCAAGTGTTGTTTTCGGAAGCCATCGCCCGGCAAAAGCAGCTGGGCGCGCCGACATTTTCTTATTTTACGCAAGCATTTCTTGCGCAAGAAATTAACAGCGGTTCGGTTTACGTGGCGCAGCAAAATGAAAAACTGGTGGGTACCGTCAGTCTTTACGACACGGATGGCCTGATCTGGGGCGACGATACAACCCCCGCGCTCTATCTTCACCGACTGGCGTCATTGCCAAGGGAAGGTGGACGCGGCATTGGGGCAGGGCTATTGGCCTGGAGCGAAGGGCAGGCCGTCAAATTGGAGAAGCAATGGGTCAGGTTCGATTGCTGGGCCAATAACACGGACCTATGCCGCTTTTACCAAAGCTTAGGGTTTCAGCCTGTATGCGATAAATACTTTGGGGAAAACGCTCAACTGCCCGACTATTATCAAAACGTTAAAATGCGACTGTTCCAGAAGAGGGTCAAATAAGCAGAGGCATAAGCGCGCAGGAGAAAAAGCAGGGCAGCACAGAAATCAATTGCCCGTTGTCCGTTTGGTGTTCGCGCAGGGAGGGTCACAAATTTTTGGCTTACTCGTCTATTCCATTACTGGTCACGGTTTTTCTCAGCGCTATGTGCGTGCTTGCCGATTGTTTGTTCAAACAGGCAAGTGGAACTTCGCGACCATTTCAGTCTCCGCAATTCGTTGTCGCAATCCTGTTGCAAGTCTTGTCGGCGTTCGGATGGGTGTATGTGTTTCGCCACATCAAACTGTCCACCGTCGGCACTCTGTTCAGCGTAATTTCTATTGTGCTGCTTGCGCTGGTTGGTGTGACAGTATTCCGTGAATCGCTTTCGGCGGGGGAGTTGACTGGTCTGGTGTTGGCGGTTATCGCTCTTGTCCTATTGGCAAGATTTTCATGAACCGGAATGGCTTACGACCTGCGCAATGCTGCCAGTTCCTGTCTGGCCAGATTGGCTTCGGCGAAGTTCGCTCCGCCAAGTTGCAGCGCGCGTTCATACGACGCTTTTGCCTGTTGCGTATTGCCACCATCGCGTTGCGCGCGCGCCATATGCAAATGGTAATTCGCGCTATTCGGTCGTCGGTCAATCGCGCGGCGAAATTGTTCGATGGCTACGTCGAACTGGCGCTTTTTGTAATAGGCATATCCAAGCGTGTCGAAGAAATTGGCTTCGGGGGCGATAGTGATCGCGCTGCGCGCGTAATCCGTGGCCTTGTCCAAATTGCCTTTGCCTTTGTCGGCGTAAATCCAGGCCAGATTGTTCAGCGCAATCGCTGCGCCGATGGAGCGTTTGTCGTAACTCAGCATCTGTTCGTAATTTGTCACCGCAGGGTCGAAATTCCCACGTCCTTCTTCCAGCATCGCGATAAACAAATGTGCTTGCGCAATCTGTTGTGCATTGGTTGGTTTCAAACTGATCAGCCGCGTTAGCTCTGCAATGGCGCGTTCGGTTTGCTGCTGAGAGCTTTGGTAAAAATCGCTCAGCAGAAAATACGCGTTCAGGTAATTCGGATCGGTTTGCAGGATTTCGCGCAGCGTCGCTTCGGCGGTCGCCGAATCCCCCTGCGCAATCAGCACGCGCGCTTTTAGCTCCATCAACTGCAAGCGTGTCGGCTGATCGTTGATCAATTGCGTCAGGCGATCGTGCGCTGTGCGGAAATTCTTTTGCTGAATGTACACATTCACCAGCGTGGTTGCGGCGGACAAACTGCTTGGCGCCAGATCAACAGCTCGTTCGGCTGCGCGCTGAGCGCCTGCCAGATCGCCGCGCAACATGCTGACAACTGCCAGATTGACGTGCGGTTCGGGGCTGCGCCGGTCAATTTGGGCAGCGCGTTCCAAATCGCTCTGCGCTTCGATGTAGTTGCGAAGCTGAATTCGCGCCACAGCGCGCGAAACGTAGGCTTTGCTTTCCCAATCCGGCAGCGTGTCTTCGGGAATGCGAGCGGCTTTCAAGGCAGTCTGATTCGATTTTAGTTCGGCGATGGCTGCAATGATTTGTGTCGAAGTCTTTTCGGCTTCAGCGGCTTTGTTTTCGGCCAGGTTGATTCTGACCTGCATCAACAAGCCCATCGGATTTCGCGGGTAAAAACTAAGCAGCCGGTTGACGAACAATCGCGCCTGGGTCGAATCGTTGTTTTGCAGATGCGCGTCCGCGGCGTAATACAACGCGGCAGGCATCGCCGGTTCCAGCCGCAACACCTGATCCAAATCGCCAATGGCTTCGCGATGCTGGCCGTTCAATGAACGCAACCGTCCGCGCATCAACAGCGCATCCGTATCCTGAGGGCTTTGTTTCAACGCTTGTTCAACATGTTTCGTCGCGCCATTGATATCACCAAGTTCCAGCAGCAATTCCGCCAGCCGCGAATATCCGCGCAAGTATTTGGGATCGTCCGCCAGCAGTTTCTGGTACTCGGTGACGGCTTGGTAAACGCGCCCGGTTCGCGCATGCAAATCAATGATCTGCGATCTCCCGGCAATTTTGTCCGGGTCAAGTTCGACCAGTTTGACCAAAAATTGTTCGGCTTTGTCGAACTGTTGCTGCGATTCGTAATACCGCCGTAAGGCGACCAGAACCAGTTTGTCCGACGCATCCGCCTTGTGCGCTTCCAGCAACTGCTGCTCGGCTTCGGCTTCACGCTTACGGGCAAACAGAAAATCGCCAAAAGCCAGCCGCGCGCTGACGGATTTCGGATCACGTTCAACCAATTGGCGAAACACGTCTTCGGCTTTTGAATGGAACGTTTGCGATTGGGCTTCGTCATTTCTGGCCCGGCGTTCGTAATACCGCGCCAGATGCAAATGGGTTTCCATCCGATTGGCGTCCATCGAAATGGCTTTCTGGAATTCGGCTTCGGCTTCCGGCCAGCGTTTTTGCGCCGCGCGAACGTCGGCGATCAGGACGCGGTTTTCCAGATGATTCGGATTTTTCTGCGCGACTTCAGCGGACAATCGTTCGGCTTCTTTCGTGCCTTCTTCGGTTTCGTATTCCACCAGCAAACTGCCCACGCGAACGCGCGCATCCAGATTGTTAGCGTCAATTCGCATTGCTTCGTAATAGGCTTCGGCGGCTTCCTGAACATAACCAAGCGCCAAGGCGGCCTCGCCCAGCCCGAACTGTGCATCGGCAAGTTTTTTGTCAATTTTCAGCGCGCTGCGGAATTCCAGACGAGCTTCGGCAAATTGTTTTTTGGCCAGATATTCTTTGCCGCGAGTGACGTGTTGAAGCTTTTCTTTTTCAGGCGAACTGCAGGCAGTTGTCAGCAACGAAAAGATAAGAACGAAAACCAGGCAAAGAGTGTTGTAATGAATACTTTGAAGATAGAAGGAATGTTTCTTCGCCGCAGAGCGGCGACTGACTTTAGCCCGGCGTTTCAACGCCGGGAAGGATTGCCAGCCACGCCGCGTCACGTCAGTGACGCCTGAATTCAACCGTCGCTGACGCGACGGGATACCCAAAACATTGTCCACCGTGGGTTGAAACCCACGGCTAAAATCAACCGTCGCTACGCGACGAAAAAGACGAGTCGAAAATTTCATTGGCGTAACGATGGTGCGTACAAAAATTACAGATAAACGACGGCGAACGGTATTTTTCATTACAACTTTCAAGCCATGACAAAAAGATTGTGAGCGTTGGGAAATTCGTATCGAAGCGGCCCGCCGAGTGTAGCCCACCAAGTTGAAGCCCGGCAAGAAGCCGATATAATCGCTGTGTTATGAGCACAAAAGACAAAGTAAATATCGCCCTGATTCAAATGAGTTGCAGCGCCGATCCGCGCGAAAACCTGGAAAAGGTATTAGTCAAAATCGAAGAGGCGGCCAAACAAGGCGCGCAAATCGTTTCGACGCAAGAGCTGTTTCGTTCGCGGTATTTTTGCCAGACGGAAGATCACGCCAATTTTGAACTGGCCGAACCGATTCCCGGTCCCAGCACTGAGGCGTTAACCAAATTGGCGGCTGACCGTGGAATCGTCGTTGTCGGATCGTTATTTGAACGCCGCGCGCCAGGGCTGTATCACAATACGGCGGTGGTGATTGAGGCCGACGGAAGCTTGCTTGGCAAGTATCGCAAAATGCACATTCCGGATAATCCGCTGTTTTACGAAAAGTTTTACTTCACGCCGGGCGATTTGGGGTTCCGCGCGTTTG